>JBJKPU010000104.1:0-19909 GCA_046706005.1 Terriglobia bacterium | reverse complement strand
CCTAGTGATCCGGTGGTTCTGCATGGAAGGGCCATCGCTCAACGGATAAAAGGTACGCCGGGGATAACAGGCTGATCGCTGCCAAGAGTTCACATCGACGCAGCGGTTTGGCACCTCGATGTCGGCTCATCGCATCCTGGAGGCGTAGCAACTTCCAAGGGTTAGGCTGTTCGCCTATTAAAGCGGTACGTGAGCTGGGTTCAGAACGTCGCGAGACAGTTCGGTCCCTATCTGGTGTGGGCGTAGGAGATTTGAGGGGGGTTGTCCTTAGTACGAGAGGACCGGGATGAACAGACCTCTTGTGTCCCAGTTGTCGCGCCAGCGGCACGGCTGGGTAGCGAAGTCTGGAAGCGATAAACGCTGAAAGCATCTAAGCGTGAAGCGCGCCCCAAGATCCGATCTCCCAAGAGTAAAACGCGGACGCTATCCGTGGAGAACTCTATGAAGGGCCGTCGTAGACTACGACGTCTATAGGCGGGAGGTGTAAGCCGGGTAACCGGCTCAGCTGACCCGTCCTAATCGCCCGTTCGGCTTGACCATAATTTCTACCCAACATACAACAGCCTTCAGCGCTCAGCTTTCGGCCAGGAGCTTTATCGCTCTTGCTGATTGCTGAAAACTGACGGCTGACAACTGATTTCGCTTTCGCAGCATTCGACGCCGCATTATTCAGGAATCAAGCCGTCGGCTCTCAGCCGTCGGCCGTCAGCATGAAAAGAGTCCTTTTCATTCTTGCTGATGGCTGATCGCTGACCGCTGACCGCTAAAAATTTTCCGGCGATCATACCGGAGGGGTCACACCCGTTCCCATCCCGAACACGGTAGTTAAGCCCTCCAGGGCCCATGGTACTGCGCGGGGAACTGCGCGGGAGAGTCGGTCGTCGCCGGGATTAAATTCAGAAAACGCCCCGAACTTGTTTCGGGGCGTTTTTATTTTTGGGGCGTGCGTAGTACAAGTAGTGCAGACCGCCGAGATTGCGGTCTGCGGTCCGCGTTTCCTTTTACCGCCTGAACCAGCCCAGCCATACCAGCAGCGTTGCCAGCGACACAACGGACAGCAGACTTCCGCCCAGGATGTGCCACTTCGCTCTTTTGCGAAGATTCATCATCAGGTCTTTTTCGCTTCGCATGGAAATAAGAAAAGTGGACTGTTTTTCACCTTTCTTCAAAAGGTTGTGATCCTCCGGGTCCTGTGGCGATGGATTTTCGCAGCACGTGCCGGTGATGCTCAAGGCCTGCCCGGGAACGATGCTGTATTCCGTCAGTCGGTACATTCCGCGGAATTTCTTATGGGCGGCGGCGCCGGGCACGGACTCTTTCACGTACTCCAGCAGTTCGGCCTCGCTGGGTGAAGGATCGGCAGTGGGCGAGGCGGGCGCGGGCGTCGCGAGGGAAAGCGTCTGGAAATGCTGCTCGTCGGAAGGGCTCGACGCGTGATGGGAGCCCCTTGAGATCACCTGGCCCGCCACGCGCTCGCCGCTCTCGGGAAGGTCCATCTCCGCGCCTGCGGGATCCACAAGAATTCTGCCCGTATCGTCCTGAAGGTAAAAATTTGATCCTTTCGTCCGGGTCGTGACGTTTTGCCAGGTTCCGCCTCCGTCCGTGTCCATGATCCAGGCGTCAATTTTCACTTCGCTGTAGAAACAGCGAAGGTCGCAGACCGGACTCTGCATCGTCGCGCCGTCGCAGACCGTCCCGTGAACTTCGATCAGCCCCATCGCCGCGCTGCGAACCGCCGTGACCGCGGTGTCGGCCAGCAGGCGGTATTTTCGATAGAGTCCGAAGCCTTTGAAGAACCAGTAAATCCCGGCGCAAATGGCGAGGAGAAAATAAGCTATCGGGTCTTCTTGATCGCCCATGGAATGATCCTGCGCGCAGCCATCGCTGCGGTTGCGATGCGTGCAATCGGCATACCCCTCAGATGCCGGCGTACCAGGCGTAGCCGTATTCCGGTTCGACGGAGCCCAGGCCTTTGCCGAACTTTTTAATGTCGTCGGTAACGGTGAGGCGGCCGATGTATTTGACGCTCTTATAGCCCAGTTGCCGCGGGACGCGCAGGCGCAGCGGCCCGCCGAATTTAACCGGAAGCTCGCCGCCGTTCATGCCCAGCGTGAGCAGGGTTTGCGGGTGCAGGGCCTCGGCCATATCTACGCTGTCCCACCAGCCGGGCTCGACGGAAGTGTAAACAACGTATCGCGCTTTCGGAGCGGTTCCGACAAGATTCAGAATGTGCGAGAGCCGCACGCCGGTCCATTCGGCGATGTAGGACCAGCCTTCTTCGCAGGCGACAAAAGTGATCTGGCTGGTCATCGGATAACTTTTGAGCTGGTCGAGCGTGAAGGACGCCGGGTGCGCGACCATCCCGTCAACCACAAGCCGCCAGTCCGCGAAGCCGCCACGCCTTTGCGCTTCAAATTTATCTCCCAGAGGACCGGTGGGGTCAGCGAAAGGCTGCTTGGAAATCATGTGCCGCGGAAATTCTCGCGCCATCGTGTGGCGGGTCACCAGCCGCTGGGCGGCGTAAGTCAGCGTTTCGCCGGCGCCGTAAAGCGTGCCGGCGTCGGGCGGAATCAGTCCGTAGCGCGCCGCAATCCTGGCGGCCACGTCGAGTCCGGCGGCGCCCGCGGCGGCGGCCAGGCCGGTGGTAATCTTTTTGCGGCGGGAAAGTCTGCTCATCGCTGCTCCTTTGTTTCTTCCATCCGGCCGGTAATCATGGCGCCCACCCGCTTGCGGAATCCTGCCAGAAAAACCATCAGGACGTGAACCAGCAGAAACAGCGTCAGCGCCGTCGAGACGAAGAAATGCAGCGTCCGCGCCGATTGCCGCCCGCCCAGCAGGATCACCGCCGTGGGGAATGCGCCTTCGAAGGTGGGCGACATGCACAGGCCCGTCCAGATGACCAGCGGGAAAAGAACAAAGATGACCAGAAGATAAGTGAGCCGCTGGATCAGATTGTACGACCACGCTTCTTCCTCGCCGGGACGGCGGAAACGCAGATGCTCCGCCAGCGAATGCAGCAGGCGGCGCGGAGCCAGCTCGCGCGGCGCGGGAAAAAGATGGCGGCGGAAATGTCCGCGGAAAAATCCGAACCCCAGGTAAAGCAATCCCGCAAAAAGCAGAAGCCAGGCAGCCTCAAAATGCAGCGCGCGGCTCCAGCCGTTCTGATCCGGCAGCACGTAATCGTAACCGTTGTGAATGATGGCGCGCGAGGACGGAATGCGGAAGGAAAACAGCGGAGTCATGTTGACGTTGCCGGTTTCGCCCCAGTAAAAACGCGGATGGGAAATCAGAATTTCGATTCCGGTCAGCAGCAGGCAGGCGAAAGCCAGCGCCGTCAGCCAGTGCGTGACGCGCACCAGCGCCGAGTGCCGCACTTGCCGCGGTTCGGCAACAGGAGCAGCCGTCGCGCTTTTGTCTGAGGCGCGCTCTTTCTGTTCATGAACAGCTAGAGGAATGGCGTCCGACATTTTTGATTTGTTTCCTTAACAACTACCCGTCCGCCGACGGCGAAATCGAGGTTCAAGTGCCCCGATCATTCAGCGGCTGGTTCCCATCATACAACCGGGACGGGAGCAATCAAACCGGAATTGCCGCGGCCGGCGGGAAGATGCGAGACCCTCATCCGTCCTCTTTCGCCACTCAGCGCGGACAGGTTTGTTTGACGCGGGCCGTTCCGGCTTGTTAGGCTTTCGGCGATATGCGAACCGGGATTCCCAGGCGGGCCTTTCTCAAGCAGAGCGCTTTCGGAATTGCAGGCGCTGTTCTGACCTGCGTGGATCTTTCCGGTTTTCCCCTGCCGGCGCAACAGGCTCAGAACGGAATGGGAGGTTCCTCAACATCGAGCAATGGCGTGACGGACAAGAGTCAGGCCACGACCGATGTGTCCGGCGGAACGATGGCTGAATATCTCTTCCGGCTGATCAAGAAGCCTCCGGATTACTCCCAGGATTTGCCACTGATCGCGGATTCCCGGAAACGCGCGCTTGCCGCGGGGCCGAAGGCTCTGCAGTACGTCCTGGAGAGGGCGGGAACTCAGGATGCGAAGCAGAGCCTGGCTCTTAAGAGAATGGGATATGACGGGTTGGCCCAACTTTGGAGCTACGAAGGAGATATGCAGAAAGCGATCGCGAATTACCGCCTGGAGTATGAAATTCTCGGCGAGCTGGGAGAAACAGCCCGCGTGCTTGAGATGGTGGAAAAAATCGGGATCGCCGAATTGCGGCTGGGAGAAAACGAAAACTGGTGCCGGCATCATAACTCCAGCAGTTCGATCTTCCCGCTTTCCGCGGAGGCGCATTTCACGCAGACGGATGCCGCGCATGACGCCATCCGGCAATTCCTCGAATATCTGAAGCAGAAGCCCGATGACCTGGAGGTCCGGTGGCTGCTGAACATGGCGAACATGATGCTCGGAACCTATCCCCAGGGCGTCGCGAAAAAATATCTGATTCCTCCCAATGTGTTCAAGGCGGCGGAAGACACCGTAAGATTCACGGACATTGCTCCCGCGGTGGGGCTGAATATCTTTGACATGGCGGGCGGCGCCATCGTCGATGATTTCGACAACGACGGGCTGCCGGACGTCGTGGTTTCCAGCTACAACGCAATTCAGCATATGCGCTATTTTCACAATAACGGCGACGGAACCTTCAGCGAGCAGACCGAGAAGGCGGGTCTCGCTGACCAGTTCGGCGGATTGAATATTATTCAGACCGATTACAACAATGACGGCCGGCCGGACATCTATGTGATGCGCGGCGCCTATGAAGAACCGATGCGGAAATCGCTGCTTCGCAATAACGGCGACGGAACTTTTACCGATGTGACGCAGCAAGCCGGGCTGGCCGTTCCCGCCACCATGAGCCAGACCGCCGTCTGGGCCGACTTTGATAACGACGGCTGGCTGGACCTTTTTGTGGGCAACGAGCTGACTCCCAGCCAGCTGTTTCACAACAACGGCGACGGAACCTTCACCGATATCGCTCCGAAGGCGGGTGTGGACCGGAGCGCTTTTACCAAGTCGGTCGTGGCCGGCGATTATGACAATGACGGTTACATGGACCTGTACGTCTCCAACTGGGGCGAAAAAAACTTCCTCTACCATAACAACGGCGATGGAACCTTCACAGACGTCGCCGCCCGCCTGCAGGTGGATCTCCCGCTGCAAAGCTTTACCTCATGGTTTTTCGACTACAACAATGACGGCTGGCTGGACCTCTATGTTTCATCGCTGACGCCCTCGCTGACGCAATACCTGCGGAGCGTCCTGGGACAAACCATTCCGGAAGAGATCCAGCCGCGGCTTTACAGGAATACGGGCAAAGGGACCTTTGAGGACGTGACGGAAGAAACCGGCCTGGCCCACGCCGGGATGACGATGGGAGCGAATTTCGGCGACATCGACAATGACGGGTTTTTGGATTTTTATCTGGGCACCGGCAATCCATCCTATGCCACTTTAATTCCCAATCTTATGTTCCGGAACATCGAAGGAAAACATTTTGCCGACATTACGTATTCGTCGGGAACAGGAACGCTGCAAAAGGGACATGCCGTCGCGTTTGCGGACATTAATAATGACGGGCAGGTGGAAATGTTCTGCAAACTCGGCGGCGCCACGCCCGGCGACAGCTACTTCAGCGCCCTGTTTCGAAACCCGCATCCCAACGATAACCACTGGATTACGATCAAGCTGACGGGCGTGAAGACGAATCGCGCGGCGATTGGAGCGCGCATCAAACTGACCGTCAGCGCGCAGCATGGCCAGCGCCGTGAAATCCATCGCACCGTGACGAGCGGCGGATCGTTCGGCGCTTCACCCCTGCGCCAGCATATCGGGATTGGCAAGGCGTCCAGGATCAATGAGATCGAGATCTGGTGGCCCACCAGCAAAACACATCAGGTTTTCCATCACGTCGAGCCGAACCAGTTCATTGAAGTGAAGGAATTTGAATCCTCGTTTGCGAAACTCAAACCTCCAACGTTCGTCCTGCCTCATTAGGCCGGGCCGCTGGCGCACCGCGCCCGCGGGTTCGAATGGCACGGCCGGCGTGCCTCTCTTGCATTCCCCTCGCGCCGGAGGTATAAGGAAGCCATATATAAGGTCAGTGAACGGGCGGAGCTCGCAGCTTTTTCCGGGCGTATCCGGCATCAAACGGCTGGGAGGATCCAATGTCGAAAGCAATCCGATTTCGATACCGACCGCTGGTTATGGCCTTTTTGCTCTGGGGAATGGCCGCGCCTCTTCTGGCTCAGGGGAACGGCTCCGTAACGGGAACGGCGACCGGCCCGCAGGGCCGGCCGCTGGCCGGTTACACGGTTGCGGGTCAGGATCTCCGCACTCATTACGTTTACAAGACCAAAACCAACAAAAAGGGAAATTACATTCTGTTGGGATTGCCGATGCACGTGTACGACCTCACTTTGCAGGACCCCAGCGGCAAGGATTTGCAAACCGTCAGCGGACAGGCGCTCGATAACGGAGACAGGACGACCGTCAATTTCGATCTGCAGCACAGCTCCGGCGAAGCGGGCGGCGGCGCGGCGGGCATGGGCAACGTGGGCGTGTCCGGGCCGCCGATGTCCTCGAGGAAGGTCAGCGCTTCCAAGCTTTACTCAAAGAAGGTTGCCGGCATCGTTGAGCGGGCTCAGCAGGAAGCGAGCGCCGGCCAGTTCGCGCAGGCGGCGGCCGATTACCAGAAAGCGATTCAGCAGGCGCCGCCCGATTCCCACCTGGAAAATGAGCTCGGCATGGCGGATGCCAAACTGAATAATCTCGACGGAGCGGTCGCGGCGTTTCAGAAAGCGGCCGATCTGGATCCGGAGCACGCCGGGCAGTTCTACTTCAACATGGGCGCCGTTCAGGTGGACCACACTCAGATGGCAGCGGCGGCGAAGTCGTTCAAGAAGAGCATCGAGGCCGACCCCAAGAATGCCGACGCCTATTACTGGGAGGGCCAGGCTCTCGTCGCCAGCGCCAAAACATTGCCCGGCGGAAAAGTGGTTCTTCTTCCCGGCACCGTCGAGGCCTTCGAAACTTATATCAAGCTTGCTCCCAACACCACGGATGCCGCCGTCGCCAGAGCGATCCTGAAAACCATCGCGCCCGGAAAATCCAACGGGCATTAGCCGCAGCCGGCGGCGCGGGCTCTCTCGTCACTCGACCCGGCCCATGTATTTGTCAAGCCAGCCGAGCACTTCCTTGACCAGTTCCGGCCGACGCTGGGAAACGTCGTGCGGGCTCTCCAGCACCACATGCTTTTTTTCAGCTTCCGGCGTGCCGAGCATCCGAAACAGCGGCATTTGCGATCGCTCAACCGAAAATGTGAAATCGTATCGCCCGTTCACCATCAGCACCGGCTTTTTCAGGCGCGGGGCGAAGTTGACCTGATCGATGGCCGGGGGAACCGGCACCAGGAAAAATCCGCCGTCCAGCAGAATCACCGTCCTCAGCCTGTCCTGCGCCAGAGCACCGTAGATCACCCCTTCCGCCGAGCCCGCGCTGACGCCGAGATAAGCGATTTTGTCCTTGTCGATGTCCGTCCGGGTGTCCAGGTAATCGAGTGAACGCGCGAAATCCTTATATTGTTCCGTGATCATCTCCACCGCGTGCGCATCTCCGGGAAGAACCAGTTTTTTCTGGCGCTCATACGTGCCCTGGTAAATCGGGTACATCACGGCGCGGCCACTCTCAACGACGTAGTCGAAAAACCTGATATCTCCCAGCGAGCGGCTGTCGGAAAGATCCAGCACGCGGGCGCTCGGAAAGAACACCACGGTTTGATACGGCGGGCGGATGTGCTTGGGCAAAAACAGGTAAGCAATCATCCGCTCATTGTTGTATGCCGCATCGAAGGTGATTCTTTCCTCACGCCAATCCGCCGTTTCCTGCACCACGCCTTCCACTTTGGCGTTGAGCGGCGATTTGTCGTAAGCGTACATCGCCTGGTAAGCGCGAAACACGTCGTCCGGCACCGGCCGGGCCTTGGAGAAGTCGCGAGCCACACGGACCAGCGGCGCAGCGGCGGCGCTCGACACCGGAGCAGTATTTTGAACGCATCGAAAGCCGTTGGCGGGCGAACGGTCGAAGGCGGGCAAGGCTTCCGGGTCGTCAGCCAGATAGGTGGGTGAATTCCACGCTCCTCCGAGAATAAAGCGCTCGTCGCCGGTCGCGTTTTCCACCCATTCGCGCACATTGCCCACCATGTCGAAGGTGCCGTACGGTCCCACGCCCATGAATTTTCCAGCCGGCGCCGGCGCTGTCCGCGAGATGTTGCTCACCTGCACGGCGTAGGTGGCCGCTTCGGGTGGAGCGGCCTGGAACCACTGCGCCAGGACGGGCAGGCTCCTGCCCGCGTATGCCGCATAGGCGGACGCTTCGTACCAGCTCACTCCCGAAACCGGGAAATCGCCCTGGCCCACTGGAAAATGGCCGCCTTCCCAGGTGGAAGGCCCCGGCCGTCCGGTGCGGTCGCGAAACAGAAGCATCGCCTCGCTCCAACTGAGTTCGCGGCCGTTCCGGATGAATTTTTGTTTCCAGTACTTCGGGTCCTTGTAGCCTCCGCGGTCAATGAACTGCTGAAACTGCCGATTCGTCACCTCATAGCGGTCCATGTAGTACGGGGCCAGTTTGTAGGGCCCCACCCATCCGATGAAATCAATCATTTCCATCCACGGGCCGCCGGGCACCCGCACCATGCCGGCCGGCGCGCTCGCGGCGTCGCGCAGATCAAAACTCATTTGGCGGTTCGTCGGCGGGGCGGCTACGTACTGTGCCAGTCCCGGCTTGGACAGCCTCCAGCGAAAGTATCCGTCGGGAATGCGCAGGTCCTTGAGCGGAGTCGCGCCCAGCCGGTACCAGGCGCTCCCGGGAGAGTCGTAGTCCTGAATTTCAACCGTGGCGCCGGCGGGGGACGACGTAATGGAAACGGGACGAGTATTCTTCTGCGCCATCTGCGCCACTTGCGAATCAGCCGGCAAAACTCGTTTCACTTCCTGCAACAACTCGAACGCTGCCAGCGGTTCGTCCTTTTGTTCCAGCTTCGCGATCTCGGGAATCGCCTCTTCCTGCGCCCAATGACGCCTTTCGGACCGGTGATAGAACCACCAGCCGGAGGTCGCGATAAGCACCAGCAGGAACGCCGCCGCCCCCGCATACGGCCACGACATTCCCGCTTTGCGCGGCGCGCCCGGCGCCACACCGCTGAGTTCGGTGAGGACGCCGGAAAGATCGCGCGTCATCTCCGCCGCGGATTGATAGCGTTTGTTGATATCCTTTTCGAGAGCGCGCGAGACGATGCGATCGACCGGCACCGGCACATCGGGACGGATTTCCCGCAGGGCCGTCGGATTTTCCTGCGTGATGGCCCGCAAAACCGCCAGGCTGCCCTCCTTCTTGAACGGAGCACTCCCGGCCAGCGATTCGTACAGGACGGCGCCGAGACTCCACAAATCCGTCCGCTCGTCCACCGCTTTCGATTCAGCCTGCTCGGGCGACATATAGAGCGGCGTTCCAATCAGGCCTTCGGTCCCCGCCATTGAATGCGTGGCATCGTCGTCATCGCTTCGCGCAAGCAGCTTGGCCACGCCGAAATCCAGAACCTTGGCTTCCCCTTTGCGCGTAATGACGATATTCCCCGGCTTGAGGTCTCGATGAACAACTCCCTTTTCGTGCGCCTCTTCAAGGGCGGATGCGATTTGTCCCGCCAGCATCACAGCCTGTTTCGCATCAAGCGGCCCTTCTCGCAGTTTCTTCGCCAGGGATTCTCCGGCGACGTATTCCATCACCAGATAATCCAGGCCATCTTTTTCGCCGGCGTCGTAAACGCCCGCAATGTTGGGATGATTCAGCTTGGCAAGCGCCCGCGCCTCCTTGCGGAAGCGGCTGCGCGCATCCTGGTCGGTCAGCAATCCCGGAGTGAGGACCTTCACGGCGACGTCGCGCTCCAGGCGCTCGTCCCTGGCCAGGTAAACCACGCCCATGGCGCCGGCGCCAATCTGCTCGCGGATGCGGTAACGCCCGAGAACCGTTCCGGCTGACAGCGAAATTGCCATAACGTCAGCATCGTATCGTGGCGGATTGCGGAAATCAATTCGCCCGCCGGATGCGCGTTAATCCGGGACTGGAAATTTCCAGGCAGCGAGGAAATAGATCGCCAGGACCGGCGCCGCAAGGGCCCACAATGCTTCCAGCCACAGAGCAATGTGCGCATGAGACACGTACGGCATTTGCCTAAGGATGCTGGCCACAGACTCCGGCCGCAGCACGGTTGCCAGTTGGCTGGCGATGGTAAAAATGCAGAAGGCAATGGCGCCCCGGCGAGCCCAGTAATTTCCTTTCAGCAGACCGAATCCGATGGCGACGGCGGCCGCGGCCATCAGAATCAGGTAGACGGTTTCACCGCGAGCGGGAAGTTGGAAGCCGAAGAGCGGCACAGGAAGAGGGAAGCCAATCGTCGGAGAACGAAGGAGGATCTGGTAAAGCTCCAGCGGTCCCGAGGCCAGCAGCCACGCTCCGATAACCAGCGCGCTCAGCGGCGCTCGTGAAGCAGGCGCTCCGGTGGTGTAGAACACCCGGTCCATCCGCTGGGAAGAGAACTCAACGATTGCCATCACGGCAAGCCCGCCGAAACCAATGAAAGCCAGGCTCGTGCCCAACAGAACAACCCAGAGGCCGTTCGGGAAGTTCCAATAGCTGGAAAACGGGGAGGCGAGCGCGGCTCCAAGAAAGTGGTACGCCGCCATCACGCCCAGAACGATGATTGAAACCCGCGCCCACCGCCTGTGGCGCAGCAGGCCGATGCCCGTCGCCACTTCCCAAGCGCTGACGATCATCACAAATCCCACCGCCTCCAGAAAACTGACGAAGCGATGGTTTTGTAATGAGGGCGTGAGTACGCGACGAGCAACCAGGATGTAGGCGTTGGCCAGGAAAATGCCCGTCCACACGGTTCCCACGGCCAGCAGAAGAATCGCCGCCACCTTGATGCTCGCCGGGCGGCGCAAATGTGTTTCCTCGCGTTGGATTTCTTCCGCCCGCGCTTCGCCCGGTTCGTTTGCAGCAGGTTCCATGTCCCGGCAATCTTCCCCCGCCGCCATCGCTTTTGCAAACGGAATTGATGGCTGTTGCAGATAACGGTCCTGTGTGGTCTGCGCGCCAGGTGCCGCGAAATTTCGAAGCTTGCAATCATCCCGCGCAGCGTTATCCTCTTCCCTGTGCGCATGTCGCGAACTGTGCGCACCTGCGAGCCCACAATGAAAATCCGAGTGAAGTACGAACCAGAGTCCGGGAACTTGAACGGCCAAGTGAGGCGCCCCGCTCGTGGTGGAAGGCTCACGCTCCGAGTGTTAGCGGCAATCTTCATCCTTACACTCTACGGGGCGACGCCCGGCACGACAGCGCCTGGTGAAGACCCGACAAACGGGGCAACAAACTTCGTCTTCGTTCCGGCGGGTGAACTGTGGCATCCAGTCGGTCCGGCCAAGCTGATCACGACCTGGAACGGCCCGTTCAGGAACGCGGGTGGCGCATACACCGCGTTGTCTGCGGTGTGTGCGGTCTTTCGTAGCGCAGAGTTTGCGTCGTTCGAAGCAAGCCGGGCGGGCCGTCGGGCGAAAGTGCATCAGCTCATTCGTGCTGTCCTCGCCCGAGCCGGATGCTCCTGTTACTCGGCGCCGAGGCGTGATAAGCCCGGTCGAGATCCTTCAGGTGAGCGGGAGTGTCCCAGGGATGGCCAGGAAACAATCGAAGCCATTCCGCCGCGAGCTGGCTCGGGCTTCTCTCGACGTAGCCCGCCGGGATCGCGAACAGAGCTTCCGCGGGGTCGCCGATTTTCAGGGAGGCGGGCGTCTCTGAAGTCGATCCGCCCGCGTAAGTAAGCGTGCGCGTTCGCTTCAGAACAAAGCATCCCAGCTCCGGAGCCACCCACTTCGTGTCATCTTCCGTCCTCCCGTGAACCTCGCGGCTGCTGTGGATCTTGTACACTTCCTGCCCCAGGAGCGTCTCGCGATCCGCTCCCTGCGCGATTCCTTCCGGGCAGCTCTCGCCGCGAAGATGCTCGCGGAGCTCCGCCGCAGTCTGGTGAAACGTCATCCTGGATTTGGTGAAGGACTCCAGAACAATCTTCTCGCCCGTGGCAACATCCGTAATCGTCGTGAAGTGCCCGGCCTTGCCGTTCGGAGAAGCCGAGCTCCAGATTTCAATCTCAGATCCGTCTCGCTTGCGTGCAAAGGTCTCGCTTTCCATCGTGACCGCCAGGCGCATCCCGCCCGTAAAGTGCCTGAAATTCAGGCTTGCCGTAAACGGCGTGAACCGCCTGGAAGAAGTCTGCGCCGCTGCGCCGCTCGTCAACCATGCCGCCCCCGCAACGACAACCGCGGCGGCGATGAACATTCCGGGCCAACGTGTCGATTTTTCCATCGGAATCCCTCCCGAATTGTGATCCCGCGCCAGCCCCGATAAAGTTAAGGTTACTGCCTGCGCATAGTGTATGCAACTCTACCTTTGCGTGCTTGCGAGCTTGACCGGAATTCTGAGTTTGCGCAGCGCGGAAGTCGGTGACCGGCGTCACTCCGGGGCGCGGGAACCCGTAGCGCGGGCCTTTACGGCCCGCGGTTCTTCCGCGGGTGGCGCAAACACCGCGCCGTCTGCGGTGTGCGTGGTCTTTCCACTGCTGCTGGCCAGCTCACGCACCGCCCCATGAAGTCTGCGCGCCGAAGGCGCAATGCCGTCAAGGTCAGAGCTTCCGGTTCGTGGGTGGACTGGTTGGCGAGATAAGATGCTCCCATTCGCGGGTGGCCCAGACACCCGGCAACAAGAGTCTGCTCCGCTCGTCGAACTGTGATATAATCAAAGTTTAGACCGAAAAGGACGTTTGAGATGACCACGCAAGTCCAACTCGCCAATCTGGCAACAGCGGCCACCCGCTGGCCGCGCCGTCTCGAGGCGTCCTTGCGGCTCTTCAGTTGACCGCGAAGCGTTCTCCCAATCATCATTACCCAAACATTTTTTCCCGGCGCTAAGGCCTGATTTTCTGCGCGTGTAGCCGCCGTGCGCCGTCATCGGACCACGATTCTTCTGACTTTTCGCCCCCGCGCCTTTCACGAGGCCGGGCTCATCCGGTATTGGATCGCTGAGAAATTTCTGGCTGATGAACCGATATGATCGAATTCTTAAAGAGCGTCCTGAGCGGCCACAACCTGTTCGCCTCAAGCGGACTGCTGCTCATGATTATTGGCGGCGCGGGCGTCTATCTTCGAGCCGTCCCCGAGCGCCTGTGGGAGTGGTGTGTCCATCAGGTCACCATGCAGATTACGGTGAAAGACGAGGACGAGGCTTTTATCTGGGTCAAGGAATGGTTCCTGGAGCAGAAATTCCTCCGTCGGGTGCGCCGGCTCGACATGGATACCACCCTCCGCGGCGAACAGGTGTCGCTCGTTCCCGCGCCGGGGCGCCACTGGTTCTGGCACGCAGGCCGTCCCTTCGTCGCGGAATTCTGGCGCAGCGAGGAGGCCCGAGGCTGGTCGCCAAAAAGGACCGAATGGCTGACCTTCAGCACCGTTGGCCGCAGCCAGACGCGTTTGCGGAAATTTGTCGCCGCTATTGCGGAAAGCCACGAACGCCGCGTGCGCTCCACCTCATCGGTTTTTTACTACGATACCTACTGGATCAAGGCGGCAGGCTATGTGGCGCGCAGGCTGGACACGGTGGTCCTCAAGCCGGGCGAGAAAGAACATCTGGTGGAGGACGTTGAAAGGTTCAAGGGCGCGAAAAGCAGGTACCTGCAATTGGGAATTCCCTATCATCGCGGTTACCTCTTTTACGGTCCGCCCGGAACCGGCAAGACTTCGCTGGCTTCGGCGCTGGCGCGGCGGTTCGGGATGTCCATCTACGCCGTCAATCTCAACGACTTCAGCGACAAATCTCTGAAGCAGGCGATGAATGAAGTGCCGCCCGGAGCGGTGATTCTTTTTGAAGATATCGACTGCATGAGCAGTCAAAAAGCGCGGCCGGAGCCGCCGGACTGGCCGTTGCCGGGCGAGCCCGAAGAGGAAGACGAGAAGTCAAAGGCCGCGGCCCGTTCCGGCGTCACGCTCTCCGGCCTGCTGAACGTGCTGGACGGATTCAGCGCTCCGGATAACGTGCTCTTTATTATGACCAGCAACCGCATTGAAGCGCTCAATCCCGCGCTGCTGCGGCCCGGCAGGATTGATTACAGGCTCTACATGGGCGAAGCAAGCGACGAACAGAAGGCCGAACTCTATCGAAGGTTCTACCCGGCGGCCTCCGCAAACGAGGCGGCCGCCTTTGTTGATGCTCATCCGTCCGCTGTCACCATGGCCGAATTTCAGGGGCTCTTGCTCGCTGCCGAGCAGGATACCGCCTCTACGCCTGCAGGCAGGAGCTTGAGTTGCGAGTCCGAGCGCCGTGAGCCGGTCGCCGCTCAGAAAGGCGGCGAGAACTGAATTCCTGAACATGCCCCGCCCGGCGGCCGGCGCAGACATTGCCTCATGATGTCCGCGCGCCAGGCGCAACGCTCCCGGCGGTGGCCCCGCGAAAGGGCACGGCTTCAGCCGTGCCGTACAGGCACCAACCAATAATTATTGGGGGGCTTCAGCCCCCGGCGTAGCGCGGGCCTTCACTGCCCGCGGTTCTTTTTTCGTGAGTGGCGCGACTTGGCCCCGTGCCGTCAGCGCGCCGATGACGCAACGGCTCGCGGCGATGCGGCAACCTGAAATCTTCAATCTGGAATTTTGAATCGCACGAGCCGGAAGGCGCGCCCGGTGCTTTGAGGCGCGTGGAAGGTTCAGGCCGCGCCCCTTCCCTTAATTATATCAAGCGAAATGTGGGACGATTGGGACGTTCGCGAAACTATTTTGTAAGTGCTTTATTTTCAATAATATTGTCCGACATTTTTTCAAAAATGGCTGTGGAAAAACACGCCGATTGTGACATTCTGGCACACTGACACTTTCCGTCAGAACTGATTTTCAGTGACTGAAGGTTTGCAAACCCAGGGCAGGAGTGGCATGCTGTGGCTTCGGCTACAGTGTGATTTAATGAAGGGAGGACTATGAAGAAAATATCCGTTATCTTCATGACGTTCGTATTGGCGATCGGGTGCACAAGTTTATTCGGCCAGCAGATGGGCGGAAGGCGCAGACACATGCGCATGGGAGTTCCGCCGGCCTCGGGAGAGATGCTCAATATTGCCAACCAGCTTGTCAAAGCCATCAATGACCAGGACGGAGCGGCGATCCAGAAGCTGCTGGCGCCGGACGCCGTTTATCTCGATGAAGACGGTCATGCGCCGCCGGCACGGTTCTGGGTGCGCAAATTAACCTCGGGCAAAAAGCACATTACGATGTCCTCAAGCCACAGCCAGATGTGGAGCGATGCCGGATGGGTTTCGTTCAATTACGAGCTGACCGAAGAATATCAGGGCAAGCCTAAAACGCTTGTCGGAACGGCGAGTCTGGTGTGCAAAAAGACCGGCGGCGACTGGAAGATTGTGCTCGTCCACGGAGCCTTGAAGCAAACCGTCGCTGGAATCACGCAGTAAACCGCAGCGGCCGCATTTGTATGCGAAGGGTGAGAGGCACGGTCCCGCTGGGCGGGATCGTGGCCCTCCACTTCGCAAGATTTGCGCAGTTCCAGCTCTCCCGCCAGCTCTCTCCTCAGTGTTTTCCTTGTATTTTCCTGTGCCCGGGTATATGAAGGAACCTCAACGCCGACAAGAGCGATTGAGCGGACGCACGTGTGAACGGCCGGTGTCCGAACGTTCGCCGCAAAGACAAAAGGGCGGAAAAGGGCGGAAATCCCAGCGATGAAAGAGAAAAAATCGGATTTACTTGTCAGTCGAAGATCGGTTCTGCGGACGCTCGCGGCTTCACCCGCGCTTTTGATCGGCGCCGGCGGATTGGCTGCTGTGGCGGGCGAAACTGCCGCCGCGGCTGCAACCGGGCAGGCGAAAGTCGGTCCGGCGGAGCCCTACGATTGGGAATCGGTGGTTTTCGGCGGCGGGGGATTTGTGGACGGATTCCTTTACCATCCCCGGCATCGCGGCATTCTCTACGTGCGAACGGACATCGGCGGAATGTATCGCTTTGACTACGCAACGAAAAGATGGATTCCGCTGCTCGATTTTCTGGGCCACGATGACGCCGACCTGCTGGGCGTGCTCAGCATGGCTGTTGATCCGAATGATCCCAACATGATTTACGCCGCGAGCGGCCTTTATCTTTTCGGCCGGGCGCGCAAAGGAGCAATCCAGCGATCCGCCGATCAGGGCAGAACCTGGGAGCGGGCCGAATTGCCGATTCACGTGGGCGGCAACTCCGGCGGGCGTGGCGCAGGCGAGCGGCTGCTGGTGGATCCGAATGACGGCAACACGCTGCTCTATGGGTCGAATGAGGATGGCTTGTGGAAGAGCACGGACCGGGGCAAATCGTTCGCCCATGCGACGTCAAGCGTGAAAACGTTCAGCCTGGTGCTGTTCGATGCGGCATCGGGCAAGCCGGGCAGCGGCAGCCGGACGCTTTACGCCGGAACTTACGACGGCGAGGGTGGGCTGATGGTCAGCCATGACGGCGGCGCATCGTTTCAGCCGATCAAGGGAACGCCGCAACAGCCCCCGCAACACGCAGTGTTCGGGCGCGACGGCGCGCTCTACGTCACTTTCGCCCAAGGGCACGGCTCCTTCGGGCCGATCAATCCCAGCGATGCCGTCGAGGGCAGCGTGTGGCGGATGAATCCATCGAGCGGCGACTGGAGTGACATTACGCCCGACCGGCCGGCGGGCGATAACAAATTCGGATACTCGGGGATTGACGTGGGACCGGACGGCACGCTGGCGGTTTCAACTCTGGACCGATGGAAGCAGAAGGACGACATTTATCTTTCGAAAGATGGCGGTGCGAACTGGAAGGCTCTGGGGCAGCAGGCAAAGCATGAAATTTCCGAGTATCCGTGGCTCGTCAATTACACGCGGGGAAAAGACGAGATGGGCCACTGGATCGCCGATGTCAAAATCAATCCTTTTAACGCCGACGAGTTGATTTACGGCACGGGCTACGGGCTGTGGGTCAGCAGAAATCTGCGCGCGGCGGAATCGGGTGGAACGGTCACGTTCGACTTCAGCGTCCGGAACTTCGAGGAGACGGCGACGCTCGACCTGGTTGCGCCGCCCAGAGGCGCACGGGTCATGGTTGCATTCGGCGATGTGGGCGGAGCGGGATGGACCAACGTGACGCAACAGCCCAAAGCCATTCTGTTCACGCCGTGTTATGAAAATGATTTCAGCGTGGATTATGCAGGGCTCAAGCCGGAGTTCGTGGCGCGACTCACGCGGAACGAACCCACGCACGGATTCTATTCTGAAGACGGCGGCAAGAACTGGACGGCTTTCGCTGCGACGCCTTATAAACCGCGGCGGGGCTTCTTCGGCGGCGGAGGTCCGGGCGCGATTGCCATCTCGGCCCGTGGAACGTCCATGCTGTGGGCGCCCGGCGGCCAGCCGGCTTATTACTCGGTGGATCGGGGCGCGACATGGAAGCAGTCGGCGGGCTGGCCCGCCGCAGAGCGGCGGCAAAGGCTTGCTCCGCTTTCCAGCAAGACGCGGGACGGAGTCTATTACGTGCTCGACCGCGGGAGCATGAGCATTCTGGCGAGTTCCGACGGCGGCGCCAACTTCAAGGTGGTTCTGAAAGGCATTCCGGCGATCGAGGGCCGCGCACGCGCACTGCTCGCCGAAGCGCCGGGCCGCGCACGTGACCTTTGGCTGGCAGCGCCTTCCGGATTGATGCGCTCGAAGTCCGAAGGCGAGCCGATGGCCAAGTTGCCCGGCATTGACACTGCGTGGCTCGTCGGCTTTGGCGCTCCGGCACACCGGCGAGGCTATCCGGCAATTTATCTGTGGGGCCGAGTCAACGGGCAAGAAGGTCTCTGGCGTTCGGACGACGAAGCGCATTCGTGGATTCGCATAAATGACGACCGGCACCAGTTCGGCAGCATGACCAACATCGCCGGCGATGCCCACCAGCACGGAGTGGTTTATATCGCTCCCATGGGCCGGGGAGTGATAGCCGGTCGCCGCGCGACTACAAGTGAGTAAGCCCATCTCCACTGCCACGCTCTTGCGGCCGGTCAGCCGTTATCGGTGCGCTAATGTTAGGGCAATCTTCGCGGGAAAATTCCCGCGAAGATTGCCCCCCTTCCTGAATAGCAGCCATTGCCCCCTCGCTTTATTGCGTCGCGGAAGCGGGCGTGCCCATGTTATACACCGTCGCCGGAACGATGCTGCAGTGGAACGTGCCGTTGGGAAACAGCTTCTCGATGACGTTGCCGTCGGCAAGCTCCTTGTTCAGTTGATCGAGCGTCTTGATGTGCGTATTTGCAGCCGTCGAGCTTGTGAAGAACACAAAGACGGGAAGCCAGGCGATGTTGAAGTCTCCGCCGACGACGGGCGGGGAAGGCGGCGCTGCCAGAATATGGTCGTGCCCCAATACGCCGCCGCTATAGACGCTATACTCCACCAGGTTCGCCATATAGGCCACCCCCTGACCGTGGCTCGGGCAATTATCGGTCGGCTGGTACATGCAGTTCAACGTGCCCACGCTGCCTGCGGCCGAGGTCGGATAGACGATGATATATATGGGCGCTACCGCGTGGCCGTTGGCCTTTTCGTGAGCCCTGGCCGGCGTCAGGAAATACGTAATCTTTCCATTCAAATCGTTGTACGCGGGTTCAATGCTGCTTTGCCGGAACTCAACTTCCCCGCTCGGCAGGTCTTGGGCGGCTGCTGTCCAGGGAACGAACAATACGGCGCCCACGGCCAACGAGCAAGCGATTGACAAGCCGCCCAGCCATAGTTTGAGAGAAGTAGATCGTGCCGGCCTTTGAGTGTTCATATGTGGTTTCCTCCCTTTAATGAAAACTTCGGTGGCTCCCGAGGCGGAAACGGCGCGGGAAACGGCCGGCAGATGAATATCAGCCGGTACGCTGCGTGCCGCTTCCATCCCAAAAATCCCAGCATCGGTTAATCACCTTCATCTTGATAGGCGAAAACCGCGTGCAGAAAGGGTCATGGGAGATTTGTTTTTTATTTTGCAGGCGATACAATGCAACAAGGGGACCGGTGCGGGGTCAAGTCAGCAAAATTCAGGGAGAAAGCATCCAGACGGGGCGGGTGAGCTTGCTGCTTCGCGCCTGGAGCGCCGGAGATCGCGAGGCGCTCGACCGGCTGGCGCCGATTGTCTATGACGAACTTCGCCGCCTGGCACGACGCTACATGCGGCAGGAGCGGCCCGGTCACAGCCTGCAAACCACCGCCCTTGTCAACGAAGCTTACATGCGTCTGGTGAATTACAAGCGGATGCGGTGGCAAAATCGCGCCCACTTCTTTGCGATTTCCGCCCAGTTGATGCGACGCATTCTGGTGGAACACGCGCGGCGTCATAACTTGAAACGGGGTCGCGGCCGACAATTCGTGCCGCTCGACGAAGTGGCGATGGTGGGCGGCGGCCGGGTTCCGGACCTGGAAGCGCTGGACGAGGCATTGACGGCCCTGGAGCGGCTCGACGCCCGCAAGTCGCGAGTGGTGGAGATGCGCTTTTTCGGCGGGCTGACCGTGGAAGAGATGGCCGAAGCGCTGAAAGTTTCGCCTGTAACTGTGAAGCGCGAATGGCGGGGGGCCAGGGCGTGGCTCTACCTGGAATTGAAAGAACCTTCCAATCATGGATCGCGAGCGATGGAAACAAGTCGATAGATTGTTTCAGGCGGCGGCGGAACTGCCGGTTGAGGATCGCGAGGCGTTCCTGCGGCGCGAGTGCGCGGGCGATGCGGAATTGGAACGTGAAGTCCGGTCGCTTCTGGTGTCGGACGAAGGAGCCGGGAGCTTCATGGAGCGGCCCA
>JBJKPU010000103.1:0-55091 GCA_046706005.1 Terriglobia bacterium | reverse complement strand
GTAATCAAGTACGGCGAGCTTCGCACCACAAGCCGCAGCGAGAAGCCAACCGAAGCCCAATATCTGAAGCGCCTGTACGAATACGTTGGCAGAAGCTCCCTCGCCGCCTGCCCGCAGTACGGCGCGGTCTTCCAATCGAAGCCCTATCGCAACCAGGAATGGCGCACTCCCGAACACATCCGGCAAGTGCGCCTGAGTTACTGCCAGCGGATGCGCGATTGGCGGAACGCTCAGGAAACGGTTAATTGGCTTCGCGCACAGCTTGCGAGCCTCGATTCCGCCGCGCAGGAGGACGGCCATGACCTGCGTTAATTGCGGCGGCACAATCGAAGAGGGTAGGAAGGACCGCGCGCCGATTGAAGCCAAATTCTGCCTCAAGTGCCGGGCCGAGCGGCGACGGCGGGCGAAGCTCAAATACAATTGGCGGCCTCAGCACGAGGCTTACATGCGCGCTCACTACCATGGCGGGCTTCATCAGCGCGGGCGCGTCATCAAGGAATTGGTTCGGCAGACCGGTTTCCCGCGCTGGTACATCAAGCGGCAGGCGCAACGGTTGGGATTGACAATGCACCCTGACCGCCGACCGTGGACGCCCGATGAAATCGACATGTTGGAGAAGCTACTTGGCAGAGTTTCGGCGGCGACGATTGCGAAACGTATGGGGCGAACGGAAACTTCCGTTGTAATGAAAATCAAGACGTTGGGCCATTCGCGTCGAGTCAGCGAGGGTTACACAATCCGCGACCTTGAACTGTGCCTCGGAGAGGATCACCACAAGATTCAAAAGTGGATTGATCAGGGTTGGCTTCGTGATCGACTGCAAGGGACGAATCGCCACAACGGAAATGGCCACGACACTCACCGTTATTCTGAAAAGGAAATCATGGCTTTCATTAAAACGTACCCACAAGAACTCAATCTCGCAAAGGTTGACCAGGTATGGTTTCTAGACCTCGTGTTTCTAAGGGGCACAGAACTGCGCGTAAGCGCACAGGGAATGCGGAATGAGAAGAACAGTTTGGACAGTGCAGTTGAAGCTTCGCAAGCACGCTGCGCAGACGCGAGCCCATAATGCCCCGTGCTTCAGAGCACGACATCATAGATTTGAAGTGGATAAACGTCAGTCGCATCTGCGGGCGCTTACCGAATGCTACGCACGCGAGGTTTCAGCTACTGTTTGGGCGACCGCGTAGCCAAAATTTGAGGATTGGGACTCCTGTTTTCCTCCTGTACTTGGGCATTGGTTGGTTCCAAAGATCCGGGTAGACCGCCCGTTGGCACAGCCTTGGGCGGCCGATTATTTGCAGGTTCGTTGTGGACATCCCCCGAGAGCCCAGACGGTCGGGTTACCTGTTCAGGGCGCTCACTCAGCTCCCGCAAGGCGACATCCTTGGATTCGTTCTTTGCAAGCAAGCCTCGCAATTGCTTAACTTCCTCCGAAATGCGCTCTATCGTTAACAGCACCCCGCTAAGCCGTGGGTCATATTCACTCCGAGCCTGCCCAAAAGCCTCCTTCAAGATGTCGTCCGGGAGCTTCATTTTCGATAGGTTGTAGTTGTCGTCCAGGTCTTTAAGTTTTTTCTCGAAGCTCTGCACGGCCTCCTTTGCCTCTCCACGAACGGCGAAGGCGTTCCAGAACATGAAGACGACCATGACGGTGCAGAGCGCCGCCACGATGCCAACTACTACGGTCAACAGTGCGCCCCATGCCATGAACCGAGCCATTGGGTCCGGTCCTTCGAGCAGCGCAAGTGTGAGGCCAAACATACGAAACCCCCTCCCCCGGTTTAACGCAATTGCGGAGCGCGGCTAAAGCCGGGTCGGGCTCCTCGGTGACTCAGCCCTGAAGTCCTCCACGGGCTCGGTCACCCAGAAAACCACCCTCGTCTCCACCACGCAAATCAACGCATAGAACACCATCCCCGCCAATGCCGCGACCGCCATAGCTGAGAACATCCGTACTGTCTCGAGGTGGTAGGACGAAACCAGGATCACGTAGCCCACGCCCCGGTTTGCGCCGACGAACTCGCCGATGATGGCACCGACAATACACAAGGAAGACGAAATCTTTAGGGCAGAGAATATATAAGGAGCTGCCCTTGGGAAGCGCACCCTGAAAAGCACTTGCGACCTTGAAGCGCCGTAGACCTTGAAGAGGTCCCCCTCTCCCGGCTCGAGCGAGTGAAGCCCGCGCATTGAATTAACCAAGGCAGGGAAGAATGAAATTAGGGCGGCAGCAGCTATCTTCGGCGCCAATCCTGTGCCGAACCACAACAGCAGCAGGGGGGCCATGGCAATAATGGGCGTGGTTTTGAGAGCGATCGCGAACGGCATGGCCGCTTTTGCCAGCGTCGGCGCAAAGGAAATGCCGACCGCCAGCATAATTGCAAGAATGTTTGCTATGAGGAATCCAATGGCGGCTTCGAGAAGCGTAATCGCTCCGTGTCCTGCGAGGTTCGGTAGATTACTCGCCAAATCAACGAGGATCTTGGCAGGGGAAGGAAGCAAGTACTCGGGGATGCTAAACATCCGGATAACAGCCTCCCATACGATCACGAAACCTAGCCCAAACAGAAGTGCGGGGCCGACAGATGACTCGACCCTTGCGATGGCAGTCTTCACGCTCATGTCCTAGTGATCTCCCTTATTTGTTTCACGTAATTATGGAACTCTGGCTTACTTCGGATCCATGCGTCACGCGCTGTCCCAAGCTCTATTTCGAGGACCTCGGCAATTCGCGCTGGGGCTTCACGGAAGATAATTACATGATCGGCTAGGAAAACAGCCTCTTCAACCGAGTGCGTCACGCAGACCGTCGTAAGCTGGTACGTCTGAGTAAGGCCCCTTACCTTCTCATTCAACCGGTCACGAGTGATTGGGTCTAGGCCGCCGAATGGCTCATCTAGAAATAAGTACCGCGGTCTCGTCACGAGCGCCCTTGCCAGCCCCACCCTTTGTTGCATTCCTCCCGATAGCTCGGTCGGGTACTTCACCGCGTCCTTTTCGGTCAACTCGACGTCTCGTAAAAGTGTTTTTGCAAATTCGATCTCAGAGGAGCGGCCTAAGAGCTCTAGTGGGAGGATCACATTCTCCAACGCGGTTCGCCATGGTAGAAGCGTCGCCGACTGAAAGGCGAATCCTAGATAGCCTCCGCGCCGCGCGTCACGTGGTGACATGCCGTCAAGGCTTATGTCGCCGCTCGTTGGTCTAATTAGTCCTGCAAGGCAGCGGAGGAATGTCGTCTTTCCGCATCCGGATGGGCCGAGGATGGCTGTAATGCTCCGAGGGGGAAAGCAGTGCGTGATGTCCTGAATCACGAGCTGGCTTTCGCCTTGGTGGGTAAAGTGGTGGGTCACGGCCCTGGCGACCAGAGCGGCGGCGGAAGGGCGTGGAACCGCTATGTCCATGGCTCACTTCCTCGGAAGAAATTCTGTTGTGAATGCTTGGGCCACGTCGACATCGTGGGCAAGGAAATGCTCCGCCCTCATCGTTTCCGCCATCTCTTTCCACACCGATATCTCCATCGACCCGATGGACCGGCCCTGCGGCGCGATCAAGGGCGAACTCGCAAGGAGCATCTTCATCTCATGTTCCCTAGTAAGTTCGGTTCCATAACGCAGCGTGTAAGTTACCGCCTGATTCTTGTGAAGCAGTGCCTCCTGCCAACCACGCACCGTGGCCTGGGTCACCGCGTTCACCACCTCCGGTTCCGTCCGGATCATAGACTCCGTCGTGAACAGGACGTCAGCGTAAAAATGAATGTTGTAATCAGAAGGTGATATCACATTTACCGCGTAGCCCTTCTCCTCGGCAGTGATCGGCTCGTTAATTGAGTACCCCGGCCAAACATCCACTTTCCCGTCCAGTAACGGTGAAATGTCAAATTTTACGGGCACCTCCGTAAAACTTTTGCTTGAAACGCCCGCCTTCTCGAGCATCGCTCGGTATGTCAATTCCTCATTACCCCCCAGCTTGACACCAATCCTTTTGCCTGGGAAATCCTTGATGCTCGTGATTCCTGATGATTTGAGCGAGAAAAGCACGAACGGGGTCTTTTGATAGATGCAAGCCACGGCAATGAGCGGGATTCCTTTGTCCCGAGCAATCAAGACCTGATCGGCCCCGGTGACTCCAAACTGATCCGAGCCCGAAGCAACCATTTGAACAGCTGGGTAGTCAACCCCGCCGGGTCTGAGTGTTACTTGAACTCCCCTTTCTGAGTAATACCCAGCTTCCTTCGCAAAATAGAAGCCGGCGAATTGGGCTTGATGCAGCCACTTCAGTCGAATGCTCACGACGTTACTCGAACGGCGATTGCAGGCGGTAATCAAAAGCGTCGGCAAGGCGAGCAACGCAAATAGCGCAAGCACGCGCCGGGCCGCGAGAATGTTTCCTTGATGGCTTCTTGTCGCCATGCCTTTCATCCCCTTCATTTCGCTAAAGTTGCATACTTTTATAACGCCACGGATATAGCGTGTCAAGTCATTTTCAAGTGACCCAGGCAAGCCCGCATCTTTCTCCTGGGAAGACGTTCGCGCAATAAGGCTCCAAGCTTTACTGCGCTTATGTCATCTGCTTCGGCACATTTCAACGCCGGCCTTTACTCCTTCTTGTTGCTACTTCGTTGCTTTCCACGGCCACCCTCCCTTTCTAGCGCCCCTTGTTCTCGCGGGCACGGCAGGCGGGCGAATACCCGTGCGCCTCGCGGACGCAGGCTTGGCTTCCACCTAAATCGTGGCCCTTCGGGTTGCGGCCCCCCCAAAAAATCAAGCGAAGCGAGCGAGATTTTTTCGGTTCCTCCGCAAAAGCCACCGCAGGAGCACGCGCCCCCTGCTTCTGGGTGCCCCGCGAGAAGCGGGGCAGAAAAGGAGAAAAAACCGTGACCGAGGAAATCAAAACGAGGCAGTCAGAGGAAGGAACGAGCGGCCATTCGGCCGTCACAGGCGGGGCGTCCCGTAATGGCGGGACTGAGAGAAAGCCCATGATTTCATGGGCGGCTTTGCTTGATGAGGCCGTGAAGAAGCCGGGCTTTATTCACGAGGCATACAACCGCTTTCATAACTATTCGCTAGGCAACCAGCTTTTGGCTTTGTTTCAGTGCTTTGAGCGAGGCATCCAGCCGGGGCCGCTCGCCACTTGGCCGAAATGGAAGGAGCTTGGCCGGTACGTGAAGAAGGGCGAGAAGGCGTTGACGCTCTGCATGCCGGTTGCCTGCAAGCGCACCCGCACCGTGACCAAACAGGACGGCACCGAGCAGGGCGAAGAATTCACCTACACGCATTTCACCTACAAGGCTCACTGGTTTGCGCTGGCGCAGACGGACGGGGCCGAACTCAAGCCCGCCGCGATTCCGGGATGGAGCGAGCAGAAGGCGCTTGAGACGCTGAAAATCGAGCGCATCGAGTTTGAGAACCTTGACGGCAACGCGCAGGGTTACGCCCGGCGAGGCCGCAAGATTGCCGTCAGCCCGATTGCGGCGCTCCCGCACAAAACCCTTTTCCACGAAGTGGCCCACGTTGTCCTGGGGCATTGCGCCGAGCAAGACCTTTCGGACACAGAGAACACGCCGCGCGAACTCCGCGAGGTCGAAGCCGAGGCCGTGGCCCTGCTTTGCTGCGAATCGCTTGGAATGCCAGGGGCGGAGTTCAGCCGGGGCTACATCCAGCATTGGAATCAAGGGCAGGGAGTAAACGAACGTTCGGCGCAGCGAATCTTCCGCGCCGCCGACCAGATTCTTCGCGCAGGCCGACCCTCAGCGAATGCTACGGACGCGCCTTAACGGGCGCGTCTGTGAGCCAGTGTAAGACCAAGTTTTTTCGAGCAAGACAAAATCCAAATCAAAAGGAGAGAACATGAGTACCGCAATTGCAGTCGCAACACCGAAGGAAGCCGAGTGCCCTCTGATTCAGGAGATCAGCCTCGACAGAATCAAACCCTCAAAGGCCAACCCGCGCCGCCGTACGGACGAAGCGGCGTTGAATGAGTTGGCCGAGAACATCAGGACGCACGGCGTCTTGCAACCCATTCTCGTTCGCCCTGTGAACTCGGACGGTTTCGAGATTGTCTGCGGTGAGCGCCGATGGAAAGCATCGAGAGCCGCAAGGAAAAAAACCATTCCCGCCCGCATTGTGAACCTCAGCGACGGCGAAGCCCTGGAGCTTGCCGTCATTGAAAACTTGCAGCGCGAAAACGTTCACGAGCTTGACGAGGCTTTGGGCTACAAGGCGCTTATCAAGCAGAATCCCGAGCTCTACACCGTGGAGAACATTGCCGCGAAACTTTGCAGGAGTGTCAGCTACGTCTATCAGCGATTGAAGCTCGCCGAACTCACGCCCAACGTGCAGGCGGCATTCTATGCGGGCAAACTCACAGCGGGGCACGCCATTGAGATTGCGCGGTTGCAACCCCGCGACCAGGAGCAAGCCTTCGAGGAATGCTTCCCAGGGCATCGCACGACCAAGGCAATCCTTAAGGACAAAGACCCGCGCCCCATCAGCGTCCGCGAACTGCGCGATTGGATTCAGCGTAAAATCCACTTGAGCCTTGCGAACGCGCCGTTTGACGTGACCGACCCGAACCTTGTTCCCGCCGCAGGGCCGTGCTCGACTTGCGCGAAGCGCTCCGGGTCGAACCCGTTGCTCTTTGCCGATTCCATCAAACGCGCCGACATCTGTACCGATCCCGATTGCTTCGCACAGAAGCGGGATGCGCTGGTGCAGATTCGCGTCAACGAAGTCGAAGCGGCGGGCGAGAAGCCGGTGAAGGTTTCGGATACCTATTTCTATTACGGACAGAAACCCGCGCCCGGCGTCCTCTACCGGCCCGAATACAACGAGGCCACGGCGGGCGATTGTCCCACCACCACGCCTGCTATTGTCGTCGAAGGGAAGCGGGCAGGGACGAAGCTGTACATCTGTACCAATCCGAAGTGCAAGACTCACTCCGCCCGCTCAGTCGGACTCAGCCCGGAAGAAAAGGCCGCGCGAAAGAAGCAAGCCCAGGAGCAGCGCATCCAGCAGGAATTTAGGAAGCGCGTGCTGACCGAGGTTTGGAAGCGAGTGTCCGGCGAGCTTGGCCGACATGAACTTGACCTGATTGCGACGAGCTATTTCCAACAATTGGGCCACGACAGTCAGCATCGCATCTTCAAATTCTTTGCGTGGGATGAAGCCAAGACCAAGGCGGCCAACGGCGGGCCGGAACGTCCGGCTACTGTCGCATACGCGGACTATCCAAAGTTGGCCAGCTCGAAGCTCGGCAAAATGACCACGGCGGAAATTGGTAAATTCCTTGTGGTGTGTGCCCTAGCTTCGGAGTTGTATTTCCCAACGTACTACGGCAGCGCATCCCCCAAGGGAACAAGATTGACCAAGGAAGCCGCACACTACAAGGTCAACTGCGAGCGAGCTTTCCGCGAGGTCAAGGAGAAGCTCACAACGAAAACCGCGAACCCGAAACCCAATCCGAAATTGCAAACGTCTGCAAAATCCAACGGAAAGCGAAAACCCAAATAAATTTGGCGGGGTAGAGCGGGGCGACCCGCTCTACCTCAATGCACATTTGGGAACTCAATCGTGGAAACCAAATCTCTACGCACAAAATAGGCAACGCCAATCCGATCAGGCATAAGGACGTAGTAACCGTAATCGTTTTCGTCCACGAGCAGTAAACGGGCGGTCTTTGAGCCGGAAATGGGATCGCCAGAAGGGAATTGCAGAACTACAGGGATTGGCCTGCCTCCGCCGAACGACGGTTTAATCCGCCCATAAATGCCAACTGCGAAAATCGCCACAATTCCGATGCCATAGAGGACATATTTATCCCAGGCCACAGTCCTCCACTTTTGGTTTTCGTTAAACAAGCCGCGCCCATATACGGCAACCATGGATACAAGGTAATACCAAAAACTAAGGAGGAGCATTGTGTGGCTCCAGTAAAAGTAGCCTACAACGGCCAATCCCCCGGCAGCAGCAAAGGACAATACGACGAAACCGACCGCCTGGGAATCAAATGCCTTATCCCTGACTACCCATACGGCGGCCACCACGGCCACAGTCGCTAGGGCCAAAAGGTAGCCCCAGGGCCTTACATCCAGGAAACTCGGAGGGAAAAAGACCCCGGAAAGAAAGGACAGTACAAAACAAACGAAGTAGAAGTCCGCATAAACGGCGAGCTTGGCATACTTTACCTTATCAGCTGCGACGAGAAACGAAACCGCACTTTTGTTACGCAGACCGAAAAGCTGAAAGGTTCGCGACACTGCTAGAACAGGGATCGCAACCAACAAACCGAAAAGCACGCCCGCGGACACGACTCGAGACCTGAATGGGTTCAGCTCCATGATGCCGAATTTCTGGTCGTGAAGTGCGACGATAACAAAGCCAGCAACGTAACCGGCAGCTGCCAACCCCGCACTTAACCGCGAGATAGAAATATCCGCAGTCAAACGGGCGCGCGTACTGTTTGAGCGATCCCCAGTGCCTTTGGGCGGCGGGGGTGATGGCGGTTTATCAACGGCATCCATTCGTTGCTCGTCCCTCCTAAAGTCCGCGGGACATGAGGCTATTTAGCTGAATTGGGCGACCCGCCCTACCCATTCTATCAGCCGTTGCTACTCTCTATTTCTGAGAAGGTCAATGCGCCCTGAGTTGTATAAGTAGCCGTATAGCGCCCACATTCCTACTGCAACCGCGCTTGCGGCACAGAGGGACGCCACGGCTAATAGAGGTTTGAGGACGAAGCCCGCCGCAATTAAGAACGCTACGGCCAAAGCTCCGCCGACCATGGCAATCAGTGACGGGATGGCCCTCGTGAGCCATCCGAGGCCCGACACATCCGTGTCATTCGTCCGCTTCGAAAAATGTCCGAAAACCATCACAGGCTGGAGAGCGACAACAGCCCATAGAGTCTTCAGGCCTATTGTGAAGCCGAAAAGCGGACCTGCATTCATTCGCCATGCAAGGGCGTAGGCGTACAGAAGGAGAAGGGGAAGCCAGCCCAGCAAGCGGGCACCGTTGACTTTGAACATGGTGAGCGAAATTCCTCGGTAATCTACAGGATAGGCCGCGTAAGCCGGCGCAAGCCTTCCGCCGCAGAATCTAAGGCCGAAGCCCGGCCAGTAGCCGCCGAAGAAGGGCGCGGCAGTCATGCCAGCGATAATAAGTGGAACGAAAAGAATCCATTCATAGGCAGCGGATGGCGGCAACATGACAGTCAGAACGATACCCACAGCGGATAGCTTTGCTGCGGTCTTCCATCGGGCGCTCCAGCCTCCAATCTCTTCGCTCATCATGAATTCCGCCGTCAGCTTTTCCGATGGGCGCAACCAACGCTTTGCTATGCGCTCCAACCAGCCGCTGCTGCTCCAATCGAGCTCTTGCAAGAACTCACCTCGTTTCAAGTGCTCAGCCGCAATCAGCGGCTCGAACTCCATCCGAGCCGACTCCCGGTCACCTTCGAGTTCAGCCGCTTCAGTTGGCTGGGTTCCCACATCAGCCTCACCGAAGGCTCCACGGTCCTCAAACATGAGCGCGCTCTCCAGCGGAATCCTATAGCGCTTGCGGAGGAATTTTGAGGTAATCGGAATTGTCGAAGCCAGAATTGCGATAGGAATAAGAAACCAAAACGATCCCCGGTTACCGATCAGGAACGCTCCCTGGAAAAACTCTGGAACCCACCCACCCGGAAGCGGTACGACCGCCGACTCAGCCATCTTAGTTACGCCTGCAGGCGCAAAGAACAGGACGAGGATCAGCGCCTCGATTGCGAGCCCTATCCAAGTTAAAGGCCACTTTGCTTCCAGCTTCACAATCATCAGCATGGGGGCAACCACAACCGTCCATTGAAGTAACGCCGCCAGCGATGCTGCGACTAGCCAGGCCCACGCATGATTCGATTGCATGCGTGTGTACGCCCAGTAACCATAGGCGACGACCGCGGCATAAATAACAAAAGTTGATCCCCACAAGGTTTGGTGCCACAGGTGGTCGAAGATTCTTTCATCCTCAACCGGCAATGTCAGGAATACAGAAAGCTCGCCAGAGCGACGCAATTTCGACTCGAAGCTCCAAGCCCTCATGAAAACCGTTCCAGTGCTGTAAATGGCGAGAGCCAACGCGAGGAACGCGAGCCCCCGCATGTGCGCAAAGTCCGCCACAAAGAGTAAATAGATCGGGCCCATGACGACGAAGAAAATCGCAACCGTCCTTTGGGATGTGCTCCGCCGGCCGGCTTTCTTCATCCGCTTATACTCTTTCCAGCTCGCCTTCGATGAACGCAGTTCGTGACGGGCCGCCTCGCGGATTTGTCTTTCGAGCTTGACCGATCGCAGCCTCATCTTATTTCTCGCTAAGCTTTGCGAACACTTCCTCCAGCACGCCCGACTCCGCGCGGGTCCTCTGTCGCAATTCGCTCATCGCTGCGTAAGTATGGACTTGGCCACGATGCAGCAGGCAAACGCGATCCGAAAACCTTTCCGCTACATCGAGAATCTGGGTAGTGTAGATGACCGTACGTCCGTTCTTTGCCGCGTCCGCCGCGCGCTTTTTAAAGAAGCTGATTCCCGCGGGGTCCATGCCGGATGCAAAAGGTTCGTCCAGCAGCCACAGCTCAGGATTGACTGCCATCAAGGCAGCCAGAGCGGTCTTATAAACTTGGCCCCGCGAAAGTGCGGCGAGCCTTGTATCCACCAGGGACAGAATTTCGAGGCCGGCCAGGATTTCGACAACTTCGTCTGCCAATCCGTCGCGCACGCCCTTGTAGAGCCGCAGGACCATGCCAATGTGCCGGGCAACCGTCATCTTCGCAAACAACGGCGGGAAGTCGGGTAGAAGAGCGAAGCGCAAACGCATGTCCATGCGGTCCCTCGCAAATCGCTCACCGTCGTAAAGGATCTGTCCGCTCGTAGGCCTTACGATTCCTGCCAAAGACAGCAGCATTGTTGTCTTTCCGGCTCCGTTCGGACCCAGGACTGCGACGACCTGTCCGGGGTCAATGGAAAGATTCACCTCGTCGAGGGCTCTTACTTCCTTGTATTTCTTCGTGACTCCGTTTAGAGAGACTCGCATGGTCTTGGGAGGACACCCCCTGCAGGCGGCACTTTCCCGCGTTAGAATTAGAGCCGTTCCACGCAGGCCCGATTTTGCAGGGCGATTATACCCTTATACTATTGATTCGGCATCATCGGAGTTTGGCAACTCGTTATGAGCCAAGTCTACGTATTCGCGGCGTCCAAAATGGAAGGGCAGCCGGTCCTGCAAATCGCCGGGCACGACATCAGCGACACGTCTGCGAATCCGCCCAAACCTCTCCGGGCGGGGCCAAACGAGTTTGTTCTGATTCTCGGCGGGATGGGACCCAAGGGCGCTTGGAATAAGGCAAAGGAGACGATAGGTGAAAGCCTCGTTTCGAAGCGAAAACCTGACGCAGTTCTCATTATCGGTTTGTGTGGGGGACTGACGAACTCCTTGCCCCAGGACAAAATTGTCGTCTACACGGACTGCCTTTGGACGGATTACGATAAGCCGCTAAAATGTTCGCCTGGCATAACCAACGCGATTGCCGATCTCCTTCTCTCGCGCAACATCAACTGTGAGAAAGCAGTCGGTATCACATCCCCACGTATCGCAGTCACTAAAGACGACAGGCTGGCCCTTGCAAAAGCCGGGGCAAACGTCGTTGATATGGAAAGCTACGCAATTCTCTCTGTGGCAGACCGGGCAGAGATTCCTGCAGCGGTCCTTCGGGTTGTCTCGGATACTCCCGAAACCAAAATGCCCGATTTCAATCGCGCCTTGAACGACGCTGGCGCGCTCGATGGCCGCAAGGCTCTGCGAATTGCATTGCGCTCCCCCATTCAAACTCTCCGATTGCTTCGCGGCAATAACCGCGCAATGGCCCACCTTACGAAAGCCCTCGAAATTATTCTTCCTTCCGATTGCTTCGCAGCGCCTCGCAGTTAAGCACACGACAAAAATGAATGCGGCAATCTGCTCGTGGTGCTTTCCCTTCCACTGTGGCTGATTAGAGGGCGTGGATGAATCCGCCCGCATCTTCAAGGCGCTTGGCCAGCGAATCCGCGAACTCCGCAAGGAGCTGGGTCTGGTTCAGGAGGACATGATCCGCTACGGCTTCGCGACCCGTCACTGGCAGCAAATCGAGGCGGGCAGGCCCATCACGCTCAAGACCCTCATCCGCATTTCGAAAGCTTTGAAGGTTCCAATGACAGATTTGTTGCGCGGCCTCGACAAGCACAGGTGACCTCTCCCCGACTTCGGGTCCTCACTCAGACCACAAGCCGCGATTAGCTTCAGGTGTTCCGGGGTTTTGAAAATGAAACGCGCGATTATCCTTTCATTTCTATCCGTGTTTGTGTCCATTCCCGTTTGCGCCAAAGCAGTTGCAAATCCCAAAGTTCAGGATGCGAGGAAAGTTCTGGCCGAAGCCGACAGGCTCGCTTACCTCTACAACTGGCCAAACGCAGAGCCGTTGTACGCCCAAGCGGAAGCCCTCTTCAATAAATCCGGTGACAAGAAGGACGCGCTCTACGCAAGGCTGGGCTGGATTTGGTCCCAGGCGACCAACGGCACGGCGATGAAATTCGAGCAAGAGGTCCAGGCCGACGCCCGCGACCCGTTAGTCGAGGCCGATCCGAGGCTGAAGCTGCGCTGTCTAATTACGGAAGCCCTTATCGAGCAAGACAGGAGCGAGGCTTTCTACCGAATCATCTGGCAAAAGATTCTAGGGCTGGCCAAGACCTCCGGTGATAAGAGATGGCAGGCCCGCGGCACGGCAGAACTCGGGATTATTGCATTCATGGACGGGAACGTAGAGCAGGCCACGGCCCTGCTCAAAACCGGGCTTTTTTCACTGTACCTCCAGGGAGACCTGCCCGCGGCCATCTACTATGGTTCCATTATTGGCAACGGAATGGTCGAGGTGGGCAAGCCTGACGCGGGCATTAAATATTGTGACACTGCAATAAGACTGGCCGGCAACATCAAGGACATGGGCTTTCCCTTCACGGCCTACCAAGGCAAGGCGCGAGCCCTCGTCGCGCTGCATCACCCCGATGAAGCACGGAAAGTGCTCAACGAAGCCATTGGCCAAGCCCAGGGTCAGGGAGCGTTCACTGCCGAGTCCCAACTACTGGTTGTGCGGGCCGTGGATGAAATCGCGACGGATCGGCCCCAAGCCATCAGGGACTTAATACAGGCGCGGCAATTTTCGAAGTTGCACGGCCTCCGTCATGCCCAGGCCTGGAGCACGTTTGAGCTTGCGACCGCCTACAAGGATCAAAGCGATCTCGCCGCCGCCGAAAACAACGCCACCGCCGCTGAGCGATTGACGGAATCCCTCGACGATAAATATCATCTGCCGGAAGACCTGGCGCTAATGGCGGACCTCGCCGCCAAGCAAGGCCGCGCGAAAGAGGCCGACCTGCTTTATGGCCGGGCAGAGGACGTGACGCAGGGCTTGCTGATTTCTTTGCCCAGCCGGAATGTCGAAAGCTCTCTCATTGCGACGCTCAGCAACATCTATGTGGGCCATTTTCGGCTGGCGGCCACAAAGCTGAAAGATGTGCCTGAGGCTTTCCGAATTCTCGAAACCGCTCGCGGCCGCTCAATCGCGGACCAGCTTCGAAGTGGCGTGCAACCTCAACGCCCCGAAGATCCGATTGCGGAGGATGCGCAACGTGAGGTAGAGCAGTTGCAGCTTGAATTACTCCATGCCGCGTCGCCCGCAAAAAGAGCGACTTTGCTCAGGGAACTGTTCGTAGCCGAGCAACTTTTGAGGCCGCAGGGTGAATCGCACACAGCGTTTCAGAAAGCCGCCCTTCGCGGAATCCCAGTACCGCTGCACGTAATCGAACAATCCCTGAAGCCGGACGAGACCATCCTTGAGTACGTTCTGGATAGCCCGCACTCGTTTTGCCTATACATAACGTCGAATCACGCCGGCATCGCGATGCTTCCGGCCGCCCGTGCCGGAATTGATAAACTCGTTGCCCAATATCGGCAACAGATTCTCACTAGGACAGACTCTATTCCCGCATCCCACGCTCTTTACTCCATTTTGTTCGCCTCGCTTCCTTCGCGTGTCCTCAAACCAAATTTGATTGTTGTTCCTGACGGATCGCTCAACCTCATTCCTTTCGACGCCCTCACGGATGAGACCGGCAAGTACGTGCTCGCCGCACACGTGGTCAGCTACGCACCTTCCGCCACTGTCCTGCACTTGATCGAAACGGCCAAAACCGCTCAGGCTTCGCAGGAGACCTTTCTCGGCGTGGCCGGAATCGAATACCAGCCGCCGGCAATAAAGCTGGCCAGCCACACAAAAACGAGCTCCGACGACATCCGGCACGGCGTCTTGGATCCTTTTGACCCTAAGGCCAGTCCACTTCCCGATTTGCCCCAGAGCAGGAACGAAGTCACCGCAGCCGGAAAAATCTTTAGCGGTTCCAGCGTCCTTTTACTGGGGCCGGCCGCAATCGATGCGGCATTTGAGGCTGAACCTCTCAGCCACTTCGAAATCATCCATATTGCGGCTCACGGAATCGCCAGCGCGAACTATCCCGACCGCGCGGCGTTGGTGCTCACACCGGACCCTGCGCACCACGACGACGGATTGCTGCAAGTCCGGCAGATCAGAGAGCTTCGTCTGAATGCCGGCCTTGTGACTCTTTCCGCCTGCGATACCGGCGCGGGCCGCTTGGAGGGCGAAGAGGGAATCGAAAACATCGAGCGGGCGTTCCTATACGCCGGAGCGCGTTCTGTTCTGGCCAGCCTTTGGCTCGCCTCAGACACTTTTACAACTGACCTGATGAAGCAGTTTTACCGGAACGTCGCGGAAGGCGAGGACGTAGGCGAAGCCTTGCGTCAGGCCAAGCTGAGCTTGATGAAAACATTCAGTAACAAAGTCGCACCTTCGGATTGGGCAGGGTTTACTCTGGTAGGCGACGCCTCGATTTCAATTGCGCCCCGCCGGCATTAGTCCGGATGCCGGTTTTTAACCCGCATTTCACTCCGGCATGAGCTGGCGGACGAGTTCTGGGCAATCGATTTTCCAGTCATCCGCCAAGACGCAGGCTTTGCGCACAATCGTTTCCGTCCGATAGTCCGGGTCAATTGGAATAGCCGTCAGATCGAGCTCCACTGCGTCTAGAATTTTTCGTGGGATTTTCAGCCAGCGGACTTCGGATTCAGTTACCAGCCCCGCAGCAGCCCAATCCAGGTGAATGTGATACGTCCCAAGGTGTCCCCGTACCTCCAGGTAGGTCTTCTTGATTTTGCAGCGGTCGCTTACGGGGGTGTGCGGGAGGACTCGCGACAATATTTCGGCGCGCAGTTCGACTACGGCTGTGTACTCCTGAAGATCGAACCGCCGACTGAAAACACCGGTACCACGATCCCCTTGGTCCGTCCATGTCTCGTCTTCGCCTGCGGCGCATACGCTTGTAAACAGGTCAATGTCCCGCATCACCTCGGAATAGACTATAGCCGGGACCTCATCTACAGCGACCTCGCGAAAATCACGGTAGAATCGCACCTGATCGGAGCCGATGAACAGATTGATCCCGGTTCCCGATTGCTCCCCAATGGCGGAATCGCGCAGCGCGTTGTTGCGGTCGGGTGGCAAATCGACGTGAAATTCCACATGCATATCCCAAGCACCCAGCTTCTTCGTCGGAACATTACCGCCGTCAAAATTCGTGCTCATCAGCCGGTAGTCCCAGCCACGGGCGCGGCAAAGGCTGGCAAGCTGGTGCTGTCGCATCAAAACCCCGGCAAAGCGGTTTGAGTACATCCGCGTCTGCCGTTCGTCGTCGGTGACCTGATAGAACTCGCGGAAGGCCTGTCGGAAAGGCTGCCGGATACCCGCGGTGAAAAGCCGCTCGCGCCATTTCTGGACCTCGGCCGCGTCCGCTGAAAGGGGATGCCAGAGGCGGACCTCTTTCGCCGCCGCGAGATCGACCGCCGTTCCTGACACGTCATGGACCTCGCCATCCGACCATATCCCGGAGCGTTCCCAGCCTTGGCCGCCGTTGAACAACCAAATGAGCCTGCGGCCAAGGACGCTGAGAAGCGGGTGCTCGACAAAGTGCTTGCGCCAGTGCTCGAACGGCATCGAGCGTGCCGCTATCAATGAGGATTCGAGTCGCGCCCGCTGCGATTGGAATGCCTGCTCCAACTCCTTGGCTGACGCGGAAGCCACTCGAACCTCTATCGGAAAGGACTTTTTGACCTGGGATGGAGCGGCTTTGACTTTCTTTCCACTGGAATCCTGCCAAACGACTCCGACTTTGCCGTCCTCGCGCAGGTTCATCTTCGCTTTGGCGTCTCCAGCCTTAATTTCCATTACGCCCTCGGCATTCAGTGCGTACCGAGTGACCGACATGTCTTCCAATTCCTCAACGCTCAGGCCACGGCGCTCCGCAGCTTGGCGGAGCGATTTCTCGATTAGGCGACGAGCCACAGAGTACTTAACTTTGGCGCGGAGCCGGGTGAGCTGCTCGACCGCCTCGCCCGTCTCCATTGAACCGAGAGCTTGAACGCCGGCGAATCCCACCTTTTGTGAGACGGCACCCAACATCGGAACCTTCCGGAGACAGGCCAGCGTGAAATCTCCAATAGCAATGCCAACGTCGCGCTCTTTGCATTGCGCCACGCACCAGACAACGCCTTTTTGATACGCCGAATCCTCAATCGGCGATCTTCCCTCCCTCGGTTGCCCCGGCGTCGGCCCGAGCGCGAGCCAGCGCAGCAGGGTCTGCATAACTTCCGAGTCGCCCAACGCACTGACCATCTCGCGCGCACGGTTGGTCCATTTCGCGGAGGGGAAGCTCTGTTCCAAAGTGCGACAATGTTCGAGCAAGCCTTCCCACCCTGCGCGCGCTACCTCTTCCTTCTGCTTCACCTCGTCGAAAACGATCTGTGACCAAGGGCCTCGTCCGGGATCGGGTTCCTTTTCGCCCTCGACCCGAATTAACGGCCCAATTAGAACCCTCATTTTTTCTGAGTGCGGGTCGAGCAATCCGGTAGGACTCGGTGCAAATTGCAAATGGATTTTCCGTAGTTGGCTCCTGATTTCTTCTGTTACTTGCTCTTTCGTTAAAAGCGGCAAAAGCAGCGCGATGGGAAAACTCAAACGGGCGATCCCAGCGCGCTGTCCGTAGCCGCAGAGGAGTTTTAATACAAGGTCGTTCGGCAGTGGTTTTGGGGCCAAATGTAACGCTATCGTGATCGCGTCAACAAGCGTTTGGCAGATGCTCCACGGCCGCGACATTTGAGATTCGGCTTGTATCCACCTTGGCGACTGGTCCAGGAACGCCAGTTGCACCTCAGGCCCCGATTCCCGAAGCAGCATGAGGGCTGGGTTCTGCGCACGCCAGGCGGCTAGTCCGCGGTACATCTCCTCCACCGAATTGAATCCAATCGGGCGATCACCGCTGGTTGCGCAAATCATTTCATAGATGGCGAGTGCTTGTTTCTCTGCTTCAGTCATTGGTTCCGTGCTCGACTTGAGGAGTTAGTCGCGTAAAATCAAATCTTAGCTGTGCTCTTATTGTTCGCTACTGTCTGGTTCCGAAAGCGCCTGAAGTCCTTGTATAGCGCCCATGCGAACACAATAATAATCGCCAGGAGGAACGCTCCAGCCGGAAGCGACCGCCGCCATTGAAGGGAACCCTTCAAGGTCAGGTACGCACCCCAGATAAAAAAGCCAGACCAGACTGCCACCAGATATGCCATCCATGCTCTTGACAACCACAACCAAGCCGATCTTGGCGTTTCCTTCTGCTTGAGGGCAGTGGCTCGATGGACTTTCCGGCTGAAAACCATCACCACAATCATCGTTCCCAGAATGTAGGATAGGCCGAAATATGGAAACCAGTTCGGTAAGGGGTGTTCCTGTACCCGAAGGGCGAAGTACATCACAATGGCGATATACGGCAGAACGAGAGCAAAGGTGAGAGCTACAATTTTCTCTTTAGGATTCCACATCCCCACCTCACCTGCTTGTCGCGATTATCGCACGTCTAGCGGATAGCTGTACGGCTCGGACCCGATTTCTCCGATTCCTAATGTATAGCTACCCGGCTTCAACTTCGAATCATCGAGCCTGACTTTCAGCACTGTGACACCATCTCTCCGAATCACCGCTGGGCCTTTTGCTTCAAGCAGCAGTTTCCTCGATTTTGTAGCCACGAGAACGCCGTAATTCCCGGCTTCGCTGCCCAACGGCAGCAGGACGGTAAGATCCAGCCGACCACGCGGAAGGTAAACAGGGCCGGTGGGGACCCACGGCGGTTGCGGCCCGCGAAAGACCCCCCGGTTCTCCAAATTAAGCGTGACAGGAACGACGCTGGCCAAATTGGGCCCTCCGCCAAATCCAGGGAACCGATGGGTTCTCCACAACCAGCCGCCAATTACAATGACAGCAACCATTGCCGCCATCGCAAGCGCAAATTCCAGCTTCTTTCGCTTTGCGGCGCGCTCGCGGATCGCGGTGTACTCAATGAAGCACGGCGAGCACATATTGAGATGGTCCACCCACCTGTCAGCCTCTGCAATCGGCATCTTGCGGGACGCAATCTTTCTAAGCACAGAGGTTCCCGGACACCCGACCCGGTCTGGATTCGGGTAACCTCCGTCCAGCAGCACACGCCTGGCCGTTTGTACGAGCTGGTCTCCTTCACGCATTGAAAGCGTTTTGTGGTTCTTCGGTTCCGACATTATTTCGGCCTCCCAGGCTCGGAACCAGTCCGCGATCTTTTCCGGCCCAAGATGCGCTTGCGCGCCCACGCCACGCCCTGGTTATAGAGAACCTGGGCATTGTTCGCCGTTGTGCCAACTTTCTGCGCGATCTCTTCCCACGAATACCCCACTGTGCGGAGCCTCAGAAGGTGGCGCGTCCGTTTGCTCATATATCGCTCGATTTCCTTCAGGGCTAATTGCTTTTCAAATTCCGTGGCCCACCGCGAATCATGCGCGCCTGAAAGCTCGCTCAGGTCATTGGTCGAACCAACGAATTCCACGTCCGGCTCCGCGGGCCTGAGCCTGTTCAGCCCGTGCGCGGCCATTCCAAAAACATAATCGTCAAGGTCCCTGATCCGTTCCCTGAAGGCAGGATGCCGCTCGATTGTCGAAGCCAGAGAAAGGACGACGCTTTCCAGAGGGCCGCGCTTTTGGCCAAAGCCCGAAACTTCGTGGGGCAGGTCAGCGATTTCACAAATGTCGAAATCCTTCCAAAGCAGAGCGCGGCCAAGGTTCTCAAATCCATCCTCAATTTCTCACCTCCGAAGACCGACATGGCAAGGGCCAACGGCGATGCATTTCTCGATTGCGCCCTTTGTGAATCGCATCTTGAATGCCACCGGGGTTATCTGCGTCTTGACGATTACTTCGCCAAGGTCATGACGCTGAAAGAGCCTTCCGCCCAAAGTTTCCCGCTGATTTTCAAACGGCTCCTCGAAATCCCGGCGAATTTCTACGTCGCGAGCGAATGGAAAAGGCAGGCTTCGGACAAGACCCGGAGCCTGATTCACTCCCGCCGACGGCACTATCACAACACTAAGCGCTCCTTCATGAGCCACCTCAGCATGTCGAACCAGCCGGAGAATCCGCGCGACGTCCTGGTTGACGATTCGAAAGAGGCCCAGGTCCGCGATCTTGGCCAGGCGTTGGAGGAGCTTGAGCTCAAGGGGAATTACTTTGGCGAATTCTCGCTGAATATCGTGGTTTACGACCTCGACTTGGCAAAAGTCGAAGCAGCGTGCGCGGACTTCTACAAAGTCTTCGGCGTCCACGACGCCACGATTTACGAAGAGCGGTACAACCTCCTGAACGCCTACCTTGCGACCGTCCCTGGCAACTATGCGTTTAACCTACGCCGGATGTTGATCCTCAACACCAATTACGCCGACTATTCGTTTCTGTTCACCCTTCATTCCGGCAATCAGGTCAACCAGCACTTGAAGAGCGAATACCTGGCCGTCCTCGAAACCAATCACAAGACGCCCTACTACCTGAATCTCCATTATCAGGATGTGGCCCATACAGTGATTTTGGGGCGCACAGGGGCGGGGAAATCGTTCCTTCTGAATTTCCTGATAACGAACCTGCAGAAGTACGAGCCTGCTACGTTCATTTTCGACTTGGGCGGGAGTTTTGAAACACTTACCGGACTTTTCGGCGGCGCATACGTCCGCGTGGGTCTGAATTCATCGGCATTCACGATCAATCCATTCTGCCTGCCTCACACGAAGCAAAATCTCGACTTTCTCACTCTGTTTGTGAAGGTACTCATGGAAGGTAAAGGCGAAGAACGTCTGACGACAGAGGAATCCCAAGACCTTTACCACCAGATCGAGAACCTGTACGAAATTGAGCCGGAACTAAGGACCCTTGGCACGCTGGCGAACACGCTCAACCGCCATCTTGCCAAACGACTAGAGAAATGGACGGCAGGCGGCCAATTCGGATTCGTTTTCGACAATCCGAAGGATACGCTGACTTTTGCTCAGTTCCAGTGTTTCGATTTCCAGGGGATGAGCGGCTATCCCGATATCCTGGAGCCGTTGCTCTTCTATGTCCTCCACCGGGCGAATGGCGTTATCACGGGCAGCGCAAGCAGCCAAGTTTTCAAAGCGTTCTTCATTGACGAGGCGTGGGTCTTCTTCCGCAACCCCAGCATCAAGAGCTACATCGTCGAGGCCCTCAAAACATGGCGTAAGTCGAACGCGGCGATGGTCCTTTCGACGCAATCGCTCGACGAGCTGCGCAAGTCGGAAATTCTGGATGTAATCATCGAGAGCTGCGCGACCAAGATTTTCCTTGCCAACCCCGACATGGACCGCGACCTCTATCAGCGGCAGTTCCACCTGAACGACCGCGAGGTGGAACTGATTTCCACACTCATTCCGAAACGCCAGATGCTCATCAAGAAGCCCGACATCGCCAAGGTTGCCAACCTCGACGTGGACCCGCAGAGCTACTGGCTTTACACGAACGATCCTTTCGACAACCAGAAAAGGCGGGAAGCCTTTCAACAATGCGGCTTCGAGGAAGGACTTAAGAAGCTCGCGGAGGAACGCGCATGAACAAGCGCCAGCTTTTCCCAGCCGGAAATGTGTGCCTTTGCGCGTTTCCGCCACTTGTCGGCTTTTACGGCGCATGGCCGACCTTTGCCCGATGGCTTCCTCACGAGCCAGCCAGCGCTTTCTTGTTTGGTTTCGTCCTTGGCTTTGCATTTGCCGTGCCAGCAATTGTTCTTGGAATTTCAATCTCACCAGGAGAACAGAAATGAAAAAAACGATTCATCTCGGCACTGTGTTAGTCCTCTTCCTCGCGTTCGCCCCCGCCATCCGCGCGGCGGAATCCGCACGCGTCGTTCAGTATTCGGAACCGGATATCATTACGATCCACACCAAGGTTCGATTCTCCACGCTGATTGTCCTCCCGTCGAACGAAGAGATCCTCGACTTCACGACCGGGGATAAAGATTTCTGGGTCATCAACGGCGTTCACAACCTGTGTTACGTCCATCCCGCGCAGACCGACATTGAGACGAATCTGAATCTCGTGACCGCAAGCGGCCACATTTATTCCTTCCTTCTCAAGGAGATTAGCGATAACCCGAACGAACAGCCTGACCTCAAGGTTTTCGTCGTGCCCAAGGCCGGAACGAACCTCTCAGGCATTGAAGGCAATGTCAGTTACGTTCGGGCCTCGGAAGTCGCCGTTTACCGCCGCGAAGCCCAAGACGCACGGGCCCAGGTGGCCCAAGTGATTCGAAAGGCTCAGGCGAGCATTCAGAAGGCCACCACGCAGTTTCGCGAAAGCTATCCGGCGCAACTCCGTTTCGATTACACCTACAAATCGAAAACCACGCGACCGCCTTTTTCGGTGACTGCTATCTATCACGACAGCAAATTCACCTACATCAAGTGCGACGTACAGGAAAAGCCCACAATCTACGAAGTCAAGGATGGCAAGGCCAGTCTGGTGAACTTCGATCTGGACAACGGCGTTTACATCATCCCCGAAATTGTGGACAGCGGCTATCTCGCTATCGGGAAAAAGAAGGCTCGGTTCGAGCGGCAAATCGGTTCGCCTGAGGGATACCCACCCAATGTGGGACCGCGAGGCAGCACACACCCAACCGCTCCAACCGACGCGCAGCAGTCCGCGACGGCGCCGGAAACCATAGACCACAATCCCAACGTTGCATCAGCCGGTGAGCTCAATTCCTCAACGGGAAAAATGCATGTTCTCTTTGAAGGGACAATCATTCCCACCGTCCTGATGAACCGGCTGAACGGCTCATTTTCTGGGCCGGTGGACTGTCTTGTGACAGAGGACGTTTACTCCCACGACCGCGAGCACGTGCTGATCCCAGCGGGAACCAAAGTGCTTGGAGAAGCGCGAAAGGTCAGCGCATTCGGACAGGAACGGCTCGCCGTTTTCTTCCACCGCCTCATCATGCCCGATGGCTATTCCGTCAGCCTCGACCAGTTCAAGGGACTCGACCAGGAAGGCGCAACCGCGCTCCACGATAAGGTCAACAACCACTACGCGCGGATCTTCGGAGCTTCGCTTGCGGTCGGCATTCTCGGCGGCATCGGCGAATCGGGCACCGGAAATGTATTTACTGCATCTCCGCTCGATAACGCTCGTGCTGGCTTTGGCGAAAGCATGGCGACATCCGGCGAGCGCATTCTCGACCACTTCCTGAACATTTTGCCCACGATCACCATCCGTGAAGGCACGCGCGTCAACGTCTATCTATCGAACGATTTGCTCTTGCCCGACTACAACAACCACAACATGCCGCCCGACCTCTGATTTGCAATCCGGGCGCAAAACACGAACGACCACAATCTAAAAACGGGAGAAAAAACAAATGAAGAAACTTTTTGTCTTTGCCGCACTGCTTGTTTTTCTCACTCCAACCTTGGGCCGCGCACAGTTCGGATTCGGCATTGTGTACGACCCCACGAACTTTCACAATGCCGTCCTCCGTTATTACCAGCTTACCCGCCAGCTCAGCCAACTTCGCTCGACCTACGAAAACGCTGTCAGCCAATACAACTTGGCCGTGCAGATGGCAAGAAGCATCCAGAACATGCCCGCGCGCTACAGAGCGCAGTTCTCAAACTGGCACAACCTCATGACCGTGCCCGACGTGTATCAGAACACCAATGGCTGGGTCGAAGGAGCGAATTCCGGGAACCTCTCAACGGTCGAAACGGGGTACACACAAGCGACCAACCGACTCCAACGCTACAACACTGCCCAGCTCAACTCCATGCCAGCCGACGAGCGCCAGCGCGTTCTCGCCAATTACGCCAACGTCGAACTGACCGATGGCGTGAATACCAGCAGTCTCGCCACTATTGGGACTCTACGCGCCGATTCACCAGACATTCAGCGGCAGATCGAAAACCTTGAAAACGATTCGCTCTCAAACAATCCGCAACTCAATTCTCAAGTCGCCGTCTTGAACAAGATTAACGCCGCCAACGTCCTGACGCTCCGCACACTTCAGGACGCCAACAACCTTCGTCTTTCCCAACTCGAACAACAGGTCCTCGCTTCGCAGCAAAAGCGCGATGCGATGACAAGTGCGATTAACTCCGACATCTACCAGCGCCAAAACATGGTCCCTGCGATTTCCGATGTGACCAGTGGAATGGGGACCACATTGGCGAATTACCGGCTCCCTTAACCAACAAATACGAGCGCGCGGAGGTGTTCCACCATGTGGGGTTCGAACTATTACGCCTGGGTCTTCACCGCGATCACCAACTTGCTGACCGCGAATACCGGAATCTTTGTCCACATGGGCCAGGACATGTTCCGCGCGCTCGCTACCATCATGCTCGCCTGGTTCGGCATCAAGATCGCGCTCGGCGCCGGAGAGTTCTATGCGGGGATGCAGTTCTCCCGATTCGCGAGCCTGGTAATGATGATCGCCTTCGGCTTTGCCATGATCAATTATTACAACACTCCCATTCCCGGCATCGGCGTGGATTTCCACCACCTCGTCATCAACCAGACCGAATATCTCTCAAACACCATTTCGCATGACATGCTGGACACAATCACGAGTCGCATTTCAGCTTTTATGGGAACTGTCGAGCCTCCGGGCGCGTCGCTCGAGTTTTGGACCTATTTCGAGTACTGGGGCATCATGATTTTGCTTTCCGTCGCCGATGCCATCGCAATGGTCATCGTGGCCTTCGGGGTTGTAGCAACTGCCGTTTGCGTCCTCGTAGGGCCGATCTTCATTCCATTTTTCATCGTTCCGCAACTCGACTGGCTTTTCTGGGGATGGTTCCGCGCTTTCATTCAGTATGCCTTCTATCAGGTCATTGCCGCCGCTGTGGTCTATATCATCGGCAACGTCCCGTAACTCGATTGGAGATATGTGATGGGTTGTCTTGTCAACGCTGCTTCGCAGCGGCAGACCAGGCGCGCGGCTTCGCCGCGCTTGGTACGTCACCCCTGGGAAGGGTACTGCCGAGTACCCGCGATACTCGCTGGTACTCATTCAACTGCAAAGACTTACGACCCTTCGGTACTGGCAAGTATCCTTCCGATACTGGCCAGTACCTCCACAAATTCAACGACTTAGCGAGCGACTGAGATGCCGAATAGAGACCAAGCATTCACCGACCCAATCGGCCTGAAGGTAACGAAGGAACAATTCCAGGCCCTCAAGGAATTGGCCGCTCGGGAGTCCAAGCCACTTGCCGCATGGTGCCGTGACACGCTCTTGGCCTTGGCAACGGGACGCGGCCCCTCACCGTTTCAGTTGGCAGCAATGGCCGAAATCACAGCAACCCAGGCAATCCTGATTGACATGCTTTGCGCACTTGGGCGCGACGGAAAGATCACAACACAAAAAGCCCAAGAGATTGTGGACAGAGCGCACAACGCCAAGTTCAAAGAAGCAGCACAACTCCTCCAGTTCGCCTACTCAAGGGCCGCCAAGGTGCGGCTCGACGCCGCCGCTTCAGGCGAGCAAACCAGAAAGGAAGAGCGTCATGAATGATGACCTTCGTGTCCCTGTTCGATATCCGGCCCAAGATCGGCAATGGCCGCGCTCAAAGCCCGTGTTCACAGTCCTGGCCCTCTTTCTGGCCCTCGTTGCGGGGGCCGGGGAGTTTGCCTTTCAATACAAGACCTCTTGGACGCCCTTGCAGCGGCTCTACCTGTCCACCTATGCTCAGACAGCCCATCTCGTTGAGACCCGCAACCGCAATCTCCGCCCTGCTCGGCCCTACCGCTTATTGTATGTTGTCTTCTCCCACCAGACCCGCCTGGCTCTCGACGCAGACGTTGCATCAGCGCTTCCCACTTCGCAACCCGCGGGTCAGTTGCCTGACCTGGCGCTTTCAAGTGCCGCTCTCCGCGCCCGAGCGCAGAGGCTCGTCTGGAAAAGCCTCAAGTTCGATGACGCCGACCTTCACGCCTGGCTCGCCCATTCCATTTACAGCGACCATTCGCTCTGGGAGCTATGCCGGAACGCCTGGTACACGTGCCTTTTATTCCTTGCCGTGACACTTCCATTTGCGATTCGAAAGGACTCTCAGCAAGCGCGCCGGCGGCATTTCGGGCGCGTCCTCAAAGGCGCGAATCTCTTAACCCGCACCCAGTTCCATCGGCGCGCACACCACCACTCGGGGGTCGGCTGGCGCACCATCGGCTCGCCAAGCCCTTGGGAAAGGCTCTTCCTGGAGAAGGCAGAGCAGACAATCGTCCGTGTCGCCCGCCAGAACGAGTGTCAGCACTTCTTGTTTGTCGGGGATACAGGAACAGGCAAGTCGTCCCTGGTCCGGCAGCTCCTCGCTCAAATCCACGAGCGAAAGGAAGCAGCGGTTGTGTACGACCCTGCCAGGGAATACTTGCCTGAGTTCTTTAACGAACGCCGAGGCGATGTAATCCTTAACCCGCTCGACGCCAGGATGCCGTACTGGGGCCCAGCGGACGAACTAACCCATCCAACCGAAGCGGACGCACTCGCCAAGTCTCTTTTCCCAGACCGCGACCGCGAGAACCGATTCTTCATCGAGAGTCCACGGAAGATCCTCGCCCACCTGCTGAGGCTCCATCCAACACCGCAAGATCTCTGCGATTGGATCGCCCACGCCGACCCTGAGATCGACAAGCGGGTCAAAGGAACCCCGCTTGAAGCCATTATTGCGAAGGACGCGCCACAGCAGCGCAGCGGTGTGCTGGGAGTTCTCGAACGCGCGAGCAATGCCTTTCGCCTCTTACCTTCCCCCGAAGGCCGAAAGCCGTGGACGGCGACCGAATGGGCTGCAAATCGGACGGCATGGGTTTTTCTCACAAGTACGCCGGAAACACGGGAGACACTTCGGCCACTCATCAGCCTTTGGCTCGATTTCATCATTCTTCGACTGACCGCGCAGGCAGGAATTGCCGCGCCCCCGACTTGGGTCATTGTGGATGAGGTGGCGAGTTTGGAGATGCTGCCCAACCTTCCCCTGGCTCTAGCCGAGTCAAGGAAATCCAACACACGTATCGTTATGGGACTTCAGGGACGAAGCCAGGTTGAAATGCGCTATGGCCGTGAGGCCGAGGCGATGCTGTCGCAGCCCCGCACCAAAATCTTCCTGCGAACCAGCGAACCGCGCGCCGCGGAGTGGATCAGCAAATGTATCGGCGAAGTTGAAATGGAGCACTTGCGTGAAGGCCGAAGCACCGGCGATTGGGGCTTCTATTACTCAAGGAACGCAAGCCTCGACAGCCGGATTGAAGCCGCGATTCTCGCATCCGAAGTCAGCAATCTTGAGGACTTGCAGGGCTATTTCCAGACTCCAGGCTACACGCTCAAACTTCGATTCCCGTACACGCCCGTCGTCTATCACCATCCGCCATTCAAACGCGGTGGAGTGCGAGACATTTATTTGAAAGAGGCGAAAGCCGATAACGGTTCGGGCCAGGAAAGTCTGGCACTGACCGACCAGCCCACCGATGGCGACCCCGAGGTCATTCGGCCGTCCGAGAATACACAAAAGGACAAACCAATTCGCTCAGGCGAAAGCCAACCCATGATGAGCCAGAACTAGTATCATGCTGACAATCTCCAAACCGCTCACTTCCGGTCAGGCGCATTCCTACCACCAAGAGGAGTTCGCCAATCCCAAGCAGAACTATTACACGCAAGGCGACCGAGTTCTTGGCGAGTGGCAGGGCAGGTTGGCCTCGGAATGGGGCCTTAAAGGGAACGTAACTTCGGAACAGTTCCATGGGCTTGCCGAGGGGCAGCAACCGCTGACGGGCGAGCAATTGGTTCGCCACCGCTTCCCGTCCGAACGCACAGATGAGGAGTCAAGAAAGACTAAGACGGCAGAGCACCGAGCCGGATGGGATGCGACCTTCAGTGCACCGAAGAGTGTTTCCATCACCGCACTTGTGGGCAGCGACAAACGAGTCCGGGAAGCTCACGGCGAAAGTGTCAAAACCGCACTCGCTGAATTGGAACGATATATTCAGGCCCGCATCGGTGGTAACCGCCCTGCCGAGACAACCGCCAAAATGATTGCCGCGAAGTTTGAACACGACAGCGCCCGCCCCGTGAATGGCTACTCCGCCCCCCACCTTCACACTCACGTCGTCATTTTCAACGTCACTCAAACGGCGGACGGGAAATTTCACGCCTTGCAGCCCCGCGAACTGTACAAATCACAAGCATACGCTACGGCCATTTATCGCTCCGATCTGGCGCATCGGCTGCGGAAGCTCGGTTACGAATTGGAGCGCGGGAAGGAAGGCGAGTTCGAAATCAAGGGCTATACAAAGGAATATCTCGCGGCCAGTAGCCCGCGGAGCAAACAAATCTATGCATTCCTTGAGGCCCACAATCTTGGCGGCGTCGGAGACGCGCAAATTGCTGGTCATAGGACCCGCAGCAGGAAAATCCATCTCACGCCAGAGGAAATGAGAACTGTGAACCTGGAGCTCGCCTCCAAGTACGGGAACGATCCGAAAGGTGTCGTACGCCAGGCCCAAGCGACCCGACAGCGGGTACACCAGGCAAGTGATGACGCGAAGGCGCCTGCAATCGCACAGGCAGCCATCACCTATGCCCGCGACCGGAACATCGAACGCGAGGCGGTGGTCGAGGAGCGGCTTCTCATCCGCGATTCTCTGAAGCGGGCGATGGGTGATGCGACCCTTGAGCACATCAGGGCAAACCTGGACAAGCGTATCGCGAATGGTGAATTCGTCGAGGTCAAAAGAGCACCGGTGACAGCGCCGCACCGCTCCTTCACTACCCGTCAGATGCTCACCTATGAACGCCAGAACATTGCGGGCATGACCGCAGGCCAGGGGGCCAGTGCGGCCTTGGTTCACGAAAGAAATATCCCCAGCCTGGTTTCATCAGAGTTCCGGCATTTGAGCGAGGCACAGCGCCGTGCAGTCACTTACATTCTCGAAAGCCGCGACAAGATTACAGGCTTTCAGGGGATCGCCGGCAGCGGGAAAACAACCACTTTAAGTGCCATTCGCCGGGCAGCCGAGAACGACGGATACAGCGTCCGGGGTTTTGCCCCGACCTCCCGCGCTGCCCACGGGCTCGAAAAGGCCGGCATCGCATCTACTACCCTCCAGCAATTCCTGATTAAGGGCCAGCCTCGACAGCAGGAATCGCGACGGCTTTATGTCCTCGATGAATCGAGCCTGGCAAGCACTGTTCAGGTCCATGAATTCTTCAATCGGCTGCGCCCCGAGGACCGCGTTTTGCTTGTCGGAGACATTCGCCAGCATCAGGCCGTGGACGCCGGCAAACCCTTCGAACAGTTCCAGCAGGCCGGAATGCGCACGGCCCGCCTTGAAGAAATTGTCCGCCCCAAAGACCCTGAACTCAAAGCAGCAATCGAGTCCTTTGCAAGCGGAGATGTCAAAACTGCAATCGAGCTTTTGCAGGCCCAAGGGCGCGTTCACCAATTCTCGGACAAAGAACTGCGCCTTCAGGCGATCGCTTCCGACTATCTTCGCCAGCCCGACAAGACGCTTGTGGTTTCCCCCGATAACGAAAGCCGTCAGCAAATCAACCGGCAAATCCATCTTGGACTTCAGGCACAAGGGAGCGTGGCGAAAGACGAATTCCGGATTTCAGTTTTGACCAACCGGCATGAGCTGACCGGGGCCGACCGCCAGTGGGCTGCGAAGTATGAGATCGGCGATATTGTCCGCTATACCCGCGGAAGCGCTCTTTTCAAACTGAAGGCCGAGGAGTACGCATATGTTAGTCAAGTGAATGCCCGCGAAAACTTGCTCACTGTCCAGCGCAAGAACGGCCAGGAAATTACTTACGATCCACGGCGACTTCAGGGCGTCAACGTTTACAAACGTGAAGAACGGCACTTTGCCGTCGGCGACAAGATCCAATTCACCGCGCCGTTCAAAAAGCTGGGAATACCTAATCGAACGCTCGCCCGCGTTGAAGCGATAGCGCCCGAAGGGAATTTGCAACTTCGTCTTGATTCCGGCAAGACCGCTCGCTTCAACCTGCGCCAGCACTCACACCTCGACTACGGCTATGCCATGACCAGTTACACGAGCCAGGGCCAGACGGTGGACCGCGTCATCATCCACGTTCCAGCGGAGGATCGCGACACAAAGGAGCTTATCAACCAACGGTTCGGCTACGTTGCACTTTCGCGTGCCCGGCACAACGCACAGATTTACACAAACGATGCGGCCACGCTCACTGACCGGCTCAGCCGCGAAGTCTCAAAGACAGCGGCAATCGAAATTGAACCTTTCCGTCAATCGGGCCACGTGGCTCTCCATGAGACTCAGAAAGTTGCACAGGAGCAGACACTCGCATGACAGGTTTTGAACTCATTCTTCCGTTCCTCCGGCCCATCGAGCACCTGATTCTCGACCCGGAAATCAGCGAAATCATGCTCAACGGGCCCGGCAGCGTGTTTATCGAGCGGGACGGCTACCTCAAACCTGTTCCCGACGTCAGGCTCTCAGAGAAATCTTTGCTGATCGCGGTCAAGAACATTGCACGCAGGCTTGGAGACGATATTTCGGAGGCCAAGCCCATCCTCGATTCCCGCCTACCCGATGGCAGTCGCGTCGCGGCCGTCATCCCCCCTTGCAGCGTTAACGGTGTCACGCTCACGATCCGCAAATTCAACTCCCGGCACTTCGCGCTCGCCGAACTTGTCCGCACGGCCACCCTCCCTGAATGCTTGGCCTCCGAACTTATTCGCTTTGTGCGTGACCGGAAGAACATCCTCATCAGCGGCGGGACGGGCACGGGCAAGACGACACTGCTAAATGCGCTCGCGAAATACATCCCCAATGAGGAACGGCTGGTCATCATTGAAGATACGGCCGAGATTCAGATTCAAAAACCCAATTTGATTCGGTTCGAAGCGCGACGCGAACAGTTGGGCATTCCTGCCGTAACCATTCGAGACTTGCTGAAAGCAACGCTTCGCCACCGGCCCGACCGAATCATACTGGGGGAGATTCGCGGCGGCGAGGCTTTTGATCTCCTGCAACTCTTGAATACAGGGCATTCGGGAACGCTCTCCACGGTCCATGCAACTTCCGCCAATCAGGGACTCGCGCGTTTTACGAGTTGCGTCTTGCAAAGCGGGATCGAGCTCCCGTACCACGCGATCAAATCCAACATTGCAGATTCATTGAATGTGATTGTGCAAATTGAGCGCCGACCAGGCCAGCGATTCGTTTCCGAAGTCTTGGAAATTCGAGCCTATGACCCCGACGCCGACCGTTACGACCTTGCGCCAATTTACACCCGTGAGGAGCAACCATGCCGCAACTAGAACAAAATCCTGCTGACCCCCACGCCTTGACGCCAGAGGAGTATATCAAGGCCAACTATGAGCCCTCTGATCGCCTGGCGCTCGTCGTTCTCAACCGCCACCAAGCCGAAACCATCCAACGAATCGCCACCGCTGAGGCGATTTCCGACAGGTTCCAGGGCTGGCTCCGCCACAAGAACGCTCAAGGGTCCGACATCTACATTTCGCAAAACGCCCTGAATGAGACTGCGGATGGGCGGACGAAGGCGGACGTGAAGATCATTCGGCATGTCTATCTCGACCTCGATCGTGACGGCGACCAGGCGCTTGCCAAAATCGAAGTGAGCCCAAATGTTCCCAAGCTCAATTTCGTTATCAACACTTCGCCAGGGAAGTATCAGGTGATATGGAAAGTCGAAGGGATGAATCAGCCAGATTCTGAAAACTTGATGAGGGCGATGGTTCGAGAATTTGGGGGCGACCCGGCAGCCACAGACTCGACCCGCGTTCTCCGGCTTCCTGGATTCTTCAACAAGAAATATGAGACCAGCCACCGAATTGAGGCACGACAGTTCACATCAGACACTTATCACTCTGCAGATTTCAAAATCTCTCTTGCGACGACCCAGAGCGCTAGCGAGTTTTCCGCTCTGCCATCGAAAGCTGACCGTGGCCCGACCCACCAGCGGACCCCTTCCGAGCACGACTGGGCTTGGGTGATGCGCAAGCTAGAGCGCGGCGAGCCACTCGACAAGCTCATCCAAAAGGTTGCCGATTATCGAGATGACAAACCAAATCCGCAATATTACGCCCGGCTGACCGTCACCCGAGCATACGCATTCTTCAGAATCTCACGCGGCGACACTCCACAGGAAGTGGCGAGTGCTATCAGCGTCTATCCTCCCCACAGTTCGGAAAATGGGCAGGAATATGCTAAAGGAACAGTCCAGCGCGCAATTGAACAGGTTGCTCGATCGCGCCAGCATCAGAAAACGGAAGGTGCTTCCCAGGGGCAGGCTTCCCAGAAACTTGGTCTCAGGATGACGCCATGACACGCGCAAACGCACTATTTCGATGGGCAATTATGAACCTGGCAATCGGCGGGCTTGCCTTCTTGTGCGCAGGTGCGCTGGATCTTACCGTCCTCCGAGCCTACCTTGTAGTTTTTGCCGCGGTCACCTTGGTCGCCGCCTTCGTCGCTGATCCCCAACTTTTCGAAGAAAGGAGCAATCCAGGTGACATTGGTCTAGACCCTTTCGGCGGTAAGGGAATCAGCTTCCTATTTCTCACAACCATAGCCTTCGCCGCCCTTGATGCGGGGAGATTCCATTGGACTCGGAGCATCGCCCTCTCTACTCAAATGATTGCGCTCGCATTTGTCGCTCTTCTCTTGAGCCTCCAAACCTGGGCCATGATCGTTAATCCATTCTTTTCCACTGCAATCCGTTTCCAGGGCGAACGCGGACATCGTGTCATAACCGGCGGGCCTTACCGCGTCATTCGACACCCAGGATATTTGGCAATGTTCCTCATCCTGCCTGCAACGGCAATCGCTCTCGGTTCCTACGTCGCACTCATTCCGGCGACACTGTGTTCATTTATTGTCCTGTGGCGTACGTTTCGCGAGGACCAATTCCTTAGAGAACAGCTCCCGGGATATCCCGGCTACACACTGATGGTTCGAAATCGGCTCTTTCCGGGCCTTTGGTAAAGGAGGCAATGCCATGCAATGTCCAAGATGCAAGTCAGAAGATCCAGTAAAGCTTACGATGGTTCACGCCGCAGGATTGTCCAATGTCAAGGCCCGCTCCCGCGGTCATGCATGGGCACTCGGCGACGGCGGACTACTGCTGGGGTTCGGCAACTCAGAAGCCATCGGCACATCGCAGAGCAAGCTCTCGAAAATCGCGGAGCCACCTCACAAGAAACGCTATCGGTACGTAATTGGTGCTTGGCTCATTGGTCTCGTTATGGCTGGCCCGATAATTGACGCTTTCAACGCATACGCGGTCAACCCTGACGCAGTGCTTCGCCATGATTTCCTGACCTTCGCATATATTTCTCTTGCCGTCGTCGCCCTCATCGTCGCCGCTTTCTGGAGTTTCAACCGCACAGTATTCCCCCGCAGACACGAGATTTGGAACCGCTCCTTCATGTGCCCACGTTGCGGCGAAATCTTTCAGCTACCTGTGGGGTAATGAAAATCATGATCCTTGTCACAACCACACCTCAAATTGATGGCTACCGCATTGTCGCGACCAAAGGAAGGGTGCAGGGCAATACGTTCGAGGAAATGTTGCACCACGCTGACCAACTCGGGGCTAATGCCATTGTCAAAGCCGATTACGACAAGGCTCGCAGCGGTGAATCGGCCTTTCACGGTACCGCCGCCGTCGTTGAACCTATCCAAACGCGAAGCGACACCTTGACAACCACTCTATCGCCCAGCCGAGGACCTTGACGCTCCTTCCTCACATAGATGCCTGTCCATTGGTCAAAAATCGGAGGTGAAAATATGCCTACGGAAACAACCAACGACCTTGAAATCAGCACGTCGCCGACGAAGCATTGGCTGACAGTCGAGCAACTCCTCATTCTCTTGCCCCTGAAGAAGAGCTACATTTACTACCTCACGCACACCGGCCAGATCCCAGTCACCAGGGTCGGCAGGAGATTGTTATTCGATTATGATCGTATTGTTGAATGGCTTGAACAAAGGACGGTTTCCAATGACACGGGTATATCTGATCAAGAGAGAAAACGGACGCTGGTACGCTAAGTACCAGACCGCTACTGGGACGTGGACGCATCATTCGCTCGCCACGTCTCACAAGGCGACCGCACAAGTTCGCTTTGCGCAGTTCTTAAAGGAACTCGAAGAGCGGAGGCTGCTTTTCTCGAACGTGCGGCCACTGCCCTTGCGTGAATTCAAGGAAGAGTATCTTCGTTACGTCAAGTCTCACAAATCAAGCAGTTGGTACCAAAGACAGACCAGTTATATAGAAAGAATTATTCTGCCCTTTTTCGGTCAAGAAATACTAACAACCCAAATAACGTCAAGGAGGATCGAGCAATACACGGAAGCGAGGCGTACCAAAGTGAAGGGGACCACCGTAAATAAGGAGCTGGCCTGCATCCGACACATGATGAAGAAGGCAGAAGAGTGGGGGAACCTCCTGACAAGCCCGGCGCGCAAGGTCAAAGACTTGCCTGACGATGGCCAGATCCGCGAAAGATTTCTCACACAAGATGAGTATTCACAACTCCTCCGTGCGGCCCAAAAACGCACTATAAAGCACTGGGCTCTTCCTAACGAGCCCTTCGACGACCTGTCGGAATTCATCATGCTCGGCTGCAATACTGGCTTACGGCTCTCTGAGATTCTTACGCTGGAATTTTCGGATGTGGATTTGGCCCGGCGCATCCTTCGCCTGAGGAATAAACCGCATTTGAACTTTCACATTAAGAACTACCAGGAGAGACATATTCCGTTGAACGAAGATGCCATCGGGGCGCTCCGCTCCTTACTCGCCAGAAAGCACCCTGGCAGTAACTTTGTTTTTCACAAAAGGAATGGAAGTCGGTGGACCACCATACACGACTCTTTTGACGCGCTTGTGGAGAAATGCAAGCTACAAGCCGAGGCACCCTTTAATGTGACTCCCCATACCTTGAGGCATACATTCGGCTCCTGGCTGGCGATTGCAGGCGTTCCGCTCCGAGGCATTCAAAAACTGATGGGGCATCGGTCCATCGTGACGACGGAAAGGTACGCCCATCTCAGCGCCGAAAATCTGCGAACCGCGGTCGAAAAAATACAGGCTTTATTACCCAAAACGTTACCCAGCGCGCCGAAAGTGCTCGTACGCCACCAACTGGCGCGCTCGCTAAATATAAGAAAAAACTGGTGCGGAGGGCCGGAATCGAACCGGCACGTCCCTTACGGGACAAGGGATTTTAAGTCCCTTGCGTCTACCAGTTCCGCCACCCCCGCGCAATTGGACTTGTGCCGAGGTTATCATGCGGACGAATTCCTCTCAAGCTGCCGGCGGGCAGGGGCGGCCGAATTTGCCGGCACAGATTCGTTCACGGATTGGACTTAAATCCGTGTGAGTAGTACACTGACGCCTCTCCGAATCGTGAAAAGGGATCAAGGAGGTTGAAGATGGCGGGCGGCAAATTATTCCGGAATGTTGTCCGGGTTCTGGCGTTGGGCATTTTTGTCTTTTTGATTTGCTCCTCAGGAAAGGCTCAGGAGGCGCAATTGGCGGCGACGCCGCCCATGGGCTGGAACAGCTGGAATCACTATCATTGCGGCGTGACGGACGCCATCGTGCGCGCGCAGGCGAAAGCCATGGCCACGAACGGCATGAAGGACGCCGGCTACACTTACATCAACATCGATGATTGCTGGCAGGGCGAGCGCGACGCGCAGGGCTTTATTCATCCCAACAACCGCTTCCCGGACATGACAAGCCTGGCCGAATATGTGCACGGTCTCGGGCTGAAGCTGGGCATCTATTCCTCGCCGGGACCGAAAACCTGCGCCGGCTACGAAGGTAGTTACGGCCATGAGACGCAGGACGCCGAAACCTATGCGAAGTGGGGAGTCGATTACCTGAAGTACGACTGGTGCAGCGCCTGGCAGGTTTATCACCTTTCGCAGGAGCCGCAGGTCTACAAGAAAATGCACGACGCGCTGGTCAAGACCGGCCGCCCGATTGTCTTCAGCCTTTGCCAGTACGGGATGGATCAGGTTTGGAAGTGGGGACCGTCAATCGGCGCGAATCTCTGGCGAACCACGGGTGACATCTCGCCCGACTTCACGCGCATGGTTTTCATCGGTTTCGGCCAGGACGGACTTGGGCAATTCGCCGGGCCGGGCCATTGGAACGATCCCGACATGCTGGAAGTCGGGAACGGGCAATTGAGCCGGAATCCGGAAGAAGAGAAATTCCACATGAGCCTTTGGTGTCTGCTTTCAGCGCCTCTGATCGCGGGCAACGATCTGTCGAGTATGCCGCCGGAAGTTCTCTCCATCCTGACCAACAAGGAAGTGATTGCGCTGGATCAGGATCCGAAAGGCGTCGAAGCTCACCGGGTGAGCCAGGAGGGGCCTCTTCAGGTGTGGGCGAAGCCGCTCGCCGACGGCAGCTACGGCGTGGGGCTGTTCAATGCGGGTGAATCCACCATGCCTGTGACCGTGAAATTCAGCGACCTGGGGCTGGGAGCTTCGGCAAGCGTGCGCGACCTGTGGGAGCACAAAGACTTGGGAACATTCCAGAATAGTTATACGGCGCAAGTTCCCCGCCACGGAGTAGTCCTGATTAAGGTAAAATAGATAAGGCGAAACGCATTCGAGAGATTGCTGGTCCATGCTGTTTCGCCGACGGGCGCGCCAACGCGCCTCAAGAAGACAATGGATATCAATCCCGACATCGAGATTCCTGCGATTGACAAACCGCTCGCAGGAACTTGCCAGCATGAATGGCAGGATTTGAAGAGCCCATATCACGTGGCCCAGATTTGCCCTCATTGCCGATTGTTCCGGTACAAAGCTGCACTGGTGGCGGACTGGGAATATCGTGCGCCAATTCCGCGCGTCCGGCTGGCAGCGGATTGATTGTTAAAGGGACGGTCAGGCTGAAGCCAATTCGCGCCGGTGCCACCACTCGCGTAGCGCCACGCAAAGCCCATCATCGTTGAAAGTCAGGACAAAAACCCCGTTCAATTCGATGTGAATGTCCGGAGGGATGCGCCGGAAAGTGGCCCACCAGGACGCGAAGCCCCGGTCATCCGAAACGCCGAGAATTTCGAATCCGAAACGGACATCCTTCTGTGTTTCGCAGACATGTGTCCAGTAGCGGAGAAGCTCTTTGCGGCCTCGCAGGGGACGTGCGAAAGGAGTTTCCTGGTAGGTTACGTCCTCGGCATAGAGTCGGACAGCCCCGGCTGGATCGAGAGATTCCCAGGCCTTGCCGTAATCAGTGAGCCATTTTGTGAGCGCGGGCAGATCCATTTCACACCGCTATGTCCAATTTCCGCTGGCTTGACTTCATCATACTCGAAAACCATACTGGTTGAAGAAAGCGGTTTGCAAAGGATTGGAAAGGCTTTGGACCGAGCCTGGCGCGACGGGAGAATTTGATTCAAGATCTTATCAAGATATGAATCCTCAGGAATCCAAATCGGGCCGGGCTTTGCTCGTCGATCTCTATGAATTGACGATGGCTGCGGGATATTTCCAGCACGCAATGGACGTTGAGGCGACCTTTGAACTTTTCCTTCGCCACTTGCCTTCCGAACGCTCGTTTCTCGTCGCCGCGGGCATCGAATCCGCCATGGACTATCTCGAGGGATTGAGGTTCAGCGACGAGGACATTCGTTTTCTCCGCGCGCTGGAGGCGCTGCGGACGGTCCCTGATGACTTTTTCGATTATCTCCATGAGTTTGGATTTACGGGAGAGGTTCGGGCGCTGCCGGAAGGAACTTTGGCATTTGCGGAGGAGCCGATTCTTCAGGTGACGGCTCCGATTCTGGAAGCGCAGATCGTGGAGACGTACCTCCTTTCCGTGGTCAACTTTGAAACCTTGATTGCCTCCAAAGCCGCGCGCGTGGTGCACGCGGCGGAAGGACACAGCATTTTCGAGTTCGGAACGCGGAGAGCTCATGGTCCTGAAGCTGGATTGCGCGCGGCACGAGCGGCTTACGTGGGTGGCTGCGCTGGAACGTCGAACGTGGAAGCCGGCCATCTTTACGGCATCCCGCTGGCCGGAACTGCGGCGCACTCCTGGACGCAGGCTTTTTCAACGGAGCGAGAGAGTTTTGAGGCCTTCGTCGAAACGTTTCCCGAATCCGCGATCCTGCTGATTGATACTTATGACTCGACGGCCGGTGCGCGCATCGCAGCGGCATTAGGAAAGAAAATCGCGGGGGTGCGGATTGACAGTGGGGATCTGATGCAGAAGAGCCGCGAGGTGCGGCGGATTCTCGACGAGGCCGGTCTTAAGGACGTTCAAATCGTGGCCAGCGGAGATCTGAATGAGTTCAGGATCGAGGAACTGGTCGGCGGCGGCGCGCCCATTGATTCGTTTGGCGTTGGAACGGACCTTGCGACTTCCAGAGACCTGCCTGCGCTTCCTGTTGTATACAAACTTGTCAGCATCGAGCGCAACGGGACCGTCGAGCCTAAGACGAAATTCAGCGAAGAGAAATCTTACTTGCCGGGCCCCAAGCAGGTCTATCGTTTTCTCGAAAACGGAAAATTTCACCACGATCTGGTTGCTGGCGCAGATGAAAAAGTTCAGGGCGGAGTTCCTTTGCTCGAGATGATGATGGAAGGCGGAAAGCGAACGGCCGAGGCGCACACTCTTTCGGAAATCAGGGACCGCGCCCGCGAAGGGCTGGAGCGTTTGCCGGAAGAATACCAGGAGCTTCGCTTTGCGTCATCGTATCCAATCCAAAGGAGCGAGAAGCTGAAGCGCCTGCTTGACGAATTGCACGAGCGATACGTGGACGCGGCGAAAGTCGGCGGCACCGCGGACTGAGGAGGTCTGCAATGCGCGAAGATCTGGTGTTCATGGACATCGATACGCAGATTGATTTTATGGAGCGGGCAGGAAAGCTCTATGTGCCGGACGCGGAAGAAATCATCCCGAATCTGGTGCGCCTGATGGAGTACGCGCAGGAACAGAAGATCCCCGTGCTATCCTCCGCTGATGCGCACACGCCGGATGACCCGGAGTTCGAAGTTTGGCCCGCGCATTGCGTCATCGGGACGCGCGGGCAGCGGCGCATCAGAGAGACGCTTTTGCCCGGGGCCAAGACGATCTCCTCCGCTCCCGGCCGGTTCGAGCCGCCGGAGCATTGGCCGGCGCAAATGATTGTCGAAAAGGCCGCCTACGACACGGCGGCCAATCCCAAGTTTGACGGCATTCTGGAAGCCCTCGGCGCGCGCCGTTACGTGGTCTTCGGCGTTGCCACCGAATATTGCGTGCGGGCTGACGTGCTTTCCCTAAGGCAGCGGAACAAACCCGTTGAGGTTGTGGTGGACGCTATCAAGGCCATCTCCGAAGAAGACGGGCACCGAGCGCTCGACGAAATGGTTGCAGCCGGGGCAAGTCTTGTCCGGACATCCGATGTGGTCGGCCAATCCGCCGCCCGCGCTGCCAATTCTGCATCGTCCGCGTTCTGACCTTTCATCCCATCTCCTGAACCAGCCGAATTTGTTTTGATCACCGAAAGGATCAGGGCACAACCCAAGGGCAGTTCTTTCAGGGTTCCCTCTCACGTCTTTCAACTTGACAACCGACTTTCACTCGATTAGAGTCCGCCAACATCGGGCGGTCTGTGCCTGAATAGCTGCATCAAGGGAAGAAAGTGCAGTTGGAGTTCCACACTCAACCGGAAGCCCGACGACCGTCCCACCCGATGGGAAAGCGGTCATTGGGGATCGACTATACCAAACGATTTTGGAGGAAATTGTGATGAAATCGAAGGCGCGAGATCTGTTTTACATGGGGACACTAATTCTTGCAGGCCTGCTCGTCATGCCGAGCGCCGCTCATGGTGCGCTTTTGCTCCAGTACAACAACGAGCCGAGCGCAGCGGGAATTGCGGCTCTGGGCGCATTTGTGATTTTCGGGATAATCGTGGGTCTGGGAGCTTACATCTACTTCTCGCTGGCCCTTCAAACAATCGCTAAAAAGACAAATACTCCGAACGGATGGCTCGCCTGGATTCCGATTGCGAACCTTTTCCTCATGCTCAACATCTCCAAAAAACCCTTATGGTGGTTTATCCTGCTTCTGATTCCGCTGGTCAACCTCATCTTTACGATCATCGTCTGGATGGGAATTGCCGAGGCGCGCAACAAGCCGAACTGGTGGGGAATCATGCTGATTGTTCCTCTCGTCAACATCATTGTCCCTGGGTATCTGGCGTGGGCTGATTGAGGCTCTGAAATTGGGACAAGCACGAGGGAAATGGCGCCGTCATCCGGCGTTCCTGGAGGACCAGACAGGCTGTGAGGTGCGTGGCAGCGAAATGCAGGCCTGTGCGGCTACGATCCGGTGAGATTTTTGATTTCGCCCGCGCCCGCACTGCGGAGTTTCTGCTCGACGGCTTCAAGAGAATGTTCCGGCGGGTTGGCAAGCCCGATCACGATACTTCCCGAGGAGACGGCGGGGTCGTAAAACGGCGCTTTGTGACGCGGAAGACGAGCCTGAAGCAGCAGCGTCAGCAAAGTTCCCACAATCGCTCCGAACATCGCACATTCATAAATGATGATTCCGTCGGTCCACATGGGCGTAATCTTCATCCCTCCCGTGGGCAGCGGATACGCATGTTGCGTGAAAGTGAGCAGCCAGTATCCCGCCAGGCCGCCCAGCATCCCGACGAACGCGGAGATCCAGGGCATTTTGGTTTTCTTGTCGCGACTGCCGAAGCCGTAATGGTCGAAAGGCTCGGAAGAAAGAACCAGAATGTCTCTTTCCTGAATGCCCAGCGCGGCCCTGGATTCCTGGAGTGAATTAAAAGCCCGCTGCGCTGAGTCCGGATTTGAGAACAGACCGTAAATCGCTTTCATAAAGTCTTTAGCCTGCGCCGCTAAGTTTCCTCCGCAATGATTTCCGGGGGCGCGAGCACCGGCACCGTCTCGCGCTTTTCGTGCCAGCCGATCTTCAGTTCCCAGATCGAAATAATGGGAACGGCTTTCGAGAAAAGCAGATAGAGCAGAGCCATGCCCGCAAAGGTCCCGACCGTAATCGTAATCTCAACCCAGCTTGGCCAGTAATTGCCGTAAGTGTAGGGAAGATATTTGTGCGATAAAGAAGGAACGATAATCAGGAATCGCTCGATCCACATGCCGATGACCACGCCGATGGAAGCGATCACGGTGCCGGTGATGGTGCGAAGTTTCTTGATCGCCAGCAGCGGAAACGGAATCAGGAAATTGCAGGTCACCATGGTCCAGAACAGCGGCGCATAGCGGCCGGTCTGAGTCATCCAGAAGACTGCCATTTCGGAAGGATTGTTTCCATACCAGGTGGTCAGCCGCTCGCAGAAAATGAAGTAAACCCACAAAAGGCTCATCAGCAGAAGAAGCTTGCCGAGATTTTCAAAGTGAACCGGCCGAAGATATTCTTCCAGGTGAAGCATCTTGCGCAAAAAAGCCATCGCGATAATCAAGGCCGCGATGCCGCTGAAGATCGCGCCCACGACGAAATAGGGGCCGAAGATTGTGGAATGCCACATCGGCACCGGCGCCATGGCGAAATCCCAGGAGACAATCGTGTGCACCGAGATCGCAACGGGAATGATGAGCACCGCCATGATGTGCATGGCCGTCTCAAGCCGGTGCCATTGCCGGGGTGAACCGCTCCAGCCCAGCGACAGGAACGAGTAAATCTTCCGCCTCCAACCGGCGGTCTTGTCGCGCAGCAGCGCGGCGTCGGGAATCATGGGCAGAAACAGGAAGAGGGAACTACCCGTCAAATACGTCATGATGGCGAAAAAATCCCACAGTAGCGGCGAGCGGAATTGCGGCCAGATCTGGCGTTCGCTGGGGTAGGGAAACATCCAGAAGGCGAGCCAGGGACGGCCCAGATGGATGATGGGAAATAACGCGCCGATGGAAAGCGCGAAGACGGTGATGGCCTCTGCACAACGTGTGACCGGACGCCGCCAACTGGCGTTGGCAAGGCGCAGGATAGCGGAAATCAGCGTGCCCGCGTGGCTGATGCCGATCCAGAATACGAAATTTGTGATGTAAAAAGCCCAGAAGACCGGCCGGTTGAGTCCCGAGACGCCAATGCCGGCGTACATCTGATAGCCGAAGGCGGCGAAAGCCGCGGCGACAAAAATTCCCAGCACCGCGCAGGCGATGTAGAACCGCCAGGAGGTGCGGGTGACCGGTCGCAGCAGGTCCTGATTGATCTGCTCAGCTGTCTTCGGCGTCATGCCAGGACTCGCGTTCGAGATAAACCACTTTGGGAAGCGTTCCCAGTTCTTCCAGCAGCCTGGTTCCACGTTGGGAACGCGAAAGCTTTGAAACTTTGCTTTGCGGATTGTCCAAATCGCCGAAAATCATGGCGCTAGACGGGCACGACTGAACGCAGGCGGGATTGAATTCGCCGTCGCGCAGCGGCCGCTTTTCCGCCTCCGCCTGAATCTCCGCCCGCTTGATCCGCTGGATGCAGAACGTGCATTTTTCCATCACGCCCACTTCGCGCACGGAGACGTCCGGATTGAATTGAAGCTGCAGCGGCTTGTCCCAGACCGGATTGAAGAAATTGAAAAATCGAACCGTGTAAGGGCAGGCGTTGGCGCAGTAGCGCGTGCCGATGCAGCGATTGTAAATCTGCGCGTTCAGCCCTTCCGGATTGTGATAGCTCGCGTAAGTGGGGCAGACGGGCTCGCAGGGCGCGGCGTCGCATTGCTGGCAAAGAACCGGACGGAACTTGACGCGCGCGTTCGGGAACTCGCCTTCCCAATATCGCTCGACGCGAATCCAGTGCATGGCGCGGTCCTTTTCGGCCTGGTCGGGACCGACGGTGGCAATATTGTTCTCCGCATGGCACGCCACCACGCAGGCTTCGCAGCCCGTGCAGCGGTCAAGGTCAATCACCATGCCCCATTTGTGCGCCATATTCATACTCAACGATGCCGGAATTCTTCCGGCTGCTCGCGCAGGCCTCCGGCAAATAGAATCAGTTTTCCTTTTCCGACTTTGGTTACTTTGACTCGCGTCGCGGCCCACGCCAGCGAACCTGTCACGGATTCCTTCAGAGGCGCAAGAATCGAAAATGGATTCGCGCCGCGACCGCTGGCATAGCGCGTGAAATTCGTGTGCCCCTGGCCCGCCGGCATCGCAACAACATCCGGCGCTATGCCGGGCGAAATCAGCGCCGGCGCCTGAAGCTTTCCGTGTTGCGAGGCGACCTCCAGCAGATCGCCCTGCCCGATTCCCAGGCGCTTTGCGGTTTGCGGATTGATTTCCAGCCACGTTCCCCACATCGAAGTCGAAAGAACGTCGGGCATTTCCTCGAGCCAGGGAAGGTTCGCCAGCGAGCCATCAAGGAACTGCTGCGATTCGAAAGGTAGAAAGTGAAAAGGGAATTCGCCGCCATCGCCCCCAAATTTCGCTTCAGTGTCGGTGATGTTGGCTGGCCTTGCACTCGTCGGGCGAGGGGAAGGTTTTTCCTTGAAGGCAGCGCTCCACCATCCTCCCTCTTGCTGCATTGTTTTCCAGAAATCATCGTCGTCTGAAGATGTGATGGAACCCGAAACCTTGCGCAGTGGAACGTAGGCTGACCGAAGCATCTCCTCATAATTCTTCCAGGGCAATGGCTGGGCAACAGGCGCACCGAGTTTGTGGGCCGCATCCAGCAGAACGTCCGGCATGGAGCGCGTATTGTGCAGCGGCAGCATGGCCGGCGGCGCGAGACCAGTGACCGCTTCAGTCGCTCCTGATTCGGCCACGGTGTCGAGCCATGATTCGAGCGGCGAGTGGTCGGGCAAGATCAAATCGGCGAGGACGCTGGTCTCATCCACAAAACTCCCGAAACTGGCGATGAAGGGAATTTTTGCGATGGCTTCCGCCGCTCCGAAACCCGCGAATGCGTATGCGGGGTTGGCACCGTCAAGCAGAAGCGCCTGAACGGGCAGGGAAGTTTGGCTTTTGGCGCTTTGCAGAGAGTCGATGAGTTTGAGCAGGGCTGCATGTCCAGAGGTGGAACTGGTTTGCGGCAATTCCTGGGCGGGAGGTAGTTGTTCGGTAAAGACAACGCCGCCCGGCTTTCCCACGCTTCCCAGAAGCGAATTCAGCGCGTTCACGGCGACCGCGTTGAAGAGGCCGTTGGTCTGTGCGAGTGGCGCTCCTCCGATAATGGCTACAGCCGGCGGATGCGCCGCCATTTCGCGCGCCAGCTTTTTGACAACTTCTGAAGCAACTCCCGCCCGCGCTTCTGTTTTCTCGGGAGCAAAATCATCCAGGCCGGAGCCCCAGCCGGGAATGAGAGAGCCTGCATTGCCGGAATACTCTACTGGCCGAAGTTTTTCGTTCAGGATCACGTGAGCGATGCTGAGTGCGACAAGTCCCTCATTTCCCGGACGGACGTTGATCCACTGGTCGGCATTCGCGCCCGTCTGGCACATTCGGGCTTCCATCTGCACGAATTTTCCGCGATTACCCGGCCGGCCCTGGCGCATTCTGCCGTAAGCGGCACTCTGCGCGACAGGTGAATTCCAGGTTCCCAGAAGATCAGCGCCAAACGACAGGACATAATTTGAATTTGCGAGATCAAAAGTGGGTAACTGCCTGCGGTTGAAACTCAAGGCGTTCGCTTCGCGGAGAACATCGTTTTCAAAAAACTCGAAAAAGACGGGCGGCGGCGCGCCATAGGCTTTCGTGAACGCGTGAATCAGGACCTGCCTTTGACTGCGGCCCGGCCGCGCGATGAAGGTGAGCGCGTCGGATTGCCCGGCGGATTTGAGCTTGGAGAGCTGAGACACCAATTCCTTCACGCCCTCGTCCCAGGAAATTTCCATGAATTGTCCCGAACCGCGCGGGCCGCTACGCTTGAGCGGATGGCGAATTCGGTCGGGATGATATGTGACTTGAAGTCCAGCCTGGCCGCGCGCGCAGAGCTTGCCCTGGCTGATGGGATGTTTCGGATTTCCTTCCAGTTTTTTAGCCAGCCCCATTTTGATCAGGCCGGTTTCTCCGTGCCGAACGACTTCCGCGTCGCCTTCCATCACTCGAACCGTCATCCCGCAGCCTGCCGAGCAAAGCGTGCAGATGTTCGGCTTCCAGACCGCGATTCCGGGAATGAGATCTTCCTCGGGGATGAAGCGGATCAGTTGGCGCTCCGGCTTGCCGCAGGCGTCGAGCGCAGCGGTTGCGCCGCTCACTGCCGAGATTTTCAGAAATTCCCGTCGTTCCATGATTCTCTTTCAATCAAAAATGGCACGTCGTGCAATCAAGCGGCGCTTTCTTCATGCGATGACAATCGATGCAGAAGCCCATCGTCAAATTGACGGAACGCACCGCGACGGTCTGTTTGGTCATGTCGCCGTGGCACGTTTGGCAACTCACTCCGGCACGAATATGCGGCGCGTGCCAGAATCTGACATGCGCGTCCGGGTAATACCAATAAACTCGTTTCCACGGAATATCCTGTCCTTTGGCGTAATAGGCCGCGATCTTTTTGATTTCAGGATTTCCGGTGTCAATCGCCTGATGACACATCATGCAAAGCTTGATGCTCGGCAAACCGGCGTCCGGTCCCTTGTCGACGCCGGCGTGGCAATCCACGCACTTCATTCCGTTCGCCAGATGCTTCTTGTGGGTGAAGGCGATGGGCTGCGCCGGAGTTGGCGGATAAATATCAAAAAATTCACGCACGGCGCCGAGGAAAGTGCGATGAGCCGGCGTAAAGATTTGTGATTGCGCATCCGCCTGCGGTCCTGCGCTCGCCTGGCTTTTGGCCAGCAGGACCACTCCAACTCCGGCCGCTGCCATCACGCCAACAACAAGAAGAGCCAACGTGACGCGGCGGAATCTGGATGTTTTCATGCAGGATTCAGGAACTCCCGACGACTTAAAGCGCCAACGGAAAATTCATCATGCCGGGCTGTACTCTGTCAACTCGAAAGATGCGGGCCGTCCGTTCCGAAGCGGTGAAACGCGGGATTTGACCCCGGCCGGAGCCATTAACTGTTGCTGCTCGCCTCGGCGTTCCGGTCCCCTTGCTTTTTTGACGACCGCTGCCAGATGTAATACAGCGGAAGTCCGGAAAGCACGATCCCAAGTCCGGCCACCGATTCGACGGGTTCGGTGATGGCCGTGTTAATCACAATGATCAAGGCAGCGAGCGTGAAAGCGATGGGGAGCACGGGATATCCAATAACACGGTATGGACGATGGAGTCCGGGCATTTTGCGCCGTAGAACGATGACCGCCAGGATTGCAATGGCGGAGAAAACCCACATGGTGAAAACGACGTAAGTGTAGAGCTGCTCGAAGGTGCCGCTGAGTGCGAGCACCGTGGACCATCCGCCCAGAATCAGCAGGGCGGCGGCCGGCGTTTCGTATTTGGGATGAATTTTCGAGACCCAATTGATGAAGACTTTATCGCGCGCCATGGCATAGTACACGCGAGACGACGTCAGCAGCGTGCCGTTCAGCGCGCCGAACATGGAGCAAAGAATCAGAGCGGAAACAAAAACCGCGCCGCCGGTTCCCACCAGGACCTGCATCGTAGTTGCGGCCACGCGCTGGTGCTGAGCCAGCGCGTTCATCGAGAGGACGTGCAGATAGGCAAAATTAGCGGCGAGATATGCGCCCACCACAATCAGCGTTCCAAGCAGGAAGCCCAGCGGCAGGTTCCGCGATGGATTCTTGATTTCGCCGGCGTTGTAGGAAAGCTGGTGCCATCCTTGATAAGCCCACAGGACTCCGATCAGCGCAATGCCGAAGGAACTGAGCGTGGTGTGAGGAGTCGGCAGGCTCGCCGTCGCGGGAAGAGGTCTTACGCTGTGGAAGTATAAGGCGCAACCCACAATCACGGCCAGGCCGCCGAGCTTCGCCACCGTGAAGATGGCCTGGACGGCAGTTCCTTTTCGGACTCCCAGGATGTTGATGAAGGTCAGGACGGCGATCACGGCAAAGGCGATCAATTTCTGTTCGAGCGGGGTCAGAGGGAAAAAAGTCGCGCTGTAAATTCCGAAAGCCACCGCCAGCGTGGCGGCAGATCCGGCGTCAATGACGAGCAGCGAGCCCCAGCCGAAAAGGAATGCGATAGGCCGTCCGTAGGCTTCACGGAGATAAACGTAAATGCCGCCCGCTTCCGGCATTGCCGCGCCCAATTCAGCGAGTGAAAGCGCGCCGGCGAGCGCCAGTGCCCCGCCGATGATCCAGACCAGATAGAGGCTTTGAACGCTGCCGACTTCACGCGCGACGTTGTGCGGGACAAGAAAGATCCCGGAGCCAATGATGGTGCCGATGACGATGACGGTCGCGCCCGGCACGCCAATGGCGCGCGGAAGCGACGGCAGGGACGACGAGTTGCTTTTATCGCCCGGCTTTGAAGGGTTCGATTGCGATTGGCTCATGATGCTCCGGCCTTTACCTCTCTCAGCCGCGTCATTATACTGGAGAGCGCATCAAGTCCTGAAAAACTTTTTGGAAAGGCCTTATCCCGGATGGGCGTTCACAAAGAGCACCAGGAATACATTCCGGAACGCTTTCGTGACCAGGTGGCTCTGGTCGTCGGAGGAGCGCAGGGGATCGGCAAGGCCATCGCTGTTCGACTGGCGCGCGAGGGCGCCCATGTGATTGTGGCCGATGTGGATCGGAAGATGATGGCCGGCACTTCGGCGGAGATTACCGGTGAGGGCGGCAGTGTACACGCCATCTTCTGCGACGTCTTGAAGCCTCGCTCGGTTGACCAAATGGCAGACCGGGCGATGAGGTGGAAAGGCCGAATCGACATTCTGATGTACGTGGCGGGCGTCGGAAAGACCGTGCCCTTTCTTCAGACCGACGAGAGCCACTGGGACTGGACGATGGACACGAATCTGAAGGGGGCGTTTCTGGTTTCGCACGCGGTGCTGCCTCAGATGGTGGCGCGCCGGCGCGGCAAGCTGGTGTTCATGGCCTCGACCAACAGTTGGGATGCGGAAGCGGAATTGGCTCCATACAATGCCTCCAAGGGCGGCCTGTTTCTTCTGGCCAAGACGCTCGCCCGCGAACTGGGCCGTTACGGAATCAATTCGAACGCCATTGGACCGGGGCTGATCCGGACGCGGCTGACGGCACCGCTGCTCAAGAGCAGAAGATTCATGAAGAAGTACGCTGACCTGATTCCCGCCGGCCGCGTGGGAGATCCCGAGGATATTGCCGGTCCGGCGACTTTTCTAGCTTCGCGCGATTCCGACTACGTGAATGGAGTTCTGCTGTTCGTGGATGGCGGACAACTGGCCTGATGTTTGGCAAAAGTTCGCATTCCAGACTGGGCCGCCAGAGGAGGGATGATGCGTAAGACTGTTCAAACCAGAGCCGCTCCACGCCCCAGAGGTCCTTATTCTCAGGGGATTGTCAGTGGCGATTTTGTTTTCGTTGCGGGGCAGGGGGCGGTCAATCCCAAAACCCAAGAGCTGGAGTTGGGTGATATTCGAAGTGAGACCCGGCGGACGCTGGAAAACATTGAAGCCATTTTAAAGGCATCAGGAAGCTCTCTGCGGGACGCGGTGCGGGTGGGAGTATTTCTGAATGACATGAAGGATTTCGGCGCGATGAATGAGGTTTATCGGGAGTTTTTCCCGGCTGACCCTCCGGCCCGTACAACAGTCGGAGCGGTTCTGCCGGGGATCAAGGTCGAAATTGACTGCATTGCCCGGGTCAGGCGACCCAGGCGGCAGCGGCGAAAGAGAACAAGGTAGGCGGCGATGCAGGTTCAAGAGATTCCCACGCCGGCGCTCACGATTGACGTGGATATTCTGGAACAGAATCTCCAGCGCATGGCAGATTATTGCCGCGCTCATGGTCTGGGCCTCCGGCCTCACACCAAGACCCACAAGATTCCCGAAATCGCGAGGATGCAACTTCGCCACGGAGCCATCGGGTTGACGGTGGCGAAAGTCGGAGAAGCGGAGGTGATGTGCAGGGCCGGGCTGAATGACTTGCTTATCGCCTATCCAGTGTTCGGAAATGACAAGACCTATCGCGTTGCGTCACTTGCCCACGGGCATAACATTCTCGCTTCGCTTGATAGCGAGGCGGCCGCCCAAGCTCTTTCTTCTGCCGCCGCTCGAATCAATGCGCGGGTGGGTGTCCTCGTCGAATTCGACAGCGGGCTGCGCCGTTGCGGGCTCGAGCCCGGCGTTGCGTGCGTCGAATTGGCCAAAGAAATTGAGAAGATGTCGGGCCTCGAATTCCGCGGCCTGATGACGTATCCGGGATTTATCGGGGGAAAAGAAGAGGACCGCAGGCGAGGAGTCCGGCAGGCGGCTGAAATGGTTGAAAGGGCGATCGAGCCTTTTCGCCGCGAAAAAATAGCAGTGGAGATCGTTTCCGCCGGCTCGACCCCCTCGGCCATGATGTCGCATGAAATCCCGGGAATTACTGAAATCCGCCCCGGCACGTATATTTATAACGACCTGAACACATACTACCAGGGCGCATGCACGCTGGAGGACTGCGCCGCGCGTGTGGTCTCCACGGTTGTCTCGACGGCTGTTCCCGGCCGTGCCATGATTGATGCAGGATCGAAAACGCTTTCCTCGGATCCGCTGCGATTCGGCCCGGCGAAGGGATTCGGACATCTCGTGGAACATCCTGACATCCCAATCATGGCCCTTAACGAAGAGCATGGATATCTGGATCTTTCGAACTCACAAGCCCAGCTCAGAGTTGGGGACGTGGTGACGATCATCCCCAATCACATCTGTACCTGCGTCAACATGCATGACGAGATTTTCCTCGTCCGGCAACGTGGTGTGGAAGGTACATGGCGGGTTTCGGGTCGGGGAAAAATTCGATAGCCGCGAGAATTTCGGTCTGAATCATGGGCACGCCGGGCGTGTGGCTCAGACAGGAATTCGGACCTCGTGCTAAACTACCCAGTTGGAGGGATGGGTGAGTGGTTGAAACCGGCGGTCTTGAAAACCGTTAGCCTCGAAAGGGGCTCGGGGGTTCGAATCCCTCTCCCTCCGCCATAGAGGGTTGGGCCATCAAGTTTCCGCACGGATGGGACAGGGGAGCCGAGGACGTCGGCGATTCCCTCTTTTCCCTTGAATCTAACCCCAGCTATTGAGGGCGCAGGCGCGCCTTGCTCAGGCAGCCGGATAACCCTGCAGGCAAGTTCCTTCATCTGAGCGAGAGATTGTCTGCGGCCGGATATGAATGAATGATGGAGATGCGAATGGTGCGAAGGGTGGTTGGATTCGGGTTTGTGATTGGGCTGCTGGCGCTCTTCGTCGGCGGCTGCAATACCAGCACGCCCGCGCCGGTTCCTGCAGGACACGGCTCGCTGGTTACTCTTATCCAGGATGCCCCTGCGTGCGATATTCTGAGTTACCAGCTCCAGGTTTCCGGGTTGCAGCTGAGACCGCTTGGCAATACCACCGGCAATTACGTCACGGCGTTCTCAACCGCCACCGGCCTCTTCCTCTCACCCCGCTTTGACGTGGAGTCTTTGAAAGACTTCACCACGATCCTTAATCTCACGACGGTTCGAGAAGGCACCTATGACCGGGGAACGCTCATTTTGTCGGCGACGGCGGCTGCCACCTATGATCCCGCACTTTCACCGCCTTTCAGCGTGCTTCCCCTGAAGCAGAGTGGCGTCACTGCGAATATCAATATCGTTCCGCCACTCGTCATCAACCGGGGAAAGGTCAGCGTTCTAAAGCTGGATTACAACCTGGCGAAATCGGTGCAATCGGATGCGGGGGGGCAGTTGACGGGCGTGGTGAATCCCGTTGTGGGGGCGACCCCGCTCACAGCAAATACGACCACCGGCTACGGCGAGATGCAGGACATGGAAGGTTTTGTCCGTACCGTGACTCCGAGCGGAGCCGGAACCCAATTTACGGGTTCTTTTCTGTTACAGACGTTCGGTCAAACGGGCGCGTCCTTCAACGTCGAACTGACGGACTCGACAATGCTCCTGGGCATCTCGAGTCTGGATCAATTGTTGACCGCGAGCTTTGTCGAAGTTCAGGGGCACCTGGATTCCCAAGGGAATGTCGTGGCCGACGTTATTCGCGTCGAGGACCAGGAGGATCTCAGGAAACATAAAGTGGCGTTTCTGGGTCCGGTCCTGACCGTCACCCGCGGCGCTGATGGAAGCGTCCGGTCCTTCACCATGATGGTGCGCGAAACCGAACCGGACGACACTGTTCAAGTGCCGCTCAATACGTCCGTGGATGTGACGGTGGCTTTCAATACGACTTATCAAGTCACTTTCCCTTCCATGAATTTTGCCAGCCAAACTTTCGATACTTCCTCGATTGCACCCGGCGAGAACCTGGCCGTTCACGGGACGTTCACCATCGTCGGAGGCCAGCCTGTCTCCGTGACTGCAGACAGTATTTATTTCAGGCCGCAGACCGTGCAGGGGAACTTCGCATCCCTGGTGACGGCAGGTTCCGACGACCGGACTGGGGCTTTCCAGTTCACACCCTGCAGCGGGGTCTTTCAGCAGATGCCCATCTGGGTCGTTACCAATAATCTCACCAAGTTTGTCAACGTCAGCGGCCTGAGCGCTCTGTCCACCGTGCCCGCGCTCCTCGTGCAGGGCATCGCATTCTATGAGCCGCAAAGCACGACGATCAGCGGCGTGCAGGTTCCTGCGGGTGCACTCGTAATCCTCGCCTCCCAGGTGGACCAGCCCTGACCCGCGGTCGTGCCGGTGCGGCCTGGACGTCACACCGACCGAATTTTTCTTCGCGAGCCTTTTCGTTTCTTATCTGCGGGCAACCGCGTTAACCCGAGATTCCTGCTTTTCTTGAGCTTCGTAAGGTAGATGATCTGGCCGGCGTGATGGGAAAAGTGCTCCGTGACGTGGAAGACAGCCCGAAATCCTGTGATCGAATATCCCTGGATTTCGTAGGTTCGTCGAAGGTCGGAGGGAGAAAGCCGCCCAATGACAGCGCAGGCCTGCCGTACGGTGCGTTGCAGGCGGGCCAGCAGCACCCGGCGCGGGATAGGCCCTTGTTCTGAGAACTCGAGAGCCCTAATCCGGATGTCCTGCGCTCCTCCCAGGCCGGCCACAATCCATTGACGCATATTGCCCATCAGGTGGAGGACAAGATTCCCGGTGCTGTTCGAGGCTCGATTGGGTCGCCACCAGATTTCGCGCTCGGAGAGAGTGGCGAGGCACCGCGAAATCTTGGGCAGGTAAACTTTGCGAATCACGTGCTCGGAGATGGCGGGCAGGGATCCGCCGAGAGCGCGTGGGGAAGTCTTCATATCGCTTTTTCTCCTTTTTTGCCGGGAACTGCCGGGGTGAGGTTCTCTCCCCACGTTTCTGTCGCCCTAAAAGTCATCCGGCTATGAACACGCTTTCTTCGCAGATTCGGAAAGTGCACCGTGAATTCGGGCCCTCCAATGGCTGAAAACGTTCCGGTGTATAGTACACTGGGTGTTCCAAAATATGTATTGCTGTGAACAGGAACCTTGACCCGACTCCAATCCAGAATGACGCGGACCTCCCGGAACCGTTCCATGTTTGGATCGATAAGGCGCGCGGCAGTTCTGATTGCAATTGTGCTGGCCTGCACACCTCTCGTGACTTTTGCCCAAACCGACGAAATCCAAGTCTATGATGCGGTGATTGAACAGCCGGGAAAGTTCAATCTCATGGTCCATAGCAACTTCACTCCGATTGGACGCAAGACTCCGGATTTCCCCGGCGCCATCATTGCCGACGATTCGGTCAACGGAGGTATGGAATGGGCTTACGGCGTCCGGCCCTGGTTTGAGCAGGGACTTTATCTTCCCATTTTCTCGGCTTACTCCAAGAATCACGGCGCCACGATCAACGGCTTCAAAATTCGCGAGCTGTTCGTGCGCCCCAATGCCCAGCAGCACATGCTTTTCTATGGCGTCAATTCTGAATTCAGCGTTAACGCCTTGTATTGGGAATCGCGGCGCATCTCGTCTGAAGTCCGAGGGATTGTGGGCGTGAATCTGCACAAATGGGAATTCGTTTACAACCCGATCTTCGACACGGACTACCGGGGTGGCATCAAAGGCCTCGAATTCGTGCCGGCCGAGCGCATCGCCTACAATTTCAACGACCGCTGGACCGTGGCGGCCGAGCAGTATTCCGATTATGGCCCGCTGCGTCATTTCTACAGAGCGAACGAGCAGTTCCATGAAGTGTGGGCCGTCGTGGATCACAACAGCAGGTTCGTGGATATCGAAACCGGCGTGGGCGTGGGCGTGACGGACGGCGCTGACAAATTGACTTTCAAGCTGATGGTTTCCCGCGACCTGAATTGAGCCTTCAAGTACATTGATGGCGTGCGCCGGAATTTGACCGTCACAGGAGCGGCGTGTAAACTGAGCGTTTGGCCGGCGGGTCTTATCGGAACCGTGAAGGTCGCGGCCGGAATTTTAATCGCGAAGGGAGCAGTTCGTGGCGGCTTCAGCATTTGAATATTTCAAAGCGAATCGGAAACAGGCTCTCGAAGGGCTCAAGAATCTCCTGAGGATTCCGAGCATCAGCACGCTGCCGGAACACAAACGCGACGTGCGGCGCGCCGCGCAGTCGATCGCGGACGAGCTTCGCGACCTGGGCTTCAGGAAATCCGGGCTGATTGAAGGCAAGCGTGAGCAGAATCCGCTGGTTTACGCGGAATGGCTCGATGCGCCTGGAAAGCCCACCATTCTTCTTTACGGACACTATGACGTGCAGCCTCCGGACCCGCTTGAGGAGTGGGATTCTCCGCCGTTTGAACCGGCCGTCCGCGGCGATGATATCTTCGCGCGCGGCGCATCGGACGACAAAGGCCAGACCTATATCCTGATTAAGGCCGTGGAAGGATTTTTGAAGGCGGAAGGCAGATTGCCCGTCAATATCAGGTTTCTGATCGAAGGTGAAGAGGAAATCGGCGGCGGACACATCGCCGAATACATTGAGGCGCACGGCGACCGGCTCAAAGCCGACGCCGCCGTGATTTGCGATACCGAGATGTTCGCGCCCGGCCTGCCCACCATCACCACCGGATTGCGCGGGCTGGTTTATACGGAACTTGAAGCGCGCGGCGCAAGTCACGATCTTCATTCCGGGATGTACGGCGGGACGGCGCCGAACCCGGTCGAGTCGCTTGCCCAAATCATCGCCGCGCTCAAGGGGGCGGACGGGAAAATCCGGATTCCGGGATTTTACAAGAGAGTGAAACGGCCCGCCCGAAAAGAACTTGAAAACTGGAAGCGGCTGCCGTTCAAAGAAAAGCAGTTTTTGAAGAAGGAAGTGGGCGCGAGGGAGTTGACCGGCGAGCGGGGATATTCAGTTCTTGAAAGACTTTGGGCGCGGCCAACCTTTGAGGTGCATGGAATCCGGGGCGGCTTTGTTTCCGAGGGCGCGAAGACCGTTATCCCGGCCATGGCCACGGCCAAGATCAGCATGAGGCTGGTGCCCGACATGCGGCCCGACGAAGTCGTCCGGCAATACAAGGCTGCCGTGCGCAAGCTTACGCCGAAAGGGATTCAGACGCAGGTCCGCCTTCTGAGCAGCGCTCCCGCGGCCATCGTCAACTCGGAAAACCACTTTGTGCGTTGCGCCGCCAAAGGCATGGAACAGGTCTTTGGCAAGAAGACGGTCTTTATGCGGTCCGGCGGCTCGATTCCTGTTGCCGGCCAGATCGAGGACGGCCTCGGCATTCCGGTGGTGATGATGGGATTCGGCCTGCCTGACGATCGCCTTCACGCCCCCAATGAGAAATTCCATCTTCCGAATTTCTTTGGCGGCATCGAGGCCGTCGCGCATTTCTTCGAGCTGGTTGGGGCGTAAGCCGGCGCGAGCTGGTCAGCGATTCCCGCTTGCTCAGTTTGCTGCGGGCGCGCCGCCTTCCTGAAGATCGACTTCTCCCACGCCGCTTTTGATGTTCACGCTGACTGTGGCGGGCGACTTGCCATAGGCGGCGTTGACGTAAGCTCCGTCCTGCTTCTTTAGGCTGCCGGCATTGACGGCGCCCAATCCCTGCTCAACTTCGACCTTGGCGCCCACATCCTGCGGGAGCTGCACGGTGGTTTTACCCACGCCGCCCTCGATCCAGACGGTGACGTTCTTCTTCCAATCGCCGCGCAAGTCAACTGCGCTTTCGCCGGCGCCTTCCTGAAGCTCGAGCTGGCCAAGCAAGAGAGTTCCGAGCGTCAAATCGGTTTTTCCGGCGCCGATCTCGATGCGCATGTCGAGAGGAAGCTGATCATTCAGACTCACATTCCATTCGTTGTGCGCGCCGGAATTGAGCGTGCCCGTCGTGCCGCTTTGCTGAACGGTGAGAAAACCCTTCCCATCCTGAACGGAATATGCGAGGCGCGGTTTCCAGGCGGGAACGTTGTAGCGGAAGGTGGCATTCATCAGCGCCGCTGCTCCGCCGGTCAGCTTCAAATCGCCCGGTCCCATCCTGAGCGTCACCTGGGCTGACGTTGCCCCGTCCGGCTGGACAGTTTGCGTGTCAGTCTGCATTTCCCGGATTGCGGTTCGATTGCCGAATGAACAGGCCGCCGCACCCAGAGCGGCCGCGGCCAGGACGATTA
>JBJKPU010000102.1:0-74876 GCA_046706005.1 Terriglobia bacterium | reverse complement strand
TTGCCGAGCGCATGAAATTCAGCGCCATGGTCGTGTTCACCATCGCCTGGACGATCATCGTGTACGATCCGATGGCGCACATGGTCTGGGGCAAGGGAGGTCTTCTCAGCGCCGCTCTGGGCGGAAGTATTCCCACGCTCGACTTTGCCGGCGGAACGGTGGTGCACATCACGTCGGGCGTCTCGGCACTGGTCTGCGCCGTCTATCTGGGCAAACGCATCGGCTTTCCCGAAACGTCCATGCCTCCGCACAGCGTGGTTCTGAGCTTCATCGGCGCCTGCCTGCTTTGGGTGGGGTGGTTCGGTTTCAATGCGGGAAGCGCGCTTGGAGCCACGCCGCTCGCGACCAGCGCCTTTGTCGCCACGCACTTCGGCGCCGCCTCGGCGGCGATAGGGTGGGCCGGGGCGGAATGGATTCGTAACGGCAGGCCCAGCGTTCTGGGGGCGATCTCGGGCGGCGTCGCAGGACTGGTCGCCATCACGCCCGCCTCCGGATTTGTCGGCCCCATGGCGGCGCTGCTGATCGGCCTGGTGGCAGGAGTGAGTTGCTATCTGATGGTCACGAAAGTGAAATCGAAATTCGGTTACGACGATTCGCTCGACGCTTTTGGCGTGCACGGAGCCGGCGGGACCGTCGGAGCTCTGCTGACCGGCGTCTTCGCGACCAAAGCGATCAACCCGATTTTCAAAGACGCCGCGGGGAATGCGCTTCCTCTGGGCTGGATCGACGGTCATCCCGCCCAGGTCCTGAACCAGTTGGCCGGCATCGCAATCGCGTGGGTGCTGGCGGCCGTGGGCACATTCATTATTCTCAAAATTATCGACCGCACCATGGGACTGCGCGTCCTGCCCGAACACGAAATTCAGGGGCTCGACGTTTCCCAACATGGTGAGGAAGCATATAATTTTGAGGCGTAAGCCGCGCCCGGCTGGAAAGACTTGCCCGGCCGGCCAAGAAAGAGTAGTTCGATATCCCAGGGAAGCGCGTTCCCTCAATTCATGACGACGAAAGAGGAGCCATGAAAAAAATCGAAGCGATTATTCAACCTTCCCGGCTGGACCCGGTCAAGAGCGCACTGCAGGAACTCGGGGTGCAGGGAATGACGGTTTCCGAAGTGCGGGGCCACGGACGGCAGAAGGGTCACACAGAGGTTTACCGCGGCAGCGAGTACACGGTGGATCTGCTGCCCAAAATCAAGATTGAAACCGTGGTCCCCGACAGTCTTGCGGACCAGGCCGTCCGGGCGGTCGTGAAGGCCGCAAAGACAGGCAAGATCGGCGACGGGAAAGTCTTCCTTTACGCGGTTGAACAAGCAGTCCGCATCCGCAACGAGGATAACGGCGAGGCGGCGCTCTGAAGCTTCCCTTTTTGTTGCCAGGGTTTTTGACCGCGGCTTCGGGAAGATTTGCCATGTCCTCGCCTCCCTCCATTGCTTCGCTCGAAGGATTATTCCGCTCGGAATCCGAGGCTGTCCGCGCCCGGTTCGATGCCCGGGGCAACGGTCTGGGCACCACGGTCGAACGTACGGCTCTGATTGACAATCTGGTTCGGGCGCTTCACCGGGAATTCATCACTCCGGAGCTATCAGCGCCCGCCCATTTCTGCCTGGTGGCGCTGGGCGGCTATGGCCGCGGCGAGCTGTTTCCTTTTTCGGATATCGACCTGCTCTATCTCTCCGAAGACAAGCGGGCGCAGATCGAGCGGCGCGAAGGCGTGGCGGCAATCTCCCGTTCTCTCTGGGATCTTCAATTGCGCGTCGGACCGCAGTCGCGCACCCTTGCGGAATGCGGCATCCTCGACCGCAACAACCTGGAGTTCAGCATTGCGCTGCTTGACTGCAGGTACGTCGCGGGCGACGCCCTGCTTTTCGCCCAGCTTCGCGACAAGGTCATTCCTCACCTGGCGGCTCGCGACGGCAGAGACCTGATCCGCGACCTTGTGGAGATGACGCGCCGCCGCCATGCCAAGCACGGAGAAACGATTTTCCATCTCGAGCCGAACGTCAAGGAAGCTCCGGGAGGATTGCGCGATTTCCACGTTGCGCGATGGCTGGCCATCCTTTCTGAACTGGAATCGCAGGGCCGCTGGATCAGCGCGGAGGAGTTCTGGCCCGCGCGCCTCGGCGAGGAGGGTCAGCGCGCTTTTGAATTTCTTTCCGCCACTCGCTGTTTTCTCCATTATGCGAACGGCCGTGACAACAATCAGCTGACCTATGAGTTGCAGGACGAAGCCGCCGCTCGCTCGGTGGGCATCAGCCCGCGCCGGCCTCTTCCGCCGGAAAACTGGATGCGCCATTACTTTCGCCACGCCCGCGCCATTCAGCGTCTGACGGAAAACCTGGTGAGGGAAACGGTGCCCCAGCGTTCTTCGCTTTTCGGCGCCTACCAGGAATGGCGCTCGCGCGTTTCCAGTCCGGATTTTTCCGTCATTCGCGGCCGGGTCTTCTTCCGCAATCCCACGGCCTCGGAGACTTTCCCGACTCTTCTGGAACTATTTGCGTTCACGGCCCGCCACGGCTTTGAGCTCAGCCAGGAATCGGAACGGCTTGTGGAAACAGCCGTCAACCGTCATCCCCCGCAGGAAAACCCTTCCGCTTTGTGGAAGAAGTTTTCGCGGGTCCTTACTCCCGCCTTCGGCGCCCGAGCCTTGCGGGACATGCACCGTCTCGGTTTGCTGGAAGAGCTTTTCCCGGAGTTCCGGGTCATTGATTCTCTGGTCGTCCGCGACTATTACCATCGTTATACCGTGGATGAACACACTTTCACAACAATCCAATCTCTGCACGCGCTCCGGGATGTGAAGGAAGCGTGGGAGCGTCCGTTCGCTGGAATCTTTGGCGAGCTCGAGCGTCCGGAGCTTCTCCTGCTGGCCCTACTGTTCCACGATGTGGGCAAAGGTATGCCGGGTGAGAGCCATGTGGAAGGAAGCTTGCGCGCCGTCGGTTCCATCTTCGCGCGATTCGGCGTCGAGCCGGCCGACCGGGAAGAAATCCGCTTCTTGATCCGCCAGCATCTCGAAATGTCGTCCACGATGCTGCGCCGGGACATTTTCGACTACCCCACGGTACTCGCGTTCGCTGAAAAAGTCGGCACGCACGAGCGGCTCAAGATGCTTTGTCTATTGACCTACGCGGACATCAAATCGGTCAACCCGGAGGCCCTTTCGCCCTGGAAAGCCCAGATGCTCTGGCAGCTTTACGCCGCCGCCGCAAACGCTCTCACGCGTGGTCTGGATGAGGACCGTGTTCGAGTCGAGGAGAGCGATGCCGCCCACGTGGCGCGTATCGCGGCGGCCGGCCGCCTTCAGGCAGAGGAATTGCGCCGGTTTCTGGAGGGATTTCCACGCCGCTATCTGGAAACGCACACCGCCCAGGAAACGGTTTTCCACCTTGCCCTGGCCCGGCGCCTGGCTCAGGAGCCGGTGGTTCTCGAGCTGAAAAATCGCGAGCACTTCTGGGAACTTCTCGTCCTGACGCACGACCGTCCCGGACTTTTCGCGTCTATCACCGGCGTGCTGGCCGCCTGGGGCATGAACATCGTCAAGGCGGACGCTTTTGCCAACCACAACGGCATCGTCCTAGACACCCTCCGCTTTACGGATCTGCATCGCACGCTGGCGTTGAACCCTACGGAAATCGAACGGTTCAAGAAAGACCTGGCCGGCGTTCTGACCGGCACTCAGGCGCTTGCGGAACTGATGCGCGGCCGCGTCCGCCCGCGGCAGGGGCGGCGTGAAAAAACACGCATTCCCACCGAGGTGCATTTTGACGATTCGGCCTCGGCTCACAGCACGCTTCTTGAACTGATCACCTCGGACCGCCCCGGCCTGCTCTATGAAATCAGTTCGATTCTGGCCGGACACGGATGCAGCATCGAAGTGGCGCTGATCGATACGGAGGGCGAAAAAGTAATTGACGTGTTCTATTTGACGGCAGGAAGGCAGAAGCTGGATGCCGCCCGCGAGGATGAGGTCGGGAAAGCCCTCGCCGGCTCGCTCGAATCCGCTTCCAGAGACCAAGAAAGTTGATCAGCAGCCTGTTCCACCTGGTGATTTCCTAACTTGCCGCCTTCAACTTCCCGTTGCCCTCTTTAACCTCAAATTTACTTCGGGGATTCTTCCTGACAATTCGCTCCAAACCCCAGAGCGCAGCCTCGGAGCCCTCTTCTTTCAATTCCTGAAATGAACGGGTGTTGGTGTCATTGCAGCGCGGACACAGCATCGTAAGTCGGCCCAACACGGGAACCGGCTGAGCTTCCGTGTAGAAGATCGAACGCTCTGCATCATGATTTGAGTTTCCGAGGCAAGTGTGGCACACATACCACTTGGTGCGATCAATCCTTCTGATAAAGTTTCCAAGTCCCATAAAGCTCTCCGCTTAAGCAGACCATTAACTACTAATAATATACATTAAATGTCCGCTTTCGGGCCATCAGTGCGCAATTCAGAGAATGTCACCCCATATCGGGTTGAAGGGCAACAATCAGCACTTGCAGGTGAGTTCGAGCGGCCTAAGTCAGCCAAACAGTTTCTTGAGGGACTCCGTATAGGGATCGCGGGCTACGCCGCGCTCCGTGATGATGGCCGTTACGTAACGGTGGGGCGTCACGTCAAAGGCAGGATGCCGAGCTTCAATTTCCCGCGGCGCCGTCTGAACCCCGCGCCAATGGGTGACTTCGTCCGGCGAGCGCTCTTCGATGGGAATCTGCTCGCCCGAGGCGAGGCTGAGGTCGATCGTCGAAAGCGGCGCGGCCACGTAAAAGGGAATCTTGTTCTCACGCGCCAGCACAGCCACGGAATATGTTCCGATTTTGTTGGCGACGTCGCCGTTCGCCGCGATGCGGTCGGCGCCGACAATCGCCGCCTGAATCTTGCCCTGTTTCATAAAGTGGCCGGCCATGTTGTCCGTAATCAGCGTGACGGGGATTTTGTCCTTGGCCAGCTCCCAGGCCGTCAGACGTGCACCCTGAAGGAACGGACGTGTCTCGTCGGCAAAAACATCAATCTTCTTTCCCGCTTCGACCGCGGCGCGAATCACGCCCAAAGCCGTGCCGTAACCGCCCGTCGCCAGCGCGCCCGCATTACAATGCGTCAGAATTGTTCCTTTCGCCGGAATCAAATCCGCACCCGCGCGGCCCATCGCCTCGTTGATGGCAATATCTTCCGCCAGGACTCGCTTTGCTTCCTCGACCAGGCGTGATTTGGTCCGCCCGATGGCTTCGCTTTCCGTGCCGGGCTCCGCCAGCGTCTTCTCAAACAATTCGCGCATCCGCTTGACTGCCCAGAACAGATTCACCGCCGTGGGCCGCGTTTTGGAAATGGTTTCAGCAATCATCTCGAATTCTTTGCGCAATTCCGCGACCGTCCCTGCCTTCGATTGCTCCACGCCCAGCGCCACGCCCATCGCCGCCGCCACGCCAATTGCCGGCGCGCCGCGAATAATCATGCTGCGAATCGCTTCCGCAACTTCCTGATAATTCCGGCAGACGACGTAAACTTCCTCGGCGGGAAGTTTCGTCTGGTCAATCATTCGCACGCCTTCCGGCGTCCATTCGACGGTTTTGAACATGACCTTGGGATTATAGCAGGCGAGCCAGCCGCCGCCGCAATGCAAGTCTCTACAAATCAATCCACGACCGCACGACGCCGTCGCGCGAATCGTGCTTTGACTGGAACCCGAGCTTTTCCGTGATGTGCCGCATCGGGAGATTATCAGGAAGGGTTTCTGCCATGATGCGGCGGATATTTTCCTTGCGCCCGATTTCGACCAGACGTCGGACCAGTTCTTCCCCCAGCCCTTTGCCCTGGAAGGCGTCTGCCACCAGGACGGCAAACTGTGCGTCCGTAGCTCCCGCCAGCCGAGTCAGCGGGCCGACGGCGAGAATTTCATCCTGGCCGGCGGCGTCCTTCCGTTCGGCGACCAGCGCCATTTCCCGGTCGTAATCGTTAAAGCAGATGCGCGTCAGCCGCTCGTGCGCCACACGCTGGCTGAGCGCTATCATATGGAAGTAGCGCAGGTAAACGCTGCGCTCGGAAAGCGCCGCATGGAAGCGGGCCATCAGCGGCTCATCTTCGGGCCGGATCGGCCGGATGGTTACCGTCCCTCCGTCTTTCATCGAAAACGGCGCGACGTACTGAGTGGGATATGGCCGAATCGCGGGGCGCGGCCATTCGGCTTCCGGCGCCTGAGCCGGATGCAGAACTACGCGAGCATCCAGCGCCACCAGCCGCTCCGAGGACGCGAGCAGCGGATTGATGTCAATCTCCCTGATGGCGGGTTGCGCCGCGACGAGATAGCTGAAGCGCACCAGAAGCTGTTCGAGCGCCGCCAGGTCCACCGGCTTTTCGCCGCGCACGCCGCCCAGCGCGCGATAGATGCGCGTCTGCTCCATCATGCGGCGGGCCAGCGTCGTGGTGAGCGGCGGCAAGGCGAGCGCGCGGTCCTGAAAGACCTCCACCAGTTTGCCCCCCGTGCCGAACAACAGCACCGGCCCGAACTGCGCGTCCAGGCTGCTGCCCACAATCAGCTCGTAGCCGCCGCGAATCATCGGTTCCACGCTGACGCCGTGGAAATTTCCGCCGCCGGCGCGTTCGCGGACGGAATTCTCAATCGAGTGCCAGGCGTCGCGAATCGCGCGCGTGCTGGTCAGGTTCAGGCACACGCCGCCCACGTCCGACTTGTGGGTAATAGTTTCAGAGTGGAGCTTGACGGCCACGGGAAAACCGAGCGCTTCGGCGTGCGCGACCGCTTCATCCTCCGTCGCAGCCACCAACGTTTCAACCACGGGAATGCCGTAAGCCTTTAGCAATTGTTTGGATTCGGCCTCGGTCATGATTGTGCGTCCGGCGGCGCGCACGCGGCCGATGACTTCCAGAGCCGCGCTTCCCGGATCCACGCCGGCTTCGGCACCGGTAGCGAGGGCCGGTGTTTCGTAAAGACCGCGCAGGTTGTACGTGTATCGCCACATGTAATTGAAAACGCGGGCCGCAGCGTCGGGATAGATGAATGTTGGAATTCCCGCCCGGCTGAGAATGTCCACCCCTGCCACCACGTCCGCGCCGCCCATCCAACTGGCCAGAATCGGTTTGGAACCAAGTTTGGCCAGGTTTTTCAATTGCTCGGCGGTCAGCGTGGGATCGGTCATGGCCTGAGGAGTCAGAATGGCCAGCAGGCCGTCCGCGTTCGCATCCTTGGCGGCAATGGCAACGGCTTTGGCGTATCGCTCCGCTGATGCGTCGCCAAGAATATCGATCGGGTTGGCGTGGCTCCAGGCGGGTGGCAGAATTTCGTTAAGCGCTTCCACGGTCGCCGGCGAAAGCTGGGCAAGCTCCCCGCCTTCCGCAACCAGGGCATCGGTGGCCAGCACGCCCGGACCTCCGGCGTTCGTCACCACCGCCAGCCGCCGTCCCTTTGGCCGCGGCTGCTTGGAGAATACGTCGGCCATGGAAAACAGATCGGCGATGCTTGAAACGCGCAGCACTCCGGATCGCCGGAACGCGGCGTCGAGAACGTCGTCGCTGCCCGTCAGCGCGCCGGTGTGTGAAGCGGCGGCGCGGGCCGCGGCTTCGCTGCGTCCGGCCTTGATGACGATGATAGGTTTCGAAAGCGCCACTTCGCGCGCCGCGGAAAGAAACGCCCGCGCATCGCCGATCGATTCCATGTAGAGAATGATGCTGCGCGTGCGAGGGTCATCGCCGAGGTAATCAATCAAATCGCCCCAGCCCACGTCGGCCATGGAACCGATGGAGACGAAGGCGCTGAAGCCCACCATGGCGCGAAGGCTCCAGTCGAGCACGGCCGTGCACAGCGCCCCGCTCTGGCTGACGAATCCGATCGAACCGGCGCGTGCCATGGTCGCCGCAAAAGTCGCGTCCAATCCCGACACCGGGCACATCACTCCCAGGCAATTCGGCCCGATGATTCGCATCCTGGCCTTTCGCGCTTCCGCCAGAACGCGCCGCTCGAGTTCCGCTCCCTGCGCTCCGAGTTCCTTGAACCCAGCCGAAATCACGATCGCGCCTCGCGCGCCGGCTCTTCCGCACTCCGCCACCACGTCCGGAACGGTTTCCGCCGGCGTGACGATCACCGCCAGGTCCACCGGCTCGGGCAGGCTGGCAATATCCGGATAGGCTTTCACGCCCAGCACCTGCGGCCGCTTGGGATTGATGGGAAAGACGGTTCCGCCGAAAGGATTGGTGATCAGGTTCCAGAAAATGGTACGGCCGACGCTCCCCGGTCTTTCTGTCGCCCCGATCACGGCGACTGTCTGCGGCGAGAAGAATACGTCAAGGGGATGCGGCCCGCCGCGCAGAACGTCGTGCGCGGATTCGAGCCGGGCAAGAGCGGCAGGTTTCATCACGGCCATGGCTGAATTCCCCTTTGAACTTGATCTATCTTCTCAGGTTCCCAGTTTACAAGCAAAAGCCGGAACGGCTGTGCCTCTGGTCACAAAAGCCGGGAGTCGTTGCCGGTTCATATGCTGAGACGCAGAGATTGATCATTGAACCTTGTTGCAAACGGACTTGACTTCCGCACGCCAGCGTGAAATAACTTTGATTAGTGCTGCGGGTCGTGTCGGCTAATATACAAACCTCATAAGCACGGCTCCGGCAATCTTAGCTTTTTCAAGCCCGCCATCACGACGACCGGGCGGTTCCGCTTGGCGGAATCGCCCCGGCCCCTCCTCCATTGAGGAGTGGGGCGTGGTAGCGCCTTTGTACCTCTCCATGTCTCCCTTGCGACAGCACAGAGTTTTCTTGCCCGCAGCATTATAATGCTCCGATGCCTTCTCCCCCCATGAACGAGTTCGACCGTCATGCGGCGCGCGCCGGGAATTTCATCAGCCGCATCGTGCGGCACCTTGAAACCTTCTGGCAACGCGTCTCGGAGGGAATCACGGTTCAGGCCCTCTGGGCGCAATTTGTGGCGGATGCCCGCGCCGGCTATGACTTCTATTCCCGCGACGTGGACTGGGAAGCGCTGAGCGGCCAATCTCGCTTCCGCCGGTTTCTCATCATCGCCCGTGCGCTTTTCTGGGCCATGCTGATGAAGCTTTCACCGGCGCGCCGGGTGGTGTTGCTCGTGGCGCTGGTGTTCGGTGTGTTCGCGCTCTTCGTCACCCGGGTCGAGGTTTCACAAGGCAAAACCATTGTCCAGGGCCCCAATAACGGACCGGCGGTGCTGGCCTGCATTGCCGGATTGCTGATTCTGCTGGCGCTCGAACTTTCCGATCGTGTCATCATGAAGCGCGACCTGGAAATCGCCCGCGAAATCCAGTCGTGGCTCGTGCCCGATGCGCCGCCCAAAGTTGAAGGGTTCGATATCGCCTTTACCTCCCGCCCGGCGAATACCGTAGGCGGAGATTTTTACGACGCGTTCCTGCGCGACGGAGGACCTCCCGGCGAATCCGGGCAGCTGCTGGTTGTAGTGGCGGACGTCGCGGGCAAGAGCGTTCCTGCTGCGCTGCTGATGGCCACGTTCCAGGCCAGCCTGCGCACCCTCGCCGCCGCGCCCACTTCGCTGCCCGATCTTGTAGCCGGGATGAATCGCTACAGCTACGAGCACAGCCTGCGCGGACTGCGCTTCACCACGGCCTTCTTCGCCGAAATGGATCCCGCAGCGCGCTCGCTCGCCTATGTCCGCGCCGGGCACAATCCGCCCGTTCTTCGCCGCGCCTCGGGCCAAATTGAACGGCTGGAACAGGGTGCGCTGCCGCTCGGCATCAGCACGGCTCAGGATTACTCCGCCACCGCTCTCCAACTCTCGCCTGGAGACCTGCTGGTCATCTTTTCCGACGGCTTTGTGGAAGCGGAAAATTCCGCCGGGGAAGATTTCGGCGAGGAGCGGCTCATCGAAGCGATTAAGACCACTCCATCCCAGCCCGCTGCGGAAACTCTGAAAGGACTGATGGCGCGGCTCGACCTCTTCGTCGGCGCGGCCCGCCAGCACGACGACGTAACGCTGGTGATCGTCCGCGTGACCTGATTTTCCGTGTTCCAGGTTTCGTCATCCACGCAGTGGTTGACCAAGCCGTCGGATTCACGCCTCGCGGCATCATGAACCCCTGCAAGCAACTCGTGAGCATGAAGGCCCGCGTGAAGTTCTATGACATTAAAGACCACGCCAGAGAAGGCGACCTGATTTCCATCACTTTAATAAAATGGACCCTGCCGCGCCCGGGAAGGTTTGACGCCGGCTTGCCGCCCGACTAACATAGTCTCCGTGGACAAAAAGAGCCGACTTCTTGAAATCCTCTCGCTTTTGACGATTCTGGTTGCCGCCGTGATTTGCGGCACGCAATCTCTCAGAGCGGCGCAGGGCACTCGCGATCTCTCTTTCGGCACGATTACTAACGTTCGCTGCCGCGGCCGCCGATTGGACATGAACCTCAAAACAGCCAATGAGACGTTGCATCTCTACACCACCAATTATTTGAAGAAGGTGGAATTCACAGCCGCAAACTTCACGCCCAAGGGCAAGCTCGATCCGTGCAAGGAAATCACGGGCTTCAAAGCTAAAGCCATCTTCTACGATATTCCGCACCGCCCGAAGGACGGCGAGCTGATTTCCGTCGAGCTTACTAAGCCCAAAAGCCAATAGCTGGAACGCGTCATCCGCCAGAATGCAGGCCGATTTTTTTGACACTCCTACAATCCGTGTGTGAAGATAACGGCGGGGATTCTGTGTGAAACAAGACCGCCTACAGCGAATCATCATCGCAGTCATTCTCTTTCTGCTCGTTGTCGCTCCCTTATTCTCGAGCGGCGTGGGCCTGCTGGTGGACTGGCTCTGGTTCGGCCAGGAAGGCTACCGGCTGATTTACAAAACAATTCTTGCGTCCCAAATCGAGTTGAGCGGGCTCGGCGGGTTTGCTGTGATCCTGATTGTGGGCGTGAATCTGCTGATCGCCCGCGCCGTTTCACGCCGCCAGGGCTTCCGCGTTTATGGCGAGACGATTGAATTCCCGGCGCTCGACCGCCTGCAATCAGCCTTTCGCTGGATCGTCTGGGTCGGCATCCTGCTGATCGGCTACGTCGTGGGCCAGTGGTCCATGACGCATTGGCAAGCCTATCTTTTCGACCGGCACGCCCTCAAAGTCGGCCAGTCTGATCCCATCTTCCATATCGACATCGGCTTCTATCTATTTCAGCTCGACTTTCATTGGTTTCTGTATCACCTCGCGCTGATCGTCCTGATCTGCTGCTTGCTTAGCGCCACGTTTCTTTACCTGATCGAGGGCGGCATCTGGGTCACGCAGCACGGACCTTCGATCGCCAACGCCGTCCGCGCCCACCTGCTGACGCTCGGCGGGCTGCTGTTTGTGCTCCTCGCCTATCGGGCGCGGCTGGCCATGTACAACGTGCTCTTTTCGGCGCGCGGCATCATTTACGGCGCGGGCTACGCGGATGTCCACGGCGAGTTGCCCGTGCTGGACATCGTGATCGTTCTCTGCATCATTACTGCGGCCGCCTTTTTCTACTGCGCGTGGCGCCGCCGCCTGGGTCCGGCCATCTGGAGCGCCGGCGCTCTGATTCTGGTGGCCTTGCTGGGTGTCAACGGCTACCCCAATCTCATCGAGCATCTGGTGGTGAAACCCAACGAGCTGCGTGTGGAGGAGCCTTACATCCGCCACGCCATCAAGTTCACCCGCCAGGCTTACGGCCTGGACCACTTCACGGAATATCAATTCACCGCCGCGAACGATCTTTCGCTCGGTGACATCCAGACGAATGCCGCCACGATGCGCAACATTCGCCTCTGGGACCACCGTCCGCTTCTGACCACTTACCAGCAACTGCAGGCCATTCGCACTTATTATGATTTCCAATCCGTGGATAGCGACCGCTACACCATCAACGGCGACTATCGCCAGGTGCTGCTCTCGCCCCGAGAGCTGGCGACTTCCAGCCTGCCCGACCAGAGCTGGGTGAACCAGCACCTGATTTACACCCACGGTTACGGCCTTTGCCTGAGCCCCGTCAACGAGTACACATCGGACGGCTTGCCCACCTTTCTCGTCAAGGACATTCCGCCCGATTCCTCTGCGCCCTCGCTCAAAATCACTCAGCCGGACATTTATTACGGCGAGGCGCAAAACGGCTATTGCTTTGTGAAGACCCAGCAGCAGGAATTCGACTATCCCGCCGGCGACCATGACGTTTATACCAATTACGCCGGCTCGGGCGGTATTCTGCTGAAAAGCTTTTGGCGGCGACTGCTTTTCACGCTGCGTTTCGGGCAGAAGAACATTCTTTTCTCCACCGATATCCACAACGACAGCCGCCTGATGATCTACCGCCAGATCCTCAACCGTGCTCAGCGCCTGGCGCCGTTCCTGAGCTTCGACTCCGACCCTTACATCGTCATCACGAAATCCGGCCAGCTTGAATGGATTCTCGACGGCTACACTACTTCCGCGCGCTATCCGTATTCCGATCCCACCGAAGACATGGGAAATTACATCCGCAATTCCGTCAAAGCCACCGTCAACGCATACAGTGGCAAGGTTGAGTTTTACATCGCCGATCCCCGCGATCCGCTGATTCAAGCCTGGTCGCACATCCTGCCCGGCGTTTTTCATCCCTTGAGCGACATGCCCGCCGACCTGCGCGCGCACATTCGCTATCCGGAAGGCTATTTTGAGATTCAGGCGGCCAAGTACGCCGTGTTCCACATGACCGACCCGCGCGTCTTCTACAACAAGGAAGATTTGTGGGTGGTGGCCCGCTCGAACGCCCACGGCGCCAACACGCCCATGTCACCCTACTACACCATCCTGCGACTCCCGGGCGTGAGCAACACCGAAGAGTTCGTCTTGATGATCCCCTTCACTCCGGCGCGCAAGCAGAACATGATTGCCTGGATGGCGGCTCGCTGCGACGTTCCGAATTACGGGCACGTGGTCGTCTTCGCGTTTCCCAAGAAGAAGCTGATTTACGGCCCGCAACAAATCGAATCGCGTATTGACCAGAACCCGGTCATCTCCCAGCAGCTCAGCCTGTGGGATCAGGGCGGCTCCAGCGTCATTCGAGGCTTGTTGCTCGTGATCCCGGTCAAGAATTCCCTGCTTTACGTCGAGCCGCTTTATCTCACGGCGTCGGCCGCGGGCGGCCTTCCACAATTGAGCCGTGTCATCGTCGCCTATGGCGACCAGGTCGTCATGCAGGACACGCTAGATGACGCGCTCAGCCAGATTTTCGGCGGCAACGTCTCCACCGCCGCCGCCCAGCCCATTCCCACGCTTGCACCCAAGGCCGCGGCCAAAGGACTGGTAAAAGTGAAAGCCGCGGCTGCTCCTGCCACACCTGCGCTCACACCTGAAATGCAGCAACTGATTCACCAGGCCAATCAGCATTACCAGAATGCCCTGAAGGCCCAGCGCCAGGGAGACTGGTCCACCTACGGCAGCGAAATCAAAAAGCTCGGCGACACTATCAACAAACTCGCCGGGCAGCAAAAGTAGCGCGGCGCAAAACACAGCGAAAGTGAAAATCGTTTTCCGGGCACTCTGCGTTTCCTCTGTGACCTCCGCGTTAAGGCTTTTTGTATCCGCGCCGCTCGCGGCTTCTGACTTCTTGCTCTTTGCTTTCGTCTCCTCTCTCGGATGGGCTACAATTTATGAATACGACTTATGGCTGATTCCACGGGCACGTCGAGCACTGGCGGACAGAACGGTCAATCCCGCAAGCGTCCGGTCGGGTGGGGTGCGGTTCTAAGCATGATTGCCGTCGCGCTGGTGCTGGTTCTCGGTTTTATTTCCATCCGGTCGTTCGATCGCACGGACCGCGAATTGGCGGGGCTCGGTCGCGAGATGCAGGAGCTTCGCGGCCAGGTCCGGCGCGCCGAGCAGCAATCGCAAACGAGCGCGCAGCAGGCATCGCAAGCTGCGACAAGCGCACAACAAGCCGCCGCCGAGCGCGACCAGGCAAAGCAGGCGCAGGCGAATTCCGCCGCGCAGGCGCAATCAGCCGAGCAGCAGGCCGCGGCGGCTCAGCAAAAGGCCACAGCCGCCGAGCAGAAAGCCGAAGAGTATCGCAAGCAGCGCCAGGCCGAACTCGCCCGCCTTCAGCAGGTGCTGGGGCAGATTGCTGAAACGCGCCGCACGGCCATGGGCCTGGTGATGACGCTGGGTGACAAATCTATCCGGTTCGATTTTGACAAGTCCGATGTCAAACCGCAGTACCGCGAAATTCTCTATCGCATCGCCGGCGTCCTGAGCACGCTCAAAGGCTATTCGATTTACGTTTACGGCTACACGGATGACATCGGCACGCAGGCTTACAACCTGGGACTTTCCGATCGCCGCGCCCGCGCCGTGCGCGACGTTTTGGTCGAAGCCGGGATCAATCCAAAAATCATCACCACCAAAGGATTTGGCAAATCCGATCCGCGCGTGCCCGGTTCGTCATCCCAGGCGCGCGCCGCCAACCGCCGCGTGGAAATCGGCCTAGTCGATTCAACTTTGTCCGTCGTTAACCAGCCCCTGCAGGAAAAATGAAAGGCAGCGCGGCTTGCTAATTGCGCATTAGGCTCGCGAACTCTTCGAGCATGCGAGGCCGATCACAGTGCGCGGCAGGCTTCGAGAGCGGCTTTGGCATTGAGCGCATCACGGCCGCGAAAGATGTTGCGGATCACACCATCGCGATCAATTACGAAGGTCACGCGGCTTGAGAGGCGGAAGAAATTGAGGACGCCGTATTGTTCAGAAACTCGCTTTGAAATATCACACAGAAGAGGGAAAGTGAGGCCGAGCGAATCAGCGAACTTCCTGTTTTTATTGGGTTTATTGACGCTGGCTCCCAGCACCTGGGCGCCCGCCTGAACAAACAGCGCGAGACCAGCCTGGTACGCGCGCATTTCGTGCGTTCAACCGGGCGTGTTGGCGTAAACGAAAAACGCCAGCACCACATTCTTTTTGCCGTGAAAATCTTTCAGACGGACCGCGCGGCCTTCATGATCCGCAAGTTCAAAATCCGGCGCGCGGTCGCCAATCTTCAACGAATGCATTAGCGGGTCGAGTCCGCATCAGGCGCTGATCTTACGCGCGCCTGATCCGACTCACTTCCCCCGGCGGTGTTCCATCATGCTGCAGGCATCCACGGCGCCCTGCGGACTCAGCGCCTGCCCGCCCACGTCAATGTGCGTGATGATTCCCTTTTTGTTGACGACGAACGTGGTGCGGTTGGCAAAATCCTGCTGCTGATTCAGCACGCCGTATTCCTCCGAAACCTTGCGGTGGAAATCGCTCAGCAGCGGGAACGTGACGCCGATCTGCTTGGCGAACGCGTGATTGGCGGGTGAACTGTCAACGCTGATTCCCAGCACCTGCGTGTTGCTCTTTTTCAGCTTGGCCATATCAGCCTGATAGGCCTGTAATTCCATCGTTCAACCACCTGTAAACGCGAGCACGTAAAACGCCAGCACCACGTTCTGCTTGCCCTCGAAGCTGGCCAGGCTGACGTTCTTTCCGTTCTGATCCTGCAGCGTGAAGTCCGGCGCTTTGTCGCCCACCTTCAGCGTCGCGCCCAGCAGCGCGAGAGGCAGAGTCAGCATCACCAGGAGAAAACTGAGGCTTGCGGTAAGAGTCTTCCTGCAGCGTCCCATTCACAACCTCCCCAATAGCCCGCTCGGGCTATTCCCTTTTCGCTTCCGGCCAGTATATCACGCGAGTCCAGGGGCGATGGCCAGTTTTCAGTTGTCAGTTGTCAGTTTTCAGTCCGCAGTTCTCAGTTGTCAGTTTTCAGTTCTGACTTCTGCCTTCTTCCGCCCCTAGCCCCTGTCCTTTCGCCTTCTGACTTCCGTCTTTCCCCTTGCGCTTCCTCCCGGCCCCGATGTATAAAGCATCGTCATTTCAGAAACTAAAAGGCCGGGCGTCGGGGAATCGGATTCAGCCATTTTGAAGGCACAAACTGCAATCTCAAGTCCGGCTTTTTTACCGGAACGGATCGAACGCCGCATTCTGCTGATTCGAGGGCACAAGGTCATGCTGAGCACGGACCTGGCGGAACTCTACGGCGTTGCTCCCAGGGTCGTCGTCCAGGCCGTGAAGCGCAATCGCGACCGCTTCCCCGGCGACTTCATGTTCCAGTTGACAAAGCAGGAGCATGCGGGCTTGAAATCACAAATTGTGATTTCAAGCTGGGGCGGCGCTCGCCGCGCCACGCCATACGCTTTCACCGAACAAGGCGTCGCCATGTTGTCCAGCGTATTGCGCAGCCGGCGGGCCGTTCAGGTGAACATCGCCATCATGCGCGCCTTTGTGAAGCTGCGGGAAATGCTGGCTTCGAACCGCGACCTGGCCCGCCGCCTGGATGAAATGGAAAGGAATTACGACGCGCGCTTCAAAATCGTATTCGACGCTATCCGCGAACTCATGACGCCAACCGCCAAGCCCCGCCCCGCCATCGGCTTTCGCTCCCCCGCAAGGCATTGAACTTCCCCCCACGCCTCCAGCCTTCTGACTTATGGCTCCTGGCTCCCCACTTCTTACTTCTTACTTCACACTTCTGACTTCTTGCCTGCCTTTTCCCATGCCCGGGGTTATAAGAACGGCATCTCAGCCGAAAGCGCGAAAGGCCGCGAGGATCGTGGCACTCCTCATTGAGACGGGATCATTTTGAACTTCAAGCTCTCACGCCACGTTCGCGAGGAAATCGAGCGTCGCGGAATCACATTGTCCCTGCTCGAAGCTGTCCTCGAAAAGCCGGAGCAGATTGTGCCGGCGCGCGGCGACGCGAAGTGTTACCAGTCGAAGTTCGAAAGCGGTGTAAGATATTCCTGTTGCGGGCCATCGTTGACGTCTCCGCGGACCCGGCGGTGGTTGTGACCGCCTATCGGACCGGGAAGATCGAGAAATACCGGAGGAAGCCGTGAAAGTCACCTACGACGCGGAAGTGGATGTCCTCCGAATTCTCCTCAGCGACGTCCCTGTCGAAGAAAGCGACGAGGACAAGCCCGGCGTCATTCTCGACTACGATAAGGACGGCAACGTCGTCGCGCTCGAAATCCTCGACGCCTCCAAGCGCACCACCAATCCCCGCGCGCTTGAGTACGCCATCACCGGCTGAAGTCGGATTCCGGCTGCGGCGCTCAGCTTTCAGCTATCAGCTTTCAGTTCTCAGTTTTCAGTTCTGACTTCTGACTTCACACTTCCGTTTCCTGTCTTCTGGCTCCTGTCTCCCGATTTCTTACTTCTGGTTTGTCGTTCCCGCCCCTTGCGCCGCGAGGCAAGTAATTGACGCCTGTGCCGCCGCCGTGATACGTTATGTTATACGATGCGCTTCGAATGGGATGCGGCCAAGAACCGGGCGAACCAGGCGAAGCACGATGGCGGGTAGCCACTGCACGGTTTTTGTGCAGTGGGCTTTTTCCGAATTGAAGAGCCCACGGCATAAAAAGCATGCCCTGGCTACCGCCCGCAGGAGCGGTTCTCCTGGTCGTGCACACGTTTCGGGAGGAAGACGATGGCGAAGAGATCATCCGCATCATCTCGGCGCGGGAAGCGAATCAGCGTGAGCGCCGAATCTATCTTCAGCAAGCCGCTGAGTAAGCGGCAGCGGACGGTGCTGACCCGGATCGCAAAGCGGCAGGCGGCAGGCAAGGATTCCGGCGTCGATTATTCGGACATCCCGGCGCTGAGCGGCGAGCAGTTGGCCCGGTTCCGCCGCACGCCGAAAGTTCTGGTGGCGGCGCGCCTGGATCGCGACGTTTACGACTGGCTCAGGAAATACGGCGAGGGCTATTCCACCCGCATCAACCACATCCTGCGCGCCGTGATGTCCCGCGCGCGCTAGCCGCTCGGTCTTCAGTTTTCAGTTGTAAGTCGTCAGTTGTCAGTCCTGACTTCTGACTTCACACTTCTGACTTCATACTTGCCTTTTCCCACGCCCGGAGGTATAAGAACGGCATCGTGATAGCGGGGTTATGTGATCGCACACTTCGCACAAAGCGCGAAGTATGCGCCACCCGCGATTCGGCGAGAGGCCCCCGCTAGCAATCGAGGCGCTTCAAGAGCTCTTCTTCCCCAGACAACAGTTTGGAACGCTCGACAACACTGACCGGCAGCCCAAGCAATTCACAGATTCTGGTTACGCTAGTGCCGAAGGGGTCGCTCGAATAGGGCGAGACATGCACCCGGCGCACCAGAACCTTGATATCCACCGGCAGCCTTACGGGCGCGGGCTTCCAATACCTCAAGTCCGCCGCCTGCATGGGGTCTCCCGGAGCGAGCCCGATGAACAGTCGCACCTCCTTCTCGTGCTGGTAGGAGAGACGCTTGAGGAGTGGCGTGAGGTGATTTCCTTCCACCGAGCAATCACGCGGCGTCAGGCTATTATCAAAGAAATCCACATACTTTACGGGGTAGATGTGCACGCGGTGTCCCGACCCCCGGGATTGGATAGATTGTCTCAATGCATCGACGGTAGTCTCAACTGCGACGGCCTTTCCGCTCTCCGAGTAGAGCCTCCACATCGCCTCGGATTCGCTGTCATTCGCGTGCCAACAATTCACGGTTTGGCATTGCGCGATGGCTTTAAAGAAGAGTCTCGGAGCGGCCTTCAAGTCTTCCAGGTTGCGTGCCACCGGCCGCCGCTGAACACCGGACAACTGCCGCCCCTCGCGCTTGCAACGACCCTGAATCTCAAGCCAGAGTGACTCCACGTCGCGTGACTTGGCTCGGAAGATCTCCGCGAAGGCGTCTATTGCCGCGGCGGGCAGGAGGCCCTCGTAAGGATCAGTTTTCATGAAGGAGGAGAGGGGCGCAAAGAAGAGCTCCTTAGTCGAGAGAAGGTCAATAAGCTTATCCAACGACATGTATCGCCACAGCTTTCCGCTGCCGGCTAGTTGGCTGGACATTTCTACTTCGGTCATACAGCGCCTCAAGGGCTCACGGTGTCTCGCTCAGCGGGCGGCCTTCTCACCGGCACCTCCTCCGTTGTCACTCTCGAATTGCCGGATGATGTCCGCTGTGAGGTCGGCCATGGCAGGGGGCACCCGCACCTTTAAGATCAGCACGTTTGGCGCAAATTGCTCCTCCGATTCCGAGCTGCCCGGAAGCGTCCTCACCTTGGTCAATTGGAGGATTGCCGCGCCGCGGATGGGGTCGCTGTTTGGCTCAAGCGAACGGCCGTATCCATACGTCCCGAGCCCATTGGAGTGAGCAGGCGTCTGATATTCCAGCACACGGTCGTTTCTGTAAGTCAGCCTATCGCCGGGCCAAGGCCCGGATGGGAAGCTGCTCGCCGCCTCGGTCCCCTCTTCGATGACGCTCTGTACAAACGAATTTTGAGCGGGAAAAACCCGGGCGACCACGCGAGCAGCGTCGTATCGGCCCGAAGTTGCGCCGTCTATTTCGGAGATTTGAACGACTGGCCCGCTGAAGCCGGCCCAAGTCTCGGATAACAAGTCGTCTCCGTCGATTGGTTGGGGCGCAACGAAGAGGTTCAGGCCGCCCGAGAAGTACGTTTCGAAGCAATACCAATCACGAGGGGCCAGGACGCCCAATCCAGCTTGGTAATAGGCGAGCTTCGGGGCTGCACTCGCACTTATCGGCATCATCCTGTCTGCGCCCTTCGGCGCTGATACTGGCCCGCTTTGACCGTCTGAGGGACATCCCACGAATGGCACGCGGGCCAAAGCAGCTACCCGGCCCTCTGTTTGGGTCTTCGTGCGCGTGAGCGAGCTTGCCCAAACGAAAAGCACAGACAGCAGAGGGGCGCCGAACACGAGCAGAACCGCGAGGTATTTGCTAGTCTCGCTACGCCGGTAAAGCACAACAGTCCCAGCGATCCTGTCATGCCACGCCTGCGCATCGCGGTCCCATATCGCCCAGAACCAACCCAGCCCGAAAAAGCATCCGCTCAGCCATTTCCCGAATGTCTCCCTCAGCAGCATTCGCCCGAGCCCCGGTTCGGAGCCGTCGCGCTTGTCCGCTGCGCGGATGTCCGCGAGCCATTTTCCGGGGGTTTGGCCCCTAGCCAAGAACCAGAGAACCAGAAGGAGATAGCCGACCGTCCCGGCGCAAAAGACGATGAGGAGCGTTCTAAGGTCGTGGTTTACTGGGGCACCCCCGACGCGGGCCCCTGCCGCGTAAGCAATAGCTCCGCTGACTGTGAGCACGGAGAGAAAGACGAGCGCATCGAGAAGAAATGCACCAAGCCGCGCCGGGATGCTGGCTTTTACCCCCGCCGACATCGACGGCAGGTAAGCGTCGCACACGTAGCAGAAAAGAGATGGACCGGACTCGGTGTTGCATTTTGGGCAGACCACTTAATTCCCCCGCCGTGGGAGCCGCCACAGAGTATACACCCAGGGCTCCCGCGGACACCGCGAAGAGTGAACCTGCTGCATAATTTGGGGGACGCCTGCCGATTCGACCGCTCGCCCTGCCGGCTGCCTCGGGCTCGGCGGCCGAGCGTGGGGCGGGGGCGGCGCTGGCGCGGATTCAAGATTTCAAATTGAAGATTTCAGATTGGCCCGGAGGAAACCCTCACCCGTCCCGCGGTGCGGGACACCCTCTCCCTGTCCAGGGCGAGGGCTGGAGAATTTTGGTTTTCATTTCGCAAGGCAGGAGCTTTAACACAGAGAACACAGAGAGCCGCCACAGAGGAAACAGAGGGTTCCGAAGGGGTATGTAGAGACGCCTCGGTGGGGCGTCTGCTCCGGATGAGACGTTCCAGCGGAACGTCTCTACGCGGGCCGGGCACCCGCCCCGTCATTCCGAGCGAAGCGAGGAATCTGCTTCCCCGTACCGCCGTTCGTCCGCGTCCGTCCACACCACAGGCAAAAGCAGATTCCTCGGCCCGGGGAAGAGCGTCCGGCCTCGGAATGACGGGCGGGGTGAAATGGTTCCCGGGCGGTGGCACGGGCGTCCCGCCCGTGTCCGGACACGGCCAGGATGGCCGTGCCACGGAATTTGCATGGGAAATTCGTGAATTGCCCCTACGGATATTCCCCAAAACATTTTGAAGAACCGCAGGTCCGGAGAGCGGGACCTGCGCTACAGCCGGATCCGGATGAGACGTTCAAGCGAAACGTCTCTACACGTCGCTGGGCGAAAGCAGATTCCTCTCCCGCTTGGCGGGATCGGAATGACGGGTGGCGAGTGGCACGGGCGTCCCGCCCGTGTCCGGCCACGGCCAGGATGGCCGTGCCACGGATTTCTTGCAGGGGCAATTCATGAATTGCCCCTACTGTTAATCTACTAACGCAAACAAAACAAAGCATGAATAATACTTGACAATAATACGCTCAGCTTATATGATTACTGAGCGCTGATGATATTTGCAGGAAGGCGCGTATCCTGAATATGGCCGACGGCATGGCAGCCAATACGGTAGTTGCAAGCGGGCGGCGCGCTTCCCTGGACGCCGGGAAGGGCATCGCGCAGGCTGTGCCGGGCGGCACTGACATTGGGGCGTCCAGAAAGTTATAAAGGGCCTTGGGAAACGGGGCCCATGAAAATCAACAGAAAGAGGAGGAAGAAAGCAATGGCGATTGTTCGATGGGAACCATTTCGTGATCTGGTGAGTACGCAGGACCGGCTGAACCGGCTCTTCAACGACACGTTTTCGCGGTACTTTGAAGAGGGCGAAGGCGGCCTGCAGGCGTGGTCTCCGGCGGTGGACATCTATGAAACCGCCGACAGCATTGTGGTGAAGGCGGAGCTTCCGGGCGTTGACCCGAAAGACATCGAGTGCCGCGTTGAGGACGGCATGCTTTACCTGAAGGGCGAGCGGAAGTTCGAGAAGGACGTGAAGAAGGAAAACTATCATCACGTCGAGCGCTCCTACGGAACGTTTACGCGAACCTTCACGCTGCCGGCTTCGATTGACGCGGAGAAGGTGAAGGCGGAGTACAAGGAAGGCGTTCTGACGCTGACCATGGCGAAGCGCGAGGAGGCAAAGCCGAAGGTCATCAAGATCAATGTCGCCGGCGAGCCTCTGAAGGCAGCCGCGGCACGCGGATAATCCGCACGGTTACGCTCTGCGCACGACGTGAGCGAAACCAATCCACTTCAGCCGCTCGGGCCTTCGGTTCATTCGGAGGCTCGAAGCGGCTATATTTTTCTGAGGACACGAAAATCGGAAACGCGGGAGCAAAGCGATGACAACTCGATTCGACAAATTCACCATCAAGGCGCAGGAAGCGCTGCAAGCCACGCAGGAGATCGCCGGGAGCCACGGCAATCAGCAACTGGAACCGGCGCATCTGCTGCTGGCGCTTTCGAACCAGCCGGAAGGCATTGTGCCGGCGATTCTGGAACGGCTGGGCGTATCAACCGCGGCCGTGACGCAGGAAGCGGAAAAGGCCGTGGAATCGCTGCCCAAGGTGGGCGGCGCGGGAGAACATTTTCTCTCACCGGCGCTCAAGCAAATCTTCGACCGGGCGGCGAAGGAAGCCGAGCCGTTCAAAGACGAGTTTGTCTCAACCGAACACCTGCTGCTGGCGCTGGCGCGCGAGAAAAACGATGCGGCGGGACGAATCCTCTCACGCCTGGGCGTTTCGCACGACGCCATTCTCAAGGCATTGGTCGCTGTTCGTGGAACGCAGCGAGTGACCGACCAGAATCCGGAAGCGAAATTCCAGGCGCTGGAAAAGTACGCGCGCGACCTGACGGAACTGGCGCGGCGCGGCAAACTGGATCCGGTGATCGGGAGGGACGAAGAAATCCGGCGGGTGATTCAGGTTCTTTCGCGGCGCACCAAGAATAATCCGGTTCTGATCGGCGAGCCGGGCGTGGGCAAAACCGCGATTGTGGAGGGCATCGCGCAGCGCATCATTTCCGGTGACGTGCCGGAGTCGCTGAAATCGAAGCGCATTGTGGCGCTCGACCTGGGAGCGCTGGTGGCGGGCTCGAAATATCGCGGCGAATTCGAAGACCGGCTGAAGGCGGTGCTGAAGGAAATCGAAGAATCGAGCGGACAACTGATTCTTTTTATCGACGAACTGCACACGCTGGTGGGCGCGGGCGCGGCGGAAGGTTCGATTGACGCTTCCAACATGCTGAAGCCGGCGCTGGCGCGCGGCGAATTGCGCTGCATCGGCGCGACCACTCTGAACGAATACAAAAAGCACATTGAAAAGGACGCGGCGCTCGAGCGGCGGTTCCAGCCGGTGCTGGTGGGCCAGCCGAGCGTGGAGGACACGATCGCGATTCTGCGCGGGCTGAAGGAACGTTACGAAGTTCATCACGGCGTGCGCATCAAGGATTCGGCGATTGTGGCGGCGGCGGTGCTTTCGAACCGTTACATCGCGGACCGCTTTCTGCCCGACAAAGCTATCGACCTGATTGATGAAGCGGCTTCCAGCCTGCGAATTGAAATTGATTCCATGCCGGCGGAGATCGACCAGATCGAGCGGCGGGTGACACAACTGGAAATCGAAAAGCAGGCGCTCAAAAAAGAAGACGATGCGGCTTCGAAAGAGAGGCTGAAGGCGCTGGAAAAAGAGCTGGCGCATCTGCGCGAGCAGTCGGACAAATTGAAGCTGCGCTGGAAACAGGAAAAGGAAATCATCACCGGCATTCGCACGCTGAAAGAACAGATCGAGCAGGCGAAAATCGACGAGCAGCGGGTGACGCGCGAAGGCGACCTGAACAAAGCGGCGGAAATCCGCTACGGCAAACTGGTGGAGCTTGAAAAGAATCTGGAGCAGGCGAATGCGAAGCTGGAAGGGCTTTCGAAATCCGGCCGCATGTTGAAGGAAGAAGTGGATGAAGAGGACGTGGCCAAAATCGTCTCCAAGTGGACGGGCATTCCCGTCACGAAAATGCTGGAAGGCGAAATGGCCAAGCTGGTGAAGATGGAAGACCGGCTGAGGCTGCGCGTGGTGGGCCAGGATGAGGCGCTGAAAATGGTGGCGAACGCCGTTCGCCGCAGCCGCGCCGGACTGGCCGATCCCAGGCGGCCAATCGGCAGCTTTATTTTTCTCGGCCCCACGGGCGTGGGCAAAACGGAACTGGCGCGGGCGCTGGCGGAATTTCTGTTTGACGACGAGCGCGCCATGGTTCGCATTGACATGTCCGAATACATGGAAAAGCACGCCGTGGCCAGGCTGATCGGCGCGCCGCCGGGCTACGTGGGTTACGAAGAAGGCGGGCAACTGACGGAAACGGTTCGCCGGCGTCCGTATTGCGTGATCCTGTTCGACGAAATCGAAAAGGCGCACGCCGACGTGTTCAACATCTTCCTCCAGATTCTGGACGAAGGGCGACTGACGGACGGCAAAGGGCGGACCGTGGACTTCAAGAACACGGTCATCATCATGACGTCGAATATCGCCAGCCCGCTGATTCATGAGGCGATGGGCGAGGCGTCGAAAGAGCGCGGCGAGGCGGGAAAAATCAGCGAAGGGCTGAAGCGCCGGATTCAGCAGATGCTGCTGGAAAACTTCCGGCCGGAATTCCTGAACCGCGTGGATGAAATCGTGATTTTCAATCCGCTCGGCAAGGCGGAAATCGAAAAGATTATCGGGATTCAACTGGAAGGGCTGAAGAGGCTTCTGGCGGAGCGCAAAATCTCGATTGAGCTGACGAACCGCGCACGCGCGCTGCTTTTCGAGCAGGGTTACGACGCGCAGTTCGGCGCACGGCCGCTGAAACGCGCCATCCAAAGGCTGATTCAGGATCCGCTGGCGATGAAGCTGCTCGACGGCGACGTGCGGCCGGGGGATAAGCTGGAAGTGGATGCCGATGAGAAACGCGGCGAGATGACATTCAAACCCGCCACGACCAAGGCGGCGCGGAAATAGGAGCGGCCGTTACAATCCGGCGATCAGCTTGTCGTAATCGGCGTGAGAGACGGACTTCAACGCTTTGACCGCCGGGCGTTCAGGCCATCGGAAAGAGGAGTGAATTTGCCGCCGTCGATCTCTTCATTGACTTTCTTGAGAAGGGAATGACCGCGGCCTTTGGGAGAAAAATCCCGTTCCATCTCAGCGTCCCAGGCTTGATCTTCCAATTCATCAAGCCAGGCGGCTAAGGCGCGGCGCTCCGGCTCGCTGAGTTGCTCAATCGCCGTCTTGATGGCTTCGACGTTCATACCGTTAGCCTACCCTTCCCCGGCGGCCAAATGCAAGCACCGCCCGCCGGCGATGAAGCTGCTCGACGGCGACGTTCGGCCGGGCGCCCGAGGGAGCTTGACGCGGGCGTGATGTACATGCTAATTTGTATGTACAAGCCTGTAGGCGCGAATGCGGTTTGAGTGGGACGAGCGCAAAAGCCGAACGAACCTGGCCAAGCACAAGGTCAGCTTCGGGCTGGCCAGGCTCGTCTTCGACGATCCTCAGCGCCTCAGCCTTCGCGACGAGCGCGAAAACGAAGAACGGTGGCTGACGCTGGGCCTGGTCAAGGGCACGGTCGTCCTGGTTGTCGCCCACACGGTCCGGGAGGAAAACGATGAAGAAGTCATCCGAATCATCTCGGCGCGGAAAGCGTCGCGGCGCGAGAGGGAACGGTACGAGCACCCGCACGGCGAAATCTGACCCGGAACTCAAAGCTCTAGCAGAGCAAAGAGACGATGAAGTAGATTTTTCCGATATTCCGGAAGTCAGGAATTGGAAAGGCGCGGTGGTGGGCAAATTCTACCGCCCGATCAAAAAGCCGTTGACCATTCGGCTGGACGCCGACGTTCTGGCATGGCTCAAATCCCAGGGCAAGGGCTACCAGACTCGATTGAACCGCTGGTTACGAACCGCCATGGAAAAGCGGGCCCACATGTGACCGCCGGGCGGTTCGATGCCCGCCGGCGATGAAGCTGCTCGACGGCGACGTGCGGCCGGGCGACAAGCTGGAAGTGGATGCCGACGAGAAACGCGGCGAGATGACGTTCAAACCCGCCACGGCCAAAGCGGCGCGGCGCTAGAGAGCGCGGTAAGGCCTGCACTATAGGGCTTCGCCAGCCAGGTGGGCTTTGACGCGCGCGTACGAGGTCACAGCGCTCCTCAGCTCATGGACCTGAGAGGCGCTCATATCGCGCTTTGGAAGGAATACGATGCTGTTGCTGGCCTTCCCCAAAACGAAAACGGCTGGCGCTTCGTAGATCTCGCAGAACTCACCCCAAGAGTGACGCGCCTCAAAGCTCTGGCCCCGAAGGCTGATACCCTGCTGGTCGATCGAGGCAGCCACGGTGTCATGCCAAAGCGGTGTGCGTTTGAATTGGCGATGCCAACGCCAGCGCGTCATCAGTGCGCCGAACCCAACGATGCCGACGGCCAATAGGAAGACAAGCCCCCCGCCTGCCATCTCGCCGGGTTGGTCACAACTACCCCCACCGCGATCGCCATGATGACGAGCGGATACCAGAAGCCTGCCAGCAGCTTCCATGGGTGATGGCGAAGCCAAGTCACCTGCGCGGAGACATAGTCGGACTCGCTCCAAGTGAATTGTGTTGTCATCCCCACCTCCTTGGGGCCGGATTGTATCGCGTCCCGACAGGGGCAGCAAGCGTGGATCAGGCCGTTCGGCGAAGGATTAAACTTCTTGGTAAGGCCTGCCGCTTTTTCCCGCCCGAACACCGCGCCGCAGAGTTTCGAAGGGCGGAAATCTCCGCGCTCGCGGCTTCGCAGTTGGGGTAAAATCAGCCAGGAGGCTGTGATGGCGGACCTGAAGGAAATCGTCGCCAGCGCGCTTGGCCTGAGCGCCGACGAGCGCGCGGCTCTGGCGGAGAAGCTGCTTGCAAGCCTTGATGAGTTAGACGAGGAAGAGGCAGAGCGACTATGGGCTAAAGAGGCGGAGAGACGGTTGGAAGAGTTCCGCGCCGGTCGCGCCCGGGCGGCAAAGTCCGAGGATGTTGCGAAGAGGGCGGCGGCTATGGCGAACATTGATCGGATTCGCGAGGAAATCGCTAAGGAGCGCGGCATTCTAAGCGATAGCACGGAACTGATCCGCGAAGACCGCGACTCGCGATGACGATTGGCCTTGTCGCAAGCCTAGCCGCCAGCCGGCATCTGGCTTTCACCTCGCACTAACCCCCAAATGACTGCGTTCATCCGGCCTTGGCACCCTCTCCGCTGGTTACGGCGGACGAGAAGCTCTTTCGAGTTTTCAATCCTGACTCCCCGCAGGTTCATCTGCTGCGCGACCGGGCGTGAGCCGGTCGTGGCCGGTTTGAAATGGCGAGGTTCCGCGGAGGTGTGCTAATCTAGCCGTTGCGGCCGAGCGCCGTGGGGCTGGTTGAGAATTCATGGTTCGGATTGCGCCTTCCATACTTGCCGCAGACTTCGCGCGACTGGGTGAGGCGCTGGCCGCGGCGAAGGCTGCCGGCGCGCGAACACTCCACGTGGACGTGGCGGACGGCCACTTTGCCCCGGACATCACCGTTGGCCAGCCGGTAATCCAGAGCCTGCGGCAGCACACAGACCTGGAACTGGACGTCCATCTGCTGGTGGAGCGGCCGGAACGATTCCTGGAGGATTTTGCCAAGGCGGGCGCGGATCGCATTGCGATTCACGCCGAAGCGACGCCCGACCTTCACCGCGCCCTGGACCAGATCCGGGCACTGGACCGGAAAGCGGGGCTGGCGCTCAATCCCGCGACGCCGCCGGCCCACGTGAGAGACGCTCTGGACGGGCTCGACTACCTGCTGATTCTCACCGCCGATGCGGGACTCAAAGAAGGCGAATACATTCCGGAAACGGCGCGCAAGGTGGCGGAAGCGGCGGAAGAGCGGCGCAGGCAAGGGCTGACTTTCGAGATTGAGGCGGAAGGCGGAATCGGGCTCGATGAAACGGGCGAATTGATAACCGCCGGAGCGGACATCCTGGTGGCGGGTTGCGCCATCTTTTCTAAAGGTGATCCGAAGGCAAATTTTGAGGCTATGACGCGCGCCGCCGCGCAGACGGCCCCGACTTCACGCCAAAAGGGCGGGTCGCCGACAAGAAAGATTTAGGGCGGGCATCAGAAAAAGGGATTTGAGCAGACTGAATCAAAAGCGGAATTACGGCGGGCGGATTGCGCTGGCGGCGTTGCTGGCGTGCGCGGTGTTCCTGCCGGGATGCGTTTTGACGAAGCCGCGCGCGGACAGCAACCTGCCCGTGAGCCCGAATGAGCAGCCGGACAAAATCCTTTACGAAAAATCTCTCGCCGAGTTGAATCACGGACACTACGAGATCGGACGGCTGACCCTGCAGACGCTGCTCAACACTTATCCTGACAGCGAGTATCTGGCCAAGGCCAAGCTGGCCATCGCGGATTCGTATTACCGGCAGGGCGGAGTTGCCGGGCTGACTGAGGCGGAAGCCGAATACAAGGACTTCATCACCTTCTTCCCGACGGCCCCGGAAGCTCCGGACGCCCAATTCCGGGTGGCCATGTCGCATTTCCGTCTGATGGGCAAGCCCGACCGCGACCTGACGGAAGCCAAGCTGGCGCAGGTTGAGCTGAAGGAATTTCTGACGCGCTATCCGGACAACGACCTGGTGCCTCGGGTGAAGGGCAGGCTGCGAGAGGTGCAGGAAGTGCTGGCGGAGGGTGACTTTGAAGTGGCGCAGTTGTACTTCCAGCATCAAGCGAATCTGGCCGCCCGCTCGCGCTTCCAGGAGATCGTGGATCAGTACCCGAGTTACAGCAAGGCGGACAGCGCCTGCTGGTACCTGGCCGAAACCCTGAACCGTCTCCGGGAGCCGACAGCGGCCATTCCGTATTACGACCGCATCATCACCGACTATCCGCTCAGTTCTCTGGTTCCCGACGCCAAGCATAAGCTGGCGGCGCTGCACCAGCCGATCCCGCGGCCGACCAAAGCCATGCTGGCGCGGGCGGAAGCGGACAAGATGCGCGACATTCGGGATTCGTTTTTCGACAAGCTGGTGAACGTGTTCCACAGCTCTCCCAACCTGACGGCCACTCGCCACGGTCCCGTCCTGCTTGGTCCGCAGCCCGCCCCGGAGGAAGCCAAGACCCCCGCAGCCGCGACTCCAGGCAACACCATCGTCGCCCAGCCGGTGGGAGAATCGGCGCTAAAGGCCGGGAAGCCCGTGGAGACCAACGCCGCCGGGAAAAGCGGTGAGAAGAAAACTTCAACCTCCAAATCCGGCGATCAGACAAACCAGACGCCCGCCCCCAAACCCAAGAAGCAACACAAAAGCCTTCTCAAGAAAATCATCAAGCCGTGGTAAAGGGCTGAGCTTCAGCCGCGCGGAAAAGCAGGATGCCCGCCCCGGGATTTGAGGCGGGCGAGGACTGCTGTGGCCGGAAACCGCTTAGTCGCGCCGCGAAATCAGGACCGAATGCGGCGAGGGCGGCATGGGATGGAATTCGTGGTGCGTGAAACCGGCGTTCGCGGCCATGGATTCCAGTTCGGAGCGCGTAAAGGCGTCGCCCGAGGGCGTACTGGCCAGCATGATCAGGGCGAAACCCGCGGCCATGGGCGGGCTGACGCGGTCATCGTTGGGCACAAACTCCAGGATGGCCACCCGGCCGCCGGGGTTGAGCGCGGCGTGCAGTTTGCGCAGCAGCTTTTCATTGGTTTCGGCGTCGAAGTGGTGGAGGAAATTGGGAATCAGGACCAGATCGTAGCCCGCGCCGATTTCGGCGTCGAAGATGCTGCCCGGAATCGTGGAGTAACGATCCGCGACGCCGGACTTCTGAGCGTTTTCGCGCGCCACCTCGAGAACGTTTTTCCAGTCAACGGCCGTCACTTTGGCGTTGGGATTGGCGCGCAGCACGCTGATGCCGAAGAGGCCATGGCCGGCGGCGATGTCGAGGACTTTCATGGCCGCGGTCGAGTTACCCATCACCAGGCCGGCCAGACCTTTCGACGCCATCATCATCATGGGCGCCATGGAGCGCGCAAAATCCACCCAGCCTGACCAATCGGGATCGAGATTGCCGTGGTCCGTCGCGCCTCCGTAGCGGACGGCGTCGGACAGCGCCTTAAATTGCTTGCGCGCGTCATCATTGATCAGGAATCGCGTGCAACTGCCCATGTACGCCGGAGACTTGCGATCCAGAAAAGCGGCGCTTTCCTCCGTGAGCGAATATTCCTTTCCGGACTTGGTGAGGAAACCCTGCACGGTCAAGTAATCGCAAAGGATGCGCGCGCCGCGCTGCGCCACCTGGCAATGCTTCGCAATGGCATCGGCCGTGCGATGGCCGGCGCCGATGGCGGAGAAAATATCCAGCTCAATGGCGGTGCGCATGGCTTCCGACAATTGGAACGCGCCGATGGCTCGAAACAACGCAAAGGGAGTCGCCTGCTCTTTCATTCCCGCCGGGCCGGTTGGAGTTGTTGGCATCACACACTTCTTTCTGTAAATCGGCTATCGCCTGTCAAATCCGCATCAATGGCGGTTCATCAGTCACTATCAATTCGTGCGCAGGTCCTGCCGAAGCCGCGGCATGAATCCGCCGCTACTTTCGCGCCACCAGAAGCTGGCCGCCGCCGCTGCCGCGGAACAGCGCCAGATGCTCTTCCGGGACTCCGGCCTCGCGCGCCAAAGGCTCAAAGTCGGGATGCTCGAGGTGGGTTTCGCTGAATCCCGCCCGGCGCGCCATGGACTCCAGCTCATGATCCTCATAGAAATAGAGGCGCGAGGCCACGGGCTCGGGAGCGGCGGGCGTGCCGCGCAATTCCCGGGAGCCGGTATAAAGCAGAAAGCGCCCGCCCGGCTGAAGAACGCGAAAAACCTCGTGCAGAGCCTCAATGGGCCGGGGAAGAAATCCGAAAACGCCGGTCATGACGGCGCAGGTAAACATTCCGTCGGGAAAGGGAAGCATGGCCGCGTCGGTTTCCCGGAATTCCAGCCGGTTGTCGCGCAGGGCGTCGCGATTCTGCTCGCGCGCCACGCGCAGCATGTCCGGACTGTGATCGATGGCCGCGGCACGGCAGCCGCTTTCGAGCGCGTCCTTCAAAAACGCGCCGCCGCCGCAGCCCACTTCGAGCAGAAAATCCCGCGGCTTGAGGTCGAGCAGCTTCAGAATCGCTTTGAAGTTGGGACGATGATAAATCGGGTCACGATAAATGGCGCGCGATTCGGGGCCCGACGGCCGGCGCGCTCTGCGGTCCGTGAACCAGTCACCGAGGCGGCCGGGCGCCATGGCGTGGAGCAGAGGCGCCGCCACTTCGCCCGCAAACCAGCCGGCCAGTTGATAGGTTTCATCACCCAGCAGGCCGGCGGCGTCAGGCCGCTCGAGCGTCACGCGCGTGCCGTCCTCAATGCGCTGGAACCGCAATCGAAGCGGCGCCGCCTGCTCCGGTTGCCACTCGTCGCCCAGCCAGTCGAGCTCGATTTCATCAGGCGGCTGCCAGCGGACAATCCGGCCGACTTCCCGCCCTTCGAAAGTAACGCGCCCGGCCGCTCCGGCGTGGAATTCCATGCCGAGACGGGCGAGAGCAAGCGCAAGTTCCTCCGCCATGGCGTCGAATGCCGCCGCGGGATCGAGTTTCAAGTCAATGCTTGCTCGCAGGCCCATCGTGGCTCCTTTTCAATCTCATTCACTGTGAAACTCCATTATGCCCGCTTTTCCGGAAAACTCAATCGCGGTGGAAGTTGAAAAGAGTGATAAGATTCGCAGCGTCTCGGCAAAAGGAGCGGCATGGAAGAACCGATTCGAGTGGGCATTGTGGGCGCCGGCTTTGCAGCGCGCTTCCACTGGAAAGGCTATCAGAAAGTTTACGGCGTGCCGATACAGGTTTCGGGCGTGACTTCCAGGTCGAAAGTTTCGCGCGACGCTTTTGCGAAGGAGCACGGAATCAAAGCCTGCGCGAGCGTGGAGGCGCTTTGCGAGCAATCGGATGTGATTGACATCTGCGCCCCCGGCTCGGTGCACGAATCGATTGCAATTGAAGCGCTGGGCCGCGGCAAACATGTGATTGTCGAAAAACCTTTCGTCGGCTATTACGGGCCGGGCGGCGAGAAACAGGAAAAATTTCGCGGCAACACGTTTCCCAAGGAAATCATGCTGCGGGAAACGATGGCCGCTTGCGACCGGGTTCTCGAAGCCGCGCGCAAGGCCGGCAAACAGATCGGCTACGCGGAAAACTGGGTTTACGCTCCCGCCGTCGCCAGGGAAAGGGAGATTCTGACGAAAAGCGGCGGGCAGATTCTGTGGCTGATCGGCGACGAATCGCACAGCGGATCGCACTCGCCGTATTACGGCATCTGGAAATTTTCCGGCGGCGGCTCGATCGTCGGCAAAGCATGCCACCCGCTGACGGCGGCTCTCCATCTGAAGCGCGCCGAGGGCACGGCCGCTTCCGGCAAAGTGATTCGTCCGGCCACGGTTTCGGCGCGGACGCACGAAATCACGCGGCTCAAAACTTTTCGCGACCAGGGATTTCTGCGCGCCAATTACGACGACATCGAAGACTACGGCCAGATGCACATTACTTTCGACGACGGCACGGTGGCGGATATTTTTGCCACCGAGCTGGTGATGGGCGGAGTCCACAACTGGCTGGAAGTTTTTGCCAACAACCATCGCACGCGGTGCAATCTGAATCCCACCGACGCGCTGGAAACTTACAATCCGCGCGAGGATCTGCTCAAGGACGTTTACGTGGTGGAAAAGCTGGGCACCAAGCAGGGCTGGAGCCGGCCCGCCGCGGATGAAGACTGGCAGCACGGTTATCCGCAGGAATTCCAGGATTTTGCGGAAAGCTTCCGCGACAATCGCGCGCCGCTCGCGAGCGGCGACCTGGCGCGCGACACGATGGCCGTGCTCTACAGCGCCTATGTTTCCGCCGAACGGAAGGGCGCGGAAGTCGGGATTCCGGTGTGATGCGCTCGCGCCGCTCCCAACGCCATTTTCAAAATGCGCGCGGCGGCGATTTAGCGGTTGAATCGAGCGGAAGGTGTGAGTAAGATTTTGAGCAGACGTCGCGAAGTGATGAGGGCGTGCGTCATCTGTAATCGTACAAGGAGGCTATGAAAGGTCAATCCAAGGGTTTTTCTCTGATCGAACTTCTCATCGTGGTGGCGATTATTCTGATTATCGCCGCCATCGCCATCCCCAATCTGATTCGCAGCCGGATTGTCGCCAACCAGGCCTCCGCCGTGGAGAGCCTTCGAATGATCAACACGGCAGAAATCAGCTACAGCTCGACGTTCGGCGCGGGTTACAGCGCCACGCTGACCGAGCTGGGACCGCCGGCGGCGGGCGCGCCGGTCAGCCTGACTGCGGCCGGCCAGCTGGATGAAGTGCTGGCGGGCGGCGAAAAGAGCGGCTACAAGTTCACCTATTCGGCCTCGATGCCCGACCCCAACGGACACTATACCGGTTATACCGTCCTGGGAATTCCTTCGCTGCCGGGAGCGACCGGCACAACGTATTACTTTACCGACCAGACGGGCGTCATCCGCGCCAACTCCAACGGCACGGCTTCCTCTTCCGACTCTCCCGTCGGAGATTGAAACGCTGCGGCGAGAATCCCGCCTTTGCAATTCACTCAGCAGAAAGATTCATCGTCAGAGGGTTCGCGTCACGATCTTGAGCGAGCGCGGACGGTCGGGATCAATGCCTTTCGCTTTGGCGAGCAGCGCGGCGAAGATCTGGCCGGGAACGATGTAGGGAATGGGAGTGTAGATTTCCGGAATGTCGCCGGGCACGTGAAGGACGCGCGTGGCGTAAGGCGGGCGCGCGTTTTCCGAGCAGATGGCGAGCGTCTCCGCGCGCAGCTTGCGAAGGCGCACGCAAAGCTTTTTCATATCCGCAAAAGTCCGGCCGGGCGGCATGAAAAGAATCACGGGAAAATCGCGCTCGACCATGGCGATGGGGCCGTGAAGAAAATCGGCGCCGGAAAAACGCTCGGCGACGACGTAACAGGTTTCCATCAGCTTCAGCGAAAGCTCGAAAGCGTTGGCGTAGTTGATGCCGCGCGCCACCACCACGCAGTCGTGCATGTAACGGTAACGCTCGACGACTTCCTCGATTTCGTTTTCCAGGCGCAGCGCCTTCGCGACCAGCGCCGGAATTTCCCGGACCGCTTCCAGCGTGATTCCCGGGCCGAGCGCCGCCGCCAGCAGATAGAGCATCATCAACTGGCCGGTATAAGTCTTGGTGGCGGCGACCGAACGCTGCCTTCCGGCGCGCACCAGAAAAACTTCATCCACGAGGCCCGCCATCGCCGAATGCCGCTCATTGGTGATGCCCACGGTGCAGGCGCCTTGGCGGCGCGCCGCGGCCAGCACGGTGTTGATGTCCGTCCCTTCGCCGGATTGCGAAATGCCCACTACGAGCGAGTGGCGCAGATTCAGCTTGGCGTGATAAAGCGTGTGGACGGAAGGCGCGGCCAGCGATACCGGAATGCCCGTGGTCAGTTCGAGCAGATAGCGGCCGAAGAGCGCCGCGTTGTCCGAAGTTCCGCGCGCCACCAGAACGATCAGGCGAAAGTTTTTCTTTTCGCAAAGGCGCTTGAGGTCGAGCGCGTGGCTGCGCTCGGCGCGAAACGCACGCTCCAGCGCCGCCGGCTGCTCGCGAATTTCATCCATCATCCGAGACATGGTGAGGCTATTTTAGCCTAAGATTTTTCGCTTTGGGGGAATGGAACAATTGAAGGCCCGGCGGCGCAAACGCTTCGAATAGCTATTTCACTCCTTCGAGCTCCACGGCCAGAAGCCCGTGCTCTTGTCGTCCAGATAGGCGCCGATGACGATGAGCACAATTCCAATTACGAGCGAACTGAAACCAAAAAGAAGCTGGTGATAGCCGTGATGCGGAAGCAGGATGAAAGCCAGCATCCCGGCGAATCCAAGCAGCGTCAGCGTCCTGGAAATGATGCGCCTGGCTTTCTTCGGTCCGGCTGGGGGATTTTCCATAGACGCTTCCGGAGGAATGTCCCTACGGCAGGGCTTTGGCCAGCGCTTCCAGTTCCGGCTCGCCGCGGCCGAGCGGCAACGTCACTTTTCCGCGCTGAACGGCGGAGCGGCAGATGGCCATCATGATTTCGAGATCCCTGAAAGCGCTTTCGCCGTTACAGGGATGAACCCTGGAATCGTCGTCGAGCCAGTCGGCCATTTGCTGGACGTACGGCCCCATGTCGTGCTCGTAGTCCATTCCGCCCGGGCCTGAAAGCACGCCGTCGCGCGTGACCGCCCGCCAGCCGCCTCCCGTCAGGACTTCGGCAAAGCCTTCCGTGCCCTGCGCGCCCATGCGGCACTTGCGCCACCAGTAATCCACTTCCGGGACGTCGGGCGCGCCGTCGCCCGATTCCACAATACCACGCACGCCGTTTGAAAATTGAATCAGACCGGCAACGTAATCGGGCGAAGGATGATTGTCGGTGAGCTTTGATTTGCCGTGCGCCTGGCCCACCACCCATTCGGCTTCGGCATAATCGTTGAACCAGCGCGTGTAATCGATGAGGTGCGTGAGCATGTGAATCATCCAGCCGGTGGCCGTGCCATAGACGGTGTGGACGCGGCCGATGGCGCCGCTCGCGATGATTTCCTTCACCTTCTTGTAATGCTCGCCGTAGCGATGCTGATGGCTGACGACGGTTTTGACGCCCGCCTTGCGAACCAGTTCCATGATGTCGAGCGCTTCGTTGGTGGAAAGCGCCGTGGGCTTTTCGTAGGCGATCAATTTGACTTTCGATTCCACGCCGGCGCGAATCAGCGGCAGGCGAAGGTCGGGCAGCGTGCAGAAGCAGAAAACATCCGGATGGACTTTCTTAACGAGCGCGGCGGCATCCGCCGATGTTTCGGAGACTCCGAATTTTTTTGCAGCTGCATCGAGGCGGCCCGCGTCAATGTCGCACAAACCGGCAAGCTCAAAGCGAGGGTTCTTCTGGAAAGCGTCAGCGTGATGCGTGCCGCGCTTGCCCATTCCGGCGACGACAACTGTGTATTTTCCGGATGCACTCATCGTTTCCTGCTCCTGAAATTGGATTGTTCTTCCGGACTGCTCAAGCGGCGGACGGATCGGGCCGCGGCGGAAACCGCGGCTCGCAAAAAATCCGTCCGTAGAATTTTTAGGAAGCGGCCTTCTGGCTCTTCGCGCCGTGCGCCTTGTCCCAGGCGACGACGGCGTCAATCACGCGCTTCACTTCCGCGTCGGTCAATTCGGGATACATCGGGAGTGAGAGCACCTGCGCGGCCGAGCGCTCCGTGTGCTTGAGCGAGCCGGAAATGCGCGCCCCGTGGCCCCACGGATAACCCTGCTGCTGATGAATCGCAATCGGATAATGCGTGAGCGCTGTGATGCCCTGGGCATCCAGCGCCGACTGCAGTTGGTCGCGCGCCGCGGTTTCCACCACGTAGAGATGGTAAACGCTGCGAAAGCCGGGAAGCGTGTGAGGCAGTTGCAGCGAAGTCCCGGCAAACGCCGCGTCATATTGTTTGGCAATGGCGATGCGCCGGTCGCTCCAGCGGTCGAGATGCTTCAGCTTGACGCTCAGCGTGGCGGCATGAATTTCATCCAGACGGCTGTTGTAACCCATGCTGTGGTGCGAGCGCTTGGGCGAACCGTGATTGCGCAGGCGGGCAATCGTGGCCACGATGTCGGAATTGTTGGTGATGACCGCGCCGCCGTCGCCGAAGCAGCCCAGATTTTTTTGAATGATGAAGCTGGTGCAGACGGCGTCGCTCAGTTCGCCGATGGCAAAGTCATCGCCGCGCGCGCCCAGCGCCTGCGCGCAATCCTCAATGACATGCAGCTTGTGCTTTTTGGCGATGGCGGAAATTCTGCGCATTTCAGCCGGCTGGCCGTAAAGATGCACCGGGATAATCGCCCTGGTCTTGGGTGAAATCGCCGCTTCAATCAGGTCGGGATCGATGTTGCGCGTTTTGGGATTGACGTCCACAAAAACGGCCGTGGCGCCCACGAACCAGATCGCTTCCGCGGTGGCGAAAAAAGTGTTGGAGGTGGTGATGACTTCATCGCCCGCGCCCACGCCGAGCGCCAGCAGCACCAGCCAGAGCGCGTCCGTGCCGGAATTCACGCCCACCGCTTCCTTCAACTTGCAATAGGCGGCGAGTTCCTTTTCAAATTGCTTGCCGCACGGCCCCAGAACGTACTTTCCGCTCTCGAGCACGCCGTGAATCGCGCGGTCCAAATCTTCTTTCAGATCGTGATACTGGCGCACGTGGCCGTAAAATCCGATTTTCGCGTCTGACATAGAATCCTCCTGCTGGATGGGTTGAGAGTCCAGAATATGCTTATCGCCAGCCCGCCGCAACAAGATTCTTTGGATTTTACAAGAAAGTCGGAAGGCGGCTAAAATCCGCTATTTGCGGAATTCAAGCCCGCCCGTGACAGGCTGCTACTCGCGCACGGAAACGACTTGCAGAACTTCCTCGACGGTCGTCCAGCCGTTGCGCAGCAGCCAGACGGAATAATCTTTCAAGGTTTTCATGCCGTTGCGCACCGCTTCCTCGGTAATAGCTTCCGAAGTGGCGCCCTGAGAAATCATGCGGCGGAGCGCGCCGCTCATGCGCAGAACTTCGTACACGCCCACGCGGCCGCGAAATCCGGTGTAGGAACAATTCGCGCAGCCTTTGTTGCGGAAGAATTGCAGGTCGGGTTCATTTTCGATTCCGAGGAATTTGAGCGACATCTCGTCCGGCGCGTAAGGCTCCTTGCACTCCTGGCACAGACGCCGGGTCAGGCGCTGGGCGACCACGCCGATGGTCGAGCTCGACATCAGGAACGGCTCGACGCCCATTTCGCCGAGGCGCGTGAAGGCTCCGGCGGCGTCGTTGGTGTGCAAGGTGGTGAAAACCAGATGGCCGGTGAGCGCCGCCTCAACGGCGATCTGAGCGGTTTCGCGGTCGCGGGTTTCGCCCACCAGAATGATGTCCGGATCCTGGCGGAGAAAAGCGCGCAGGATGCGCGCAAAATCGAGACCGATGTCCTTGTGCGCCTGCACCTGATTGACGCGCGGCAAGTCGTACTCGATGGGATCCTCGGCGGTGGAAATATTGACGCCGGGCTCGTTCAATTCGGCGAGCGCGCTGTAGAGCGTAGTGGTTTTGCCGGAACCCGTGGGGCCGGTGACATAAATGATGCCGTAAGGCTCGGAAATCATGGCGCGCAACAGCTCCAGCGCATCGCCGTTGAGGATCAGCTTGTCGAGCCCCAGCAGCGTGTTCGACTTGTCGAGGATGCGCATGCAGATTTTTTCGCCCCACTTGGCGGGAATCGTGGAGACGCGAAAATCAATGGGGCGATTTTCCATGCGCACGCTGATGCGCCCGTCCTGCGGCAGTCGCTTTTCCGCGATGTCGAGCTTGGAGAGAATCTTCAGGCGCGAAATCAGTCCCATCTGGATTTTTTTCGGCAGCGTCTGCACCTGCTCCAGGGTTCCGTCCACGCGGAAGCGCACGGCGACTTCGTTTTCCAGCGGCTCCACGTGAATATCGCTCGCGCCGCGCTTGATGGCGAGGCCCAGAATGCCGTTCGCCAGGCGGATGATCGGTGCGTCCTCGGCGGATTTTGAAATATCGGTAATGCTTTCCGAAGCGGGCTGGGTTTCCTCCATCTCGATGGATTTCAGCGCCTCGTTCTGCAGGGAATCGAGAACGTTCTCGATCGAGTCGGGGCGCGACATCATTTTTTGAACATCCATCCCCAAAAGCGTCCCCGACATGGTCTTCGTCGGCGAGCTTTGCTCTCCGGCCTGAAGCTTTTCTTCTTCTTCCTTCTTGAGCAGATCCACATAGGTGGTGGTGGCGAAGCGTTTGAAATCCTCTTCGCTGGTCGCGACCGGCTCGATCATCACGCCCTTGACTACGCGGCGGACGTCATCCAGCGCGACCAGGTTGTTGGGATTGACCATGGCCAGCGTCAGCCGGTTGTTCGAGAAAGCGACGGGCAGAATTTTGTGCTGCAGAATCATGGGCTGAGGCACCAGGCCCAGCACGCGGGGGTCGAATTGCAGCTTCGCGAGATGAATGTATTCGATGCCGGTCTGCTGATTGCTCTCTTCCAGGCGCTCGGCGAGCAGCGCGCTGAGGGCGGCTCCGATTTTCGGTTGCGCGAGCAGCAGATCCTCAAAGTCCGTCCGCTCCAGCACGCGGCACTCGGTCTGCTCGCGAGCCACCACGCTGGCCGTCCGCGGCTTGCCGGTCAGCAGCGCCATCTCGCCAAAGCAGGCGCCGGCGCTGAGTTCGGTCAGGAGAAAATCAATGCCGGTGTTGGGATCGCGCTTGCGGACTTCAACAGCACCGGAGTGAATCACGTACATCGCATCGCCCGGCCCCGCTTCCTTGACGATCACCTGCATCGGCGCGTATTCGCGCCGCTTCAGACGGTCTTCCACCAACCGGCACTCGTCATATCCGAGCGTGCTGAACAATTGAATCTTCTGCAGATGATGCGGGCGGACCGGCGGACGCGCTTCCGGCGACGCGGGTGCGGGCGGCGGAGTTGATTGCGGCTTCGATTCAGAAGCAGACGCCGACGGTGGCGCCGGAGCCTGTGCGGCTGCGGGCGCCGGATCGGGCGGCTGCTTCGTTTCCGCGGCAGGCGGCGGCGCTTCAGGAGCTTTGGCCGCGGCCGAAGCTGCGGCTGCCGCTGAGTCCGGGGCGGGCGGCTGGCTTGCTGCCTGATTCGGAGCCGATGGCGGTGCGGGCGAAGGCGGTGGCGTGGCGGAAGAAGGCGCGGGAGCAGCCGGTGCGGCGGCCGGGGCCGGAGGCTGCGCGGCGGCGGGCGGCTGAACGGTCAGCAGAGTTTTGCAGCGATAACACTTTACCCAGAACTGGCGGTTGGGGACTTTCGCGTCGTCCACGCGCATTGTGGCGCCGCAATTCTTGCAGGTTACCACCATGACTCGTCCTTCCCGCGCCGTCCGTTCGTCCTGTCCGCTTTCACTCGAATGCTGAAACGCATTAGCTGAGCGCTTGCCCGGACATGGGCGCTCGGTGTCGGCTCACGCCTTTTGGAATTCGTTCATTATACAGGCGTCGTCAAGCAAACGGTCGCCCTGTGCTAAACTTTTCTGCGCCGCGGCGGTGCGGACCGCTCAGCATCGGTTCGGCTTCCGTCCTTTTGCGGGGGCGCATCGCTGTGGCGCAGGAGAATCTGAAACGGAGGGTCACCATGCAACGACGCCAGTTTCTCGCCTCATCCCTTGCGGTTTCCGCGGCCGCCGGCGCGGGATACGCGGCAGAGCCCGGCTCGAACGGGCCGCGCGATTATTATGAGCTGCGCCTTTATCACATGCGCCGCGGCCCTCAGGTCCGGCGCATGGAAACCTTCCTGCGCGAGGCCGCCATCTCGGCCTGGAATCGCCTGGGCGTAGGACCGGTGGGAGTTTTCAATGTTGTTATCGGCCCGGAAAATCCCACTTTTTATGTGCTGCTGCGCCACAAGGATCCGGAATCGGTTCTGACCACGGAGCGCCGGCTGATGGAGGACAAAGAATTCCTGAAGGCGGGCGCGGACGTGATTGACACTCCTTCAACCAATCCCGCTTACGTCCGCATGGAAAGTTCCGTCATGGCGGCGTTCGACGTGTGGCCGGAAATCGTGACGCCCGAGCGCAAGCCGCGCATCTTTGAACTGCGCACTTACCAAAACCACAGCAAGAAAGCGAATCTCACGAAGATTCGGATGTTCGGTTCGGGCGAAATCGCCGTTTTTCAGCGCTCCGGATTGCAGCCCGTCTTTTTCGGCGAAACGCTGGCCGGAGCCCTTCAGCCCAACATTACCTACATGCTGACATTCGCCGATATGGATGCCCGCCAGAAAGCCTGGTCCACTTTCGTGAAAGATCCCGAATGGCACAAGCTCAGCACCACGCCCGGCTTTACCGATCCCGAAATCGTGTGCGACATTACAAACCGCATTTTATCCCCCACTTCGTTTTCCCAGATTTGAAGATTGTCGCCCCCGGCCGGCGGGTGTGGCAAAATAGAGGTTGCCCAATGCTGAGGAAAGCGGCTCGGCCGTGGCCGGGCCGGAAGGAGGATCATGCTGATGAAATACTTTCTGGCAGGACTCATTCTTTTCGGAGTGGTCACCGCCGCCGTCGCCGCGGACACTCCGGCCGAGCGGCTGAAGAAATCGGCTGAAATCATTAATCAGGTGATGGGAACGCCTGAAAAGGGGATTCCCTCGGACTTGCTGAACAAAGCGGTTTGCGTGGCTGTGGTGCCGGGCTACAAGAAAGCGGCCTTCGGCATCGGCGGGAGCTTCGGAAAAGGCGAACTGGTTTGCCGGCGCGGCGGAACGGGCTCGTGGGGCGCGCCATCCATGTTCACGCTGGGCGGGCCGAGCATCGGATTCCAGATCGGCGGCTCATCGTCCGACCTGGTTCTGGTGGTGATGAATCCCAGCGGAGCGCGCAAGCTGCTGCAAAGCAAAGTGAAGCTGGGCGCGCAGGCGTCAGTGGCCGGCGGACCCGTGGGCCGCACTTCCGAGGCTTCAACGGACGCCGAACTGCACGCCGAAATTCTCACCTACTCGCGCTCGCGCGGAGCCTTCGCCGGCTTGTCGCTCGACGGCGCGGTGGTCAAAGTGGATAACGACGCCAACAAAGACCTCTACGGCCGCAAGCTGACGGCTCAGGAGATTCTCTTCAAGAATGCGGTGGGCGTTCCCGCGGCGGCACGTGCGCTCGACGGCGCGCTGACAAAATACTCGCCGCACGGCGGGCAGAAGTTTTAGCTGGAAAGCAGTCAGGACATCCGTCGGGGAATTGAGCAGGGGCGATTCAGGAATCGCCCCTGCCAACAGACTTCGCGACAGCTCGCTTACTTCAGCTCACCGCCGTAAATCTTCATGATGGTTTCGAGGAATTTGATCGCCTGATCCTTCGGGCGCTGGAACGAATTGCGTCCGATGATGGAGCCGAAGCCGCCGCCGTCGCGGATGGCGCGCGCTTCATCGAAAACGTGCTCGTCAGTGGCCTTGGCGCCACCCGAAAAGATCACGATGCGATTGCCGTCGAACGAACTCTGGACCACGTGCTTCACGCGCTCCGTGAGCGTCGCCACGGGAACTTTGGCTGCCTCGTAAGCCTTTTTGGCTTCCGCCTGCTCGATGTGCTCGCTGGGCAGCTTGACTTTGATGATGTGCGCGCCAAGCTGCGCCGCGATGTGCGCGGCGTAAGCGACCACGTCAATGGCGGTTTCACCTTCCTTGCTGATATCCGAACCGCGCGGATAGGACCACACGACTACGGCCAGTCCGTTCGCCTTGGCTTCTTCCGCCAGGCCGCGCAATTCCTCATACATCGTGCGCGAATGCGACGAGCCGGGATAAATCGTGAATCCGATGGCCGCGCAGCCCAGGCGCAGCGCGTCGCGCACGCTGCCGGTGACGGCGGAAAGCGGATCCTTCTCGCCGTGCAGAACGTCGTGGTTGTTGAGTTTGAGAATCAGAGGAATTTCACCCGCGTGGCGCGCCGCAGCGCTTTCCAGAAATCCCAGCGGGGCGGCGTAAGCGTTGCAGCCCGCCGCGAGCGCCAGCTCAAAGTGATAATTCGGATCGTAGCCGCCGGGGTTCACGGCAAAGCTGCGCGCCGGTCCGTGCTCAAATCCCTGGTCCACGGGCAGAATCACCAGCTTGCCGGTTCCCGCCAGGCGACCGTGATTCAGCAGCCGAGCAATATTCGTTTTTGATCCCGGGTTGTCGCTTTCATACCAGCTCAGAATCTCGCGCACGCGCTCCGTATTCCGGCCTGCTGCCGCACTCTTTCCGGGCGCTGCCGCCGTCTCCGTGACTGCCATAGTATTTCCTCCTGCTTGAGTTGCCACTTTGACTTCGTTGTGCGCGGCGTTGCCGCCGCAAAGGCCTGAGGCTCGAAGCCAAACTGGAAACTACTATTGTACCTCAACCCAACGTTCCTTGGGTGACCGCCATCACTCGCCGCCTGAGCCTGTGGCACGCACTCTCGCGCTGGACGCGACCTGCGGCGCCGCTTATGGCCGCCATCGCTTTTTTTGATTGGACAGTTTCGACTGTAAGGCGCGAAGATGAAATGGTTCGAGCGCGCTCCATGACTGAGCGTGCCGATTCTGCAAGACGTTACTTCGCAGGGAACCTCGAAGTTCGAACCCTCCGCTCCGATGTACGGGAGACCGGGCAGTTTCCGCAATAGAAGGCCCTGATTCGTGCTTGGCGCCACGCCGCGCTTGCCGCAGGGAAAGGCAAGGCCTGTCCAATTAACCGGACGGGAACGCAGACGAGGCGAAAGGCGCGCCCCGGTTCAGCCGCGGCGAGCCCGCCAATCTTAAATCAGGAGAGAAAAAATGAAGACCAAACGAACCGCTTCGATTCTCGTAGTTATGGCCGCTCTGGCCGTCGCGTTGCTGCCCAAACCTGCTGCGGCCGGAGAAGTTGTCTCAGGAACGTTTACGTTACCCGTGGCGGCCCGCTGGGGAACCGTCATGCTGCCGGCGGGAACTTATCACTTTTCCACCAATGCCTTGACGCCCACCACTGTGGTGCGGGTTTCAGACGAGTCGAATCCGGCCGCCAGTTACTTCATCATGACCCAGGGCTGGGATCAAATGGGCTCCGCTTCCACGGAAAGCAAGCTGGTTCTTGACAGCAAGGACGGCGAAGCCTACGTCAAGGAGCTGCGACTGGGCAGCGAGGGCACGATGTTGTTCTACAGGGCGCCCAAAACGAAAAAGATGATTCTGGCCAAGAGTTCGCCCTCCATGCGAATTCCGGCTTCCAAGTAGCGCTGGGTGTTCTGATTGCGTCGGGTACGGGCGGGAGGCGAAACTTCGATGTGGGTCGTCGCGGCGGCGCCTCCCGCGCCGTTTTACAAAATGAAAGTAACCGCATCGCGTCCTTCCGCATCGAAAAGCCTTCATGAGATCTGCCCAAACGCTCAGTTCGGCCAAGGAGAATTCTCCCATGAGCATCGCAACGTTCGAGGTGGATTTTCTGCACGAAATCGGAACTCAGGTGGCAACGGGCGCGGTGCACGAAGTGCTGGATCGCGTTGTTGAATTCGTGACCGGCGCCGTGAAATGTGATTCCTGCCTGGTCTATCTTCTGGAAGGCAACGAGCTGGTGCTGCGCGCCTCCAAGAATCCGCATCCCGAAGTGGTGGACCGCCTGAAGCTGCAAATGGGCCAGGGCATCACCGGCTGGGTGGCGGAGCATCGCGAGCCCGTGACCATTCCGCGCCACGCCTCGGAGGACTCGCGTTTCCAGTTCTTCAACGAGCTGCCCGAGGACGAATTTGAGGCGTTCCTTTCCGTGCCCATCCTGTTTCGTGACCGCGTGGTGGGCGTGATCAATCTGCAGCACCGTCTGCCGCACGTTTATCAGAAGCGCACGATCCGTTTGATTTCCACCGCCGGTTTTCTGGTGGGCGCGGCTATCGAACTGGCTCGCCTGGAAAGCGAGAACCTGCAGCTTTCCGAGGAACTCGAAACCCGCAAGGTGGTCGAGCGCGCCAAGGGCATTCTGCAGCGCGATCTGAAGCTGACCGAAGAAGAAGCCTACCTGACGCTGCAGCGCGAGAGCCGCCAGCGCCGCAAGCCGATGAAGGCAATCGCCGAAGCCGTTCTGCTGGCGGACGATCTGCGCCGCGGCTGATTCCATGCGGACCGATTCCCGCCTCCCACTTTATTGCGCCCGCCCCGCGCCGCTGTGATATATTCCGCGCCGGGGCCGGGTACCCGCCGGCCTTAAATCCTCTGCAAAAATGGAGTGACGATGAAGAAGGATTCTGAAATCAGCCGCCGTGATTTCCTGAAGACGAGCGTCACCACCGGAGCCGCGGCGACGGCGCTGGGCGGAATCGGTTTGATGGGCGGCGCGCAAAAAATTCTGGGCGCCAACGATCGCGTGCGCCTGGCGGTTTGCGGAGTGCGCGGGCGCGGCTTCGACCACATCAAAGGTTTTTCAAAAATTCCCGGCGTGGAAATCGCCGCCATCTGCGAAGTGGATGAAAACGTCGCGCGCCAACGCCTGGACGACATTCAGAAGATGGGCCTTCCCAAGCCCGCGTATTACATTGACGTTCGCAAGCTGCTGGACGACAAATCCATTGACGCCGTCACCATCGCCGTACCGAATTCATGGCACTCGCTGATGGCCATCTGGGCCTGCCAGGCCGGCAAAGACGTTTATTGCGAAAAGCCCTGCTCGCACAACTGGTGGGAAGGCAAAAAACTTGTGGAAGCCGCCAATCGGTATGACCGCATCGTCGAGCACGGCACGCAAAGCCGGTCAAGCACCGGCGTGCAGCAAGCCATCAAACAGATTCGCGACGGATCGATCGGCGACGTTTATCTTTCGCGCGGACTCTGCTACAAGTGGCGGCCCAGCATCGGCCACACGCCCAACGAGCCGGTGCCCGCCGGCGTGCATTACGACCTGTGGACCGGTCCCGCGCCGCTCGAACCTTTTACGCGCAACCGCTTCCATTACAACTGGCATTGGTTCTGGGATTTCGGAAACGGCGACCTGGGCAATCAGGGCATTCATGAACTGGACGTGGCGCGCTGGGCGCTGGGGGTGACGTTTCCCAACCGGGCCACGGCCATCGGCGGACATTTCCTTTTCGACGACGACCAGCAGACGCCCAACACGCTCAGTTGCCTTTACGAATTCGACCTGCCGGGCGGCAAGCGCAAAATGCTCGAGTTCGAAGTGCGCGGCTGGATTACGAATCACGAGGCGGAAATCGGAACCCGGGCTTTCGGCGCGACGCACCTTCCGGCCGCCGGGCTTGCGGCCGAACCTCATCCCCGTCCGCGTCCGGTCCACGCGCACAAACCGCCGCACGGCGGGCCGCGCGGTCCCGTCGGCGGCACGAACGATTCCATCGGCAACATCATTTACGGTTCCAAGGGCTACATTGCCATCAACGGATACGAGGCTTACAAATCCTGGATGGGCGAGGATCAGGAACCCGGTCCGGCGGGCCACGGCGCCGAGCATCACTTCCAGAATTTCATTGATTGCGTCCGCAGCCGGGACAAGTCCAAACTGAATGCGCCCATCGAGGAGGGCCACATCTCCTGCACGCTGGTGCATCTGGCGAACACTTCGTATCGCCTGGGCCGCACGATTCAGTTCAATCCGGATACGCAGCAGGTAATCGGAGATGACGAAGCTTCCGTCCTGCTGCGCGACGGCACGCGCGGCTATCGCAAGCCGTTTTTCATTCCGGAGCACGTTTAGAGAAGTAGCGGTTGCTGGAAGGGCGGAAAAGAAGATAGGCCAGTACTACGAGCAGCGCGCTGTGGATGGCAAGCTCCGGGAGCGGGTGGAAAATACTCAAGGCCACATGAAATGAAATCCAGACCATCGCCAGCCACCGCGCCCAGTTGTGTCCGCGAAGAAGATAAATCCCGCACAGAATCGCAACCATCTCGGTGAGTTCCGCCCAGACAATGTCGTATTGAAACGGATGCTGGATTTTGAATCCGATTAGATGAAACACGCCGCCCGCGATTCCGGTCAGGATATAAAGCGCGGCGACGATGATGACGGCGATGGGACGCTTGTTCACTTGAGCGGCCTGCCAATCTCCCAATGATGGCCGAAGGGATCGACCACGCGCCCTTCCCGCCAGCCGTAGGGCTGATCTTCAACCGGCCGCACGGCTTTCGCGCCCGCGGCCAGAGCCTGTTGGAAAGCCGCATCGGGATCGGCAACCGTCAGGATCATGCGAAGTGTGCTGCCGCCCAGCGACTCGGGGCTGAAGTTCAAGTGCTCCGGCGATTCATCGGCCAGCCAGAAAACTGATTCCCCCACGGACAATTGCGCGACCACATCGCCCGATTCCGCGTCGAGGCAAAACAGTACCTGCGCGCCGAAAGCCGCCTTGTAGAATTCGATGGCGCGCGCCCCATTGCGAACCGAAAGCATGGGAGCGACCGTGTGTACGGGAACGGAACGATTGGAAACCATCCGGCGAACCTCCGGGCTTCACAATACCAAGGGGCACGATGAATTGTATTGTAAAAAAAGGTCACGCGGCAGGAGCCGCGACCGGAACATGGTTGCGGCGGCGTGCGGACGACGGGCGATAACCAGTGGGCGTCATGCCGGCGAGTTCGCGGAATTCATGAATCAGGTGAGCCTGATCGGTGTAGCCATGCTCCGCCGCGACGGCGCACCAGTCAGTTTTCGGCTGATTCCTCACTGAAGCCACGACTCGCTGCAGGCGTCGGACGCGCGCCAGGCGCTTGGGCGCAAGTCCAACCCTTTCGCTGAAGCGCCGCACAAAAGTTTTGGGCAACAGGCCCAGGCGTTCGCGGGTTTCAGCCACGCCCGCGCCGCGATCGAGCATGGAAACAGCGGCCGCAATCGCTGGGTCCTGCGGACGGGCCATGCCTTCCGCAAGCGCGCTTTCAAGCACACGAAATTTTTCTGACGGCGTGCGCGCCTCGCAAAGCCGCTCGCGAAGCAAACTTCCCGCCTGGCCCCAGACGTCGCGCAACTCCACCACCTGATTGCCAACTTCGCTTGCGGGCATGGGAAGGAACGCCGCCAACCCGCCCAATTGGAACTCCACCGCGACCAGCCGATGCTGCTCCCGGGTGTCCATGCCGACAAAGCCGCCCTGCGGGCCCGCCAGAACCGCGCCGCCGAAACGATGGATTTTTTCGCAATTCGCGCCGCTGTACATGCGGAATTCGTCTTCGTCCAGATTGATCAGCAGATGAGCCTGGCCGGTGGGAAGAATTCGCTCCACGGCAGGGGCAAGCGCGCCTTCGTGGTAATGAAACGAGCGGATGAACGGCGAAAGAGCCCGGGAGCGCGGCTTTGCGGCGAGATTGAGCATATGCGGCCAAGCATAGCATGCGGCCTGCGCTCCCAAGCGCGCTTTCGCATGTGCCCAGCCGGGCCGGGCTGGCCCTATCCAGGGGCTTGGCTTAAAGGGCCGGGGGAGAGTAAAATAAACAATTGGCCCTCCACTATGGCGGCTGACGGGCGCAAAGGCGCCGGCCCGGTTGTGTGCGGCAGGGAAAAGCGGAATGTTCGATTCACTTCAGGACCGGTTTCAGAAGACGTTCAAGTCGCTGCGCGGCCAGGGCGCGCTGACGCCGGAAGCCGTGGACGCAACGCTTCAGGATGTGCGGCTGGCGCTGCTCGAGGCGGACGTCAACCTGAACGTGGTCAAGCACTTGCTGGAACGCGTGCGGGTGCGCGCGCTGGGCGAGCAGGTTCGCGCCTCATTTTCGCCCGAGCAGGAAGTGGTGCGAATCGTCCGCGACGAACTGATTGAAATCCTCGGCCGCGACGCCTCGCAGCTCACCTTTTCCAAGGATTATCCAACCGTTTTTCTGATGGTCGGCCTGCAAGGCTCCGGTAAAACCACCACTTCCGGCAAGCTGGCGCTGTGGCTTTCGAAGAAAAAACGGCGGCCGATTCTGGTTTCCACCGACGTTTACCGCCCGGCGGCGCGCGAGCAACTGGCCGTGATCGCCAAGGAAATCGGAATCCCCTGTTTCCCGGGCGAGGGCATGGATTCGCCCATCGAGCTGGCGCTAGCGGCCCGCAAGGACGCCGCCGACCGCGGCCACGACATTCTGATTGTGGATACCGCCGGCCGCCTGCACATCGATCAGCAATTGATGGACGAAGTCAGCGAATTGCGAACCAAACTGCGCCCCAGCGAAGTGCTGCTGGTGGCCGACGCCATGATCGGCCAGGACGCCGTGCGCAGCGCGCAGGAATTCCACGAGCGGCTGGGCACGAGCGGCGTGATCCTGACCAAGCTCGATGGCGACGCCCGCGGCGGCGCGGCGCTTTCCATCCATTACGTCACCGGCCAGCCGGTCAAATTCATGGGCGTGGGCGAAAAGTACGACGCGCTGGAAGTTTTCTATCCCGACCGCATCGTTTCCCGCATTATGGGCATGGGCGACATTCTTTCGCTCATCGAAAAAGCCGAGCAGACGATTGACCAGAAAAAAGCCATCGAAATTCACCGCAAGCTGCAGTCCAATGATTTCACGCTCGGCGATTTCCGCGATCAATTGAAGCAGATGCGCTCGCTCGGCCCGCTGGAGCAGATGATGGGCATGCTGCCGAAAGTCGGCATCTTCAAGGACGTGTCCCGGGCGCGGGTGGAAGAAAAAGAACTGGTGCGCATCGAAGCGATTATCGGTTCGATGACCGCCCAGGAGCGCCGCCGCCACGACCTGATCAACGGCAAGCGGCGCAAGCGCATCGCGCGCGGCAGCGGCACTTCCGTGCAGCAGGTTAATCAGGTTCTGCGCCAGTACGTGCAGATGCGCAAGATGATGAAGTCCATGAGCACCAGCATGCTGGGCAAACAGCTCAGCCGGCTGCAAATGCCGGCGGGAAGGTAAGTGGTTTTCCGATTTTTAGTTTCTGATTTCTGATTTGTGAGGGAGGTTTGTTTGTTAAGAATTCGTTTGGCTCGGACGGGAGCGAAGAAGCAAGTGAGTTACAGAGTCGTGGTGATTGACCGTGCGCGGGCGCGCGACGGCCGGTTCGTTGAGATTCTGGGGCATTACAATCCCCGCAAGAATCCGCCCGAGCTCGTCCTGCGCCGCGAGCGCGTGGATTACTGGCTGGGCAAGGGCGCGCAGCCTTCTGAGACTGTGCAGAGTTTTTTGAAAAAAGCCGCTCCATCTCAAAACTGACTGGAGCGCGACAACCGAACGGACGGCCTCATCCTGGGATGAGAGTTTTTCATGTTCATGCCGCCGGGAGCAACGGACCCGGCGCCACTTCAGCGTTCGGCAGGAGGGCCTATGGAGATCAAAGAGCTGATCGAAGCCATAGCCAAAGCGCTTGTGGACAATCCCGATCAGGTTGTCGTGCGGCCAGTGGAAGGCGAACAAGTCACTGTTCTTGAGCTCCGCGTGCACCAATCGGACCTGGGAAAAATCATCGGCAAGCAGGGGCGCACGGCCCGCTCCATTCGCACCATTCTTGGGGCGGCCGGAATGAAGCTCCGGAAGCGATTCACTTTGGAGATTCTGGAGTAGCCGGTGGCTCCGGACCAAAGACATGGCGCCGACCGCGCGCATGAAGCGAAGCGCCGGGAAGCGCCATCATCGCCGCCGCGGCGGGAAGAAAAGGATGCGGCACTGATTGCCATTGCCCGCATCGTTCGCCCGCGCGGACGCCGGGGGGAAGTCGAAGCCGAGATTTTGACCGATTTCCCGGCGCGCTTCGGCGAAAGGCGGGAAGTGTTTCTGGAGGGCCCGGAAACGCCCTTGCGCGCGCAAGTTGAAGAAGTGTGGCTGCATAAGGGCCGGGTGGTTTTCAAGTTTCAGGGCGTGGATTCGATTTCGCAGGCGGAAACGCTGCGCGGCCGGCACGTTCTGATTCCCCGCGAAGAGCGGGCGGCGCTGGCGGACCATCAGTATTACGTTGCCGACCTCGAAGGCTGTTCGGTGCTGCGCGAGTCGGAGTCGGGGCCGGAAATCGTGGGGAAGGTTGAGCAGGTGGAGCGCACGCCGGGCGGCGAATTGCTTCACGTCCGGACGCCTGAGGGCGAGGTTCTGATTCCCTTTGCCCGGGAGATTTGCCGGCGAGTGGATCTGGCGGCGCGGGTCATTGTCATCGAGCCTCCGGAGGATCTGCTGGAGCTGAATCGGCCCGGCGCGGGCCGTGACGGCACGTAACGCGGCGCCCGGAATTATGACTTTTGACGTCATCACGATTTTTCCGGGCTTCTTCACCGGCATTTTCGGGCACGGACTGGTGAAGCGAGCGCTCGATGGCGGGCAGGTTCGGATCTGGCTTCACGACCTGCGGGATTTCACCGAAGACCGGCATCGCACCGTGGATGACCGGCCGTTCGGCGGCGGGCCGGGAATGGTTTTCAAGCCGGAGCCGCTTTTTCGCGCCGTGGAATCCTTGCGCGAAAGCGATTCCGGCGCGCGGCTGCCGGTGATTCTGCTTTCGCCGCAGGGCCGGTTGCTGACTCAGCCGGTGGTGGAAGAGCTTTCGCGCCGGCCGCGGCTGGTTCTGATTTGCGGCCGCTATGAAGGCGTGGATGAGCGCGTGGCGGAAAATCTTGCGACCGATGAAATTTCCATCGGCGATTACGTGCTCAGCGGCGGCGAACTGGCGGCGGCCGTGGTGATGGAATCGGTGGCGCGGCTGGTGCCCGGCGTCGTCGGCAACGAGGAATCGGTCGAGCAGGATTCATTCGCTGCGGCAGATTTCGGCCGGCGGTCCGCGGCCGGGGAGCCCGTCGCAACAGAGGCAGGGTCGGCGGCGCGCGGGCTGCTCGATTGTCCGCATTACACGCGCCCGGCGGATTTCCGCGGCCATAAGGTCCCGGAAGTTCTGCTTTCCGGCGATCATCAGGCGATTCGCCAATGGCGACGCCGCCGCGCGCTGGAAAAAACCTGGCGGCGCCGTCCGGAATTGCTGGCCGGCATGCCGCTCAGCCGGGAAGACCGCCGCGTAATCGAGGAACTCAGGCGCAAGGAAACCGAATCAATCGCCGGCACGGACATCGGGGACACAGCCAAAACGGCCGGGACGCTTTGACTTTGACAGGAGAGAATTCCCATGAATGTACTTGAGAAGATCGAAAAGCAGCAGATGAAGAAGGAAGTGCCGCCGATGAAGCCGGGCGACACCGTGCGCGTTCACGTGAAGATCAAAGAAGGCGAGAAGGAGCGCATCCAGGTTTTCGAAGGAACGCTGCTCGGCCAGCGCCGCGCCGCAAATCATTCCACCATCCGGGTGCGCAAGGTTTCCTTCGGCCACGGCGTGGAGCGCATCTTCCCGGTGCACTCGCCCGTGATTGACAAGATTGAAGTGGCGCGCAGCTCGCGCGTCCGCCGCGCCAAGCTTTACTATCTGCGCGGACGCCGCGGCAAGGCCGCCCGCCTGCGCGAAGTCAGAACCACGCAGGAATCGTAGCGCAGACCGCCGCGTTTTCGAATTGCGGTTGCTTCCGTCGTGCCAGCCGCCGCCGTTTTTGCATTCTTGCCGCGGCGGCTCTCTGATTCAAAACGCCGACCGGTCTCGATTCCGGGCTCGTCTTTCATGTCCCTTTTCCATTCACGCCGCCCGACCGATCCTTCCGCCCGCGAGAAAAAAGAACGCGAGCAAGCGCCCTCCGATCAGGAAACGCCCGCCACGCTGGCCGCGCTTCGCCGCTCCCGCAGCCAGGCCTGGCGCGCCGGAATCTTCGTCGTCCTAACCATGTTTTTCATGATGCTCATTCTCCTGGGCATCGGCTACTGGCTCATCAACCGCAAATAGCTCCGCCGCGGTTCGCGTGCCGGAAGATTTTTCCGGTGATAGAATGCGGGGCGAAGGACGGCTGGCTGCCGCAAGGCGTTCACCGAATCGCAGACCCGGAGGGTCTGCGCCAGCCGACGAAGCGGGACAGGGGTTAGAATAGCGGCGGGAAAAACCGTCAATCCAAGGGAACAGGTGAAAAATGGCTGACAAGGGCATATCGCGTCGCAAATTTCTGGGAGCCGCGGGAGTATCGATGGCGGCGGGGCTGAAGGCCGCGGACGCGAGTGCCGCGCCGGGTGAAGCCGAGGCCGCGCCGGCGGGAACGCGGCGGCCGAATCTGATTCTTTTTATTCCCGACGAGATGCGGGCGGACGCGCTGGCCTGCTATGGCAATCAGGTTTGCCGAACGCCGAATCTGGACCGGCTGGCCGCGGAGGGAACAAGGTTTTCCCAATGCTACGTTCAGTATCCCGTGTGCGGAGCGTCGCGCTGCAGCCTGCTGACCGGATGGCCCACCAGCGTGCGCGGGCATCGCAGCCTTTATTATTTTCTGCGTCCCGACGAACCGAATCTGTTTCGATATCTGAAGCAGAACGGCTATGAAGTTTTTCTGTATGGAAAGAATGACGCGCTTTCCGCCCAGGTCTGCTACCAGAGCCTGACGGAATGGAATTACCCTCCTTTGGAGAAGCCGGTAACGGGCAAGGGCTTTCCGTGGAATCCACCGTGGAAAATTGACGACCCGCACTACTATTCGTTCCTTTATAAAGAGGGCGGAGACCGCCGCGAGACTCCGGATTACGGGCACCTGCAGATGGCCATCCGCATTCTGGAGCGCACGCAGACCGACAGGCCGTTCTGCATTTTTCTGCCGCTGCTTTTTCCGCATCCGCCGTACCGCGCGCCGGAAGGCTTCCACAATCTTTACAAGCCGGCGGACCTGCCTCCACTGCGGCCCATCGGATTGCCGCGCAGGCCGAGTTTCCACGCCGCAATCCGCAGTGCCTATAACCTGAATTCGCTGCCGGAATCGCTTTTCCGGCAGATTCGCGCCGTTTATCTGGGCATGGTGAGCTATTCAGACTGGCTGCTGGGTGAGTTGCTGGAGGCCGTCGAACGCACCGGCCACGTGAAGGACACCGCCATTTTTGTTTCCTCCGATCACGGCGATTATTCCGGCGATTACGGGCTGGTGGAAAAGTGGCCGAGCGGACTGGAAGATGTTCTGACGCACGTGCCGATGATTGCGCGCGTGCCGGGCGGAGCGCGGAATCATGTTTCGGAAAACATGGTGGAACTGTTTGACATGATGGCGACCTGCCTGGACCTGGCCGGCGTGGAAGCGCAGCACACGCACTTTGCGCGCAGCCTGATGCCGCAGATTCGCGGCGGAAGCGGCGACGCCGACCGCGCGGCTTTCTGCGAAGGCGGTTACAACACTTATGAGCCGCAGTGCTTTGAGCCTCCCATGGAGCCGGGAAACATTTACTATCCCAAGACGCATTTGCAACTGACTCAGCCACAGACCATCACCCGGTCGGCGATGGTGCGGACGCACACCCACAAACTGATTCTGCGGCCCGGCGGACAGAGCGAGCTCTACGCCTACCGGCAGGACCCGCAGGAACTGCACAATCTTTACGGCGAATCGTCCGCGGCCCGCGCGCAGGATGAGTTGATGCACCGGCTGGCCGCTTGGTACCTGAACACCACCGGCATCGCTCCATTCGATAAGGATCAGCGGAATTTTCCGCCCTTCCGCCCCACGCCTGATTTTTCGAAAAAGGTCTGACTGCAAAAATCAATTGAACGCAGGCCGCCGGCTGGCGCACACGCGTCGTCGTAGCAGTCCGCGCCGGCCCCGAGTTCGCGCGGGAGAAAAAGTCCTTGGAAGTTGTCTGCCAGGATGGCTTGAAATCGCTTCCCGCAAGGTGTAAGCCTTAAGGTAAGTTCATAATCCGGCAGAGACCATATGATGACCAGGTCGTCCGGGAACAGAAGCTCGACCCAGCGTGAAACTTCCCGCCTGAGGCTCTTGAGGCGGCCCCGAATAATTCGTCTGACGCTCCTCGCGTGTTGCCTGCTTCCGCACCGGGAAATGGCCGGAAGGAAGTTCAGGAGGAAAAGAAAATGGTGAGAACTCGTCAGTTTGTTGTGGCGTTGGCGCTGCTGGTGGCGGGAGCCGGAGCCTTACACGCCAGGAAGAATGATAGTAAGAATTGGATTGAAGGGAATTTTAGCAAGTGGAGTCTGAAAGACGCGCACGCCCTGCTGGAAAAGTCACCCTGGGCCGAGACGAAGGGCTTCCGGGGCGAGCAGCACGGGCCGAATCGTGCCGCCGTGATTGGCGGAGGCGTTGGTTCGGTATCGGCAGCTTCCTCGGGGGCTCAGGTTTCGGTGACCCGTACCTCCCCGTCACCAACCCTTGGAGAGACAAACGGCACGGACGTGCCCGACTTTGAGTTCAAGGTCGTGTTTTTTTCCGCCCTCCCCGTGCGGGAAGCCTACGTGCGGATGTTCCAAATCGAAAACCATTACGATTCGATGTCCCCCGCCAAGCAGCAAGCCTTCAATCGATTGCCCGAGGTGCACGCGCTGCTGCACCGCGACGTCAGGAAAGAGGTCACGGTTGACCTGACGTACAGCGCTCATGATCCGATCGAAGAGCGCGACATGAGCCAGTGGTTTGACACCCAAACCACCGACACCCTGAAACAAAATGCTTACCTCTACGCCAACAGGACTCAGGTTCAATTGCTCAAATACATTCCGCCATCGCAAAGCCATGGGATGGGGGCGCAATTCATCTTTCCACGCCAGGTCAGCGGCGAGCCGATTCTCTCATCTCCGGGCGGAAAGCTGCGTTTCGAAATGACGCATGTTCCGGGCCCAAATCAGAGATTGTCCTTCGACTTCAAGCCGAAGAACATGGTGTACAACGGCAATCTCTCTTATTGACGTACGAGGACCAGGAACGAGAAAGCGAATGATGCTCAACACGGGTGGCACGGATTCGGGCGGCTGGACCGCAATCCTGAGCGGCGGCATTGCGGAGTTCCGGGTATCCCCCAGGCCCTTCGGAAACGTCAAAAACTGTGTGGTCCGGCAAACGCGGCGGCGTTATCTATTGGGTTTCTGGCGCGCCGGTTTCGAAACGGGGCCCTGAATGGTGAAAACCAGAAATTTGACATTTTTCGGGGTTGTCGGGGCGCTGGCGATGGCAGGCAGTTCTGCAATCGTCCGTGCAAACAAAAACAAAGCCGAGGTTCGGGTCGAGACGCGGCTTGTTCAAGTGAACGTGGTCGCGCGGGATTCCCACGGGCTTGCGGTCAGGAACCTGACGAAGAGCGACTTCAGGCTTTATGACAACGGCAAGGAGGTCCCCATTGACATTTTTTCCGCGCTCTCCATCACGCCGGCAGCTCCGAAGCCCTTGCCCCCTAATGTATATTCCAATCGCGTTCAGGGCGCGGCGCCCAGCGCCACTGTGGTTCTGCTCGACGGCCTGAATACCACCTTCGCGGACCAGACCTGGGCGCGCACGGAGGTGGTCAAATTTCTCCAGGCAATCAAGCCTCAGGATCGTGTCGCGATCATGCTGCTGAGCAGCCGTCTCTTCGTGCTGCAAAACTTTACCAGCAATCCGAAGATCCTGCTGGCAGCCCTGCAGGATGCAAAGACTGCTAGCCGGAAGGAAGTCGAGGCCTCCGCCGCGCCGACGCCGCCGGGTGTGACGGACAAGGCGGCGTATAACCTTAACGGGGACAAAGGAACTTACGCCGGCGCGTCGCCTCAACAATACCAGTCTGCCGTACAGAAAGTCGCCGATGCAGCTGCGTCGGGGGTGGGGGGCGAAGCCGCGGATGTAAGTCAGTTGGAACAGACCATGCTGGAATTCTCGCAGTTTGAAAGAGAGTGGTTCCTCGTTGACCGGGTCCAACGAACCTCGGACGCCATTACCGCCATTGCCAACTATCTGGCGCAGTTTCCGGGACGAAAGAACCTGATCTGGGTTTCCAGCAGCTTTCCGATTGACTTTGGTTTTGAAACGGCCGTCGGCCAAGCGGAATACGCGATTCACTTCACGCCTGAGCTTGAGCGGGCCTACCAAGCCTTGAACAATGCCGATTTGGCGGTTTATCCGGTGGATGCGCGCGGACTGACCGCAGCCGCTCCCGGTGCAGTAGATTGGAATAGTTTTTACAAAACGCAAGGGACGATGCGGGAAGTAGCCAGGAACACCGGCGGCCAAGCCTTTATGAATTCGAATGACCTCGCCCGGGTCATGCAAGCCGCCGTGGACGATTCCGACGGCGATTACACAATCGGCTTCTACCCGCAGAACATCCGCTGGGATGGCAAATATCACGACATCAAGGTGACAGTGGACCGGCCCGGCGTTCAGCTGCGTTACCGAAGAGGATATCTCGCGACCCGGAAAGCTCCCGGGAATGCGACCTCGAGCGACGCTGCTCTCAACCAGGCCATCTTCAACCCTCTTGATTCGACGGGTTTGGGCCTTACGGTCAAGGTTCTGAATTTCGTTCACGTTCCCCAGGGCCGCGTTTTGCTGGGCATTGATGTGGACACGCGAGACACGGCTCTTCGGGATGCAGCCGGACGCAGAACCGTGGACCTGGCGGTGGTGCTTGCCCAGCTGGATGACGAGGATTTCGCCGTGGACACGGACAGCTACAACATGAAATTGCAAGTCGCGGCCGGCGGCGTTCCCCACTTCACGAAAGATGGATTCATGGTGGCAAAGTGGGTGGACCTGGTTAAGGGAACGCGGACCCTGGCCCTTGTGGTTCGCGACCCCGCTACCGGCAGAATCGGCTCAGTGCGAATCCCGCTGGGAAACTGGTAGATTCTTTCATCTTCTCTCTTTGGGCGCGGGTGGCGAATAGTTCGCGATTCCTGTGAAGCGCGCGAACCTAGACCCGCCAAACATATCGCAATGCGATATATTTTGCGGGCGCGCCCGATCAGTCTGCGCTGGTTGTGGTGTTGAGGCCCGGGTTGAGGTTGGAGGGGGGCATCTGCTGTGCGCGCACGCTGCGGTCCACCGTGAAAGTGAGCTCCGTACCCTGGAGCAGGATGAGCGGTTTCTCGTGCTTGAGGACATTGTAAATCAGCGCCGCGCTTGCACCGACCGCTGCACCGTAAAGGACGTCTCCGCCAAAACTCGGCCCGCCGCAGTTGCCGAAGTAGCGGCAGTCGATTTCATGACCCATGCCGATCGTCGCGCCCGCGCCCGCACCGACGGCGGCGCCGATGCCCGCGCCTTTGAGCGCGTCCTTGGTATTCTTGCCGCAGCCTTTGATGGTCCCTTCCTGGCCGCTGGTTCTGGCGCACGGACTGCCCTGCGCTTCATCGAGCGCGGCGTTCATGTCAAACTTGTCCCCGTTCTCGGTGGTGACGTCGTCCAGCACAATGCGCATTTGGCCAACGCCCTTGACCCGTCCGGACTTCTTCACGAAAACCACATGACCGTCAACCAGGCTTCCCTTCGGGACAATCGTTTTACCGTTCACGATGAGGGGCTGATCCACAAAGCCGCGGAACTTGTCGCCGGTCTTATTGGTCTTGGAGGTCAGCGTGGTTCCCAATCGCACGTGAAGAGTGCTGCCCGCAGGCAACAGCAGGCCGGATTTAGCGTTGGGCGCTGCCGCAGTCTTGCTGCTCGCCGGCACTGCGTTCTGGCTGGGGGCCGGCGTTGCGGCGCTTGAGGACTTCGCCGAACTCGGTGCGGTTCCACTTGCGCCTGCACTGGCGGGAGTCGGCGTGGCGCTTTGGGCCAGAACCAAAGCAGGGAAAAGCGCCACTGTCACCAAGCCTGTTCTTAACGCCCTGATTGTTAATCTCATCGGTGTCTCTCCGCTCTGGAACCTTTGAGGCGCTGAAGGGATTGCGGGTGAACGCCGCCCCCCTAATTCAATAGTCTGCACCCGAAATAACTGGTTTACAAGCGAACGTCCTGTAACTTTGATTCCCGGCCACTTTGGCAGGTTGTCCCGGCCCCGCCAGGCCGTCAGCCTTGCCCCGGCCTGTCCGCCAGGATCAATTTAGTGCTTCCGCTCCCGCCCGTTTTTGGCGATACTTATGCCTTTGCTCATTAGAGGAGATCGAGGAGAAAAGATGAACCGCCGAGCCTTTATAAAGAATTCCGTCGTCGGTGTGGGTAGCGCAATTTGGATGACATCAAACGGGATGGCTTTCCCGGCCGTGAAAGATCCGCGTCTGGAAGGTGCCTTCCTCCGGCCCGTGAAAAACGGCTGGACGTTCGCGCACCTTGAGGGATCGCCGTTCAACATTGGTTTTCAACACGGCTATCTGCTCTGGGACCGGATCGAGGATGCGGAAAGCGTAACCCGCCTTGAGCAGACTTACGATGATGAACACAACTGGGATTTCTACCGCAATAGTGCGCGCTGGATGATGTGGCCCAAGATCGAGGACGAATATCAGGAGGAATTGCGCGGCATTGCGGAAGGACTTCGAGCTCGCGGCTCCAAGCTCGATCTGTGGGACGTAGTGGCGCTGAACGGCGCAATGGAATGGGACTATTTTGAAGACTGGTGGGATAAACAACAGAAGGCAAAGAAATCATCCGGCCCCTCCGTTCCGGAACATTGCAGTGCTTTTGCCGCCACCGGCAGCTACACGAAGGACGGACGAGTTGTGCTGGCGCACAACAACTGGACGCAATACCTGGACGGCGAGCGCTGGACGATCGTCTACGACATTAAGCCTCAGCACGGCCATCGCTTCATCATGGATGGATATCCCGGCATGATCCACAGCGGGGACGATTTCGGGATCAATTCCGCCGGAATCATGATTACCGAAACCACGATTTCCAATTTCAGCGGCTACGATCCCCTGGGGATTCCGGAGTTCGTACGGGCGCGCAAGGCCATGCAGTATTCGGCCTCCATCGATGATTTCGCAAAATTCATGAAAGAGGGCAACAACGGCGGCTACGCCAACAACTGGCTGGTCGCCGACAGAAAGAACAACGAGATTGCCGATCTCGAACTTGGCCTCAAGAACGTCAACCTGTGGCGCACCACGGACGGCGTTTTTGTGGGTTCCAACTTTCCCGTCAGCCCCAAGCTGGCAACCGAGGAAACCAATTTCCCCGTCGGTGATATGAGCGAGAGCGCCAACGCGCGCCATGTTCGTTGGGATCAACTGATGGCCGAACACAAGGGCAAAATTGACGCCAGTCTGGCTCGCAAATTCCTCGCCGATCACTATGACACTTACGAGAAAAAGGAAGAGCCCAATGAGCGCACGCTCTGCGGCCACATCGATCTCTCGCCGCGCGGCTCCAAGCCATGGCAGCCGCCTTATGGCATCGCCGGAGCGGTTCAGAACAAGGTTTCTGACGCCGCGATGGCCGAAAAGATGGCGTTGCTTGCCTCCGCCGGCCATTGCTGCGGGATGGACTTCAAAGCTGCGGAGCACCTGCGCGCCCACCCCGAATTCGACTGGCAGAAGTCCCTGCTCCGGGATATGGATTCCTACCCCTGGACACGATTTTCCGCCGCTTAGCCCGATACCCGGCCGACCGGTGATTCTGATGCGCCATGGTCCGCCTCGAATTGCCTCTTCCCAATAAAACCGACTTGTGATATTTCTTCAGCGAACGATGCCGCGACTCCGTGACAATAGCGAGCTGGTTTGCACGTTGCGATTCGAGCGCGAGGCCTGGCGCCGGGGCTGGCGCCTGGTGGCGGGAACCGATGAAGCCGGCCGCGGGGCGCTGGCGGGCCCGCTCTATGCCTCGGCCGTCATTCTGGATCGCACCGAACCCATCCACGGACTCGATGATTCAAAAAAGCTGACCCCCGATGTGCGCCAGCAACTGGCCGACGAAGTGCGCCGGAAAGCGGTGGCCTGGCAGGTGATTGAAATCCCCGTTGAAGAAGTGGACGAGCTGAACGTCTATGAGGCCTCGCGCCAGGCGATGCTTCGCGCGCTGACGGCGCTTGCGCCTCAGCCGGAATTCGTCCTGACCGACGCCATGCCGCTCGCCCGCAACGGGGACGCCAATGGATTCGAAACATCCTATCGCGCCTTGATTCACGGCGACGCGAGATCGGCTTCCATCGCCGCCGCCTCGATCCTGGCCAAAGTGGAGCGAGACCGGAAGCTCAAGGAGCTTGACCGGGTTTATCCCAAGTACGGACTTGCCCGCAACAAGGGCTACGGGACGGCGGAACACCTGGCGGCGCTGCGGCGCTTCGGTCCCTGCGCCGAGCATCGCAAAACTTTCCAGCCGGTTAAAGATTGCCTGCTGCCGCTGTTCCCGCAGGCCAGCGCATAATTCCATTCCCTAAATCAAGCCGCGCGGGTGCTATACTTCCGCCTAGAATCAATTTTGTTCGTCGGACCTCAACATGAGCTCTCTGCTGATTAAAGGCGGACGCATCATCTCGCCCGCTGACCGGCTGGACGGCGCGCTCGACATCCTGGTTGAGGATGGACTGATTCGCGAGATTCGGCCGGGAATAAACGTCTCCGGCGCCGAAACGTTCGATGCTCGGAACCGGATCGTCGCGCCGGGCATTGTAGATATTCACGTGCATTTTCGCGAGCCGGGAGGAGAGCAGTCGGAAACTCTCGAGACGGGTCTCGCCGCCGCCGTGGCCGGAGGCTTTACCGCGGTTTGTCCGATGCCGAATACGAAGCCGGTCAACGACAATCCGGAAATCACGCGGCGGATGGTCGAGAAGGCGGAAGAGCTTGGGCTTGCCCGCGTGTATCCCATCGCCGCCGTTTCGACTGGAAGCGCCGGCGATACGCTCACTGACTTCCCGGCTCTCCGCGACGCGGGCGCCGTTGCCTTCAGCGACGACGGGCGCCCGGTCCGTACCGCCGATCTGATGCGCCGCGCCATGGAACAGGCGTGGCCGCTGGGCGCGCCGATCATTGATCACTGCGAAGATCCGGAATTGAGTGCGGGAGGCGTGATGAACGCCGGGCTGGCGGCGGAGCGGCTGGGGTTCAAGGGCATTCCGAACACGTCGGAGGAAGTCTGCGTGGCGCGTGACCTGGAGATTGCGGAAGCAACCGGCGCGGCCTTTCACGTGGCGCATCTTTCAACCGAGGGAAGCGTTGCCCTGATTCGCGACGCCAAACGGCGCGGAGTTCGCGTGACGTGCGAAGCGACCCCGCATCACTTCACACTGACCGATGAGGCCGTGGAGCCTTACGGAACCGCGGCCAAGATGAATCCTCCTCTGCGCAGCGTCGCCGACCGCGAGGCAGTCTGCGCCGGTCTCGCCGACGGAACCATCGATGCAATCGCCACCGACCACGCCCCTCACGCTCCCGAGCTGAAAGCCAAGTCGTTCTCCGATGCCCCGTTCGGCGTGATCGGACTTGAAACGGCATTGGCTCTGGCGCTTCGCGAGTTGGTCCAGACGGGAAGAATTTCGCTGGGGCGAATGGTCGAACTGATGAGTTCCAATCCGGCGCGCATTATCAACCGGCCTTTCGGACGCCTGAGTTCCGGAAGCCCGGCGGACATCACGGTTTTCGATCCGAACATGGAATGGAATTATTCTGTGGACCGGGGCCGCTCGAAAAGTCGCAATTCGCCTTTCGATGGCTGGCGATTCAAGGGCGCCGTGACAGCCACCATCGTGCGCGGACGGATCGTATATGTGAAATGAGTTCTCGATCCAATGGCGCGCAATGCGTGCCCTTCGCAGCTCTGGTATACTACCGGCAAGATTTCAGAAGGAGGTCCCAGCCATGCCCACTTACGTAGCGCTTTTGCGTTATACGCAGAAGGGAATCGAGACGATCAAGGATGGCCCGTCCCGGACGGAGGCGGCGAAGAAGATGTTCGCGGCTGCCGGGGCAAATCTCAAAGCCGTTTACATGACGATGGGACGTTACGACGCGATCGCGATTGCCGAGGCGCCCGACGACGCCACGATGGCCAAGCTGGCTCTGGGCGGAGGCGCACAAGGCTTCATAAGAACCGAGACAATGCGCGCTTTCACCGAAGAAGAGATGCGCAAGATTATCGGCTCCTTGCCTTGAAGCCGTAAGCTGAAGACAGGACAAATCTCCCGGCAACTTCATGAAGAAGCCGGGTCCGCTGCGGAGTTGCGATCCCGGACCACCGGTTCATCAGGATCTGAACCATGCCCAGAATTCTTTCGGCCATTGACGCCGTTTCACCCGCCTTCGACCAGACCAAACAGCAATTATTCAAACCGTTCCGGCTTTCCTTCTGGATGCGCATGGCCGTCGTTGCCATGACCACAGGAGAATTCTCCGGCGGAGGCGCCTCGGGCGGGAACAGCTTTTCGCTGCCCGCCGGGGGCCACCATCGTCGCGGCTTGGAACCGGCGCTGCTGCGGCCCGAAATCCTGCGCGACTGGCCCCACTATCTTCCTTACATTTTGATCGGCGCGGTCGTGCTGGTCTGCCTTGTCATCCTCTGGATGTACGTGTCGAGCGTTTTCCGCTTTATCCTGTTTGAGTCCGTGCTGACCGGCCAATGCGATATCAAGCAGAGCTGGCGGCGGTGGCAATCCGGAGGCGCCAGCTATTTTCTGTGGCGAATCGGCTTCAGCCTGGTGATGCTGGGATTGCTTGGCGCCGCGGTCGGAATGCCGTTGTGGTACGCAGTGCGTGCCGGGATTTTCCAGGACGCGCGAAATCACATTCTGCTTCTGGTGCTGGGTGGAGTTGGACTGGCTTTCCTGGTTATCTTCCTGGTTCTCGCCGGAGCGCTGGTGGCGGTCTTTGCCAAGGATTTCGTCATTCCCGTGATGGCAATCGAAAACGTGCCGGTGATGGAAGGCTGGCGCCGATTCCTGCCGATGTTAAAAGTGCAAAAGAAATCGTTCGCGGGATATGTCTTGATGAAGATCGTGCTGGCCGTGGGCTGCGCGATTATCTTCGGAATCCTGACTTTTATCGTTTTGTTTTTGCTGATGCTTCCTCTGGGAATCGCCGGTGTGGCCATCTTTCTGGTTGCCAAAGGCTACGGTATCGGGTGGAATCTCTACACCATGATCGGCTGCATGGTGGCGGCAACCGCGCTGGTTGTTTTCCTGTTCTACGTCGTGTCACTGATCTCCACCCCGGCCATGATCTTTTTCCAGTCCTACGTGAACCATTTTCTGGGATCGCGCTACCCGCGATTGGGCGCACGTGTTTTTCCAGAACCACCCGCGCCGGCAGGGCCGCCGATTCCAGCGCCCGCGCCGGCCGTCTGAAGCCGATCTTTGTTAATCCTGGATGAAGTTGGTGAAGGCAGAAGGATGGCCGCGGGTCAGGCTTTGGACCTGCTGCCCGGCTTGACGGCGGGAGTGCCGGCCTGGCACATGGGGCATTGGGCGGGATCGTAATTCTTCACATCGAGCTTGACCAGCGCCGCGCTGGGCAATCCAAGACCGGCGCGTCCGCCGCCGCGGTCAATCAGAGCGCCGGCGCCGACCACCTTCGCGCCCGCCGTTTCGACACAAGCGATTGTCTCGCGCGTCGAAAGTCCCGTGGTAATGACGTCTTCCACAACCAGCGTCGGCTCACCCGCAGCGAACGAGAATCCGCGCCGCAGCTTCATGGTTCCATCCTGGCGCTCGGTGAAAAGGGCGCGCACGCCCAGGGCGCGGGCAACTTCATGCGCTACCAGCACGCCGCCCAGCGCCGGCGCGGCCACCACTTTCGCGCCCAGGTTCCGGAGCTTCGAGGCAAGTTCGGAGCAAAGCTGCTCGGCCACGCGAGGCTGCTGCAGAACCAGCGCGCACTGGATGTAACGGTCGCTGTGCAGCCCCGACGACAGAATGAAGTGCCCTTCGAGCAATGCCGAGTGCTCGCGGAAAATGGCGAGGATTTGATCTTCGGTCATCATCGTTCCTGTTCCAGAACAGCCGAACCGCGCGCCTGTTCCATTTCTTTCACGATGGCCCCGGCCGCCGCTGCGGGATCCGTCGCCGCGGTCACCGGCCTGCCGATCACCAGGTAGTCGGCACCCGCTTCAATCGCAGCCCGCGGTGTGGCGATTCTCACCTGGTCGTCCGATCCCGACTGGGCAGGACGAATTCCGGGCGTGACAATCACAAAGTCCGAACCGCAGGCCGCTCGGATTGCGGAGATTTCCCGCGGCGACGCGACAACTCCATCCACTCCCGACGATTGCGCAAGCCGTGCCAGGCGAACTACCGCCTCTTCCGGAGTTCCTTCAATGCCCACTTCCGCCAGGTCCTCGGCGCTGAGGCTCGTAAGAATCGTCACGGCAAGAACCAGCGGCCGCGCCCCGCCTTTCGCTCCCTCGGTTGCGCCTTCGAGAGCCGCCTGCATCATTTTTCGTCCGCCTGAAGCATGAACGTTCAGCATCCGGACACCGAGGCTCGCGCCCTCGCGACTGGCAGCGCGCACCGTATTGGGAATGTCGTGGAATTTCAGATCCAGAAAAACGCTCTCGCCCGCCGCGGCGAGAAAGCGCGGAAGCACTCCACCCTCCGCGGTGAAGAGTTCTGAGCCGACTTTAAAAAGTCCGGCGCGGCCTGCGAGCCGGCCTGCCAGAACCATGGCGGCCTGCGCGGTCGGCAGATCCAGCGCGACGATCAATCTGTCTCGAGCTTGCAGCTTATCCTCCCCGGCCGTCTTATTTAATCCTGCCATTACGCGCAGCCGGCCGCAGGCGCGCGGAAAATTCGCAGACCCCCGCCCGCGCGGAAGCGAAGCCGGCAGACATAACCATTGGGATCAGCAGCTCCCGTTCCCGTTACTGTGTCCGTTCGTATGCGGGAATCGCCGTCGGAAATCCTCTGACTCCTGGCGAATCTCAACCCACTCGAAGAAAAGGTCCGGAACTTCCAGCCAGACTCTGAACCACTCCGCGATTTCCTTTTTCTCCATCCTTTTTTCGGGCCGGACGCGTGGATTGGCCGCCAGGCTTTCGGCGCGCTGTTTTCCTTTCAGAACCAGTTCACGCACCAGGCTGGTGCCCAGCCGATCGGAAACTTCGCGGTACTCACGATAAACGCCGTCCAGCTTTGTCAGCGACTGCATGGCGCTTTCCAGGTCGGCAAACTCCAGGGTTCCTCGAAGCCGCCCGGCATAGGGCTCCTTGATGACAGGGTCCAGGAACCGATCTCGATAATCCACGGCTGTCCCCGCGCTCTGCAAAACGCTTGCGATGTACGAAAGGGAAGATTTCTCGTGGTCCCCACGTTTCCTGGCGATTTCACCCTCGATGGCGCGAAGCTCCCGAACTCCCGCTCGCTCCAATCCTCTTTTTCTTGCGTAATCGAGGATGATCTTTTTTTTGCTTTGCGTGCTTCACCTCCTTGGTTTTCTGATTCGCGGAAGCCCCGGTGCTTGCCGCATCGTCTGGGAGCGTCGCGCCGGAATTTTTCTCCCGGCGCGACGCGAGGTCGCGTAGCGCGGCCTCCTGTCTTCGATATCGTGCCACGTTGCGCAGGTGCTCCGCAAGCGTTCTTGAAAAAACGTGCCCGCCGCCCACTCTGTTCACAAAGTAGAGGTAATTCGTGGAAGCGGGGTGAAGGACGGCTCGAATGGAGGCCGCACCCGGATTGCAAATCGGCCCCGGAGGGAGTCCCGCCTGCGCATACGTGTTGTAGGGCGAGTGGGAGTGAAAATCGAGAGGCGCAACGGTTCCATGGAGAAGGCCGTCCATTCGAGCCGCGTAAGTCACCGTGGGGTCGCTTCCCAGAGCCATGCCCCTCTTAAGCCGCAGTTCGAACACCTGGGCCACCATCGGCCGGTCGGAGCCGCCCGCCGTCTCTTTTTCCACCATCGACGCCAGGGTCACAACCTCATGCAGGCTCATTCCGGATTGCTTCACTTCACCTGCAAAATCTTTTTGGAAGACATGACGAAAGCGGGCCACCATGGCCTGGACCACGCTGGCGGCGGTCGCGCTGTGCGGGAAGCGATAGGTGTCCGGGAAGAGATAGCCTTCGAGCGAAGGCGCCTGCGGGTCCAAATCATGGATGAGTGAGGTTTGCTTCGTGGCTTGAAGAAAGGATTTCGGGCTGAGGCCCAAATCCTTTTGAAGGATGCGCGCCATTTCAAATCGGTCGGAACCTTCCGGAATAACGACCGAACGCAAATAAACCTCACCACGAATCAGCATGTGATAAACATCCAGCGGTCGCAGCGGGCGGTCAAAATGGTACTCGCCGGCTTCCAGAGGGTGCCGGCCCCGCTCCGCGGCGTAGAGAAGCAGGAACGGCAGGCGATGCTTGAGCACGCCTTTCGACGCCAGGAGGCTTGCGATTTCCGGAGCGCGGCTGCCGGGCGCAATCTCCACGAAGAGGTCGCCCGCGTATCCTTTGTACGCGTGAAGAAGATCACTGGCCAGGTAAGCTGAAGCGCCGGCCACAACAAGGAAAATGACGAGAAGCAGCCGTTTCTTCACGCCTGTTCCCCCTCAGCATAAGACGGCGAAGCGCCGGCCTTAGCGGCGAGATAGTTCTGGAGAAGCAGAACCGCGGCGACTCGATCCGTGGCGCGGCGGCGTTTTTTGATGCTCAATCCTGCTTCTCTCAGCATCCGGCCGGCTTCGACGCTGGTCAGCCTTTCATCCCAGAGTTCCACGGGGCAATCGAGGCGGCGGCGCACCTTTTCCGCAAATGCCGCCACGCGCCGCGACATCTCAGTCTCACCGCCCCGCGCGCTGATGGGATTGCCGATCACCACCCGCCCCACAGAATATTCCGTGGCAAGATGGCGAAGAAATTCGAGGTCGTGCTCGGTGTTCTTCCGTTCCAGAGTCGGAAGGCCCTGCGCGGTGATTCCCAGCGGATCGGACACGGCCAGACCCATCCTCCTCATTCCGAAATCGATGGCGAGTATGCGGAAAGGCAAACGTGCTCCTTGGGAACAACCCGGCGCGGCTCAAACGTCAATCTCATGATACACGCGGCCAAAGCTCAAGAGGAAATCACAAATGCCGCGGGCGAGACAACGGAATCGGCGCAGTTCACTTCTTTGACGCTGCAGTTCCCGAAGAAGCCGTGGAGAGATATTTGAATGATTCAAGCGTGGCAAAGAGGGCGGCTCCGAAGGTCAGGACCGCCGCCGCAGCGTGCGTGGGACCAATCACAGCCTGTCCCGGCAAGGAACGTCCCAGCGCGCGGGCGTTCAATTCCATGCTGTAGGCCACCAGCCCGAGAAAGATCTGCAGGACCACGAGCTCGGCCGTCAGGACCGTCGCAATCTTGAGTTCGCGCAGGGAGGGAAACTTATTCAGTGCGAGGTCCACCATCCAGAGCGCGCCGATGGAGGAGGCTACGCCCAGGATCAGATGCGGCGCAAGGCGGGCAGCGCCTGCGCGATACGCCGTTCCAAGCACGAACTCCGCATAAATCATCGCCGTCGTGACCACGCTCAATTGGCGGAGGGAAGGAGCAGCAAGGTCAGCTGTTTTGGTTCCATCCCATCGCCAGTCCGTGCGGGTGAACAGCGCGCAACTCACCGTCAATCCAAAGAAAGCGCTCGCGAAAACCGCCCGGACGGTCGCGCCGTACGGCGACGACGCCGGCCCGAAGCCGCTGACTCCGAAAGCCGCAGCCGTGCCCAGCGCGGCCTCCAAGATCCCGAGAATCTTGATGTATCGCGCTGCGCCGCCAAGCCAAAGCCAGAAAGCCAGCAGAATCGCCGCCAGCGCTGCCGCCATGCGCGCGAGCGAAGCAAGGTCCCTGAGAGCAGGACTGCCCAGTTCATGCGACCCCAGGACGATGGAAAGAAAGCTGAGGATTGCGACCAGTGAGGCAAACCGATGCAACCATGAAATATCGCTTTTCTCTTTTGACTTCCCGACGGGCGCGGGAGCGGAGACTTTCTGCAATTCGAGATTCATCTTGACCGTTTCCCGGTTCATCCTCAGCCCCGGTCCGGAAGGCCGGCGGGCGCAGCGTCGTCAGCAGGGTGCGCGGTCAGGCTCGCGGCCGCAACAATTTGGATATGGCCCAAGACACCACGGCGCGCGGCACCATTCTTTGCATGAAGACACCGAGCTTGTTCCCAAACCCCGGAACCAGCAGCCCGCCGCCGGCATCCAGCTTGTCGAGCGCGCCGCGAACCACCTCTTCCGGCGTCTGGGGTTCGACGGGAAATCTTCCTTGGCTTTCCTGCACGCGCACCGTCACAAAATTGGTTTTTGTTCCTCCCGGACAAAGCGTCACCACGCGAACTCCGTAAGGACGCAGCTCTTCCGCCAATCCCATGGAGAAGCTTGTCATGAAGGCCTTGGTCGCGGAATAGATGGCGGCGTAAGGAATCGGCTGAAAACTCGTGATGGAAGAGACGTTGATGATTCCTCCCTGCCGGCGCCCGACCATGGGCGGCAGGAGAAGATGTGTCAACTCAACGAGCGCGTCCAGGTGCAGCCGAATCATTTTCAGTTGTGCATCGAGCGGCAGCTCCCGGAATTCACCGCGCGCCCCGAAGCCGGCGTTATTGATCAGGAGTTCCACGCCGATCCCGCGGCTGTGGAGTTCGCCCGCAATTTCCGCGGCAGCGCCGGGGCGGCTGAGGTCCAGGGCGAAGGGCTCAGCCTGGATTCCGTTCGCCCGGCTCAATTCATCGGAGAGCGAGTGCAGCTTGTCGCTGGAGCGTGCCGTCAGGAAGAGGTTCATTTTGCGCCGCGCCAGAGCGCGCGCAAAACATTCGCCGATGCCGCTTGAAGCGCCGGTCACAACGGCATAACCGGCCGCGGTCATGCCTGAAGCCTTCCACCGGGCGTTTCAGAATTGGACTGCGGTTGAATGCTCTGAGGAGTGCGCTTGCGTGAGTAAAGCTTTTGCCGAACCTCCCGCGGATAGCGGGAGTCAAAGACGATGTCCCAGAATCCGTTCGTCAATCCGTAGCCTTCGTTTTCGCCTTTGGGGCTGTGGTGGTAGAAATGGTAACGCTTGATGTAGCGGAAATATGGACTGCGAAAATTGTAGTAATGGCAGGAGTGATGAATCCACTCCTCGAGAACGTAGCACTCAACAGTTCCCGCCAGCAGCATGGGAAGCGTATAGACGGGGGCGATAAAACTGAGCGGCGCGGCGACAAAGAACAACGGCAGAAGATCTTTGATTTCCCCGTTGATGTGATGGCCGTCAAAAGGGTGCTTGTGATGCTCCCAATGGAGCGGATCAAGCCGTTCGTGCAGAAACTTGCGGATCAAGCCCTTGCCAGCCGCAAAGTGTCCGTGAAGGACATAGCGGTGGAAAAGATATTCCACCAGCGTCCAGACGGGAATGCCCGCGGCAAAAAAGGCGAGGGCAAGCCAGGGATGTCCGCTTCTTACGCCCAGAACGAACACAGCCACCGCGTACACCGAGTAAAAGACCGTAACGGGATACAGCCGGTGACGGGAAATCCGGGCCTGCCGCCGCTTGTAAACTCCGAACGGAACCTCCGCGCGTCCAGGCTCGGCAATCCCGGCACCGGCGGAATTCATCGCTGGAGATGGTGTCATGCTCATTGGCGGCCTCGTTCAGTCAGCTCTTGCAATATAAATCTGTTGGATGCCCGTGGGTCGGCTGAGTTTCACAAATCTGAATTTGCCGGCTGATTTCGGTCCCAAGGATTACGCCCCTTTCGAAGCCACTGGGGCGGCATCCTCAGCGAGGGCATTCTACCACAATCTCCCTCTGCTATTGGGCAAAGCCGATGATGATGCCGTTCACTCGTTTGTTGAAACCGGTAAAATTTCCGAACAGTGGCGAGGCCTGGTTATTGTACACATCGGTGGGATTCAGGCTGCTTGTCGTATTGATCGAATAGACTCCGAACCGGAACTTGTGGCCTTTATGGAAAGGCACGGGAAAATCCTTAAAAATGCTCCAGTTCAGTGAAAAGTACGTGGGGTATCGCTGTCCGTTCGGCACACCGGCGTATTCCTGATACACATTCACATTTGAAAAGGGAAATCCGGTGTGAATGTCCACGGCGGGAACCAGCGTCACCTTCAACGGAAGATGAAATGTGCCGAGGGCGGTCAGGCGGTCGGGGACATCGGCAGGCAAGCTGGCATAGACGTCCGGCCGGATCACGGGCTGCTCGAAGGGCGCATAGATCTCGCTGATGGCGTTCAGGTCGCCGCGGCTTCGGCTATGAAGGTAGTAGAAAGTAATATCGGCGTTGGCGTTCGGATGATACCGCAGAGAAACTTCGATGTCGTGGTATCGTGAATGACCTCGGTTGGTGAGCATCAGGAGAGGCGTGCCGTTCGGATCCATCGTGGGTGCCACGACGAATTCGTTGAAAGTCCGGCTGGAGAGATAGCCGAAGCGCGCGACCACATGGTGCGGGAAGCGGTGTTCGACCTCTGCCCGCCAACTGGTGTTGTAAGGCGTGCTACTGAAGTCCGTGCAGGAAGCGAGAATCTGCGGCCCGGCCGCGCTGCGCTCAGCGCAGACATTGCGGAAAATCTCAGCCGGGCCGGTCAGCAGACCGGCCGTGTCGAACCTGGAAACGACGCGCTCGGGATTGTTGGTAAAATCAGCCCCCAGCAAAGGGAAGCGGTCGTAGAACAAGCCGGCGCTCGCGCGGAAGACGGTCTTGCCGTCCTTTCCGGGAGAAAAGACCAAACCCAGACGCGGAGCGAAATCAGCTCTCTCTCCAATGCTCTGGCCGAAGAAGCGCAGGCCGCCGTTCAAAGCCACATGATCGTTGAAAACCCAATGATCCTGGAAGAATCCCGCCGCCTGCCCCGTCTTCGCGGCCAGTGTTCCCCCGCCTTGAAAGTCCACCCGTTCCGCCACGGAGCCGTCGGCGCGCAAAAGTTCAACCGGACGCGACAAGGTGGTTCCCTTGAAATCGCGATGAATGATGTCGGTTCCGATTTTGATCGAGTGCTTCCCCAGCCACTGCTTCTGCGGGAAGCTGTAAATGAGCGAGCCTTCTTCCTGATGGCTGTAACGCTTCCAGGAATTGAAATAATTTCCCGCCAGGCCGTTGGGAGTGACCAGCATGTTCTCGTTTCCCTGGCCGTTCGCCCAGGTGTTAACCTTCGTGAATTGAAAACGCGCCGAGAGTTCGGCGCCTGAGGAGAACTGATAGTGGTCGGATCCGCCCAACGAGTATCCGTTCTGGCCGTAATCAGAGCTTGCCGGCTGCGGAGTCAGGGCCCGAAGATTGGCATACTCCTGACGCCGCGGATAAAGGCGCAGATTGAACGTCACCAGGTGATGGTCGGAAACCAAATACTGAAATTTGCTGAATGAGTTGAAGCCCTGGATTTTGCTTTCATCGTTCGGCCACGCCAGCCCGCGAATGTCCTCCCGGTTGAAGGTGTATTGGAAGCTTTCGATGAAATCGAGCTTCTTGGGGATGATCGGGCCGGAAAAGTGAAGGCGAGGTTCGGCCTGCTGAATCCCGTAAAGATGCCCCTGCTTGGCGCGAAGCTTGGGGTTAACGTTGTTCATGCCCCATTCCCAGTTGTCCGACGGACCCTTCGTATCGATGCTGGTGAGCCCGCCGACGAATCCGCCGTCATCGGGGCTAAAAACCGCCTTATAAACATTCAGTGACTCGACGGCATCGATGGGCAGATCGATGATGTAGCTGCCCGTGACCGGGTCAACCGCCTCCGTTGAGTCAATCTCCAGCATGCCCTGGCTTTCAACCGCGCCCTTGATATAAGTCTTTTCGTTGGGAGCGCGGACGACGCCGGGCATCAGCGGAAGCTCCTCCTTGACCTTCTGCTCCGCCACCGGCGCCGTGTTCAGTTGCGGCGCGGTCAGCTTTGCGGGAGGCGTGGTGTTCTGCTGAAACACGGGCGGCGCGGTTTCGCGAACTTCGATCTGCTGCTTGAATTGTTCCAGAGAAAGCCGAATGTTCTCGATGACGTTCGCGCCCGACTGGATGGTTATGGACTTCGTATAGGTCTTGAAGCCCTCGGCGCTGGCCTTCAGCGTGTAAGAGCCGGGAGCGACGTTCTCAAATCTGAACGCGCCATTCTCGTCCGACTTGGCGGTTATGGGTGGCTGGCCCGGGGTCGCAGGCACAAGCTGAAGCTCAACATCAGACGCGGTAAAGACGTGTCCGTCCGGGCTCACGGCCGTCGTGGTTCCGTGCAGCGAGCTTCCGGGTGTCTGCGCCGACGCCGGAATCGGAACCAGGCTCAGCGTCACCAGCAGCAGCGCCGCTATCGCTCCAGTCAGGATGCAGCCGCTTCGAACCCGGCCCGCCAATAGCCTTCCTAAACCCTTCTTGAGCTTCAGTTAACACCTCTCCACTGTCCCGATGCGGGGTATCTTTATTCGATCCAAGGCCGGTTTTTAAAGGCCAAAAGCGGCAAGGACTTTGATGCTCGCGCAACCATCCGGCGTTGCGTCAATGGGATAGCCATCCTAAAGTCCCGCCCTTTCGTGGGAGGCTCCCCGGATCGCTCGATCCCGGTTTGCAGCACACTTCAACAGATGCCTCCGGCTGGGACACTGTTACAGCCAGCTTTCCGGCCAGTTCGTTCAACCTGCTGTAGCCATTGAACCTTAATTCATTAGTCTGCTGGAAGGTTCGAAAGTTGTCAACGGCCGTCGGCCGCGCGGCGCGGCTTCCGACGATACAGCGCGCGCCATCCGCGCTGCAGCAAGAAGAACAGGGTCAGAAGGCAAAGCAAAAAAACCAGGAGTATCAGTGAAAGGGGAACCCAGTCGGGCAAGTTCGGCACCTCGGATAAGATAGCGAGGGCGGTAAATACCCCGAGGGTGAGGCTACCAAACCTGACCAGTTTGTTTCCGGGATATCTTTTGTAGGTGTGCCAGGACAGCCCCAGGTAGAATGAAGCACCGGCAAGGAGTTCGGCGATCTCGCGAACCACACTCCAAAGCACCGCGCGACCTATCCCCTTCCGTTCTGCATCAGCAGAATCAGCAGGGCCTTCTGGACGTGCAGCCGGTTCTCGGCCTGGTCGTAAACGATCGAGCGCGGGGAATCCATCACGTCGTCAGTCACTTCCATGCCGCGATGAGCGGGCAGGCAGTGCATGAAGACTGCGCCGGAATCGGCCGCGGCCATCAGGGTGTCATTGACCTGGAAGGAAGCAAAAACCTGGGAACGCAGGTGGGCGGCAAATTCCTGCCCCATGCTGGCCCAGACATCGGTATAGACCGCCTGGGCTCCGGTCACGGCGGCCACAGGGTCATGGAAGAACTGCAGCTTCGCGCCCGTCTCGCGCGCCGCGGCTTTCGCTTCCGCAACGTATTCGGGCTTGGGCTCAAAGCCCGGCGGCGTGGCGACTCGAATTGCAGCGCCCAGCTTCGCGCCCGTAATCATCAGGGAATGGCAAACGTTATTGCCGTCGCCGACATACGCGAGCTTCAACCCTTTGAGCCGCCCGAACTTTTCCTGCAGCGTGAAGAAATCCGCAAGCGACTGGCAGGGATGCAGCAGATCCGTCAGGGCGTTGATGACCGGAATGGAGGCGTGCTCGGCCATCTCGAGAACCGCCTGGTGCGAATACGTGCGCGCCACGATGCCGTCCACCCAGCGCTCAAGATTTTTGGCCGTGTCCTTGACGGACTCGCGCTCGCCCAGTCGCGGCTTCGAGTGCTCCAGATAAACGGCGTGCCCGCCCATGCTCGTCATTCCGACTTCAAAAGTTGTGCGGGTGCGCAGCGAAGGCTTTTCGAAAATCATCGCCAGTTGCTTGCCTTCGAGCGCGCTGGAGTAAGCGTGAGGATCGGTCTTCACGCGCTCGGCGAGGTCAAAAGTCATCTTCAAGTCGCTGCGCGTGAGGTCGGTGTCGGAAATCAGGTCCTGAACGCTCAACTTTTCTTCTTTATGAATGGCGACAACGGATGTCATACGTGTGCTCCCTTCGCTTGTGAACTTTCGACGGCGGCCAGGATGGGACCCAGCCCCGCTATCAGTTCGTCCACGTGTTTCTTTTCAATGATCAACGGCGGCAAAAAGCGCAGTACCCGCTCCTGGGTGCAATTGAACAAAAGTCCCGCATCCAGGCCCTGCTGGACGATCTCCTTGCCGGGCACGGTCAGCTCGGCGGCCATCATCAGCCCTTCGCCGCGCACCTGGCTAATCAGAGGTGATTCCTTTTGCAGTGAAACCAGCTTCGAGCGGAAATATTCTCCCACTTCGTTCACGTGCTTGAGAAATCCCGGCCGTTCCAGAATTTCCAGCACCTTCAGCGCCAGGCGGCATTGCAGCGGCCCGCCGCCAAACGTCGTGCCGTGCATTCCCGGCGAAAAAGCCTGCGCCGCCCCGTCGCGCGCCACGATGGCCGCGAGCGGAAGCCCCGCCGCGAGCGGCTTTGCCACGAGCACCACGTCAGGCTTGAGTCCGAATATCTGGTAGGCGAAATAACGGCCAGTCCGCCCCAGCCCGCACTGAATTTCGTCGGCGATGAAGAGCGCGTCGTTAGCGCGGCAGAGCTCCTGCGCCGTCTTCAGAAATTCTTCGCGCAACTCCACCACGCCGCCTTCGCCCTGGATGGTTTCAAGGATGACCGCCGCGGTGCGCGGCGAAAAGGACTCGCGCAGGTGCGCCGCGTCATTCAGCCGGTCAAACTTGAATCCGGGGACGAGGGGCTCAAAGGGCTTGCGGAACTTTTCCGTCCAGGTGGCGGAAAGCGCTCCGAAGGTGCGCCCGTGAAAAGAATTCTCGATCGCCAGAATTTCCGTGCGCTCGAAAGGCTCGGCCGGATGGTTCTTGCGGGCGTAAGCGCGCGCCAGCTTCAGAGCGCCTTCCACGGCTTCGGTGCCGGTGTTCGCGAAAAAGGCCCGGTCCAGGCCCGACCAGCGAGCCAGCTTTTCCGCCAGCGGACCCTGATAGGGGTGATAAATCAGATTGGAAACGTGAAGTAACGATTCGGCCTCGTCC
>JBJKPU010000101.1:0-19209 GCA_046706005.1 Terriglobia bacterium | reverse complement strand
TAGCAAGTTCTCCGCGCTGTTCGTAAATCTGCGCCAGCTCGAATAGGTCATCTTCGTCCAGTTGGTAATAGTTGAATTTTCCTGCGATGGCGGCCGCTTCCTCCATTTCGTTGATCGCTTCTGCCTTGTTGCCAGATTTGAGAGATAGCTTTCCAAGGAATATCAGGCTTTGTGCTTCGTGCCCCTGGCGTTGCTCTCGCCGAGCCCTGTTCAGACTCGTGGTGAGAGTGGAGCGCGCATCGTCAGTTTTGCCAAGCGCCGTCAGCGCTTCCCCTCGACCTTCGTAGGCCATGTAGGGAAAGCCGCAGTCCCTACAGGAATTCGCGACACTGATTGCGTGATCGAAGACCATCAGCGCCTCTTCGTACCGCCGCTGGACCTGGAATCCGTTTCCCAGCAGCTCAAGGTAGCGAATTTCTGCGCCGACGTCGCCGCTTTTAATTGCCGACAACAGCGCTCCGCCCACAAGGCGCCCAGCTTTCAAGGCGTCGCCCTGCAGGAAGGCGATCAAACCCAGTTCGCCTTCGGCGCGTGCTTCCCATTGTCTCTCCTTGAGCTCGCGAGCGAGGACCTCGGCTTCCTGCCAATCTTTCTTGGCTGCGGGAACGTTGACTTCAATATCCGTCATGCCCTTTGCGGTGAGACACCAAAGCTTCAGCTCGGGGTCGTTCTGGACCAGCGGCGTTGCGAGTTGCGCGCCGAGAAAGTCAGAGAGCTTCACGAAGGACATGGTTTCTGCCTTGGCTCGCATGAGGCCAATTTTGGCGTAAAGCTCGTCGCGCTTGTCGTCGCGCTCGCGGAACATCTCTTCGGCCTGGGCATAAAGGGGGGCGGCACGGTATGAATTCGACAGGAAAGCAAAGTGATTGGCTTCTGCAAGAATGGCCTTCGGATCGTTAGCTGCGACGTGCTGAATTGAAGCTTCACTACGACGCCGCCCTTTGAAAAATATCCAAATACCGGCGGTCGCTGCGAAAACACATAGAGTTGCCAGGAGAGAGATATAAACCCGTTTGCGCTTCGTTCCCAACATGGTCAGCCGCCCTGGATCGCTCCATTATAAACGAGGCCAATTTCCCGGTTGTTAAACCATGTGGACGACGGACGCAGCCGAGGCTAATTCGGGGTTAAAGCAGCGAAGAGATGCCTTCCGCTAAACTTTTTTCGCGGGCCAAATATTTTCACAACTTTCCGGTCTTAACTTGACCGGCCGCACCAATTGCTACCAGAAGTTTCTGATTTACATCAACTTTGCCTCGGCTTGTCGGGCTTCCAGACAAGTCCGGCTAGCGCGCAGCAATTTTGCTCCTTCCCAGAGCCGAATGGGCGGATTTCGAAGCCAACGGTGGCCGTAATTCGTTGAATCAGTGGGGATTGGCAGTGCTGTTTCAGGTTCCATACTCCCGACCATCACACCAGATTTGACTTCCCCCCGCTTACTGCCGAGTCAGCTGTTTGACAGAAAAAATAGTTCAGCTTACTAAACCAATGTGGGCAATCTACGGCGAGAAAGCGACCCACTCCACGACCCAGAGGGCTCTCGCGTCGATGGAAAATGTAATGTCAGGAGGTGATCATGCATGGCTGAAAGTCAAGGAACTCTTTTAACCGTTCAAGAGGTAGCTGAGATTTTGAAGGTCCCAGTTTCTTGGGTGTATGAGCACACACGAGGGAACTGTGTTGGAAAATTGCCCCACATAAAAGTTGGAAAATACGTGCGCTTTCTTGATTCGGACATTTCGAAATATCTTGAGGAGATGCGAGCCCAGGATGGCAGACACAACGGGAACCATCGATAAAACACACAACCTACTCGGCGCACTACTTTTGCGGGACCGAACTGCAAGATCTTGAATGTATGGCTCAGGGTCAGTGTATACTCGCTAACGCAGGAAAGGGCAGACGAACCAGCGACGGAAAGGAGTCCGTTATGGTTCGTCGTGGCTATCAGCGAGGCCACCTTTTTAAGCGCGGCAGGCGCTGGGTGGCCAGGTTCCGCGAAATGCTAATTCAACCCGACGGTTCAACACTTACGATCCAACGTTCTGTGGTCATTGCGGACGTTCGCGAAGTTCCAACACGGGGAGAAGCTCGGCAGATACTTGACAACCGTCTGAAGCAATTAGGTTCTGGACTTCCCAGAGTTCAGGCGGTGGGCACGTTTTCGGATTTTGTGGTCAAGTGGCAGGATGCCGTGCTGCCTACATACCGAGCTTCAACACGCCAGTTCTATGCAGGGATTCTACGCCGACATCTCACCCCTTACTTCGGGAGATGGAGGCTCGCAGACGTTCGTGCACCGGACGTTCAAATTTACATCAACCAAATGTCGAAACATTACGCACCCAGTGTCCTCCGACATATCCGCGCGACCCTCAGCCAAGTCCTGAGTGCCGCGCGGGAGTGGGGGTACGTTGGGACCAACCCAGCTTTGGGAGTTCGGCTGCCTCCAAAGGGCACTGTTCAACCCAAGGTTACTTATAAACCAGAAGAAGTGCGACAACTGTTGCTCCGCATTCCTGATCGCTACTGTACGATGGTCGTCGTCGCCGCAGTTACAGGCATGCGCGCATCAGAATTGTTCGCACTGCGCTGGGCTGATGTTGACTTAGACCGCCAAGCAATTCTGATACGGCGGTCCTTTTACCGCGGCGAATTCGGCCCGCCGAAATCCAAGGCAAGCGAACGGGCAATCCCAATCGGGCCATCGCTGCAAGTTCTCCTCGCAGTTCACCGACAACACTGTAACGCAGACCCTGAGAGGTTGGTCTTTCCAAACGTCGCAGGAAAGCCTTACGAGGCAAATAACATCATTAAAAGGGTTTTGCATCCTGCGATGCGCTCGCTAGGCCTGCCTGAAACTGGCTGGCGGGCGTTTCGCAGATCTGTAGCTACAGCTTTGAGCGAGTTGCGTGAACCAGTGAAGACGGCCCAGAAAGTGTTGGGGCATTCTTCGCCGGAGACGACTTTAGGGATTTACACTCAGTGTGTCGAAGAGTCGCAACGCAGCACAATGGTCAAACTTGAGGAGTTAATGTTCCCAAATGTTCCCACTTTTGGTCGCGTGACGGGCAAGGGGTCCAAGCTAGTTAATTGACAGCCAATCAGTTGGGTTGGCTGGGAGGCAGGGATTCGAACCCCGATACGCAGATCCAGAGTCTGCAGTCCTACCGTTAGACGACCTCCCAAAAACCCGGCTTTCTACAAGTAACCGGCCCAAAAGATTGTTGTCAAGATGAATCTATCAAGTGGAAGCGGCAACAGGCGCTTGAGCGAACCGGCGGCGACGCATCACTCGCCGCACATTGTTCTCTCAATTTGAGGATGGATTGACGGCTGCGGCTTCAGGATTCCATCGTCAGAAGAGCCGGAAGGTGACTTCCACGGAAACTTCCACCGGCACAGGCACGCCATTGCGCTTGGCGGGAATGAACTTCCAGGTTTTCACCGTCGCCAGCGCCTTTTCGTCCAGGCCCATGCCCAGAGGTTTGATCACCTGCTCGCGCGTAACATGTCCTTGCGCGTCCACGTCAATCAGGAGCACGCACGTGCCCATGTATTTCGCTTTGCGCGCTTCTTCGGAATAAGGCGGCTCAGGCTTGTAAATTGGAACCGGCGCGGTAACGTTGCCGCCCACCTGGAAGTATCCGCCGCCGGTTCCGGCTCCTTCGCCCTGGCCAAGTCCGCCGCCGTTGCCTTCGCCGATGCCGGTTCCTTTCCCGCTTCCAATGCCGCCGCCAAAGCCCGGCCCGTTCGAAGGCGGCCCCGGAATTCCGTGAAGCGGATCACCAAACGAATTCGCGGCCATTTCCGGAAGCTTCATGTGCGGGTCGCCCAGGATGGTCGGCGTGACAGGAAGAATGGGTTTCACTTTGGGAATCACGGCCGTAGGCGGCGCGAGCTGAGTCCTGGAAAATACGGGAATTTTTCCCTTGGACGCGGGAGTCGGCGTACGGTTGCCGCCACCACCTCCGCCGCCGGCCTGCTTGGTGGAAGGCGGAAGCTCCGGCATGTACGGCGATATCGTGACGGCCAATGTCGGCGTAGCCTTCTTGGGCTGAAGCCAGATGCTGATGAGATACGGCAAAAGCAACGCGGCAATCACCACCGCGTGGACGAGCAGGGAATTCATCCAGGAGGCATATTGCGGCCGGTAATCCTGCCAGATCTCGGGCGGATATTCCTGGTACTTAAAGAACAGCGCTCCGGCCAGTTCGCCCGCGATAAATCCCAGAATGATTCCCAGAAAGATCAGGGGCACTCGCCGCAAGTAAATGTCGGGAATCGACAGAAGAACCGCGCCGGCCAGGCCGCACTCCATCCGCTTCCAGAATTGCCGCCGGTTGTGAATGCCGATCGGCTCGGTCGGCTTGGCAACGTAAGCGCGGATTTGGCCAGGCAGATCCCGCCACCACGGCCGCATCTCGGTGACCGGCAACGCTTCTTCGCCCTGGTAATACCTGGAGGCGGCGACCTTTGGAGGATTGAAGAACTCGCGAATGCCGGTAATCAGCGACGCGACGATTCCCGGAGTTTCGACGAAGGTCAGCTCATACGGCCGCTCATTCCCAGTCTTGGTGCTTGGGGTTGGCTGGTTGGGTGCTGATCCGGTTTGGGTTTCCGTGGGTGGCATTCCTTCTGGCAGCCAAACTTGCGCTGTTCTAAGCCCTCCCGGTCACGTTGATTTTACGATGAAAATCTCGAGCGGGGAGTTGCATAGAATATCCGCACAAGCAACACGCTGCAATCTATTTTACCACACCCTTTCCACGCCTGGCGCGCAACCGCGGCAGGATTCGGCGGCGCCTTCGCTCCATTGTGCAGAACCGCCACAGGTTTTGTGGACAGCCGTTCCTCATGTTCCCTATAATAACCATTTTACCTTCTCGTTGGAGGATTCATGGGAGAGGTGCTGGACCTCAAAGCGACGCTCAATCTGCCCCACACGGATTTCCCGATGAAGGCCAGTCTGCCGGAAAATGAGCCGCGCTGGCTGGACCGATGGTCGCAGGAGAATCTGTACGGGCAGATCCGCGCCCGGCGCAAGGGTTCGCCTCTCTTTACGCTCCACGACGGCCCTCCTTACGCGAACGGCCGCATTCACCTGGGAACCGCGCTCAACAAAATCCTGAAGGATTTTATCGTCAAGTCAAGGACGCTTGCCGGTTTTGACGCTCCCTACGTGCCGGGCTGGGATTGTCACGGCCTGCCCATTGAAATCAACGTGGACAAGGAGCTGGGCGGACGAAAAGGGAAAATGAACGCCATTGAGGTTCGCCAGGCCTGCCGCCGTTACGCGGCTAATTTCGTTGACCTGCAGCGGGCTGATTTTATGCGCCTGGGCGTTTTCGGCGAATGGGAAAAACCTTACCTGACTATGGATTTTTCCTACGAGGCGCTGATTGCAGAGCTCTTTCTGGAGTTCCTCAAGAAGGGTTACGTCTATCGTGGCCTGAAGCCGGTTTACTGGTGCCTTTCGGACAAGACGGCGCTGGCGGAGGCCGAGGTCGAGTACGAAGAACATCGCAGCCGGTCCATTTACGTAAAGTACCCGGTAATTTCCGGTCTGGAAGCGGCGGCGCCGGAGACGAAGGGCCGCAAGGTTTCCGTCCTGATCTGGACCACCACGCCCTGGACGCTTCCTGCCAGCATGGCCGTAGCGTTCAATCCCAAGTTTGAGTATTCCATTGTGGAAGGCGACGGCCAGGCCTACCTCATGGAAAGCCGCCGACTGGAGCCGACGCTGAATGAAACCGGCCTTTCAGCATCGAAGCTGCTTGCCCGCGTTCCGGGCGAAAAGCTTGAGGCGCTCGTCCTGCAGCATCCTTTTCTCGACCGCAAGGTGCGCGGCGTGCTGGCCGATTACGTGACGGCGGAAGATGGAACCGGCTGCGTCCACACAGCGCCCGGCCACGGCCGTGAAGACTACGAAACGGGAATGAGGTACGGCCTGGAAATCTACTGCCCGGTCGGCGATGCGGGGGAATTCACCGAAGGCCTGCCTGAATTCAAGGGCAAAACTGTTTTTGAGGCGAACGAGCCCATCATCGAACTATTGAAGCAGCGCGGCGCGCTCGCGGGCAATCCGGGATGGCTGGCGCACTCTTATCCGCATTGCTGGCGCTGCCACAATCCCGTCATTTTCCGCGCCAATGACCAGTGGTTCGTAAACATTGATCACCTGGATTTGCGCCGGCGCGCGCTGGATGAAATCGAAAAAGTTCGCTGGCTGCCGGAATGGGGCAAGGACCGGATTTACAACATGATTGCCACCCGCCCCGACTGGTGCATCTCGCGCCAGCGGGTTTGGGGCGTGCCCATCACGGTTCTCCACTGCGAAGCCTGCACGCAGCCGCTGCTGGATGCCGGCGCCGTTCGCCCCGCCATCGAACTTTTCCGCAAGGAAGGCGCGGACGCCTGGTACGCGCATCCGGTCGCGGAGTTGATGACTCCCGGAACCAGATGCCCGGGCTGCGGCGGAACCAAGTTCCGCAAAGAGACCGATATTCTCGACGTCTGGTTCGATTCCGGCTCCAGCCACGAAGCGGTCCTCGGCCGTCGCGCGGATTTGCCCTGGCCCTCGGACGTGTATCTGGAAGCCGGCGATCAATATCGCGGCTGGTTCCAAAGCTCGCTTCTCGTGGCGCTCTGCAGCCGCGGCGCGGCGCCCTTCCGCCAGGTTTTGACGCACGGCTGGGTGCTCGATGCCGAGGGGCGCGCCATGTCCAAATCCCTCGGGAACGTCATTGATCCGAACGAGGTCATCAAAACTCACGGCGCGGAAGTCCTGCGCCTGTGGGCCGCGTCGCTGGTGTTCGGCGAGGATGCCGCCATTTCTTCCGAAATGCTCACGCGCCTTTCGGAAGCCTATCGCAAGCTGCGCAATACGTTCCGCTATTGCCTGGCGAATCTTTATGACTTTGATCCTTCAAAAGATTCCGTCAGCGGCGATGAGCTGGAAGAAATCGACGCCTGGGCGCTCGATCGCGCCGCCGCGGTGCTTGAGCGGGTGGAGAAGTCCTACGGCGATTTTGAATTCCACAAGGTCTACCGCGCGGTCTATGACTTCGCCACCGTTGACCTGAGCGCTTTCTACTTCGACATTCTGAAAGACCGTCTCTACACCGCGCCTTCCAAATCGCGCCGCCGCCGCGCCGCCCAGACCGTGCTTTATCGCATTGCCGACGCGCTGGTGCGGGCCGTGTCGCCGATTCTCTGCTTCACAGCGGATGAAGTTTGGTCGCACATGCCGTCCCTCGCTTCCGGAGAAGCCCGCGAACCCAGCGTCCACATGGCCGTCATGGCTCCGCCCGCGGAACTGCGCTCGGAGCTTTCGAAAGCCCATCTGCAGCGATTGGAAAAATGGCCGCGGCTGATTGCGGTTCGCAACGCCGTGCTGAAGGCGCTGGAAGAAGCTCGGCGGGAAAAGTTTGTGCGCAGCGCGCTGGAAGCGAAGGTGGTGCTTGGAGCGGGCGGTGAGTTGCGCGCTCTTTTGAGTGAATATCTCAGCCAGCTTCCTTCCATCTTCATCGTTTCCCAGGTCGAGCTCAGTCCGGGCGTACTGGAAGGAATCGAGGTCAGCGATTTGCCGGGTTTGAAGATCAAAATCGAGCGCGCGCTGGGGAAAAAGTGCGCCCGCTGCTGGAATTTTTCCCAGCGGGTCGGCGAGGATGAACGCCATCCGGACGTTTGCGAGCGGTGCTCGGAAGCCTTAAAGGAAATCGAGGGCCTTCCGGCGAAAGGTTGAGGCCCGGCCGTCTCCGCGGATGCATGATCTGCTTCAGTTTCTCTTCCGGCTCGCCGCGTGAAAATCATGAGTGAAAAAGTTACTTCCCGCTTCCGGCAGATTTCCCGCGCGATTTATTGCCTGATCGCCGTGGCGGTTTTTTTCGCCGACCAGATCACCAAGAAGCTCGTAGAAGATTCCATTCACCCCCACGCCATAGTCACGGTGATTCCGGGCTTTTTTAATCTTGCCCGCACCACCAACACCGGCGTCGCCTTCAGCCTGTTTTCCAATTCCCCCTCGGGATGGAAAACGGTGGTGCTCATCCTCGTCTCGGCCGTGCTGCTGGTGGCCGTGGTGGTTATCGTTGGGCGAGCATCTTCTCTCAACTGGAAGTCCGGGCTGGGACTGTCGCTGATTGTCGGCGGCGCGCTTTCGAACCTGACGGACCGCATCCGGTTCGGAAGCGTCGTGGATTTTTTGGATTTTTACATCCGCGGATATCACTGGCCGACGTTCAATCTGGCGGACAGCGCCATTGTCGTGGGCGCGGGATTTCTGATTCTCCACGTCCTGATGAGCGATTGACGGAATTACGGCGCCGGGCTTGAAGGCGTCCGAGTCCTCATTCAACGATTCGCCAATCACGCCATGACCAAATCATCCGAATCGGAAATGATTGAGTTCACGGTTTCCGACCGGGAGTCCGGTTCGCGTCTCGACCGCGTGCTGGCTCGCCGGATGCCGGATTGGAGCCGCAGCCAGCTTCAGCGGCTGGTGCGCACAGGCCAGGTTTCGATTGACGGCCGTGCGGCGCGGAAGAGCGGGCAGGAGGTTGCGGCGGGCGAGCGCGTCGCCGTCGTTGCGCGGCGGGAGGAACTCAAGGCTGAGCCGGAAGCCGTGCCGCTGGAAATTGTTTATGAGGACGATGACCTAGCCGTCGTCAACAAGCCTGCCGGAATGGTTGTGCACACGGGCGAGGGCGTGAAATCGGGCACACTGGTCAACGCGCTGCTGCATCATTTTGGAAGGACGCTTTCCACCGAGGGCGGGGAAGCGCGGCCGGGCATCGTGCACCGGCTCGACAAGATGACTTCCGGCCTGATCCTGGTGGCGAAGAACGACGCCGCTCACCGCGCGCTGTCGGAGCAATTCAAGGCGCGCGAAGTCCACAAAACCTACCTGGCGCTGGTTCACGGACGAGTGCAAACAGATTCCGGTGAAATCAAAGCGGCGGTGGGCCGCGATGCCGCGCGCCGCGTGCGCATGAAAGCCGGAGGCATCAAGCCGCGCGAGGCCGTCACAGCCTACCGCGTCATGGAGCGCCTTGCCGGTTTCACTTTGCTTGAGGCCCAGCCGCGCACGGGAAGAACCCACCAGATTCGCGTTCATTTCGCATCGCTTGGACGGCCCATCGTGGGCGATACGCTCTACGGCGCGCCGCGCATTCTGCGGCTGCCGCAAGAAGTCACAATCGAGCCGGGCAGGAATTTTCTTCATGCCGCCGCAATCGAATTCCGGCATCCAAGGAGCGGGGAAGCGATGGCATTCCGCTCGCCCTTGCCGCCGGAGCTTGCCGATCTTCTCGAACGGTTGCGGGCTTCGAACCCGTGACGGAATGCTGGATTGCGCGGAGCGGTCATCGCCGGTCTGCTGCTCCGCCTGAGTGAGTTGACTTTTTACGCCAATCGCCTATGCTTCCACGGATGGTCACGATTGATGATTTTGCGCAGCGACTGGCGGCAATCCCGAACAAGGATTTCGGCCGGGAAGCGGTTCTGGAATTCCTTCGCGTGAACCGCGTGGAGCCGAAGAGCCTTTCGCCTTATCTCTATTTCTCGCACGACCACTACACGCGCAATCTGATCCATCGCACCGAACTGTTCGAGCTGATCGCCATCTGCTGGGAGATCGGCCAGAAAAGCGCCATCCACAATCACTGCGACCAGAACTGCTGGATGGCCGTGCCTTACGGAAAAGTTCAGGTTCTCAATTTCAAGCTCCTGCGCCGCGATGACAGCTCCGGCTTTTGCGAACTCGAACCCAGCACTCATTTCATGATTGAGCCGGACAGCCCGCAGGAAGTCGATCCCGAGGAGCCGATTCATCAGGTGGTGAACGCCGCTCCCTTCGGCTCGCGCGCCGTCACGCTGCACGTTTATTCCTACCCTTACGAAACGTGCGAGATTTACGACCTGAAGGCGAAGCGGGTTGAAGTAGTGCGCCTCGTGAACACCACGGAATTCGGGGTTCCGAAGAGGAACGATCTGAAGCTTGAGAAAGTCGAGCTTTAAAGGGTCACATCTCCACCGCAACGGCATTGATTGCAGATTTCATCTGGAGGAATTTTCATGCGCAGCCGTTATTTTGGACTGGTCGTAGCCGTTCTGTATTTTTCAGCATTGGGTTGGGGCGCGCCGGCGAAAAAGCGCCTGACGCTCGATCTGATTACCAGACGCGGTGCGATCGTCGGTCACGGCATTTCAGAGAAAGTCTGGCGGCCGGGGCACGAAGAGCTGACGTATCTGCGAACCACGCAGACGGAGAGCGGCGAGTCACAGATTCTTGAAAGCTACAATCCCGAAACCCGCACCGAGACCACGCTGCTCGATCCGCAAACGCTTTCGGCCAAGGTCGAGCCGGATTCCTACCTGTGGTCGCCCGACGGCAATGAGATTCTTTTTACCGGAGGAACCGACCTTTATCTTTACGACCTCTCCTCTAAAGATCTCCGCCGCCTGACGAACGATGCTGAATCAAAAGAATTCGTGACTTTTTCGCCCACCGGAAATCGCGTCGCGTACGTTGAGAAGAACAATCTTTACGACGTGGATCTGAAGACCGGAAAAATAGAACAGCTGACCACCGACGGCTCCGACGTCGTTTACAACGGAAAATTCGACTGGGTATATGAAGAGGAGCTGGCGAACCGCGCAACCTCGGGCGCCTATGTCTGGTCGCCGGACGGGAAAGAGATTGCCTATCTGCGCCTCGATGACGGTCCCGTGCCGGTCTATCCCATCACGCACTATCTTTCCGATCACGTCACGCTGACCAACGAGCGATTTCCGCAGGCGGGCGATCCCAATCCGATTCCGTCATTCCACGTGGTGAGCGTGGGCGGCGCGCTGAAGGCTGAAACTTTTCCTTTCACGCCCTCCATGGACATGGAATACGTGGGCCCGGAATTCGCCTGGACGCCCGACTCGAAGGGCATCGCCTTCATGACGCTCAATCGCCCGCAAACCGTCGAGACCCTTTACCTTTGGAACCCATCGGCGGGAACCGATCGCGTGCTGGTGACGGAGAAAGATCCTTACTGGATCAATTCCCACACCGCGCCTTATTTCCTGAGCGGCGGCAAAGGTTTCCTCTGGCTTTCGGAGCGCGACGGCTGGTTGCATCTCTATCTCTACGCGATGGACGGCAAGCTGATCAAGAAGGAAACCAATGGCGACTGGATGATTGACCATCCGCTGTTCAGCGACGTTCCGATGTTCCAGGTGGATGAGAAGGGCGGCTGGGTTTACTTTGACTCGACCAATCCCGATCCGCGCGAAAGGCAGATTTACCGGGTGAAATTGGGCGGGACTGAAATGCAGCGCCTCACTCACCTGACCGGCACGCACGTTCCGATGCTCTCGCCGGACGGGCGCTATGTGGTGGACACTTTTTCGGATTACCAGACGCCTCCTGAAACGCGCCTTCTGAGCCCGGACGGAAAATTCATCGCCATGTTGGATAAGCCGGCGGATCACCTGTCCGAATACGATCCGGGCGCGACGAAATTTGTGGACGTGAAGGCGCCGGACGGAGCCATTCTGCACGCGCGGCTGGTGCTTCCGCCGAATTTCGATCCGCACAAAAAATATCCGGTCATCGTTTACGTTTACAACGGGCCGGAAGTGCAACTGGTGGAAAATCGCTGGGGCGTGACCTCGATGTTCGATCTTTACTGCGCGCAGCAGGGCTATCTGGTCTGGACGCTGGACGGCCGCGGTTCCTGGGGCCGGGGACACGCGTGGGAGTCGGTCATCTTTAAGCACATGGGCGTGCACGAACTGGCCGACCAGTTGACGGGCGTGAAGTACCTGAAATCTCTTTCTTACGTGGACCCGAACCGCATCGGAATGTGGGGCTGGTCTTACGGCGGATATATGACGCTCTACTCGCTGACTCACGCGCCGGATGTTTTCAAATGCGGAGTTGCCGGCGGGCCCGTCACGGCATGGAAATTCTATGACAGCATTTACACGGAACGTTACATGCGCACGCCGAAGGAAAACCCGGAAGGCTACAAGGATTCATCGCCGCTTTATTCCGCCAGCCGGCTCAAGGCCAAACTGCTTCTGATTCACGGCGCCGATGATGACAACGTTCACATGCAGAACACGATGAATTTCATCCAGGCTCTGGTGGAAGCGAATCGTCCCTTCAGCCTCTGGATTGAACCCGGGCAGAAGCATGGGTTCAGGGGCCGCAAGGTCGACCTCTTTCTGTATGAACGTATCTTTGATTTTTTCAGCAGAAATATGTGATGAGCGGCCGCCTGCGGCTCAACTCTGGCGTGAGGAAAGATCGTAGCTGACCGCGTAGACTTTGGTTCCCGAACCCTCCAGCGTCCGGCGCCGCACGATTCGCCCCCGAACTTCAATGCTTTGGCCCGAGGTGTTGTAAGGGCAAACGGTCATGATGCCTTCGCCCACTTCGTAGTCTTTCTGGCTGGTAAAGCAGAATCCGCCCTTGGAAATGTTTTCGCTCTTGGATATTTCGACGACGCCTTCGTAGTTCCTTATGCGGACGGGCAACTGAAGGGCGACTCGCCGGTGGCGGCGGCGTTCGGGCCCTGAGGCCGCTTCGGCTTCGGCCTCCGCCATAGTCGATTGCGAAGGGCCTGACATGGAGATCTGCTTCTCAGCGTGTCCCCAGGAGGTGGTGGCGCCGCAATGCTGGCAGTCCTTTTTGAGGATGCCGGAGGATTCCAGAACTTCGATTTCGACCAGGGACATTGGAAGCAAAGCCACGGAATGGCATTTCCGGCACTCCAGCAAAGCCTTCGACTCCGCCGTCTGGCCGCTCTGCAATGGCGGGAACTGAATTCCCCAGATATTTTCCTGCTGGTTGATATATTCCACGCCGAACTCTCCGCCGGAGTCCGAGAACGGAGTCACGGGTCCGACCACCCGGAAATCCGCTCCGGCCCGGCTGACCATATTGATCAGTCGGACGGTCTGCCCGCTTTGGAGGTGTCGCCGAGTCTGGATCCGCGCTCCGTGGCGGTTCAGCACGGAGGTTCTGGCTGCTTCCTGATATTTGCCGCCCTTTTCGTCGTTGCCCTGGACGGATAGGGGCACGGTGAGCATGATCCTGTCGGAGCGCCGCTTGTTGATGGACATAAGTCGCTTTCCAATATCAGACGAGTGAATGATAGTTTATTTCGAACCCCTCGGACTGACAAGTCTTTTTAAAGCTTTTCGGAAGCCTGCCGATGCCCTATAAGAACATAGCTGGATCGCCAACTGGCGAATCCGGTGTTTGCTGGTAAAATGTAGCGGACAATCCGCCGTCGGGAGCCGCGAAGTCTTGCGAATTAAATGAACAACTTGAAAGATTCCGGAGGCCTGCGGCCAGGGAATCCTAACCGCCCGGATGCCTTCGACAGGAAAAATGCCGCCAGCACACGGCCTGCGGCTGAAGTTGCAGCACGGTCTGAGGTTTGCATCATTTGAAATGGTCCTCGCGCCGCGATGGGTTGGCTATAGTAGAATCATCAGAGAGGAGTTGGACCTGTGGGAAAAGACGAAGAACGCCGAAGCGACCGCATCAATCTGACGATTCCCATCCGGGTGGCCGGGACGGATGCCGTGGGTTACTCCTTCGTAGATGACGCCCGGACGGTGGTGGTGACCCGTCACGGAGCGAAAATCCTGGCGGCGCGCAAGCTGGCGCCGGATCAGGAGGTCAGTATTCACTGCGTTCTGACGGGATTGGAAGTGGACGCGCGGGTCCTGGGCCAGATCGGGGAAGAAGTTGACGGCTACTATTACGGCGTTTCGTTCCTCGATGATTCCGCCAACCCCTGGGGCATTCAATTTCCCGCTCTCGAAACCGGCAAGGTGGCGGTCGGGCGCGCGGTTCTCGAATGCGTGGGCTGCAAGACCCGCGAGGTTGCTTATCTCGACGAATTCGAAGTGGAAGTCCTGGAAGCGAATTCCTCCATCACCCGTTATTGCATGCGATGCACGGAGTCGACGCTCTGGAAAAAGTCGAAGGTTGAAACCGTAACGGCGGAACCCGAAGTCGAGGAAGCCGAAGCTGAAACCGGGCAGGAGAAGCGGCGGGAACCGCGCCGTGAGCTGAGAGTCCGGGCATGCATCCGCAGCCAGGAGTTCGGCGATGAGATTGTCTGGACCCGCAACGTTTCGCGCGGCGGCCTTTGCTTTGAGAGCCTCCGGCGCTATGCGGCGCACTGGAAAGTTGATGTCTCGATTCCGTATTCGCCCGGCGGCGGAAACATTTTCCTTCCCGCAAGAATCGCCCGCGTTCAGGGCATGACCGCGAGCGATGTAGTCCTCTGCGGCGTGGCTTACATCCGCAATCCGCGAACACCTTGAGTTTGGGAAGCCGGCGCCCCTGTCCGGCGAATCGCGGCTACTGCGAAGTTGCGCGCTTTTCCGAACCGTGCCGCACGTCCACCCCTTCAATCAGAAACAGGACATCTTCCGCGATGTTGGTGGCGTGGTCGGCGATGCGCTCCAGGTTGCGCGCAATGAAGAGCAGGTTGAGCGACTGGGGAATGGAATCCGGGTTGTGGCGCATGAAGTCCGCCAGAACGTCGTAAATGTCGTTCCGCAGGGTATCGACCGCGTCGTCGGAAACCAGAACGTCGCGCGCCAGCGACGCGTCCTTCTTCACGAAAGAGTCCAGCGCTTTTCCCACCATGGATTCCGCAAGCTGGCCCATGCGCGGGATATCGATCTGCGGCCGGATTTCCGGTGTGTTAAGCAGGGAAACCACTCGCTCGACGATGTTCACGGCGAGGTCGCCCATTCTTTCCAGGTCATTATTAATCTTGATGGCGGAGGTCAGGAAGCGCAGGTCAACGGCCATCGGCTGCTGAAGCGTCAGCAGGCGCGTCGCCATTTCGTCAATTTCAATTTCCATTTCGTTGATGCGAGCTTCGTTCTGCAACACCTGTTCGGCGCGCTCGCGGTCCCGCTGAACCAGCGCCTGCACGCTGGAATAGACGGCGGACTCAACCAATCCGCTCATTTCCAGCAGACGCGACCGCAGTTCCTCGAGTTCTTCCACAAAATGTCGCAAGCGCTTTCCTCCCCAGCGTCAACCGGGTATCCCCCATCCCCTAGCCGAAGCGGCCCGTGATGTAATCTTCCGTTTCCTTCTTCATCGGCGTCTTGAACAGGACGTCCGTCTTGCTGAACTCGATCATCTTGCCCATCAGGAAGAACCCCGTATAGTCCGACACCCGCGCCGCCTGCTGCATATTATGGGTCACGATGACAACCGTGCAAGTCTCTTTCAGAGTATACAGGAGCTCCTCGATCTTGGCGGTTGAAATCGGGTCCAGAGCCGAGCAGGGCTCGTCCATCAGAAGCACTTCCGGATTCACGGCCTGGGCCCGCGCGATGCAAAGCCTTTGTTGCTGCCCGCCGGAAAGTCCCAGCCCGGATTGTCTCAGCTTGTCCTTCACTTCGCTCCACAGGCCGGCCTTCGTCAGAGCATCCTCCACCCGGTCATCCATCTGCGACCGCTTCAGCTTTTCATGCAGCCGGATGCCGAACGCGATGTTTTCGTAGATGGACATCGGGAAGGGTGTCGGTTTCTGGAAAACCATGCCGACCCTCGACCGCAGCTTGGTGATGTCTTTGACTTTCAGAATGTCTTCGCTGTCCAGCAGCACCTCGCCCTCGGCGTGCTGGCCGGGATAAAGATCGTACATGCGGTTGATCGTCCGCAGCAGCGTGGACTTGCCGCAGCCCGATGGGCCGATGAAGGCCGTGGTACAGTTCTGGCGGACCTCCAGGTTGACGTTTTCCAGAGCTCGAAATTTTCCGTAGTAGAAATTCAGGTTCGTGATCTTGATCTTCACGGGCTGCTGCGCCGCCGCGCCCGTCGTTGCCGTCTCGCGCGGTTCAACTGAAACAGGAATGTTGGCCACGGGGGCGCCCGGTGGCCGATCAGACGTCATGAAGTCACCTGTGCTTTGGATAGGAAGAAGCGCGCGACCAGACTCACCACCAACACAAAGATTACCGTAATGAAGGCCGCAGCCCAAGCCATTTGTTGCCAGTTCGCATAAGGGCTCATCGCGAATTGCCAGATCACCATCGGGATGTTGGCGATGGGATGCATCAGGTCGGTCGAATAGAACTGATTATTCAAAGCCGTAAACAGCAGCGGTGCCGTCTCGCCCGTGATGCGCGCCAGGCCGATCAGGATGCCGGTCAGGATGCCGGCTCGCGCTGCTTTCCAGGTTACTTTTGTGATCACGATCTGGGGCGGCGCGCCCAGCGCCACGGCGGCTTCGCGCATTTCGCTTCCCACCAGGGTCAGCATTTCGTCCGTGGTTCGCGCGATGATCGGGATCATCAGGACCGCCAGCGCCACGCTGCCGGAAATCGCCGAGAAGTGGCCCATCGGCGCCACCATAATGGCGTAAGTAAACAGTCCGATTTCGATGGAAGGCGCGCTGAGCATGATGTCGTTGATGAACCGCACGACTTCCGCCAGTTTGCTGCGCCGGCCGTATTCCGCCAGCCACGTGCCTCCCATCAGCCCGATGGGCACGCCGATCAGCAGGCACAATCCCATCAGGATCAGGCTCCCGACAAAAGCGTTGCGCAGTCCGAACGAATCCGTGCCGGGCGGCGGCGTGTCTTTGATGAACAAATCCCAATGCATCGCGCCCAGGCCGAACTTCGCCGTGGTGTAAAGAATCCAGAACAGGAAAAATACGCCGATAAGCGTCGTGATGCTCATCACGATCTTGCTGACCACGTCAATCACGCGCCGCTTTGTGTAAACGTTGATCATGCCTGGGCCTTTTTCAACCGGCTCAGCAGAAACGCGGCAATGATGCGAACGAAAAGGGCGATGAAGAGCAGAATCAGGCCCAGATAAATCAACGACGACCGGTAAAGAGCGCTGGTTGCTTCCGTGAACTCATTCGCCAGGACCGAAGGAATCGTGGTTCCCGGCATCAGCACGCTTGAGGTCACCGTGTTGCTGTTGACGATGAAGAAGGTCACCGCGATCGTTTCGCCGACGGCGCGGCCCAGCCCCAGAAAAATGCCCCCGATCACCGCCGACATTCCGTAGGGAAGCACGATGTGCCAGGCGACCTCCCAGGTGGTGGATCCCATTGCATAAGCCGACTCGCGCAGCGACCCGGGCACGGCGATAAAGACGTCGCGCATGATGGAGGAGATGTAGGGCAGAACCATGATCGCCAGAACGATTCCCGCCGTCAGCATGCCGATGCCCATCGGCGGGCCCTGGAACAGCATGCCGATTCCCGGCAGCCCGCCCAGCTTGTCGCTGATGAAAGGCTCGATATTCGAGAAGACGGGAGCGAAAACCAGCAGGCCCCAAAGCCCGTAAACAATGCTCGGGATGGCCGCCAGCAGTTCGATCGACCAGGCGATAGGCTTCTTGATCCAGGAGGGAGCGACCTCGGCGATGAAGACCGCCACGCCGAAGCTGATCGGCACGCTCAGGATCATGGCGATGGCCGAACTGACCAGCGTTCCGACGATGAAGGGAAACGCGCCGAAGACGTTGGTGACGGGATCCCATTCTTTCGTGATCAGGAAGTGCCAGACGCCGAATTTCTGGATGGCCAGCCAGCTGTCGAAACCAATGGCGATGACGGTGGCAAATAGAACCGCCGCCAGCAAAAAGGCGGCAAACGCCGCGACCTTGTGAAAAAGAAAGTCAGCGGTTTGCCGCCAGGTGATGGTGCCTGTTCTTGGCTCTTCCGGCGCGGGCCCCAACTTATCCCGCGCCAGAACTTGCTCGCCGTTCATTCAGGTCCCTTCAGGGATACTTGACGGAGCTGCTCTTAATCACAGCCCGTAACCAAGCTTCTCCTTCCAGTAGGTCTTGATCGCCTGGATGGTGCTTGGCGGCAGCGGACCGAAGGAGATCGAACGCGCCATCTGCTGGCCGTGTTCGAAGCCCCAGTCGAAGAACTTCATCACTGCCTGATTCGACGCTTTTGAAGCATTCTTGCGCAGGATCTGCCACGTGCAGCCTGAAATCGGCCAGGTGTCAGGACCCGTGTGATCGGTGAGGATCACATAAAAATCCTGCGCGTTCTTCCAGTCCACATGCGCCGAGGCGTCCTGGAAGCCCTTCAGCGTGGGGCTGACGATTTTGCCGTCCGTGTTAATCATGCGCGCATAGGACAGATGGTTTTCCACGATGTAGGCGTACTCGACGTAGCCGATCGAGCCCGGAATGCGCTGGACGAAGGAGGAGACGCCCTCATTGCCTTTGCCGCCCACTCCCGTCGGCCAGGCCACGGCCGTGCCCTCGCCGACTTTTGATTTCCATTCCGGACTGACTTTCGAAAGATAGTCGCAGAACGTAAACGTGGTGCCCGAGCCGTCGGAGCGATGCACGACGCTGATATATTTGTTGGGCAGTTTCAGTCCGGGATTCAGTTTGGCGATTGCCGGATCGTCCCAGTTCTTGATCTTCCCCAGGTAGATATCGGCAACCACGGGTCCGCTCAGAATGATTTTTCCTGGTCCGATTCCCTGGAGGTTGTACACCAGGTCCTCGCCTGCCACGGCCGTGGGGAATTGAATCAATCCTGCGCTCTTCAGGTCTTCCGGCTTCAGCGGCATGTCACTCGCGCCGAACGCCACCGTGCCGGCCTTGATCTGTGCAATCCCCCCGCCCGAACCGATGGATTGATAATTCACCTCAATCCCGAACTTCTGGTCGTACGCCGCGGCCCACTTCGCCACCAGGGGATAGACCCAGCTGCTGCCGGCCCCGGATATCCTGCTCTCCGCAGGAGGCGCCACGGGCGTTTCCGCCTGCATGGTCGTCAGGGTTCCCACCACGAACAGGCCGATGGCCATCAAGGCCACTGACGCTGAAACTGCGAGCTTCCTTTTCATCTAAACTCCTCCTCACAAGATTTAAGAGCTAATTGTTACAGGACTGTTACAGCAGTGTTAAGGCACTGCAAAGATTAGGGGGGTGGATTTTTGCCGCCCCCCACCCGGTTTAGTAGTTGAACTGCATGTTCAGGAAGATGGCACGGGTCGCGCCCGGAACGGCATTGGGAACCGGGTTCGCCAGGGTTTTGCCGGTCGCCAGCGTCCCCGCCGGGAAAGTGAACTGGCTGTGCGTATAGAACAGGTTCTGGCTGTCAAGAGCAAGGTCAAGGTATTTGTTGAACTTGTAATTGATGCCCGCCACCAGCCGCTGGAAGTCAAACGGATTGTTGC
>JBJKPU010000100.1:0-123512 GCA_046706005.1 Terriglobia bacterium | reverse complement strand
GGGCGGCTGCGCTACAACGGTCCGCTCGCGCTGGCGCCGCTCGATGCGCTGGGCATCGAAACAGAAGAGAAGGCGGCGCGATGAATCTGAAAGTCATCTGGGCAATCTTCCTCAAAGACCTTCGCGTCGAGTGGCGCAACCGCGAAACGCTGGCCTCGATGTGCGTCTTCGGCCTGCTGATTATTTTTCTGTTCAATTTCGCGTTCGAAAGCGCTCGCGAGGAGACGCTGCGCCTGCTGCCCGCGGTGCTCTGGGTGGCGATTGCGTTTGCCGGAGTGCTGGGCTTCAACCGGTCGTTTTCCTACGAGCGCGAGAATGCCAGCCTGGAGGGCATTACGCTCGCTCCCGTCGATCCCAGCATGGTCTTTGTGGGCAAGATGCTCTCCAATCTTTTTTTTCTCGCCCTCGCTGAAGTGGTGATGGTATTCGCGGCCGCGCTTTGGTATAACTTTTCTTTCTTGCCCGTGTTGGGGGAATTTGCGCTCATCGCCTTTCTGGGCACGCTGGGTTACGCGGCGCTGGGAACTATTTTCGGCGCCATCGCCGCCAACACTCGCATGAGAGAAGTCATGTTGTCTGTGCTGCAGTTTCCGATTGCTTTCTGGATTCTGATGCTGTCCATTGACGCCACCTCGAACGCGCTGCGCGGCCATCCGAACGGGGGCGCGGCGGGCGGAATCCTGAGGGTCGGAGGGATGAGTCTGGTTTTTACCGTGGCGTCGTTTCTGCTTTTTGAGTATGTTTTGGAGGAATAGTTTCGCGGCCTAATTTATGAAGAGCAAATTCCCGCTTTCGATTCACCTGCTGCTCACGCTCGCCTGGATGTGGGTGGCGCTTTACATGACGTTCTTCTACGCGCCCGAAGAAGAGACCATGGGGCAGGTGCAGCGGATTTTCTATATCCACGTGCCGTCGGCGTGGACAGCGCTGCTGGGGTTTGTCATCATTTTCATCGCCAGTATGGTTTATCTCGCCAAGCGTTCGGTCGCCGCCGATGAGCTGGCGCACGCTACAGGCGAGGTAGGCTTTGTTTTCTGTACGGGCGTGCTGATTACCGGCCCGCTCTGGGCCAAGCCGGTCTGGGGAATCTGGTGGACGTGGAGCCCGCGGTTGACGCTGACCTTCCTGCTTTGGCTGCTCTATGTCGCCTATCTGATGCTTCGCAGCTACCTGATCAATCCGGCGCGCGCGGCAAATCTGTGCGCCGTGGTGGGCATTATCGGCTTCATTGACGTCATCATTGATTACATGGCGATTCGCTGGTGGAGGACGCAGCACCCGCAGCCGGTCATCATGGGCGGGCCGAACTCGGGGCTCGATCCTCGAATGCTGGCAACGCTCCTGGTGGCCGTGGGAGCGTTTACGTGCCTCTTCTTCTATCTGCTGCGGCTGCGGCTGCGGCTTGGTGAATCACGCCGTGAGTTGAGCGAAATTCGCCGCACGCTCGAGCTTGCTACTCCGGAGGGATAACTTGGGCCTGAATAACGCGCACAACCTGATCCACTTTCTTGCTCCCGCCTTCGGCCTGCTTTGGCTGATCTTCGTTCTCTACGCCTGGAGCCTCGCGCGCCGGCAGTCGCGCCTGCGAAAGGAAATCGAGGAGTTGAAGACCAAACTTCCCGCCGCAAAGCCCGACGACGCTTCAAGCCGCTAGGGAAGCGCGGAGCAGGCAGTCTTCTCCCCTCCGAGCGGGCACACCGAAACCTTCGTTCCTTAACCGACTTCCATTACCGTACGGGCAGAGTGACCGGGGCCGAGAGCTTGAAGTTCAGATCGGTCTCCGCCGCAAGCTGAATTTCCTTTTTGCCGGTGTAGGCTGCTCCGGCCGTGCCCGCACCCGCGCCCACGGCAGCCCCGATGGCCGCGCCTTTTCCCTTGCCGGCAATGGCTCCGACCAGTGCGCCCAGACCCGCGCCGCCGCCGATCAATTCCGCGTCGCGTTTCTTATGGGAAGCGCCGCTCATGCTCCAGGCGCTGGTGGAGATCGGGGTTTCACTTCCGCCCTCGGGCGTAATGGATGTCAGAGTCAGGGAGAGTTCGGCTGGCCTCGAAAGCCGGCCGGAGCTGACGGCATTGACGATTTTGCCCGTCACCTTGCTGCCGACAGCGGCGACTTCCTTTCCATTCACCGTCAGCGCGTTGGCCAGCGTTCCCTCAAAGGAACCTCCGGATCGCGCGCTGGCAGAACTGATGGCTTGCGCCAGACGCACGGAGATTTCCGTGCCGGCCGGAACCGTCACCGTTGTGGGCGCGGCGGGCGCGGCGGGTGCTGACGACTTTGCTGATTCCGACCTGCGGTGGCGGAGCGCCGGTTTGCCGGAATTCGCCGCGTTGCCGCCGCTTGCGGATTCAGACGACGCCGGCTGCTCCTGGTTTGCCGGCTGATTGCTGGAGTTACATCCGGAAATCAAGAATACTGACAGCCAAAGAGACAGAGCCAGAACGATCTGCTTTCTCGCCATGAGATTCCTCCTGTTTTCCTCTCGGAAAACCACCTCTGAATTTGGCAGGAGCCCTACTGCTCTCCGTGACCCGGGGCGCAAACCTGCCGTCCCTCCTGGAAGAAGCTAGACAATCCCGGAGCAAAGGTCAAGTGGCTTGACGCATCGAACAGAATGGGTAAAGCATCGACGGCGGCGGAGCGGGCGTGCTAATCTAAAAGGGCAGTCGCGTCTGCTTCGGACAACAGAAAAGGTTCGAACGCATGTCAGACTTCGGGCTCTGTGCAACGGATGTTCGTGAACCCCGCCAGGTCCGGAAGGAAGCAACGGTAGCGGGCCTCTCCGTGTGCCGCGGATCAACCCGAAGTCTGGCTCCAAATTCCCGGGTTCCCTAACTCGCTGCCCGGGGTTCGGGTGCCGGAGCAGTTTGACTTTTCGCCGGCACCGGACGCCTAAAACCCAGGGCCTGTTCTTATGTCTTACCAGGTTATCGCCCGCAAATACCGGCCGCAGACCTTCGATGACGTGATCGGTCAAAAGGTCATCACTGAAACCCTGAAAAACGCCATCCAATCGAATCGCGTGGCGCACGGTTACATCTTTTCCGGAGCGCGGGGCGTGGGCAAAACCACCACGGCGCGCATCCTGGCCAAGGCGCTGAATTGCGCGAAGGGTCCGGCCATCATGCCTTGCGGCGAATGCGATTCCTGCCGGGAAATCGCCGCAGGAAATTCAGTGGATGTGTTTGAAATCGACGCCGCCTCGAACCGCGGCATTGACGAGATCCGCGAACTGCGCGAGAACGTCCGATATCTGCCGGCGCGCGACCGCTACAAGGTTTTTCTGATTGACGAAGCGCATATGCTCACGACGGAGGCTTTCAACGCGCTTCTGAAGACGCTGGAAGAGCCGCCGCCGCGCACGCTGTTCATTCTGGCGACGACGGAAGCTCACAAGCTGCCCACCACAATTCAATCGCGCTGCCAGCACTTTGCTTTTCGGCTTCTGGAATACAGCGAGATTCTTGCGCGGCTTGAAGAGGTTCTGAAGCAGGAAGGGGTGAAGGCGGATGAAGGTTCGCTGGCCGCAATCAGCCAGGCGTCGGAAGGCAGCATGCGGGACGGGCTTTCGCTGGCCGATCAGGTGATTGCTTCCTGCGGCAACCGGCTGGAGGCGGCGCGCGTGCGCCAGGTGCTGGGCGTTGTGCCCTCGGAACTGTTTGCGGAGTTGACCGAGGCCATTGACGCGCAGGATGCCGTCCGCGTGCTTGAAATGGTGAGCCGGCTTTCGGCGGAGGGATACGAGCTGACCCATTTCTGCGGAGAGTTCACGCGCTTTGTCAGGAACCTGGCCGTCGCGAGAAGTTGCGGCGCCGATAGCCCGTTGGTCCAGGTTCCGCCAAGTGAGCGTACCACGCTTGACCGCCTGGCAAAGCTTTTTGGAGAAGAAGACCTGGCGAGATTTTTCCAGGTTTTGCTGCGGACTGAAAGCGAAATGAGGTACGCCTTGCGGCCGCGCTTTCATCTGGAGCTTGGACTTCTCAAACTGGTCCACGCGAAGAAGCTGATTTCGCTGGAAAGTGTTCTGGGACGCCTTCAGGGAAGCGGTGAGGCTTCGGCATCGGGAGCGACGGGCGGCGGAATTGCAGCCAAGCCTGCAGCGGCACGGTCTGCTGCGCCCTCACGCACTGCAGTTCCTCAGGCTAAGATTGAGCAGCCGTCGAAGATGCCTCCGCCCGCGCGGGCGCCGCAGCTTTCGCGCGAAGCTCACCCCGCACCCGCTGCCGCTGAAGCCGTGTCCGAAGACCCGCACGTGGCGGAAATCAAGGCCCTTGCCTTTGGCAAGTCCAAGCTGCTGAGCAGCTGTCTGGATGGAGTGGCGCGATGGCGAATTGAAAACGGCGAAGTGCGCCTGTTTTTCCCCAAAAGCAGCGCCTGGGCCATGGACATGATGAGCTCGCGGGAGCAGCAGGAAAAACTTCGCGCCATTTGCGAGCAAGTGCTGGGACAGCCCGTAAAAATTTATGCTACACTCGACCAGCAGGTGGAGGCAGCGCGGGCCTCCCGGCCGGCGGCGCGGGATCGCGCCGCGGCGGACACGGCGGTCGAGGCTTTTCGAAAAAGGTTTGGCTGCGCAGTCGTGGATGTCATTGACCTGAGCCGGGGGTGAACCATGAAAAATCTGCAGCAGATGCAGCAGATTCTGAAACAGGTCCAGCAGTTCCAGGAGCAACTGCAGAAGCAACTGGATGATCTTGTGGTGGAGGCTTCGGCAGGCGGAGGCATGGTCCGCGTCAGAATGAACGGCCAGAAGCATCTGGTCGCGGTGCAACTTGAAAGCGAAGTGTTCAACAGCAAGGACGCCGAGATGCTTCAGGACCTGATTCTGGCCGCCGTGAACGAGGCGGCGCGGAAGGTTGATGAACAACTGGCCAGCCAGGTGGGAAATCTGACGGGCGGCCTGAATCTGCCCGGATTGAACATGCCCTGACCTTTCCGCAGACTTCCATCCCGATAGAATCCTCGATGAAAGATTACGCCGAGCCCCTTGCCCGTCTGATTGACGAACTCAAACGCCTGCCGGGAGTCGGCCAGAAGTCGGCGCAAAGGATTGCGTTCCACCTGGAGCGCGTCTCGCGCGAGGATGCGGAGCGGCTGGCCGGCGCCATCCTGGACGCCAAGGACAAAATCCGGCTGTGCAGCCAGTGCAACAATTTCACGGATACGGATCCCTGCCAGTACTGCACTGATCCGGGGCGCAACCCGGATGTGGTTTGCGTGGTGGAAACGCCTTACAACGTGGTTTCCATCGAGAAGACACGTGAATTCCGCGGACGCTATCACGTTCTGCACGGAGCCCTTTCGCCGCTGCAGGGCATCGGACCCGACCAATTGAAACTCAAGAACCTTCTCGAACGCCTGAAGGGCGGGCAGGTCCGCGAACTGATCATTGCCACCAGTCCCACCGTCGAAGGCGAAGCGACGGCGGTCTATCTCTCCAAGCTGATCAAACCGCTCGGGGTGCGCGTCACCCGCATCGCGACGGGCGTGCCCGTGGGCTCTGAACTGGAGTTTGCCGACGAGGTCACCATGTCCAGAGCCATGGAAGGCCGGCGGGAAATGTAGTCGGCGGCTTTCCGGAACGCTCCTCCCGGCGCGGACCGTAGTCCGAGAAATTGTCGCATCCCCGCCCTCTTCGTTATAATCCAATAGTGTGTGGCGCCGGGCGCGGGACCCGGGCGCCGATTCCCGACGCCAGCATGTTCAAACGCCTCAGTCCGGTAATGCCTTACCTTCTGCGCTACAAAGGGCGCTACGTCGCGGGCCTGATTGCGCTTACCATCACGCAGGTTGTGGGAGTCCTGGTTCCTCTCGTCATTAAGGTTGCGCTGGACGACATCGTGAAAGGCACCACGCGGCAGGAACTGCTTTTCTTCGCCGCAATTCTGCTCGGCATCGCCCTGGTCAAAGCCATCTTTCAATTCTGGATGCGATGGATTCTGATCGGTATTTCACGCGACGTCGAATACGATTTGCGCAACGATCTTTTCCGCCACCTGGTCCGTCTGGAGCCGCAATATTACAACGAAAACCGCACCGGCGACCTGATGGCGAAGCTTACCAACGATTTGAGCGCTGTGCGCAATATGGTGGGACCGGGCATCATGTATTCGGCCAACACCGTCGTAATCGGCATCGCCGCCATTGCGCTGATGGCGCATTTCGACCTACGGCTTACGATTCTGTGTCTGCTGCCCCTGCCGCTCGCTTCCATCATGGTCAAGTTTTTCGGCCAGAGGATTCACGAGCAGTTCCAAAAAGTCCAGGCAATGTATTCGGAGCTGACGGAGCGCGTGCGCGAGAATCTTTCCGGCATGCGCGTGGTGCGCGCTTTCTCCCAGGAAGACGCGGAAATCGCGCACTTCGACCAGATGAACCGCGAGTTTGTGGAGAAGAATAAGACGCTGATCTGGATTCAGAGCTTTCTGTGGCCGGGCATGGCGCTGCTGTTTGCGGCTTCGTTTTTGATGATCATGGTGGTGGGGGGACATGCCGTGATTTCCCACCGGATTTCAATCGGGACTTTCATGGCGTTTAACCTTTACCTGATGTATCTGATCTGGCCGATCATCGCCCTCGGTTACGTCACGAACATCGTGCAGAGAGGCCTGGCGTCGCAGGGCCGGCTGTGGAAGATTTTCAGCGCCCAGCCGCAGATTGATGATCGCGACGTTCCGGCCTCGCCGCTGACTTCGATTCGCGGCGAGATCGAATTCAAGAATCTGACGTTCAGTTACAACGGCCATGCGATTCTGAAAGGCGTCAATTTAAAAGTTCCCGCCGGGCGCACCGTGGCGATTGTGGGCGCGACGGGCGCGGGCAAGACGACGCTGGTCAGCCTGATCCCGCGGCTTTATGACGCCCCGCCGGGCAGCGTGCTGGTGGACGGCGTGCCGGTGAATCAGATTCCGCTGCTGACGCTGCGGCAGCACATCGGCTTTGTGCCCCAGGAAGCTTTTCTTTTCAGCGAATCGATTCGCGGCAACGTGCGGTTCGGCGAGCCCGGTGCGAGCGATGCGGAAACCGAGCAGGCGACCGAGGTTTCCAATATTCTCCCGGAAATTCGCGGCTTTCCCAAAGGCTTTGACACGATGGTCGGCGAGCGCGGCCTGACGCTCTCCGGCGGGCAGAAGCAGCGCGTCACGATTTCCCGGGCCGTCCTGCGGGATCCCCGGATTCTAATTCTGGATGACGCGCTTTCCAGCGTGGACACTTACACGGAAGAGAAGATTCTGAATCACCTGACCGGCGTCATGGCCGGGCGCACTACTTTGCTGATTTCGCACCGCGTTTCGACCATTCGCAACGCCGATGAAATCGTCGTCCTCCACGACGGGCAAATCGTGGAGCGCGGCACGCACGAAGAACTTCTGGGCGCGAACGGCTATTACGCGGAGCTTTACAACAAGCAGTTGATCGAAGAAGCGCTGGAAGGGGAAGCATGAGAAGAGAGAAGTCAGAATTCAGAAGCCAGAAGTCAGAATGCCGAATTCTTTGGTCGGTTCGGCCCTCATGGCGTCCTCGCACTGGGCGGGTCTTTTTCTGACTTCTGATTTCTGACTTTTAAGTTTCATATGGCTGACGGCACACACGAAGAGGAAGTTCTCGGCAAGGCGTACGATTCGCGCTTGATGAAGCGGCTGCTCGCTTACTTGCGTCCGTACCGCGTGGTGGTGTTTTTTGCTCTGATCGCGATTTTCTTTTATGGCATTCTGCAGGCTGTCCCGCCTTATTTGCTGAAGGTCGAAGTGGACCGCTATCTCGATCCTTCCGGAGTTCACCATGTCCCAGGGTTTCTCGCGCACTTTCTGAGCGCCAATCCTTATGTGGGCATTGCGCAACTCGCGCTGGCGCTCTTCCTGCCCACGGTTCTGCTGACTTTCGTTCTCCAGTTCACGCAGACTTTTGCAATGCAGCTTGTGGGACAGAAGGTGATGTACGACCTGCGGAAGCAGATCTTCGGTCAGCTCCAGCGCCTGCAAATGACCTACTTTGACCGCAATCCCGTGGGCCGGCTGGTGACGCGAGTGACGACGGACGTGGACGTGCTGAACGACCTCTTTGCTTCGGGTGTCGTAGCAATCTTCGGAGACTTCTTCACGCTGCTCAGCATCGTGGCCATCATGCTGTGGCTCGATTGGAGGCTCTCGCTGCTCACCTTCGCGGTGCTGCCGCTGATTGTGATCGTGACGATGGCATTCCGGCGCGCCGTGCGCGAATCTTACCGGAAGATTCGCATTGCCATTGCGCGCATCAATGCTTATCTTCAGGAGCACATCGTCGGCATGAGCGTGCTCCAGCTTTTCAATCGGGAGGAAGCAAGTTGCCGCGACTTCGACCAGATTAACCGCGTCCACATGCAGGCCTACAAGGATTCGATCATGGCCTACGGATTGTTCTATCCGGCGGTTGAATTTCTGGGCACACTGGCCATTATCATCATCCTGTATTACGGCGGCATCCTGAAGTTAGACGGGGCCGTGACCGTGGGCACGCTGATCGCCTTCATTCAATATTCGCAGCGTTTCTTCCGCCCGATTCAGGACCTGAGCGACAAGTACAATATCCTGCAGTCGGCGATGGCGAGTTCGGAACGCATCTTCAAAGTCCTCGACACGCCCGTGAAGATTGACGATCCCGCGGTGCCCAAGGCGCTGCCATCGGGTGCCGGGCGCGCGGAATTCAAAAATGTGAGCTTCGCTTATCGCGACGACCATCGGGTGATTGAAAATGTTTCGTTTTCCATCGAGCCGGGCGAGACCGTCGCCATCGTGGGGCACACGGGGGCAGGGAAGACAACTCTGACGAGCCTTCTACTGCGCTTCTACGATATTCAGGAAGGCCAAATCCTCTTTGACGGTGTGGACATCCGCCACCTGCGCCTGGCCGACCTGCGCCGCAACTTCAGCATCGTTCTTCAGGACCCGTTTTTGTTTTCAGGGACTGTTGCGAGCAACATCCGGCTGGGAACGCCGGGCATCACCGACGAGCAGGTACGCGAAGCCGCGCGCCGCGTCAACATTCTGGACTTCATCGAGACGCTTCCCCGCGGTTTCGAGGAGCCGGTGCGAGAGCGCGGCGCCACGCTTTCCACCGGACAAAAGCAATTGCTCAGCTTTGCGCGAGCCATCGCGCACGACCCGCACATCCTGATTCTCGACGAGGCCACGTCGAGCGTCGATCCCGAAACTGAGCATATGATTCGCGAGGGCCTGCGCGGGCTGCTGGCGGGGCGCACGTCGCTCGTCATCGCTCACCGGCTTTCGACCATCCAGAACGCTTCGAAAATTATCGTCATGCACAAGGGACACGTGCGCGAAGTCGGCTCGCACCAGGAACTGCTGGAGCGGCGCGGAATCTATTTCAAGCTTTATCAGCTTCAATACAAGGACCAGGAAGCACTGGCGCGGCGCCTGACCGGCGGAGTGCCCGTGGCCGGCGGCGCTCCTGAGGACGAAGTCAATCCACGCACCGCGGATTCTTAAACCATGCCGGCCTGCTCCCTGATGATCGTGGCGGGCGAGCGCTCGGGCGATCTTTACGGCTCGGCGCTGGCGGCGGCTCTGCGGTCGCGCGAGCGGGGGCTGGAAATTTTCGGGTGCGGCGGGGACGCCATGCGCGAGGCCGGCGTCGAGACCGTGGTGGACGCCCATGCCGTTGCCATGATGGGCATCACGGAGGTGGTGGGCGGATTGCCGCGGGCCTGGAAGGCGTTGGGCAGGCTTGAACAGGAAGCCGCTCGGCGGCGTCCGGGCCTTGCCGTTCTGATTGATTTTCCAGATTTCAATTTGCGTCTTGCGCGCCGGCTGAAGCGCCAGGGTATCCGCATCTATTACTTCGTCAGCCCGCAGATCTGGGCGTGGCGGCCGGGCAGAATCAGGCATCTCAAGGCGCTCATCGACAAGATGCTTTGCATTTTCGAGTTTGAAGAGGAAATCTACCGCCGCGCCGGAATTCCCGTTGAATGGGTCGGGCATCCGCTGGTGGATATCGCGCGGCCAAACGTGTCGCGAGCCGAGTTCTTTCGATCGGCAGGCCTTCAGGAAGGTCGAATCACGCTGGCGCTTCTGCCCGGCAGCCGGCGGAGTGAAGTCGAGCGGAATCTCCAGCTGATGCTCAAATCGGTCACGCGACTCGCGGCCGGCCGTGCCCTCCAGACGGTGATGGTGGAAGCGCCGACGCTCGATCCGGGCTTTCTGAAGGTGACTGCCTCACGTGGCGGCATCACAGAAGTTCCCACTGTGGTTCGCGCGGCGCACGATGCGCTCGCTTACTGCGACCTCGTCGTGGCGGCCAGCGGCACGGCTACGATCGAAGCTGCGCTTCACTTGCGGCCCCTGATTGTGGTTTATCGGGTTTCGCGCGCAACGGCCTGGATCGCCCGGCGCATGGTGCGCGTGCCCTATTACAGCATGGTGAACATTCTGGCCGGGCGGCAAGTGGTTCCCGAGCTGATGCAGGATGACTTTACGCCCGAGCGCCTTGCGGAGCGGATTGAATTTTTGCTTGGCCATCCTGAAGCCCGCGAGAAAATGGTGGCAGGGCTTAACGAGGTGAAGGCGAAGCTGGGACCGGGCGGCGCGGCGGAGCGCGCGGCGGCCGCGGTCGCGGAGGCGTTGCGATGATGCGGGGCATCCTCTTGATTCGGTTGATGCATCTCCTTGAACAGACCTTTGGGCGAAGCGCCGGGAAAGGCGGCGCATAATCCTTCGGTGGAAATGAGTTGTTGCATGCCTTCTTCAAAGGGCGGCGAAAGTGTGGGAAAATCGCTGTAAGCGGGAGAAAATGATGAGCAGGAGAAGGGAAGCCGGAATGCTTCGCGATAATACTCGTTCGAGGCTTGTTCATGCTGGCGTCAGCGCTGCCGCCGTGGCGGTGCTCGTGCTGCTGTCGGCCGCCACGTTGCCCGCGCAATCGCCTCCGGGTTATACGGTCCAGGGCTACACGATGGACGTCCAGCTTTTTCCCGCCACCAACATGCTTTCAGCGAATGTCAAAATTGATTTCGTGCCTCAGTCCGCCATTATGTCCGCCAACTTTGAGCTCAACAGCGCCCTGCGCGTCGGAAAAGTGACGGATGCCTCGGGGCAGGATCTGCAGTTCAATCAGAAGGGATTGACACTTGAGGTTGATTTCCCCACGCCGCTTTCCACCGGAGCGCCGACTTCCATCACCGTGGTTTATCGAGGAAGCCTGGCCACAGCCGAGGGCAGTCCTGTCGAAGGGTTGAAGCTTGCCTCGGTTTCGTCGGACGAAACCTATCTGCTCTATCCCGGCCGCTGGTTTCCGGTCATGCCGACGGGTCTCGAGCGGTTTTCCGCGACGATCAAGGTGACGGTCCCGCAGAACCTGACGGTTATCGCTTCCGGTACTTCTCCTCTGCCCGAAGCGCAGGCCGGTACCAAAACCTACACATTTGATTTCACGCGCAAGTCCTTTCCGGGAACGGTGGTCGCCGGGTCGTTTGTGACCAAATCGTCGGGTAACGTCACGGTCTATGCGCTTCCGGATCACCAGGGGCTGGCGCAGGAATATGCCGACACGGCGGAAAAGATCCTGGAATTCTATTCGGATAAGTTCGGATCGCTGCCGGAAGGCGGCTTTAACCTTGTCGAGATCCCGGACGGCACGGTGAACGGCTATTCGACGCCGGGACTGGTCACGCTGGCTTCGCGCTACTTCACGGATCCGGTCAATGAGCGCCAGCTCGCCAGCCAGATTGCCTATCAATGGTGGGGGTGTCTGGTGAGCCCGGCCACGCCCGATGACGCTTTCCTCCAGGACGGCCTCGCGACTTATTCGGCGGCGCTGTATGCGCAGCAGTCGGAGGGGCAAGCCGCTTTCGAGGACCGCATGCACCAGCTTGCCATCGGCGCGCTCACTCACGAGGGAGTCGCGCCCGTCACCCAGGCCAGCGGCCTGCAGCCCTACACGCCGGAATACGATTCCATCGTCTATCAGAAAGGGGCGATGGTTTTTCACATGCTGCAATGGGTAATCGGCGACAAGGCTTTCTATCAGACACTGCAAAGCATGGTGCAGCAGTACGGCGGAAAAAGCATCACCACGAACGAATTCCAGAAAGTCGCAGAGAAGGCGAGCGACCAGAAGCTGACCTATTTCTTTGCCCAGTGGGTCAGCTCGACGGGCGTGCCGCAATTCAAGCAGTCGTGGTCCATCTACCGGGTCGGGGACCACTTTCAGGTGGTGGGCAAGATTCAGCAGGACCTGGATATCTTCCGCATGCCGGTGGACGTGCGCATCTTTCCCGAGGGACGCCGCCCCATCGACGACCGGATTGAGATGGAAGGCACAACGGCCGATTTCACCGTCAACACGCTGACCCAGCCGCAGAAGGTTGAGATCGATCCGGCCAGCAATATCCTGAAACTGACTGACAAGATCAAGATCGAGGTCGAGATCGCCCGCGGCGACCAGCTTCGCGAACAGCAGGATTATCTGGAGGCAGTCAAGCAATACCGGAAAGTGCTCAGCGTCGACAAGAACGATTCCCTGGCTTATTACCGCCTGGGCCAAATTTATTTTACGCTGCGCAATTACAATGCCGCCGCGGAGGAAATGCGCGCCGCGCTGGACGGCAACCTGCAGCCCAAATGGGTCGAGGTGTGGGCTCACCTGACACTGGGCAAAATCTTCGACGTCACCGGCCAGCGCGACCGGGCGCTCAACGAATATCAGAAAGCTCTTCATACCGGAGACGATACTCAGGGCGCGCTCCAGCGAGCCAACCGCTATATTCAGAAGCCTTATACAGGCGAGACTCAGCAAAGCAAGGCGGTGCCCGCCGGGCCGATCAATGAGGTGACTCCAGGGACCGGGCACTCATTGCCCGCGTAATATTCGCGTTGTAGCTGGAGATTTCTTATCATCTGCTGTGTCAGTGCGGACACTGTGCTCTTCTCCGCGGCCGAAAGCTGACTGGTCGCGAAGGGAGGTTGCCATGTTTCTAGAATCACGGTGGAAGCGTCTCAGCGTCCTTGGGGCATCGGTCCTGGTCTTCTTTGCAGTGGGCTTGGGAGCGCAGGCACGCACACACATCAAAGCCGGTGAAAGTGAGCAGGCGTCGGCGCCGCCGGTGACGGATCTTTACCCGGCGGGGACCATAGAATTTTCCGCGCCGTCGCCCATGGGGATGGCGGCCGGGACGCAGTGCGACACGAATGGGAACATTTATCTCCAGATCGCCCCGTCTTACCAGGTTATCTCTCAACTCATCAGAGAGCGCCGGCCGCTGAATCTCTCACTCACGAAGCTTTCGACTGACTCCAAAGGCGTCACGACATTTCCCGCCAAATCTCCGCAGGGCTACACTGACTTCAGCAGCAGAACGTTTTACGTGACGCCGCGGGGAAAGGTCTTTAATCTCGGTCAGGGCTGCAAGGAGGGATCGGACTGCAAAAACCCGGAGGACCGGGCCTGGATGGTCACAGCCTACAACGACGACGGCACCGTGAACAATGTGGTCGAGCTTCATCCGCAACTGCCTGCGGATGAGTTTTTGTTTCTATCGAGCTTCGCGGTTTTTCCCGACGACGGTTCTATTGTTGTTGGTGAGACGCAGTCCAAGGGCGGCGGGCTGCGGCCATTTACGGCGGCCTTTGGCCCGGGCGGAACCTTCCTCGCGAACGTTAAACTTCCACACGATGTGAGTCCGCCGCCCCCGCCGCAAGATGCGGCGGATAAGCCCGATGCCGGGGCCGGTACGGCCGGTCAAGCCGGCTCAGGCAAATCGCCGAAGGCGGCAAAGGCTTTTTCCAATTTTAACCGGGCTGTGGTCGAGGGCCGAACGATTGGTTCGCCGGACGGGACCGTCTATCTGTTGCGGGGTGACAGACTCTATATCGTCGGCTCGGGCGGCGGCGTTCTGCGGGAGCAGGATATAAAGACTCCGAAGTCCGGGCTGACGCCTCTCGGCGTGAGCGTAAACGGGCAGGGCCAGTTGGTCATCTCTTACACTCACGTTGTGACCGCCGAGGACCCCGGCCAATATTCCGCGCTCGCTCTGGTTGATCCCGAGACAGGAAAGGTGATTTCGACTTACGACGTTCCGCCTAAAGCCGGTACCCCTGCCTGCATGACAAACCAGGATGTAGTTCAGTTCGTGCGGGAAAGCAAATCCGGGCATCTTGAAGTGGCCCAGTACACCCCGGAATAGCAATCGCCGGCTGTGCGGCTTTCACGCTGCGGGGAGTGACGACAACTTCTTATAGGTATCTTCAAAAGTCTTGAGCGCGGCTGAATCGAAGAGGACAAAGTAGATCTTTTCGAGTGAACTGCGCGACTTCAGGTGCTCGAGCGTTTCGCCGATCATGATTTCCGCGCAGCGATCGAACGGAAACCCGCCCACGCCGGTTCCGATGGCGGGGAAGGCGATGCTTTTGAAGCCGTGTTCTTCGGCGCGCAGAAGCGACTGGCGGGTCGTCTGGCGAAGGCTCTCGGCCGTGACCGGCCCGCCCAGGTGCATGCCGGCGGCGTGAATCACGTAATAGGCTTTGAGCGTTCCGCCGGTTGTTACCGCCGCTTCGCCCAGGCGGATGCGCCCGATGCGGTCGCATTCTTCCTGAATGGCCGGCCCGCCCTTGCGCCGGATGGCTCCGGCCACACCCGCGCCCAGCATCAGATCGGTGTTAGCGGCGTTGACGACGGCATCCACCGCCATATCCGTGATATCGCCCTTGGAGAAGAGAATTTTGGCCGGCATAATCGCCTCGCAATGAGATTCAGACTGAGCTTCACACACTGATGGCGGACGCGGCGCCATCAGCGCGCGGCAGGACGGGTCGCTTCTAAGCGCCTTTCCACTTCGGCTTTCGCTTTTCGAGGAAAGCGCGCAGTCCTTCCATGGAATCCTCGGAATCAAAACACTTCATCTGCGAGGCGACTTCGCTTTCGAGAGCCAGGTGCAGTTCCGTATTCTGGCGGCTGTAAAGCTCGGCTTTGAGCAGCGCGATCGGAAGCGGCGGTGCTTCCGCCAGGCGGAGAGCCAGACGGCGGGTCGCTTCGGCCAGGCGTTCCTGCGGCACGACTTCGTTGACGAGACCCAGACGGTGAGCTTCCTCGGCAGTAACTGGCTCGCCGAGCAGAAACATTTCCATGGCGCGTCCGTGGCCGATCATGCGCGGCAGAAAGTAAGTTCCGCCCCAATCCGGATGGAGCCCAACTTTCACGAAGGATTGCGCAAAGGTCGCCTGCTGGGAAGCGATGCGAAGGTCGCATGCCAGCGCCAGGTTCATGCCCGCGCCCGCAGCCGGCCCATTGACGGAAGCGAGGACCGGTTTGGGCAGCCGGCGGATCAGGCGGATCAGCTCGTTTCCCGCTTCGAGAAAATTTCGGAACGGCGCGGAATGGTGGCCGGTTTTCAGGTCTGCCATCTCCCGGATGTCTCCACCCGAAGAAAAGCCGCGTCCCGCGCCCGTCAGAACGACGGCGCGAATTCCTTCCTCGCGCCTTACGGATTCAAAGCGCTCGCTGAGCGCCCGGCGCATTTTGTCGTCGAGCGCGTTCAGGCGATCGGGGCGATTCAGCGTAATCGTCGCCACAGCGGCTTCGGTCGAATAGAGAACAGAGTCACTTTCCATGGCAGGACCGTTCGTGAATTTTCTCAGCCGGCGGAGGTGCGCCGCCCGGCGGCCGTCCGGCATTCGGAAAGAAAACGCTCGAAGATTTTTCGCTGCGTGGCGTCGCCGGTCATCTCCTCGGGATGCCATTGCACCGCAACCAGGAACGGATATTCATCCGCAGCCTCGACGGCTTCCACCAGGCCGTCTTCGGAGTAAGCGGTTTTCTTCAGGCCGTGCCCGATGTGCTTGATGGCCTGATGGTGCAGGCTGTTGACGCGGCAGCTTCCCTGGAAGACCTGGCCGAGCCTGGATTCCGGTTCGGTCACCGTAACGCCGTGAGTCGTAACGCTGCGGCTTCCGCTTTGTTTGTGGTCGGTTTTGAGCTCCTCGGCGACTTTAGGATCGGACTTCAGGTCCTGATAAAGCGTTCCGCCGAAGCGCACGTTGATCAACTGGATGCCGCGGCAGATACCCAGAATCGGAAGCCTGTGTTCCATGGCCTCGCCCAAAAGCCACAATTCGAATTCATCCCGCTCCCGTTCCACGCGGACTGAGTCGTAGTGCCGCCGCTCGCCATAAAGATCGGGATCCACGTCCTCGCCGCCGCAAAAAAGAACGCCGTCGTACTGGCCGTCCAGCGTTTCCGGACGATCCGCGGCCGTCACGACTTCGAGTTCTTCCGGCTGCGCTCCGGCCGTCACCATCGCCTTGAAATAGGGCGATTCAGCCCCTTTTGCTTTTTCCTTTTTCGAAACAGATATCGCAATCTTCATTGCAACCAGTATGCCACGCCGCGTTCCTTGCTTCAAATCGCGATTGAAGGCCTTTGCTGCGGCAAGGACTCGCGTTCCTGCCGCAACTTCCAGCATCCCATGCGCTCTCCGTTTGCGAAAAGCGAGCTACGTCAGAAAGACCATGCACGCCGGACTACCTACGCCAACGTAGCGACCCGTAAAGACAGGCCTTCCGCTCTCGCGATGGATGCGGAAAACGGTGACGGCGTCGGAGCGCTGGTTGAGCGAGTAGAGAAAACTGCCCGAGGGATCGAGAGTGATGCTCCGGGGCTGGCCGCCGCGCGTCCATTCTTCGCCGTGATAGGTGAGTTCTCCGCTGCTGCCGATTGAGAAAAAGGCGATGCTGTCGTGATTGCGATTCGCTACGTAGATGAATCGTGCGTCCGGCGAGATGCGGATTTCGGAAGGGAAGTTGGTCCCCACGAAAGATGCCGGCAACGTGCTCAGCTTCTGCCGCGCCTTAAGCTCGCCGCGGGAAGAGTTGTAATCCCACGCCGTCACGGTTGAGCCCTCTTCCTGGACCGAGTACATCCAATGGCCGTTCGGGTGGAAGACAAAGTGCCGTGGGCCGTCGCCGGGCGGCAGCGGCGCGGAGGGAGGATTATCCGGAGAGAGTGTTCCGTTCTCAAGATTCATCTTTGCGATAAAGATGCGGTCGAGCCCCAGGTCCGCCCACAGCACGCGGTGGCCGGTCGGGTCAGCTTCAATCATGTGCGCGTGCGGATGTCCATGGCCGCTGATGGAGAAGTTGTCGGGCGGGCCGCTAGTGGGGTGTTTCGGCCCCACCTGGCCTGTGTCATGATGCGTATAACTTGCGGGGCGGACCTCGCCATTCGACTGGACCGGCAACACAGCCACTGTGCCGCCACCATAGTTCGCGACCAAAACGTATTTGCCCGAAGGGTGGACACTCAGGTACGCCGGTCCCGCCCCGCCCGATGGAACGGTATTCAGCAGCGAAAGGCGCCCGCTCGGGCGCTCGATGCGATAGGCGCTGACTGACCCGGACTTCTTGCCCTTGTATTCTTCGGTTTCATTTACACAAAAAAGGAATTTGCCGGAGGGATGGAGAGTCACCCAGGAAGGGTTTTGGTCGTTCTTGGTCACGTCAAGCTGCTTCAGTTCACCCGTGCGGGGATCCATCTGCATTAAGTAGATCCCTTCGCCGTCACCCGGTTCCTCGGGAGCGGAGGGCGAACTGTACGTACCCACGTAAGCAAGCACGGGCCTGCCCGCAGCGTCTCCCGCTGCTTGCGAACCCCTTCCGGCGATGCCAGCACCCGCCGCGCTGCCTGTCCACGCGAAGGCTGACGTACTCAAAGCAATCGCGCCTGCGCCCTTCAAGAATCCACGCCGGGTGCTTTTATTCCGGGTGGAGCTTTCCGATGAATCGTCTTTCCGTTGCATTGAATTCCTCCCCCTTAATCGTTCATTTAGCCAGCGCCACAGCGTACAGCGGGTCTGTTGCGAACGCAATTCGGATTTGTTCAAGACACCGGCGTTCCGCCCACGATGACAGCGAAGTTGGCGTGGTGGATTGAAGGGACGGATCCGGGAGTAGTTCCGTACGCGTGCTCTGTTGTTGATAGCTCTAAACGTCCATATCTGATAAACCCTTACCAAAGTGCTATTCCATCCCGCCGGGGTCGTGATAAAGTAATCGGCGTCGGGAAAATACCTAATGCTCTACCGGTGGAACACCGGAGGGAGGATCTATCTGATGCGCAGGAATGTTCGGGCCCGGTCAATCCTGGTCATGGTGGTCGGAAGTGTGGCCTTAACGGCCATTACGGTCTGGGCGGCGAGAATGATCGAAGTTACGGCTACACTGGCAGAATCCTGCCCGAACTGCGCAACGCCTGCCGGCGGGTGCCCATATGGGGGCGCGCTTTGCAGCGGCACCTACAGTCTGCTGCCGCCGTCGAGCACTTTCTCCTACTCACCGAGTAGTTCCGTTGAATCGGAGATCCTCAACCACAACGCCGTTTACACCCTGGACACCACGAATACGCTTGACGGCGGGCTTGTGGGAACGAATACGGTAACGGTGAAGATGCTGTTCTATGCTCCTGAGAATGTCGGCGCGGCTTTGCCGGGTTGCTGGGGTTTCGGGCCGAATGCGAACGAGGGTTCTGAAACTCAGGCGGTTAACTGGTCCATTTTTTCGGAGAACTCCATGCCGTTTACCAACATGGTCACCGGCATTCCATATTCCGGCCACGCGCGGCTTGACTTCAACGTCCGCAATGCCAACTGCGACAGCCAGATTTTCCGCTACTACTTGACCTGGTCGAGTTTAACCATCATGCGCGAAGGACCAACCACGTGGCAGGTTACCTCCGCTGGCGCGTGCTATTCCGGACTTAACTGCGGGGTCGCTTCACTGTACGGCCAGGGTGGCCGGCACGGGCAGACTCAGTACTACGGCGACTGGCGCATGCCTTTCCAGATCACTCTGGCACAGTAACATTTCTCCTTTAACCCGCCTCGCGGGGGCTATTGGCTCGGCCGCGGGGCGGGTTACAAACGCTGGTTGCAACCTCCCGCCTTCCAAGTAACCCTTCAAAGTATTGATACTTTTCAATGCAGGCAGCTGATTCTCATTTTGAGTCCAGCAGACGCGCAAGCTCGGTGGGGTCCGCAGTGGGCAGCCTGCAGGCATAGTTCTGACACACATAAGCGGCCGCCTTGCCCTCAATTGGCTCCATGCCCTGAATAAACGGCAGTCGGCGGCCAAGTTCCGCTCCGGCCTTGTCGCCGTCCGCCAGCAGCAGAATCATGTTCGGGAGGAACCGTTCGTGCACCACCCGTGCCATGGCGTCCGTGTCGGGAGCGCCGCGCGTTCCGGCAATCACAATCTGTTCCGGCGGCGAAAGCATCAAGCCGAGGGCCACGGCCATTTGAGGCATGGATTCCGGCGCCACCTCAAGCTGCCGTCCGAAGGAAGTGAAAATCCTCTTCGCTTTGTCCCGCCAATCCTCGCGGCCCATGAACTGAGAAAGGCGCAACAGATTCAGCGCCGCAACGGAATTTCCCGCCGGCTCCGCTCCGTCGTAACTATCCCGCATTCTGACCGGCAATGAACTGTCCGTGGCGGGCGTTGAGTAATATCCTCCATGCTCGCCGTCCCAGAAAAGCTCATCCTGTTTTTCCTGCAACCGGGCCGCCCATTCAAGATCTTCGAAATTGAACTCGGCCTCATACAGATCGAGCAGGCTTTGAATCAGAAAGGCATAATCGTCGAGGAATCCGTCAATAGCGGATTCGCCTTCCCGATACCGCCGCCGGAGGCCACCGCTTGCCGCATCGAACAGCCGGTCCTTTACGAAGCCAGCAGCCGAGCGAGCGATGGCAAGATACCTTGAATCACCCAGCGCCTGGGACGCGCGCGCAAAAGCGGAAATCGCAAGCCCGTTCCAGCTTGTCAGGATCTTGTCATCAAGCAGCGGCCGCGGCCGCTGCTCGCGTGCTGCAAAAAGCTTTTGCCGGGCATCAGCCAGCCTTCTCTCGATTTCAGCCGTGGGCTTGCTAAATTCCTGAGCCGCCGCATCCACGGAATGGACGGCGCGCAGAATGCTTTTTCCGCGAAATTCCCCCTGCGGGTCACGCTCTGAGGGAACGTTGCCTTCCGGCTGAACGTCGTAGCAATAAGAAAGGATGTTTGCATCCTCGGACGCCAATATCTTCTCGATTTCCTCCGCGCTCCAGACATAAAAAGCGCCTTCACCGTGCTCCGCTTTTCCCTCTTCAATCAAGCTGTCGGCATCCTCTGCCGTATAGAAGCCGCCATCCGGGCTGCGCAGGTCGCGTGCAACGTATTCGAGAATGTCCCTCGCCGTGCGCGCATAGAAATCGTCGCGCGTGATTTGGAACGCCTCAGTAATGGAAACAGCGAGCTGCGCCTGGTCGTAGAGCATCTTCTCGAAATGTGGTACATGCCATTCCCCATCGACCGAATAGCGGTGGAATCCGCCGCCCAGGTGGTCGTGCATGCCGCCGGCCGCCATGGCGCGAAGCGTGTGAAGCGTCATCTCCAGCGCCTCACGCTTTCCCGTGAGCGCGTGATATCGAAGCAGAAAATTGAAAATCACCGGCCGTGGAAATTTGGGCCCACCGCCAAACCCGCCGTGCTGTGGATCGTAGCTCGAAGCAATCTGGCGAAATGCCGCGTCGAGTATCGAAGAAGAAAGTTCGTTTTCGCTCGCCGCTCCGCCGTTCGCCGCCTGATTCAGATAATCCGCGACTTCGTTTGCATGGCTTGCGACTCGCGCCGGATCGGTTTGCCATGCGTCGGCAATGCTGTGCAGGATCCGGCGGAACCCCGGCCGGCCGTAACCATCCTCGGGCGGCCAGTAAGTCCCGCCATAGAACGGTTTCAGGTCCGGCGTCAGAAACACAGACATGGGCCAGCCCCCCGAACCCGTCGAAGCCTGGACAAAAGCCATATAAACCCTGTCCACGTCAGGGCGCTCCTCGCGGTCCACTTTGATGCTCACAAAATCCCGGTTCATGAGGGCGGCAACTTCCGGATCCTCAAACGACTCGCGCTCCATGACATGGCACCAGTGGCAGGTGGAATAGCCGACGGAAAGGAAAATCGGCTTCCGTTCCAGGCGTGCGCGCTCGAACGCTTCGTCGCCCCACGGATACCAGTCCACGGGATTGCGCGCGTGCATCCGGAGATAAGGGCTCTGTTCGCGCGCCAGGCGATTTCCGGGGATTTCCGCCCCGCCGTTCACTTCTTTGGCCATAAAGTTCTCTTAGCCCATTATGCCAGCCGGTCGGCACCGTGGCGAGCCGACTTTTGGTTGATTGCAACGCCCAACCTGAGTGTAAAATTGAAGTTCCTGTCGGATTCGGACGCGCGGCTCTTCGTCTAAATCGTGCGGACGGCGCCCGGCGGGAAACAAGCCATGGCCAAATTCCAGACAGAAGTTCGCCTTAGCCGGGAAATGTCGCTTCTCGACGCCACGTTAATCGGCGTGGGCGCGATGATCGGCGCGGGCATTTTCGTGCTGACCGGCATCGCAGCGGGCGTGGCCGGGCCGGCGCTGATTCTTGTTTTCGCGCTGAACGGCGTGGTGACGCTTTTTACCGCCATGTCTTACGCTGAACTCGGCTCCTGCTATCACGACGCGGGCGGCGGATACCTCTGGGTCAAGGAGGGCTTGCCTCGCTGGAACGGCTTTCTTTCCGGCTGGATGAGCTGGTTCGCGCACGCCGTGGCGTGCAGTGTTTACGCCCTGGGTTTCGGCGCCTATTTCGGTTACGTTTTGAACGAATTGGGATTTAAAGTTCCGCACTGGTCATTCCTGGAGCCGCAGAAGTTGCTGGCGATTTTTGCCGCCATGATCTTTGCGTATGTCAATTTTCGCGGCGCGTCGGAAACAGGCAAAGTCGGCAATGTCGTAACGGGAACCAAAGTCGTGGTTCTGCTGGTTTTTATCGCCTTCGGACTGGCCCTGGTGGCGCACGCCGGCCATTGGCAGCCGCATTTCTCACCGTTCATGCCGCACGGCTGGAGCGGAGTCTTCAAGGCCATGGGCCTGACGTTCATCGCCTTCGAAGGCTACGAAATCATCGCGCAAAGTTCCGAGGAAATAAAAGACCCCAAGAGGAACATTCCGCGCGCCGTCTTTCTCTCGCTGATCATCGTGATTCCGATTTACCTCCTGGTGGCTTTCGTGGCAGTGGGCGCTGTCCATCCCCCGGCCAACATGACTCCGTGGAGCTATCTGGCGGCGCAGAAGGAAATTGCGCTGGTGGACGTGGCGCGGCGGTTCTTTTCCGGCGGGGGACTGATGGTTCTGGCGGCCGGGCTGATCTCCACCATGTCGGCGCTGAACGCCACGGTTTTTTCTTCTTCGCGCGTCGCTTTCGCCATGGGGCGCGACCGCAATTTTCCTGCCTTCTTCAGCCGCGTTCATTCCAAGAATTACACGCCGCACTGGGCGATCCTGCTTTCCACCTTCATTATCGTTTTCATGGCCGTGGCGCTTCCCATTGAGGATGTAGCCACGGCCTCCGACGTGATGTTTCTTCTGATCTTTCTGCAAGTCAACCTGGCGCTCATTACGCTGCGCAAGAAGCGTCCGGACCTCGACCGCGGATTTGTGGCGCCGCTGTTTCCGTGGCTTGCCATCATCGGCATCACCATCAACCTGGGGCTGGCGCTTTACATGTTCACTTACAGCCTGAAGGCGTGGATTGTGACCGCCGGATGGATTGGCGCGGGGATGCTCGTTTACAACTTTTATGCCAAATCGCGGGAAGTGGAGCATATCCGGACGACGAAGGTCCTCGAACAGCTCGAAAAGAAGGAGTACAAGATTCTCGTCTGCGTTTCCAAGCGCGGTCTGATGCCCGGGCTCGGCCCCATGGCGTGGGCGATGGCCCGCAAACATTCCGCCGAGGTTCTCTTCCTGAGCGTCGTTGAAGTGGAGGAGAACCAGCCGCTGCTCGCGGGAATCGAGGAAACCGTGGAGGCGCGAAAGCTGGTCGAGGGGGCTTGCGAAAGCGCGCTCGCTCAGGGAATCCGCGCCCGCCCGATCGTGCGCGTCGCCCACCGGATTTCGGAAGGCATTGTGGAAACAGCGCGGGAAGAGAACTGCAACTTTATCATCATCGGAAGGCAGAAACATCCAAGTTTCTTCGAGCGCTTTTTTTCTTCCCTCATCGACACCGTAATCCAGGAATCGCCTTCGGAAGTCGCCGTGCTCCACGGTCCGCTGCGTGCCGAGCGGGTGCGGTCCATTCTGATTCCCTTCGGACAGGACGTTCACACTCGCCTGGCCGTTGAGACGGCGCTGGCGTTTCAGGCGTTTTATCAATGCTCCATTCGAATCGCGGTGGTTTTTGAGCCGGAGACCCCTTACACTGAGCGCGGCGAAAAGCTGGAGGGCATCCGCAAGCTGATCGAGGAAAACTCGCTTCGCGCCGACGTGACGCCCATTCGCGACACCGAAGTTCTGCGCGCGATTCTCCGCGAAGCGCGGAGTGCCGACCTTCTGCTCATGGGAGCGCGCACGGGCGACTTTCTGCAGCTCATGTTCGGCAAATCGCTCTCCCGGGAAATCACGGAGGCCGCCGCCTGTCCGGTCCTCTGGATCAAGGAATTTGAAGAGCGGCCTTCGTTCTGGTCTCTGCTCATTGAACCCGCTCATCAGGAGGTTCCTTCGTGACATCCGCCGGAAAATTCTTCGGTGAACTCCTGCACAACCTTGGCGAACAGATCATCGGTTTCGCCCCCAATCTCCTGGCCAGCGTGCTTTTGCTGATTGTCGGCGTGGCTTTGGGATGGTTCATCAAACGCCTGGTGATCCGGATCTGCGTGGTGTTTCGGCTGCACCGTTACCTGCCGCGTTTGCGCTGGAGGCAGGCCCTTTCCAAAGCCGATGTGCGCTATGCGCTCTTCAACTACCTCGGCAATCTTTCCTTCGCCCTCGTTTTTCTGATTTTTCTTTACGCCGCGCTCATTCAACTCAAGCTGACGGCTTTCTCCTCCCTTTTGCAGGAAGGGATCTTCTTCCTGCCGCGTCTGATTGGCTCCCTCGTCATCTTCGCGGCCGGATTGTTTTTTGCTTCTCGCGTAGGCATTTCCACCCAGGTGGCGCTGTTTCGTGAAGGGATTCCGCGCGCCACGTTGATCGGACGGTTCGTCAAGGGAAGCCTGGCGCTATTTTTCAGTGCCATGGCGCTCACCGTGCTTAACATCGCGCGCGACGTCGTCCTCATCGGCTTTGCCATCAGTTTTGCAACCCTGGGAGGGCTGGCGGTGGTCGCGGCCGCGCTCGGAGGCGGTGGACTCATCCGCAGAGTGTTTCTGCAGGAAGAGGAGAATAAAGATCTCTCAGAAAGTCGCATTTCCTCCGCAAGCAGGGAAGACCGAGAGTAGGGGCAGGCGCCGCAGTTCCGAGGAACCCCACTGCTTATTCTTCGTGTGGAACAAGATGCCGGGCGAACCATGCCGTTGTCAGTTCGATGACCTGGCGCTCCCAGGCAATGGAGGTAAAGGTGTGGTCAGCCCCCGGAATCACGTGCTTCTCTTTCTCCCGCGCCGGGCACGCGGCGAAGAACAGATCGGCGTGCGAGCAGGGGACCGATTCATCTCGATCGCCGTGGATGATCAACGTCGGCCCGCGAAAGCGCGCCAGATCCCGAGCCGGTTTGACCTTCACAACCTGTCTCAGGAATTCTGCCGAGACCTCCCGCGCGTCGTATTCGAGCACGCCACCCGAATCCGGTGAACGACGCGACTTTCTCGCAACCTGGCGAAAGATTCGAGTGTCCGCAACCGCGCTCCACAGCGCGAGCGCCCGCGGCCGCACGCGATAAGCCGTGCAAGCAGCGACGGCGCCGCCCATCGAGAGGCCGGCCAGCCCGACTCTTACCGCATCGATGCCCGTCCGGGTCCGGAAGAACTTCACGGCGTCGAGGGCATCCGCGACCTCGCCCGCGAAAGTCATTTCGCGGAACTCGCCTTCTGATTCGCCCGAGCCGTAGAAGTCAAACCGCAGTGACGCGATGCCTTGTGCCGCCAGCGCGCGCGCGCATTTGATGAAGATCCAGTGGGACTCCATCCGGTCGCCCGTAAAGCCGTGGAGAAACACGACGCCTGGCACGCGCCTCCGCGCTCCGGCCCGCTCCGGCCGGTGAATCATGCCGCGCAAAAGCTTGCCCCGGCGATTCCTGAATTCGACCAGCTTTTCCATTCCTCTTTCCCCGTCCTTCACTGGCTCTGATAGGATTCCATCGCTGACTTCAAATATCGCATCGAAGCTTCGTCCACAACACGATAGAGAATGCAGCTTCTGGCTTTGATCTGCCGGCGCGCGATGCAGTCGCAAAAGATCAGGTCGGCGGCGCGCAAGGCGCGGGCGTCCTGGAGCGGCGCCTGGTGCTCGACCAGCGTGTGCCGCTCGCCCAGGGCGGGCGCCAGAAGGCTCCGTGCCGCCGTGAGGAGAACCGGGCTCACCGATACCAGCGCCACCACTGACGGGTCGCGCAGCTTTGGGACTCGGGCGAGCTGCTCCTCCGCGTCCGAAAAGGCCAGCGGCACAACCGGAAACTCCTTCACCGCAAATCGCTCGACGTCCCCCAGAGCGTAGCCTGGCACTGTGAGCAGCGCTCCGATCACAACTCCGGGTTGCAGCGCCAGCTCCGAGCGCGAGCACGATGCCACCGGCCATTTCCCCGCCAGGCGTATTTCTTCTTCGAGAATCCGCCGCAGCCCATCCTCTTCTTCGACCACCAGGATGTGATCCGGAGGCTCAGCCCTGAGGCGCTCGCGCACCCGAATCCGGAGGTCCTGCAATGAGTAACCTCGTTCGCGCGAAATTCGAATAGCGTCGTTAATGACCTCATCGAGGCTGGCCCGGCCTTGAGAGATGCTTCCGGCAGAGCCGGCGACAATCAGACGGCTGCCGCGCTTCCTGACCAGCCAGGTTCTTCGCACCAGGGCCTGATAGGCTTCGCTGACCGTATTGTGGTGAATCTTCAGCCGGCGAGCCAGTTCACGCACGCTGGGAAGCGCCTCGCCCGGACGCAGCTTTCCAGTCGCGATCTGGAAGACAATCTGCTCCGCCAGTTGCCGTCTCAGCGGAAGCTCGCTTCCTTTTGAAATCCTGATATCCATCGAAGAGGGACCCCGGGCCGGGTATGCCTGCGTCAATGATCACGATAATCCGGCTTGACCAGCATTCTACGCCAACTTCAAAAGTGTGTGACAGTTTTGAAACCGTCACACTGGGAGCAGAAGGTCGGGAACGAAAGGCTTAATCTCATGGCGGAGTCGATGATGGCGAATGAAATCTTTGGCTGGATGTCCATCTTCGCCGCGCTGGCCGCCGGAGTTTACATGGGCGTCAAATTTCAAGACGAAAACTGGCTGGGCGGCTATGCCGCCTTTCCGCGCCGCATGATTCGGCTTGCACACGTGGCCCTCGCAGCGTTAGGCGCGCTGAACATATTTTTCGCTCAATCGGCGCCACACTTGCGGCTTGCTCCGCCTCTCATGCTGACGGCTTCAATGGCATTGATGGCCGGAGCCGTCACAATGCCGCTTGCGTGTGTATGGCTCGCCGTCCGCCGCCGGAACTTTCCGGTGTTCGCCCTTCCCGTCGGCTGCCTCGCCGCGGGGCTCATCATCACGATCGGAGGGATGCTTCGATGAAGATTGCCTTGATTGCCATGAGTGGTATTCGCGCCGAGAATCCGGACCTGATGGAATTAGGTTTGAAGCTGCCCGGCTTCCTGGAACGTGCCCGGACGCTGTTCGCCATGCCCAGCCTTTCGCTTCTGACGATCGCGGGGATGACGCCGCCGGAAATTGAGATCGAGTACAGGGAGTATCGCGAGTTCCCGGCTGAATCTCCTCCGCCGTGCGACCTTGCAGCCATCACGTCCTTCACGGCCCAAATCGAGGACGCCTACCGCATCGCCGATATCTACCGCGCGCGAGGAACGAAAGTCGTCATGGGCGGACTCCACGTTTCAAGCCTCCCTGACGAGGCCGCTGCCCACGCGGATGCAGTTGCCATCGGCGAGGGCGAATTGCTTTGGCCGCGCATCCTGAACGACTTCCGGAACGGCCGCCTGGCTCCCCGCTATGCAAATCCGCCGCAAGGCCATTTTGATTTTGAAAACTCCCCCATGCCGCGCTTCGACTTGCTCGACGCCGGAAAGTACAATCGCTTTCCGGTGCAGACAAGCCGCGGCTGCCCGTGGCGCTGCGAATTCTGCGCGAGTTCAATCCTTCTGACGCCGCGCTACTCCCACAAGCCCGTCGAGCGCGTCGTGGCCGAAATCCGCGAGATCAAGCGGCGATGGCCGAATCCTTTCATCGAGCTTGCTGATGACAACACCTTTGCCGACCGCCGTTACGGGCGGCGCCTGGCTGAGGCTTTGGGAGAGGAAAACATACATTGGTTTGCGGAGACTGACATCTCCCTGGCGCAGGACGATGAACTTCTCCGCCTGATTGCCGAAAGTGGCTGCCGGCAGATTCTGATCGGGCTCGAGACGCCGAGCGAAGATGGGCTGAATGGAATCGAATTGCGGTCAAACTGGAAGTTCCGGAAGAAGGACTTCTATCGCAAAGCCATCGAGAACATTCAGTCGCATGGGATCACCTTGAACGGATGTTTTGTTCTCGGCCTCGATTCGGACACCGAGGAAGTCTTCGATCTGATCCCGCGTTTCGTCGAGGAGACGTGCCTCTACGACGTTCAGGTCACTGTCCAGACGCCTTTTCCCGGCACTCCGCTCTACGCGCGTTTGGCTGCGCAAGGACGCCTTATCGACCCGCAAAACTGGCGCAAGTGCAGCCTGTTCGACGTCAACTTCCAACCGGCGCGCATGTCCGCGTCGCGCCTGGAGCAGCGATTTCGTGAGCTTGTCAGCCTGCTCTATAATCCGGAGGCGCTGATGCGCCGCCACCGCCGCTTCTTCAAAGCCTACGGCTCAAATCTGCTTCGTGCCGCGCATCACCTGCGGGTCAATCAGCGGAGCGAAGCACCCTTGGCAGTCTCGTAAGCCGGCCCAGGCCAGAATCTCCACGCTCAGGCGACGGCAGGTCGCGGCGTTGCCGCATCGGCGTGGATAATCTCGGTCGCTGATTGGAGTCCGGGCGAAGATGCCTGCAATGTAATCTCACCCGCCTGCTTTTGCGATTGCACAATCGCGCAGCAAAGTCCGTTGAAGGCGCTCCGCTGGCGGGCCTTGTCCGGTTCGTGACAACTGGGATCGCCGTTGCCCACCCCGATGATTCTGCCCGGCCCGGATACCTGGAAGGAAACCATGTTGTCCGCCGTGGGAACCACTCGGCCGTCCGAATCCACAACCTGAACCTCAACCACTGAAACATCTTCGCCGTTGGCGGCGATGTGGCCGTGGTCGGGCCGAAGCACAATCTTCGCCGCCGGTCCGGTCGTCTCTCTTTTTGCAGTCAGCACCACGCTGCCGTTTCGATAACCTTTAGCCTCGATGACCCCGGGCGCGTATTTGACCCTCCATGCAACATGAGAATCGTGCTCCACGGTTTGTGTGCCCAGGCTTTTTCCGTTCAGGAAAAGCTGGACCTTTTCGAGGTTGCTGTGGCACCAGACATCTATTTCTCTTTCCTTTTCCCATGGCTTGTCGCTCTTCCAGTTCCAGTGGGGAAACAGATGAAGCACCGGCTTCTCCGTCCACCACGCGCGGTAATAGTAGAAGTTGTCCTTGGGGAAACCACACGTATCCAGAATTCCGAAATGGGAACTGATGCACGGCCATCCATAGGGCGTCGGCTCGCCGCGGTAGTCGAAGCCCGTCCAAACGAATCCGCCGGCCAGCCACGCCCGCTCGTCATACATTTTCCACCATTGTTCGGCTGTACTGGCCCAGGGCGGATAATTGAGGTCGTAAGCGCTGACGTAACCTTTAACTGCGTCGTTCACGTAAATGCCGCGCGTGGAAACCGTGCTTGCGACTTCCGTTCCCACGCAGGGCTTTTTCGGAAACTTCTGATGAAAGTCGTCCATGTGCGGCAGGTTGTAATTGAATCCCTGCACGTCCACCACTTCTGAAATTCCAAAACCCCATCCCCCGTTCATCGCCTGCGTGATGGGGCGTGTGGGATCGAGCCGCCGCACCAGCCTCTTCATGGTGGTGCACATCCGCGCGCCGCGCGGCGTCCCTTGTTCAGGCTCCTCGTTGCCAGTGGACCACAGAACGACGGCCGGATGATTGCGGTCGCGCCGCACCAGTCGGCTCAACTGGCTCAATCCTTCACGGTCGGAGGAGAACATGCGCGTCTCATCCATCACCACCATGCCCAGGCGGTCGCAGGCGTCCATCAATTCCGGCGTGGGCGGATTGTGCGAGGTGCGAAGCGCGTTCGAGCCCATTTCTTTCAGCCGCGCAATGCGGAAATACTGAAGCCGGTCGGGCAGTGCGCTGCCCACGCCGGCATGATCCTGATGATTGCAGGTGCCCTTCAGCTTCACCGATTTGCCGTTCAGGAAAAAGCCCTTGTCGGCGTCAAACCGGATGGTGCGAATGCCGAAAGTCGTTTCCGTGCGGTCAACAGCCTGACCGTTCACCTCGATCGTCGTCAGCAGGCGGTAAAGTCGCGGCTCCTCGATGGACCAGAGCTTCGGATTTGAAACGGCCACCTTCTGCTTCAGTTCCCGCCGCCGCCAGGCGGCAACCGGAAGCGATTCGGAGCGTGAGGTCCCGACTGTGCGGCCGGACTCGTCCTGAACCTCGGAATTGACAACGCACGCCGCATCCTCATCGGCCTCGTTCGCGACTTCGGTTGCGATCGTGAGCGTCGCCGCGCCGCTCGAAACTTCGGAGGAAACAAATGTTCCCCACTGCGGCACGTGCACGGGATTGGTTTTGACCAGCCAGACGTGGCGGTAAATTCCCGCGCCTTCGTAAAACCAGCCTTCGAACTGCGTGGCGTCCACGCGCACCACCAGAACGTTCTTGCCGCCACAGTTGGCGTGATCGGTGATGTCATATTGAAACGGCGCGTAGCCACTCATGTTGCGTCCCAGATAATTTCCGTTCAGCGCCGCCATCGAATTCCGGAACACGCCGTCGAATTCCAGACTGAGCCGCTTGCCCTGGTCTTCCTTGGGGAGGTCGAAAACCCTCCTGTACCAGCCGATGCTGGTTCCCGGAAATTCTCTGCCCAGCGGTTTGGCCCCGTGACCGACCAGCCGCGGGTCGTCCTGGAACGGTAATTCCACCGCCCAATCGTGCGGAAGGTCGATGCGCCGCCAGTTGCGGTCATTGAAGTCCCATCGGGACGGCTGGAAGAAATCGCCGGTTTTCTGATAGGCGCCGTCAAGGCCGTGCCCGAAATCCTCTTCGGGACTGTCCGCATGACCAAGATGGAATCGCCAGCCGAAATCGAGCAGCAGTCGCTCGCGAGGCGCGATGGACACGCCGGAAGCCGTCGTTTCGCTTCCGGCCGGCGACGCCGCGTTCTGGGGCTGGCCGGCGAACAGATCGCCCGCCGCCGGCAACAGGGACGGCGCGCCGGATGCGGCAATCCCGCTCATTAAAAAATCACGCCTCGACCACTTGGCCATGGTTCATCCTCCCGTGAATAAAACAGATTTTGTTTTCGGGCGGTCCTGTTGGCCCGCCGCCTGCTCCGCAGGTTTTCGTTCCGTGTCGTATCGTAACACCACCGGAAGACTTCGGCGCTGCGATTCTCGCCCGATCAATCCCAATGTTTCACGTGCGGCCAGATCTGCTGAAGAGTCCACCGGTGCTGCTGGCAGTAATAAAGCGTAAAATGCTCGTCCCGCCGGGAAAGCGGCGTTCCGACATCTCCAACGGGTTTCCACTCATCGCAGTTTCGTTTGACGTCCGCGAGCGATGTGCCCACGATGATCATGCTCTCGCCCGTATAGTTGCGCGGTCCCCACAGCCAATAACTCTGATGCCCGCTGATCGCGGCGGGCAATCCATATTGAGGACCGAAAAAATCAATTGCGCCGGCTTCGCCATAATCTTCCGCGAAAATCGCGGTCTGTTCGCGAACCTTTGGCGGCAAATCGTCATAGGCGGCGGCAACTTTTTGGGCCATCTCTTTCCATCCAAACATATCCGCATAAATCTGCTGGTTCAGCGGTCCTAAAGGTTGGTGCTCGAGATGGGGAAGCGGAAGATGATAGTCCTGCACATAACGAATAAAAGTGTAAGGCGGAAGGACAGGCAACATGAGCGGGGCAAAAAACGCTCCGCCGATCACCATTACGGAAACATAAGTTGCAGCCGGCCAGCGTGCTTTGAAGCGGCCCAGCCAGCTCTCGATCGCCACGCCGCCCGCCGCAAACAGGATCACAAATCCCGGCCACAGGTAATAGGCCTTGCCCTTGAGCGCCACAAACATGGCCAGCATGACCAGGAAAGTCCAACCCAGAATTCGATAGCGTCCGCGCGCGGGTTGATTATCGCTCCTGTCGCGGCCGAAGAAGAACCATGCCAGGCCGCCCAGCCAGATTGGGGCGGTCACCCAATTCATGAAAATTGCCTCGGCCACGATGAACGCCACCGGAGCTCGCGTCACGTCACGCCCGCTGCTTCTGACGTTGTGCATCAGTTCGAGAAACGGCCAGTGATGCTGGAAATTCCAAACCACGTTGGGTAGCCATATCAGCAGCGCGATGCCCGCCGCGAGCCAGATCCAGGGTTTGGCAAAAGCTTTCCGTTCGCGCGTCAGCAAAAGAGCCACAAACAGCCCGAACCCGAAAAACAGCATGGTGTATTTGTTCTCAAGCCCGATTCCCGCGATCAGCCCGAACCAGAGCCACAGTCGCTGGTCGCCGGTCTGAATGATTCGCAGCACAAAATAAGCCGCCGCGGTCCAAAGCAACGGCTCGAAGGCGTTCATCGTAAGCAAATGAAAGAAGGCAAGAAAACCCGGCGCAATCAGCATCGCCAGAGCCGCGAAGACCTGCGCCAGACGTTTGCCGCCAAGCTGCGCCGCCATTTTGCCGGCCAGCCAAACCGTCATGGCTCCCGCCAGCATGGGCAGAAACCGTAAAGACAAGAGGGACCGGCCGGTGAGGTGCAACTCGATCCAGGTAATCAGCGCGATCAGGGGTGGCTGGTCAACATAGCCCCAGGCAAGATGATGCGCACAGGCAATGTAGTAAAGCTCATCGCGAAAAATGCCGTAACGAAACGCCGTCAGCATTTGCGCGGCAAGCGCCACGGCTGCGATCACCAGCACCCAGAAGGATAGAGGGCGGCTGTTGTCGGCAGTTCCTGCCGTTTGGGAATCGCCCGCGTCAGATGGCAAGGAAGAAGGCTGCATGATGCGTAATCCTCATGCCCCAAAACTGCAGGAAATTGGGCAGGTTGCAAAGTGTAGCACATCTGGTTTGCGGCAATGCGGAGTTGAGATCGTGCGCGCACGCGCGAGTACGAATATCGAGTATAATCTCTGCCTTGCATGGCTATCTCACCTGGGACAAGAGTTGGGAATTATGAAATCGTCGGCGAGTTGGGCGCGGGCGGCATGGGCGAGGTTTATCGCGCCCGCGACACGAAGCTGAACCGCGAGGTTGCGCTGAAAGCGTTGCCTGCGGAAATGGCGCGCGATCCGCAACGGCTGGCCCGTTTTCAGCGCGAGGCGCGCTCTGTGGCCGCGCTGAATCACCCCAACATCGTCACCATTTTCTCCGTGGAAGAAGCCGAGGGCGTTCACTTTCTGACCATGGAGCTGATTGAAGGCGCGCCGCTGGGGAAACTGATCCCGGCGGGAGGATTGCCGCCGGCGCAGATTGTGGAGATTGCGCATGCCATGGCGGAGGCGCTGGCCGCGGCCCACGAAAAGGGCATCATTCATCGCGACCTGAAGCCGGCCAATGTGATGATGACGAAAGACGGCCGGGTGAAGGTGCTGGATTTCGGTCTGGCCAAAGAAACCCGGCAGCCGGGCCCGGATGACGCCACGCTGAGTTCGCCCGACAGGACGCAGGCGGGCACGGTGATGGGCACGCCGGCCTACATGTCACCCGAGCAGATTGCCGGCAAGCCGCTGGATCACCGGTCGGATATTTTCTCACTGGGCGTGCTTCTCTACGAGATGGCCACGGGCCGGCGGCCTTTTCAGGGGCATTCTTCCGCGGAACTCGCCTCTTCCATTCTGCGGGACAGCCCGTCGCTCGTTTCCCAGGTTCGGCCCGGTCTTTCTCCCGAGGTTGCCCAGATCGTGCGGCGCTGCCTGGAGAAGGAGCCGAATCGCCGCATCCAGACGGCGCGCGATATTGCCAATCAATTCGCGGAAGTGGCCAAAGCTGCACAACCTTCTTCGGGGACGCAAGCGGCCATGGCAAGGGAATCCAGTCCTTCCGTGGCCGTGCTGCCGTTCAAGAACCTGACCGCGGATTCCGAGAATGAATACTTCAGCGACGGATTGGCCGAGGAGATTCTGAATGCCTTGAGCCAGGTGCAGGGATTGAGCGTCGCCGCCCGCACCTCTGCGTTTTCCTTCAAAGGCAAGGCCGTCGAAATCGGGGAAATCGCGAACAAGCTCCACGTGGCCAACATCCTGGATGGGAGCGTCCGCCGGGCGGGCAATCGGGTGCGCGTCACCGTGCAACTGGTGGACGCCGCAAAAGGGTTTCAATTGTGGTCTGAGCGGTATGACCGGCAGATGGAAGACATCTTCGACGTTCAGGATGAAATCGCCCGCGCGATTGCTGAAAAACTGAAGTTAACGCTCGCGGGCACTCCCAAGCGCGCGACGGAAAATCTGGAAGCCTACGAACTCTACCTGAAGGGGCGGCATTACTGGCATCAGCGCTCGCCTTCTTCCCTGAACATGGCCATTCAGTGTTTTGAGCAGACGATCAAACTCGATCCCCGGTATGCCCTGGCCTATGCGGGGCTGGCCGACTGCTATGGCATTCTCCGGTTTTATGGCTGGATTACGCTCGCGGCGGGCCAGCCGCCGGCGTACGCCGCCATGACGCAGGCGATGAACCTGGCGCCCGGGCTGTGGGAGACGAATTTTTCCCGCGGTTTCTACGCGTACTATTATGAAGGCGACTGGCGCCAAGCCGGCACACATTTCCAAAATGCCGTCGACATCAATCCGCGTTCCTCGCTGGCCCAGATTTACTATGCGCTGTTCCTCAGCACCGACCGGCGCACGGAAGAAGCGCTCCACCACAAGAACCTGGCGCTGCAGCTTGACCCTCTCTCACCCTTCATTTACTGCCTGGCCTCGGCCGCGAGCAACGTTCTGGGGCGAATTGATGAGGCCGAGCGCGAAGGGCGGCAGGCTTTGGAATTGCACCCCGATCTCCTGCTGGCCCTTTGGGCCCGTGGGATGAACCTTTCTCACCTCCAACGCCACGAAGAAGCTGTGGCAATGCTGGAACGCAGCGTCACGCTCTCTCGCGCACCCATCTATGTGGGCATGCTGGGAATGGTGTATGCGCGTGCCGGGCGCCTGGATGACGCCAAACGCCTTCTCAATGAATTGGAAGACCGCGCCAGTCGCGGAGAGCTGGTCCCGGCTTTCGCATCATTGTTCACTTACATCGGGCTGGGTGATGTTCCAGCGATACGACGGTCACTGGCAAAAGCGATTGAGGAAGCCGCGCCCCTCTTAACGCTCCTGTTCACTTCCGGACCAACTCTGCAGGAACTTCGAAGCGATCCTGAAATCAACCGGATGCTTCTCGAGCACTACGGCTGGTGAAACTAATGCTTGGTCGCAACTTCGCTCACTATGAAATTACCGGTACGCTCGGCGCGGGCGGTATGGGCGAGGTTTATCGCGCCCGCGACACCAGGCTGAATCGCGACGTCGCGCTCAAAGTTTTGCCGGAAGCGTTTGCCGCCGACCCCCAGCGCATGGCTCGCTTCGAGCGCGAAGCACAGGTCCTCGCATCGCTCAATCATCCCAACATCGCAGCGATTTATGGCCTGGAAGAATCAGACTCGACCCGCGCGCTCGTCATGGAACTGGTCGAGGGCCAGACGTTGGCGGAACGAATCGCGGCGAGGAGCGCACAGTCCCGAGGCGTAGGGGCAATTCATGAATTGCTCCTACAGGAACCGCTTCAAACTGCAAAGCAGGTTGCCGAAGCTCTCGAATACGCCCACGAGCGCGGCATCATCCATCGCGATCTGAAACCCGCGAACATCAAAATTACTCCTGAAGGAACAGTCAAGATTCTCGATTTCGGTCTGGCCAAAGCCATGGGTCCGGACGAGGCGTCGCGGGACATCTCAAACTCGCCGACCTTGAGCGCGGCGATGACGCAGGCGGGATTCATTCTGGGCACGGCGGCCTACATGTCTCCGGAGCAGGCCAAGGCGAAGCCGGTGGACCGCCGCTGCGACATCTGGGCCTTCGGCTGCGTCCTGTTTGAAATTCTTTCAGGCAAGAAGCCGTTCGATGGCGAATCGGTTACGGACGTTCTAGCCTCGGTAATCAAAAGCGAACCCGACTGGAACGCGTTGCCGGCGGACACGCCGCCATCCATCCAGCATCTGATTCGCCGCTGCCTGAACAAAGACCCCAAGCAGCGCCTGCGCGACATCGGCGACGCACGGATTACGATTGAGGAAACGCTGAGTGGCACGGGCGTCCCGCCCTCAAACTTTGGCCCTCTCCCGCAAGCGGGAGAGGGTGGCCCGGAGGGACGGGTGAGGGTGCCGCACCCGCGCCGCATCCTGCCCTGGGCGGTCGCGGCCCTTGCCCTCATTGCCGGTCTTGGATTGGGCTGGTGGGCAAAAGCCCGACGCAGCCCGTCGGCGGCAAGCTGGTCGGCGCAGATGTTGGGTGGGCCGAGCGTGGCGATCGGACCGCGAATATCGCCTGATGGCCATACGCTGGCGTTTCAGGCGATGGTGAACAATCTGACTCAAGTGGCGGTGATGGATACGGACTCAGGCGACTGGACCGTGCTGACCAAGGATCGCACGCTTGGATACGTTACGGAATTGAATTGGTCCAACGACGGAAGCCAAATTTATTTTGACCGGGATTTTTCAGTCCCGGCGGGTGTGTACGCAGTTTCACGCTTTGGAGGCGATGAGCGCCTTGTTCTGGAAAATGCATTTGGGCCTGAAGTTCTGCCGGATGGCAGCTTGCTCGTCACGCGTGTGAACCAGGAAGACAAATGGGAGCTTTACCACTTCTGGCCCGACAGCGGGCGCCTGGAGGCTCTTGACGCCTACATCGGAACGGACCTGGACTTGTGCCCTCCCGTGCGGGCATTCCGCGATGGGAAACAAGTCGTTTTTTATGGGCGGACGAAGGAGCAGCCAGAGACCGACCCTTCGCTTCATCTTTACATCCTGGATCTTGCCTCTGGCAAGGCTCGGCGCCTTACGCCATACCTTGATATCCACCCGGCGGCGGGCGTCAACTTGCTTCCCATCGCGGTGTCGAGCAATGACCAGGCCGTGCTGATTGATTTGAAAGTGGGGGATCTCAATCGGATTACCTCGATTCCTCGCAATGGCAAGGGACCCGTCCGAACTTTGCTTACCCTGACCTTGCCAGTGTGGTTCATGGATGTGGGGAAGGACGGAGAACTTTACCTTGACCAGGTGGATCGACCGGAGGAGTCGGTTCGGTTTGCCGCTTCGGGCGGGACGGTGGAATCGCTCGCCGGTTCTCAAAGCCCTTCCTACTCCGTGCCTGAGACGTTCCAATTGCCGGATGGCCGCGTCGTGTTCAACTCGCTCATTGGAGGCCAGTCAAGATTGGTCGTGGCAAAGCCGGCAGGCGAAACTGCTCCCTTCATTCAGACAAATGAGGAAACTTCGTTCCCCGGCTGCCTGGTTGGCAAGACCGAAATTGCGTTCGTCCTGGGCCCGCCCAATCGCGCTGTGGTTGCGCTGGCTTCTATTGCCGATGGCCGGATTGTCCGCCGCCTGAGCGGTATCCCGGCCGCGCCCGGAATAGGCCCTCACCTCGCAGCGTCGCCCGACGGGAAAACCCTTTATTACGCAGCGTCGGGAACAGTCTGGGCCGTCCCGGCTGAAGGCGGCCCAGCACACCGCATCGGTCCGGGAGATTCCGTCGCGCCCGAGCCCGACGGAAAGAGCTTGATTGTGGGGGTCATGGGTAAGGAAGGCGGCCAGTTGTTCAGGGTTTCGGCCTCAGGGGGCAAGGAACAACCAATTCCGTTTCAGAGCGCGATGCGCGTGGCGCCGATTGACCTTTTGAGCCCAAACGCTGTCGCCAAAGATGGGCGGGTGCTGGTTTCCGTCGCTTCTCCCGATGCCTGGTTCTACGGCGCAGGTTTCGTTGACCCGCGCACCGGCAGACTGGCGCGAATTCCTCTCGACTTTACCGGCGATCTCCTTGCCCCCGGATGGCTCCCCGACGGCCGCGTGCTTTCCACAGCCTGGCCGCTCAAAACTACGATCTGGCGCTTCCGGCCGGAGAAATCGAACTCACAATAAACCTTGAGCGCGCGGTGGGGAAAAGCCTCCTCCGCGATTCTTGCGGCTAGTATTTTGTTGCGGAAGAGAAATTGAAGTCACGGACTTTAATGGCGGGAACGACCATTTCAAACGATTCTTCACCCGCGGTGCGCTGCGGCGCGGACATCATCTCCACGTTGTTCAGCATTTCGATCATGCCCTGATTGAATCGCAGATTCTTCACGCCGTGGCTGACTTTGCCGTCCTCGATCAGGAATAGTCCGTCGCGCGTCATGCCGGTCAGAATCTTCTGATAAGGATCCACTTCGCGGATGTACCACAGGCGCGTGACCAGCAGGCCGCGCGGCGTTGAGGCGACCATATCGTTCACGGTCGAGCGCCCGCCGTCCATCACGATATTCATCGGAGCTTCGCCGTATTCATTGGGCAGCGAAAAACCGTGGCCGGTTGGTTCCTTGCCCAGCTTCTTGGCCGTGGAGCGCGCATAAACCAGGTTTTTGACCGTTCCCTGGGAAACCAGGCTGACGCGCTGCCGCGGAACGCCTTCGCCGTCGAACGGCGGCCCGCCCTGCAGCGGATGGAAAACGTCGTCACGCAGGTTGACGTTATCGCCGAACACCTTGCCGGTCTCGCGCCCGGAAAAGCAACTGCGTTTCTCTTCCACGGCAAGGCCGCTGAAATCGAGCACCAGAAAACCCATCAAATCGAGCAGCGCGGCGGGCTCAAGAATCACCGTGTATTTACCGGGCTCCAGGTCCTGCGGCTCGCGGCTCGCGAGCGCCTTGCGCGCGGCGCGGTCAGCCAGAACTTCCGGCTCCAGCTCGGCGCAGTAGGGTGAACTCTTCTTGGCCCAGCCGGAACTCGATTCGCCCAGCATGGTGATGGAAAACTCGGAAATCGTCTCTTCGTGAAAAGCCTTCAGCCCGCGCGAATTGAACAGCGCGGAAAACGATGCCCCGCTTGAATAGACGCCCGCGGCCGTCAGCTTGTCCTTTTCGGCGCGCTCGATGGCGGTGCGGACGGTTTCCGCGCGCCCGGCGGGCGTCAGCGTCGCCGTCTCCTGATAGAAGCGGTCAATGGCGCGATAGGTTTGCGGGCCGGGCATGCGCAGTAATTCAGGATTGGGCGGCTGCAGGCGCGCCAGGGCCAGCGCGTTCTCGCAAACCTGGCGGATGGAAGCTTCGTCCAGCTTGTTGGTGCTGGCGCGGGCCGTCCGCTGGTCCGCCACGGCGCGCACGGAAAGCGAAACGCCTTCCTCGGCCACGTTCTGATGAATCGTGTTGTTGGCAAAACGAGTGAGCGCGTAAGACGAGTAGCTGATGCCGGCCTCGGTCTCATCCGCCGTGGAATACTTTAGGACGGTCGTGAAGATCTCTTGTGCGCGCTCGCGATTGATCATTGGGTGTAGGCTACGCCGACTTTGACGTTTCGAAAGCGGCACGGTGACGCACCGTGGCCCGTGCCCATGGTCTGCATGGGCTGGCCCTTGCCGCAATTCGGCGTGCCCCAAAGCGTCCATTCGTCGGGGCCGCAGATGGCGTCGCAGGAATTCCAGAATTCCGTGGTGATGCCTGCGTAAGTCGGGTTCTTCAGCATGCGGATTTTCTTGCCGTTTTTGATTTCCCAGCCGATTTCCGTGCCGAACTGAAAATTGTAGCGCCGGTCGTCAATGGACCAGCTGCGGTTGGTTTCCATGAAAATGCCGTCGTCGGTCGAGGCCAGCAGATCCTCAAACGAGCCCTTGCCCGGCAGCAGGCTGACGTTGGTCATTCGAATAATCGGGATGCGATTCCAGCCGTCGGCGCGCATGGTGCCGTTCGAGCGCGCATCGCCCACGGCGGCGGCGGTTTCCCGCGAAGTCAGATAGCCGGTAAACAATCCGTCGGTGATAATCGGCGTGTTATGGGCCGGAACGCCTTCGTCGTCGTAGGCAAAAGTGCCCAGTCCGGGGCCGTGCGCGGGCGTGGCGTCGGCGACGACGTTCACGATGTCGGAGGCGTATTTCAACTGCCGCAGTTTTTCCAGCGTCAGAAAACTCATGCCCGCAAAATTCGCTTCCGTTCCCAGAACGCGGTCGAGCTCGATGGGATGGCCGATCGATTCGTGAATCTGCAGCCCCACCTGCGAACTTCCCAGAATGATGTCGCGCGCGCCTGACGGGCACTGGTCGGCGGAATGTAGCGCCACGCATTCTTCCGCGATACGCGGAGCATTTCCCAAAAGGTCCAGTTCCTCAACCAGTTCGTATCCTTTGGTCTGGTACTGCCCGCCGAAGGAATTGGGATAAGAGCGCCGTTGAATTTCGCTGCCGGCAAACGAAGTGGCCACAAAACCCGTGCCGGTCTGAGTCTTGACCTGCCGAATCTCGGAGCCGAGGCTGGAGGCGAAGAACTGGTCAATGTGGCGAAAATCCATCTGCACTTCGGCCAGCGTCACGCCCTTCACCTTGCGCAGCTCCGCATCCACGCGAAGCATCAGGTCCAGGCATCGCGAAACAGGAACCGTGAAGGGATTGATTTTGCACGGGCCGTTCCAGCGGTCGACGAATTTGTCTTCCGGCACAAGCGCCACGTCCTGCTTTTTGGCCAGCGCGCTGGCCTTGGCGATTTCAACCGCCTCCGCGGCGGCGCGATCGATTCCGGCGCGCGTCAGATCGTCGGTGGAAGCAAAACCCCAGGCGCCGTGCGCAACCACGCGAATGCCCAGGCCCAGCGAATCGCCGTCGCGCACCTGCGCCGCCTCGCCGTTTTTGGTGGCAAGGTAACGCTGGTGGACGTCCATCACGCGCACGTCGGCGTAAGTCGCGCCTTTCGCGACCGCGGTGTCCAGTGCCTGTTGCGCGAAATCTTTCATGGAAAAAGGGAGTCAGAAGTCAGGAGCCAGAAGCCAGAATGGCCCGGGAATAACCGTTCAACAATCGGCTGACCTCTTCCAGCAAAGCCATCAACTGATCCGCACTCCCGTATCCGAGGTCCTGTGCCAAGATCAGGTAGTATCTGCATTCCTCGATGGAGCCCTCAGCCATGTTCATGAACCTGGCCTTATCAGCTCGTCCGCGCTTGCGAAAGCCTTCCGAAATGTTCGCCGCGATGGAAATCGCAGCGCGCCTCAATTGCGACGAGAGGCCATACAATTCTTCACGAGGGAACTCCGCCGTAAACTTATAAGTCGCCAGAACGAATTCGTGAGCCCTGCGCCAGACAACCAGATCCTGAAACGTTTTTGCAGGAGCCCGCTTCGGTTCCATTCTGACTCCTGACTTCTGACTCCTGGCTTCTCTTATGTCCCTTCGTTCCACGAAGCGAGGTATTCTTCCTGCTCCGGGGTGAGCTTGTCAATCGCGATGCCCATCGATTCGAGCTTCAGCCTCGCGATCTCCTGATCGATATCAACGGGCACAGGATAAACCCTGGGCTCGAGTTTATCGTGGTTCTGCACCACGTACTCGGCGCAAAGGGCCTGGTTGGCGAAGCTCATGTCCATCACCACGGCCGGGTGGCCTTCCGCCGCGGCAAGATTGATCAGCCGGCCTTCGCCCAGCAGAAAGATCTTGCGGCCGTCGCGCATCGTGTATTCATCCACAAAGTCGCGGACCGTGCGCTTGGAAACGGCAAGTTTCTCGAGCGAGGGGATATCGATTTCCACGTTGAAATGGCCGGAATTCGCGACCACCGCGCCGTTCCTCATCAGCTTGAAGTGTTCCGCCGCCACCACGTTCTTGTCGCCGGTCAGCGTCACAAAAACTTCGCCGAATTTCGCCGCTTCCGCCAGAGGCATCACGCGGAAGCCGTCCATCGTCGCCTCCAGCGCGCGCGTCGGGTTCACTTCCGTCACAATCACGTCCGCGCCCAGCCCCTTGGCCCTCATCGCAAAGCCGCGCCCGCACCATCCGTAGCCGCAGACGACCACGTGCAGGCCGGCAAAAAGCAGGTTGGTGGCGCGGATGATGCCGTCGATCGTGGACTGACCCGTGCCGTAACGATTGTCGAACAGATGCTTGGTGTCGGCGTCATTCACGGCCACGATGGGATATTTCAGAACTTTTTGCGCGGCCATGCTGCGCAGCCGGATCACGCCGGTCGTCGTTTCCTCCGTGCCGCCGTAAACGCCCGGAATCAATTCCTGGCCCTTGGTCGTGATCGTGGAAACCAGGTCGGCGCCGTCGTCCATCGTGATCTGCGGCTTGTGCGCAACCGCCGCCATGATGTGTGAATAGTAGGTGTCGTTGTCTTCGCCTTTAATGGCGTAAACCGGAATGTGATAGTCCTTCACCAGCGAAGCCGCCACGTCATCCTGCGTGCTGAGCGGATTCGAAGCGCAGAGTACCACGTCAGCCCCGCCGTCGCGCAACGTAATGGCCAGGTTCGCTGTTTCCGTGGTCACGTGCAGGCAGGCGGAAATGCGAACGCCTTCGAGCGGCCGCTCTTTGCTGAAGCGTTTCCGGATCAGCTGCAGAACCGGCATCCACTGATTGGCCCACTCAATCCTGTTTTTGCCTTTCGCGGCCAGGCCCATGTCTTTTACGTCACAAGCTTCTTTTTTCGCAACCGGCATCTTATCGTCCCGCTTCCTGCCGCAAGGCTTCGGCTTTGTCAGTTTTCTCCCAGGTAAATTCGGGCTCCTTGCGCCCGAAATGCCCGTAAGCCGCCGTCTTCTTGTAGATGGGGCGAAGCAGGTCCAGGGATGTGATAATGCCTTGTGGCGTCAAATCAAATTGTTTTCGAATTGTCTCGACAAATTTCGAGCAATCGCCCTGCTGAGTTCCAAAAGTTTCAACCATCACGGAAACCGGCTCGGCCACGCCGATGGCGTAAGCAAGCTGAACTTCCGCGCGCCGCGCCAGCCCCGCCGCAACCAGATTCTTGGCGATATACCGCGCCATATAGGCCGCCGAGCGATCCACCTTCGTCGGGTCCTTGCCGGAAAAAGCGCCCCCGCCGTGCCGCGCCCATCCGCCATAGGTGTCCACGATGATCTTGCGGCCCGTCAGTCCGGAATCGCCCACAGGACCGCCGGTAACGAACCGTCCCGTCGGATTGATGTGATATTTGGTTCGTGAATCGAGCATCGAGGAGGGAATCACCGGCTTGATGACGCACTCCATGACGCCTTCGCGCAAGGTTTCATTCGAAACTTCGTCGCTGTGCTGCGTGGAGACGACCACCGAATCCACTCGCACCGGCTTGGAATCTTCATACTCCACCGTCACCTGCGCCTTCCCGTCGGGACGGAGAAAATCCAGCGTGCCCTTGTGGCGCATTTCCGCCAGCCGCATGCACAGCTTGTGCGCCGCCGTGATGGGGAAGGGCATCAGCTCCGGCGTATCGTCGCAGGCATAGCCGAACATCATGCCCTGGTCGCCCGCCCCGCCGGTGGAAACACCCATGTCAATGTCGCCGCTTTGCTTGGTCAGATTGACGTGGATTTCGCAGTTGTCGGACGTAAACCCGCCCTTGGGATCCGTATAGCCGATGCCGCGAACCGTCTCCCGGACGATCTTCTCGATCTCCGGGTTGGACCCTGTTGTGATCTCTCCCATGACATAGACCTGCCGGTCTTTGGTCATGGATTCGCAGGCCACCCGGCCCCGACGGTCGGCGCCGAGGACGGCGTCGAGCACGGCGTCGGAAATCTGGTCGCAGACTTTGTCGGGATGGCCTTCGGTAACCGATTCAGACGTAAAGAAATATCGTTTGTTCTGGCTTGACACAACTCTCCTTGATAGTGACTGATGTGAGGCTCAGTGCAAATATAAAAGGCTAGCACACCCCTTCAAAACGTGTCAACGACGATAAACGCCGGCCGCGCGGCGCATCAGCGGAACCTTAAAGAGCTTTTCATTGATGCCATGAAACCTGATGCGTTTGTTTCAAGGGCAAGCGTCCGTAGATCGGCAATTCTTCCGCATCCCATAGATTCTGCTTGACTTTATTAACTTATATGTTAATATACTTGAAGGTGAGCTCTGATGGCTGGATTCAGGCCGGGACCGATGAATGATGCAAACAATGTGCCGCTTTCGCGCATGCAGGAATTGCGCCAAACCAGCATGAACAGCGGTTCGGACGCATGTGACACAGCCCGAAACACGTAAAATAAAACAATCTTTTTTTGCGAACGAAGCCGTTAAGTCACTGAAAATAAAGGATCGGCCCTCCAAACGAAGCCGAACGAACCCGATTGACTGCAGCCACGCTTCCGGCAGCCTGGGTGTGCTTATATCTTTCACATAATAAATAGCTTAGCTTAACAATGGCGCATGTTCACAGTCAGCCGAGCACCGGAACGGCGACGGATCGAACGGCACGCGAGTCGTCACTCAGCAGAAAGTGAACGACGCGCGCCACGTCCTCCAACTTGACCCATTTGGAAAAATCCGCTTTGGGCATGGCCTTGCGATTGGCCGGCGTGTCCATCGTCCCCGGCATGATTGAATGAACTCGAATATCGTAGTCGCGAACTTCGTCGGCCAGGATTTCCGTCAATTGCCTCACCGCGCCTTTCGAAACAGCGTAGGCTGCGACGCCCGCGCCGCCTCCGCGCAGGATGGCGCCGCTTGAAACCGTGACGATCCGTCCGAAATTCCTGCGAATCATTTCCGGAACGGCGTGCCGCAGCGGAAGAATGACGGAGCGCAGATTCATGTCGAACATGCGCTTCCACGTGGCGTCATCGGTTTCATAACTTTTCCCCGCCGCAAAGCCTCCCGCGATGGTCAGCAGAAAATCGAGCCGGCCCTCGCTCGCCGTGACTTCGCCGAACCAGCGCTCAACCGCCTTCGAGTCCGTCAAATCGATTTTTGAACCGGAGAGTTGCGTGCCCGCCGCAGCCGCGTCCTTCGCGAGCGAGTCCCATTCGTTTTCGGAGAAGTACGGAATATGCACACGCGCTCCCGCCTTAAGCAGATCCATGACAATCGCGCGCCCCAGCGCTCCTGTTCCTCCGGTCACAACCGCCACGCGCCCCTCAAAATCCATGTTTCCCTCCCGATTCCTCTAGTTGAGAATTATCCCAAATAGTCTAACAGGTTGGATGGGTGCGTGCTGTTGCGTTTGCATATCCGGCGAGGCGCTTGCAACACGGTACCGGGGTTGACAGGGAATACTTCGCGCCCATATGCTGCCGCAGGGCTCAAGCCCCGAGCATTTCCCCAGGAGGCCCATTCCATCATGTCAATCCGCGCGCATTCTACTCTCGTCAAGTTTGCAGTCATCGTGTCAATGCTTGTCGGAGCGCTGGTGGCCGGACCGGCACAGGCAGCAGCCGTCAAGTGGGAAACGCTCTTCACGGCGCAGGATGTGCGCGACCATCTTTCGACGCCCGCCGGGCGTCAGCAGGCGCTCGATTTCTGCCGCCGGATGGGCATCACCAAGGTTTATATCGAAGTTTTCCGCGACGGCTATCAGGCGGATGCTTCGACGCTCGAGACGGCGCGCGACTTCTTCCGCAAGGCGGGCCTGGAGGTTTCAGGCTCGGTGACGACGACCCAGCTGGGCAAGCCCTCAACGGGATGGAAGATTGTAGCGTGCTATACCAACCGCGCCAATCAACAGCATCTGGCGCAGATCTTCCGGTACGCCGCCAGGTTTTTTAATGAAGTCATTATTGACGATTTCTTCTTCACCGATTGTGAGTGCTCGGAGTGCTCCGCCGCGAAGGGCGATTTGAGCTGGGGACAATACCGCAGGGAACTGATGTTGCGCATGAGCCGCGAAGACGTGCTGGGGGCGGCACGCTCGGTGAACCCGAACGTGAAGATCATTTTGAAATTTCCGGAGTGGTACGACGAATTCCAGAATCGCGGTTACGTCCCTGACAAGGAGAGCGCGCTCTACGACCGGATCTGGGTGGGCACGGAATTGCGCGACCCGAGCTTACAGGAGTGGGGACACAAACAACAGTACGGAGCGTTTTTCATTTACCGCTGGCTGCACAGCATCGCGGGCGCAAAAACCGGCGGCGCCTGGTTCGATCCCTACGGCACCGATCCCGTCCTTTACATGGATCAGGCCTGGACGGCCGTGCTTGCTGGAGCGCCGGAGATTTTTCTGTTTCACTATGGCGATTTGAATTCGCCTCACTACTCCGGCCAGGCGGCGGCGCTTGCGGATAAACGCGCCGAACTCGACCGGCTGGGGCAGTTAGTGGGTGACTGGAAGGGCATTCCGGCCTATAAACCTGTGTCGAGCGATCCCGGGAGTGAGTCCTATATTTTTGACCAGATTGGGATGCTCGGCATTCCGTTGTTGCCCACGGCGAAATTCCCGGCCAATTCGAAGGCTGCAATGTTCGCCGAATATTCAATGTCCGATCCCGATTTCGTCCCTGAACTGAACCATTTCCTGGCAGCAGGCGGCACGGCGTTCATCACGGAAGGGCTGGCCCACCGCCTGAATCGCGATCCTCGCCTGTCGTTCTCTGCGATCGATCTTTCGTTGCGCAAAGGCGAATTAATCCACGTATTTCAGCCGGAGAAGGGACACATCGTCGTTTTCTCGGATGCATTGCCGAAGCTCTCTTACGTGGACACGAACGACCGCGTCGAGCAGTTGACGCCCGATTTGCGCTCAGCTCTGAATGAGCTGCGCAGGCAAGTGTCGGAATTCACCGTCACCTCGCTGGACGCTCCGCCGCGCGTTGCCATTTATCCCATGGGCCGCCGCGTAGCGGTGATGAATTACACTGAGCTTCCCGTAGCGTGCCATATTCAAAAGCGCGATATGTCCGGGCACTTGACTTCAGATTTTGATGAGTCTGGAGCGCGTGTTGCCCCGGATGGCGAGACGCTTGACTTGCCGCCGCACAGTCTGATTGTGGTTCAATAAGAATGAATCTCACGTCTATGCGTTACTTAATGCGCCTTCTCGCGCTCGCCGCCCTCGGCATTTTCACGTTCGCCCCGTTCGGGCTGGCGCAGGAAGCGGCTCACTTCAGGCCTGCCGTTTCGGCTGCAATGCCCGCGAGTCCGCCGGCAAGCACAAAGGTGGCCGTGGGTCCTGAACATCGCTTTTTTGACAAGACAAATATCGCGCTGTTTCTCGGCGTGGCGGCGGTTCGGGCGCTCGACTTTACCTCAACCGAGCACTTTCGCGAGCGCGGCCATAACGAAGTTCTGCTGACGAACAACATTGTTGACAACAAGCCCCTGTTTGCAGGAATTGAAGCCGCGGGCGTGGCCGCCTCGGTTGCGGTTTCCTACCTGCTGCACCGCACCGGACACCACAAGCTGGAGCGCTGGGTTTCCATCGTTCACATCGGCGTGGCCGGCGTCGGTGACATCCGCAACTATTCATTTGGAAGAAATCCGGCAGGCGTGCCCGCTCCCTGAGGTTGCGAACTTGAATTCTACGACGCCCGCCAGCCCGGTGCGCCAGCTGATTGCCCGCAACGGGGGCAAACTTCCCTGGATTGTCTTTCTGGCGCTTGTTCTTTCCTCCGTCTACGTTCAGCAGCTCCACTTTGCGACTTCCAATTCCAAACCTCCCGATGATTTTCCCGTGTACTATATCGCCGCAAAAATAGCGGCTACTGGAACGCGCCAGCCTCTCTATTATCCTTCCGGAACCCGCTATTCACTGCGCGAAATCCTGGAGCCGGGCCGTGAGCCGGGAACGCTGTGGGATCAGACTGCGCGTGCTGCCGGATTAGGGCCGACCCTTCACTTCCTCACCCCGCCTTTCACGGCGCTTATCATGGAACCCCTCAGCCGGTTTCCCTGGCAGAGGGCTTACCTGGTGTGGACCTGGCTCAGCGACTTGATGCTGATCGCCTCAATTTACTTTGCGTTGCGCCTGGCCCGGGCAAAGCCTTTCTGGCCCTGGTTTGCGGTCTGCGGCGCCGCAGGATTTGCCTTTTTCCCGTTCATTCAAGGGCTGTGGCTGGGCCAGATTGACGGCTTGATCTTGATTACCTGGACGCTCGGAGCATACTTGTGGTCCCGCCACCGCCCGGTCGCTTCCGCTTTCTGTTTTGCCGTGGGAACCATGGTCAAGGTAACGCCCGTTCTGGCGGTGGGCTTGTTTGTAATACGCCGGCAATGGCGATGGCTGGCGGCTTATTGCGCCTGGATGGCGGTTCTTCTCGGGGTTTCAATCTGGCAGCTCGGCCTTCAGAACCATCTCGATTGGCTTCGAACGGTTTATCCGGCCCTTTCCTGTGGAGCGCCGTACTTTGAAAATCGTTCGATCAGCAGTTTCCTCCTGGCCCTCTTTAACGGCGGCGTTTTCGTGCACGGCATTCCGCAGAGCGTCCCGGCGCTTCTCTGTCTGATTGGCAAAGTCACGAGCGCAGCCGTTTACCTGGGAGCGCTGTATTTGCTTTGGAAAAAGAACCGCAAATCCGACGGCCTGGCGTTTGAATTGCTCACGATCGCCGTTATTTCGCTGGCGGTCTCACCGATTTCCTGGCGGCATTATTTCGTGCTTGCGCTCCTGCCTCTCGTCTATTTGTGGGTCGTGGCGCTTGGAGAGAAGGGAAGCGGCTTCGAGGTCAAACTTCTTGCCCTGATCACGCTATGGTTCGGGGTCAAGGCTCCCGAATACATGCTGCTGAAGGTCCGCTTCCTCAGCCTGCTTGAGCCCGCCGGTTGGGTAGCGGTCACCCTCCTGTTTTTCTGGCTGTGCCTCAGAATGTACCGATTTGCGGCGCTTCCCGATTCTGATCGAGAATCCCCGGCCAGCCGGACGCCCGATAGGACTGCCCCGGCCATCGAGGGATGAAGAAGGCATGATAGTGCCTCCATGGCCCCGGGGTGCCGCTCGGCTCGTGCTGCGGATGATTCCATCGACGGCCGCGCCAATCAGGGTTTCTCGCGCCGGTGGCGAAAGCCAGAACCTCGTCGAGTGATTGCGGGCCGGCCAATGTGGCCTTTGCGTCGCCTGCGTCCACGTCAACGGCTGAAGCCTGCACCGTCCCCGGAGCGAGAATCATCGCTGTCAGCGTCCGCGACAGAACGCCCGAAAGCGCGGTCGCCGCAGCGAGTGAAAAGAACAGCAGCCCCGCCGCCACAGGGATAAAGATCAGAATCGCCCGCCATGTTTTTGCAAGTTTCATCACGCCCAAACTTCGCCTTTGAGGCCATGCCGGAAGAACCATCGTTGAGATTCCTCCGCCATGTAAGGTTTGTCCTACGGTTGCTGGTTGGGAGGGGCTTGCTGCCCGCCGCCAAATCCTCCTCCGAAGCCGCCTCTGCCGCCGCGCGGTCGCATATTGCCGCTGGACACGCGCTCGGCAGTCAGATGTCCGTTTTCAAGTTTTCCCGTTGCAAAGACGCGATCTCCGACTTTCAAATCTTTCAGAGTGCTTGCCTGTCCGTTCTTCATGAAAGTCGTCTTGTCAGTCACCTCAATCGTTTGATCTCCCTGCATGCGGTTTTGAACTTTGATTTCGTTTCCATTGATACTGACGATCTGCCCGAAGGCTCGGTCGCCCTGATTCTGAAAGCGAGCCATTTCTTCTTCCGTCACTCTTCGGACCGTCATCGCCGTAAACTGCTTCTGCTTGCCGGTCTGACCGCGAACAAAAACGTGGTCGCCCGGTTTCAAATCCTCGAGCTGAATCGTTTGCTGCCCTTCGCGATATCGGGTGCTGTCATTGACCTTGATGGTCTGGGTGGACCCGTCGTTTTTCTTGATGTCAAACTGGCCGACGCCCACCGAGGCGATCGTTCCCATTGCCATTTCGCCCGGCCGGAAGCCTCGACGCTGGCCGCCCTGCGGTCCCATCATGCCGCCCATCTGGGCGAATCCCGGCGCGCCTGCTATCAGAATAGCCAGGCCCATGCCGCCACAAACCATCCAGAAGTGTCGTCTTTTCATTTTGGCCTCCATGCAGCATAGAACGTTCGAGGGGCACTGAAGGTTACATGCAAATCAGATGTAACCCTCGACGCCGGGATTCCGTCACTTAAATCAAATAAGGCATGAAGCATTAGCGGCGAGCGGGAGATCCATTCGCAGTCCGCCGCGGGCCCAAAGGGAGACTCGAGGTCGAACAGGACGGAACGGATGTCCACCCCTATGTCAACTGCGCGGGCCGCAATTCTGAGTCTCTTGTTCCTGGCCGGATCTGTTTTTTCGTATGCTCAGGCCGGCGGAACCCTCGCGGGCCACGTCCGCGGCCCGGGCGGGGTGGACGTTCCCGGAGCGACTGTTCTATTAACCAACCTTCAAAACGGCGCGCGCAAGGAAACCTGGACCGACATAAGCGGCAACTTCACGCTCGCGGGAATTCCGCCCGGTTCCTATAAGCTCACCGTTTCGCTCCTGGGATTTCGAACCGACGTTCGCCAGCCCGTTCCGGTCACTGCCGGCCAGACCCTGAAGATCGGGATTGCCATGGAGTTGCCGCAGCCCGAGGAAGCGCGTGGTCCGGCAGCTGGACCGGCCCGGCCGTCCGGCGGAAGACCAGGCTCGTTTCAAGGCCCGGCGCGCAGTTTTCCCGGTGCCGCGGGCGGATCGCAATTTGGCTCAGGCGGGGGCGAACAAGGCGCGGGGAATGGCGAAGCCAATCTTCGCTTTTCCCAGAACACGGGCGCCGCGGAAACGGGCGCTCAGCCTTCAGGCTCAGGCAATGGCGGTGACGAATCTGCTGGCGCGGACATTAATGTCCCGGGCGGTTCCGAGGCGAGCGCAGCCAACTCCTTTCTTCTGGCCGGAGGTGTCGGTGAAGCGCCAACCCCGATGGGCGGCGAGCGGGGCGGGTTTGGGCGGTTCCGGCGGATGGGCGGCGGTCCTGGCGGCGCGCCTGGATTTGGTGGCGGCGGAGGTGGGTTTGGCGGCGGAGGATTCGGCGGCGGCGGTTTCTTTTTCGGAGGGCGTTTCGGGCGCCGTCCCATGATCAACCGCATTCGAGGCAATATATCCGACACCTACTCCAATTCCGCTTTTGATGCGCGGCCCTATCCCCTGAATACGACCAGTTCGCCTCAAATTCCTTCCTACAGCGAACAGGTGACAGTGAGTGCGGGAGGACCGTTGAGCATCCCCAAGATTTACAATGGCGGGGACAAAACCAACTTCTTCATCAATTACACCTTGCGACGAAGCAAAGCCGGGACAGACACTTTTTCCACGGTTCCGTCGCTTGACGAGCGCACCGGTAATTTCTCCAATGCCGTCATTCCTTCCGGGCCTCTGGCCGGAACGGTTCCTGTGATCTATGATCCCACGTCGGGCCCGCCCGGCCAGCGAACACCTTTCCAGGGGAACAGGATTCCAGCCGGGATGATTAACGGTGCCGCTGCAGGGCTTCTCCAATACATTCCCAAGCCGAATCTTCCCGGCAGCGTTCAGAATTATCACTTGCAGGAATCCCTGCCTTCGAACAGCGATCGGCTCATGGGCCGCGTGGGCTATCAGGCGAGCGCTAAAGATACGATGTCCGTCATGTACTTTCTGCAGTGGGACAGTGCCCGCTCCGTATCGAATTATCCCGCCTTCACGAGCTCCAGCTCGGGGCTTGGCCAGAACGTCATGCTGAATGAGACGCACGTTTTCAGTCCTCATTTCATCAACACTCTGATGGCGAACTTCAATCGCCGGCGGAATTCGGTGCTCAACCCGTTCGCCTACCAGCAGAATATCGCGGGCAAACTGGGCATCACCGGAATCTCGCAAAATCCGCGCGACTGGGGCGTTCCGGTTATCAACTTCACGAACTTCGGTGGACTGAATGATACGATTCCATCGCTGACCCGCAACCAGACGTTTCGCGCGATGGATACGCTCCTCTGGAATCATGGGAAGCACAACGTCCGCTTCGGCGGTGAAATCCGGCGCGTCGATATCAGTACGCTTGTGGATCCCGACGCCCGCGGCACCTTTACCTTCACCGGTTACACCACAAGTCAGTTCGACGCCTCGGGCCAGCCGGTCACCGGCACGGGATACGATTTTGCAGACTTCCTGCTGGGACTTCCGCAGACGACCACGGTTCAGTTCGGCCAGACGGCGAACTATTTGAGCTCCTGGGTTTACGCGGGTTTTGTCGAGGACGACTGGCGTTTCAAGCCCCGCCTGACTTTCAATTTTGGGTTGCGCTACGAAAATTTCCGGCCCTTTACTGAAAAATACGGCCATCTTTCTGATCTCGCGCTGGGCCAGAACTTTTCTGACGTATCGCAGATCACCAGTTCGCAATCAGGAGGACTGCCGGCGTCGCTTCTTCGCGCGCACAGCTTGAATTTTTCGCCGCGCGTCGGCGTTGCTTTTCGCCCCTGGAGCAATCACTCGCTTGTCCTGCGAGGCGGATTTGGACTTTTTTACGACGGCTCGATTTATCAGCGCCTGATCTCGCACCTGACCAATCAGCCGCCCTTCGCGCAAGCTTCATCTCTTGTGACCGGCGCCAATGCCGACCTGACACTGGAGAACGGCTTCCCGTCGCTGGGCCCGAATATCCTGAAAAACACCTACGCGATCGATCCCAACGTCCGCACGCCGTATGGCCAAACCTGGAATGTGGGCCTGCAGGATGAAATCGTGCGCAATATCATTCTCTCGGTCAATTATGTCGGCACTAAAGGCACGCACCTCGACCTGCTCCTTTCGCCGAACCGCTCGTTGCAGGGCTCGGGCCAGTCGAACCTGGCTCTTGCGAACGCGCTGCAGTTTACCTACGAAACCTTCGGCGCGGATTCCATCTACAACGGGTTGCAGGTCGGACTGCGCCGCAACTTCAGTCGCGGCTTCATGATCTTCGGAACTTATACCTTTTCCAAATCGATTGACGACGCATCGAGCATCGGCGGCGCGGGCGGCGTGGTGGCCCAGGATCCCTTCAATCTGCGGGCTGAGCGCGGGCTTTCGTCCTTTGACGTTCGCCACAGCTTTCGCGCCTTTTTCTCTTACGCATTGCCGGTCGGCAGCGACAGGCGCTGGCTGCACAGTGGCGGATTTGCTTCCACCATTCTGGGCGATTGGCGGATCAACGCCAACGCCTCGATCCAGTCGGGATCGCCTTACACCGCCCGCGTCCTCGGAAATTTGAGCAACAGCAACGGATCGGGGGCAAACTCGTCGGAACGCGCGGATGCCACCGGCTTACCCGTTTCTCTTCCGGCCTCGCAGCGGACCGCTCAGGAGTATTTCAATACTGCGGCCTTCACGCTGCCTCCGGCCGGTCAGTTTGGCAACGCCGGCCGCAACACCATCCCCGGGCCGGCGCAGTTTTCTCTCAATTCGTCGCTGGGCAAGCAATTCATCTTTTCGCGCGAGAAGGGCATCAACGGCGAAATTCGCGTCAATGCCAACAACCTTTTTAACACGCCGAGTTACGGCGGAATCGGGACGGTCGTCAACGCCGCGAATTTCGGACGCGTGACCAGCGTCCGGTCCATGCGGACCGTGGACTTGACGATGCGGCTTCGATTTTGAGAGACGACCGCCTTTGCGGATGACTCAACCATGCGGATAGCCAATTTCCGAAATCGAAAGCCCGGAGCCCGCCGACTGGCCGGAATTGCGGCGGTGTGGGCCTTTTTGCTCCCTGCGTCGGTGCTGGTTTTTGCCGCGCCGGCCGGAGCGCCGCAGTCCGGCACGCTGGGCGGAAAATCGAATCCGTCCTACGTCATTAAGTCCCAGACGAATGTTGTGCTGGTTGACGTGCGCGTGTGGGATAAAAGCGGGAAGCCGGTCGAGGGACTTAAAGCGTCGGACTTTCAAGTTCTTGAGGATGGCAAGCCGCAGACCGTCACCTCCTTCAGCGAGGAGAACATCCCGACGCTCACTCAGGCCACGGCAGCCGGATCGCAGTCAGCGGTCATCAACCTTGCGAATCTCCCGCCGGATGCCCAACCGGGGAAGATCGTTCAGGACCATCGTCTGATCGTTCTCTTTTTCGACATGACGGCGATGCCCGTGGATGACCTGACGCGAGCCATTCAGGCGGCCACGAATTTCGTGAACAAAGAATCGACAGCCGCGGATCTGGTTTCCGTGGTGATTTACAGTTACCAGCTCAAAGTGCTGCAGGATTTTACGAATGACCGTTCCGTTCTCGACAAGACGCTCGACGCCATCCGTGTCGGCGCTACTTCTCAGTTGGCGCAGTCCGGACCGGAGGGTGAGGCGGGAACGACGGATTTGAGCGGCAATGAAGTCGTCAGCCAGGACGTCTCGGACGCCTTCACGCCGGACGAGACCGAATTCAACATTTTCAATACCGATGAGAAGCTGGCTGCCATCCAGTCGCTCGCCCAGATGCTGCAGGATGTTCCAGGCCGCAAACTGGTGATTCATTTTTCCAGCGGCATTGAGCGGACCGGCCTTGAAAACGAAGCACAACTCCGCGCCACGGTGGATGCAGCGAACCGCTCGAATGTCTCTCTTTACACCATGGACGCCCGGGGCCTGGTGGCGCTGCCGCCCGGAGGCGACGCAAGCTCCGCGAGTCCTTCCGGCACCGCGCTCTACACAGGCCAGGCCATGTACTCCGCCGTTTCCTCGCTTGAAGGCAGCCGCGAAACTCTGGCCACGCTTGCCACGGACACCGGCGGAAGAAGCTTTTATGACACCAATGATTTCAGCCAGGCGTTCCGCGACATCCAGCAGGAAAACTCAAGCTACTATCTCCTCGGCTACACACCCACCAACACCAAGGCTGACGGCCGTTTCCGCCGCATCACCGTTAAAGTGGACCGGCCGGGAGAGAAAGTCGAATCGCGGCCCGGCTATTTTGCCCCCAAGAACTGGCGGCAGCTTACGCGGGAAGACAAGGAAGTTCAGTTGCAGCAGGCCATGGGTCTGGATGCGCCGTTCGTGGATCTGCCGTTCGTGGTTGAGCCTTCGTACTTCCGTCTGTCGGACGGCGATTACTACGTGGTGCTGGCGGCCAAGATTCCCGGTTCGGAACTTTCCTTCCAGAAGAAGTCCGGGGCGCACCAGACGGCATTCGATTTTGCCTGGCGCGCGACCAGCGGCAAGGACAAGAGGCCCGCCGGCTTCCTGCGGGACACTCTGCCCGTCAAGCTGAGCGGCGAAACCTACGACCGCGTTCTGGCAGGCAACATTCTCTACGAAGGCGCGATGGTCCTGCCGCCGGGAAAATATCAGTTGAAAGCCGTGGTCAGAGAGAACGAGACCGGCAAAATCGGAAGCTTTGAAGTCCCGCTTGACCTGCCGCAGACCAGCACTCCAGGATTGTCCCTGAGTTCCGTGGTCCTTTCGAATCAACTGGAACAACCCGGGGCGGAGAAGCGAAGGATGCGGCTGGGAATGGAAGATCCGCTTGAGATTGGCGGCCGGGCGCTGGTGCCCAGCGTGACGCGCGTCTTCCGCACCAACCAGGTCCTTTATGTTTACCTCCAATCTTATGTTTCAAAAGGCAAGAATAATTCGGGAGTAGCCGCGGCTTCCGGAAATGCCGGCGCTCCGCGTGTGGGCCTTGTGTTTTTCCGCCACGGCATGAGGATTGCCGATGCCGGGCCTTTCGACGGCAAAGCGATAAAGTCAAAGAATCAGAAAGCGACCTACCTGGTGCAGATTCCGCTGGATAAATTCCGTCCGGGCCGCTATCTGGTCCAGGCGAACGTGCTCGATCCGGCCGTTGGTCGCGTCGCCTTCGCGCGCGTGCCGCTTGCCATCATTCCACCTCCCAAGAGAAAGGCTCCGCCGGCGGAGGCTGCCAAGTAGCTTGCGACTGGGCATTGGTTTGCCGACCTGCATTGCATATGCCGGCTGCCGGGGGAAAATCGTTGTTGACACGCAGCCTGCGTGCCGCGTAAAATTCGAATCCACAATTGAATACGTGATTCAGCAAGCCTGAATCTCATCCAGAGTGGCCGAGGGACGGGCCCGAAGACGCCACGGCAACCGCTTTGATTGTGCAGCGCGCAATTGAAGGTCAGGTGCTAACTCCCACCCGTAGAAGGGGGAGATGAGAGAGGGGCGGCACTCCTTTAGACAGCCTCCTCGATGAGATCGGGGGGGCTTTTCAGTTTTGCCCCATTTGCAAATCGCAGGACCCTTTGGAGCCGCGCGGAGAAACCGCGCGTAGGAGGAGTCGTGAGTTATCTGTTGCATCTGAAATGCCGCGAGTGTGGCAGAACCTATGAAGTCGGGCCGCTGGCCGCGTGTGAAGAGTGCTGGGCGCCGCTCGAAGCCGTTTATGATTATGATCGCCTGAGCCGCGAAGTACGGCGCGAAGAGATCGCCCAGCGTCCGCGCACGATGTGGCGATACCACGAGCTGCTCCCGCTCAATGGCGAACCGTGTGTGGGCAAATACACGGGTTTCACGCCGCTGGTTCCGGCGCCGCGCCTGGCAAAAGCGCTCGGCGTACGCGAGCTTTATCTTAAGAACGACGCGGTGAATTTTCCCACGCTTTCCTTCAAGGATCGCGTTGTGGCCGTGGCGCTTTCCAAGGCGCGCGAGTTCGGCTTTGACACGGTCGGATGCTCCTCGACGGGCAACCTGGCCAATGCCGTGGCCGCGCAGGCCGCTCAGGGAGGCTTTAAAACCTTCATTTTTGTTCCCGCCGATTTGGAACCGGCAAAAATCGTGGGCACGCAGGTTTACGGAGCGCGCCTCGTCAAAGTCAGTGGAAATTATGACCAGGTGAATCGGCTCTGTTCGGAAATTTCGCAGAAATATTCCTGGGGGATCGTCAACGTTAATCTGCGCTCCTTTTATTCGGAAGGTTCCAAATCCTTCGGATTTGAAATTGCCGAACAGCTCGGTTGGAAGCTTCCTGCCAATATTGTGGTGCCGATGGCGGGCGGGGCGCTGATCACGAAAATTCGCAAGGCTTTCGGCGAACTTGAGAAGCTCGGCTGGGTCGAGCGTGCCGGAACGCGTTTCTATGGGGCGCAGGCGACCGGGTGTTCGCCCATCACAACCGCGGCGAAGAAGGGTTCGCCTGAAATTGAGCCGCAGAAGCCGAAGACCATCGTCAAATCTCTCGCCATCGGCAATCCGGCCGACGGTTTTCATGCCGTCAAGACAATTCTTGGCTCGGGCGGCGCGGGCGAAGACGCTTCCGACCAGGAAGTGGTTGAATCCATGCGCTTGCTGGCTGAGACGGAAGGGATTTTCGGCGAGACCGCCGCGGGTGTGACCGTGGCCGTGGCGCGAAAGCTGATTGCGCAAGGCAAGCTCGATCCCACGCGCAGCACCGTGCTTGCGATTACTGGAAACGGTTTGAAAACGGCCGGCGCTGTGAGCGGGGAACTTGAACCGGCGGAAGCTATCCGGCCCAAGCTGGCGGCCTTTGAGGAGCAATTCCTGAATCTCGCCGCTGCCCATGTCTAGAGGAGGCTTCGCCGGGTTGAATCCCGCGCAGCAGGGCCGTTGCGCGCTGACCAAAAGCTTTTGAGCACTCTGATTCAGAGCTTTAACTTTTTCAGGGGGTTTCTGTGGCAATTACCATTCGTATTCCTCCTCCGCTCCGCAAATTCACGAACGGTGCGGAAGTTGCCGAAATCGTGGCAGAGAATCTGAAAGAAATGTTCGCGGGACTTGATCGCGAATTTCCGGGTATCCGCCAGGCGCTCTGCGCGGAGGACGGAACGCCGCTTCGCTTCGTCAATATTTACGTCAACGATGAGGACATCCGATTCCTCGGCGGCGCCAGCTATGCTTTCCAGGATGGCGATGAAGTTCTGCTGATCCCCGCCATCGCCGGTGGTCTGATCGGGGCCGATTTCCGGCCGGGCTCGTGATAAAATTCCACTTCAGCCATGTCCCATCGAATCAAGGTTCGAGTTCCGGCCACCAGCGCCAATCTTGGTTGCGCGTTCGACTGCGCCGCCGTCGCTCTCGCCTTGTACCTTGAGCTTTACGTCACGCCACGCGCCGACAAAGAAGTCACGGTAACCTATCGAGGCGTTACGCCGGAGCGAATCTCGACCGGCGGCGATAACCTGATCGCACGGACCATTCGCGAAACGCTCAACGATTGGGGTCACCGGCGCGGCTTTGATCTCGAAATCCAGAATAATATCCCGGTGGGTGTCGGCCTGGGCTCGAGCGCGGCGGCCATTGTGGGCGCGCTCGCGGCATGCCACTGGCTCGGCAATCGGAACCTCTATGACGAGGAGTTGCTGGCGCGAGCCACGTCCATTGAAGGCCATCCGGACAACGTGGCCGCGGCCTGGCACGGCGGTTTCACGATTACGGTCCAGAAGGCCGATCGAGTTCTGGCTTATTCGGCTCCGGTCCCTGACACGCTTCAATTCGTGCTGGTCATTCCTTCTTACGCCGTGCCCACGGAAAAAGCGCGCGCCGTCCTGCCGGCACATTATGAGCGTCCCGACGCCGTGCACAATTTGCAGCGCGCTGCAGCCCTGGTCGCGCAGGTTTTCTCAGGAAAGGCGGATTTTCATCCCACCTTTTTCGATGACCGCTGGCACCAGCCCTTTCGGGCCTCACTGATGCCCGGCCTGGCCGAAGTCCTCGCCCTCAAGCATGCGCATTTGTTGGGGATATGCCTGAGCGGCGCGGGCCCTTCAATCCTGGCCTTCGTTCGCGGAGATCCTTTGGCCGTCGGCGGCCTCATCACTGAAACCCTGAAGACAAAGGGCGTCGAATCGCACGCCCACATCCTGGCTGCTGACAACGCAGGCGCCAAGGGCTGGAATCTTCCCGCGTGATTTCCTCATCCTGAATCAGCGTTCGACGGTCTTCGAACCGTCCAGGTCAGCCTTCGCAGGCGAAGCTGCCGGCAGCCGGGCCACAGGGTTGCGCGGCGGCGAACAGGTGCGATAGGATGAATTACTTGAGCAACGGCTGACGCGGCCGTTTGCTTCCCAACCTCCAACGGACGGATTTCAGTCAAACCTGATCCGGAAAAAGAGGCAGGAGAGGAGCGCGTTGAGCACTGTGGCCTTGACCGGCAAGCTGGAGCGTGTCACCTCCTTTTACGGTTCCATCATCGGCAAGAAGGTGGTGATGGCGGTGACGGGTCTTATCCTCTTCGGCTTCATCATCGTCCACATGCTGGCCAACCTGCAGATTTTCCTTCCGGTGGAAGCAAACGGGGTTCGCCCTCTGGATGCTTACGCGGCGCACTTGCGCGCTCTGCCTCCGCTGCTTTGGGGAACGCGGGTTGTCCTGCTCGTCGCCGTCATTTTGCACATCGTGGCGGCGTGGCAGCTTACGGTTCTTAACAGGTTTGAAGCCCGCAATTCACGCTACGTCAAATACACGCCGGTAGCTTCGAGTTACGCCTCGCGCACCATGGTATGGAGCGGACCCATCATTTTCTTCTACGTTATTTACCACCTCCTGGACCTGACTTTCGGGGCCGTGAATCCGGCGTTTCAGGCGGGCCATGTTTTTCATAACGTCGTGACCGACTTCCAGCATCCGGTGGTGGCGATTTTCTATATCGTCGCGAATGTTTGTCTGGCGTTCCATCTTTACCACGGAGCCTGGAGCATGTGCCAGACCGTGGGCATTGCTCATCCGCGCTATACACCCATTTTGAAGCGAGCATCGGCTTTGGTGGCGATTGTGATTGGAGCGGGTTTCTGCTCCGTTCCGCTGGCTGTGATGTTGCACCTTGTCAGGTGAGTAAGGGGCCAAACCATGAAACTTGATTCCCGCATTCCTCCCGGGCCCATCGAGCAGAAATGGGACAAGTTGAAATTTGACATGAAGCTGGTCAACCCCGCGAACAAGCGCAAATACAAAGTGATTGTGGTGGGAACCGGCCTTGCCGGAGGTTCCGCCGCCGCCACTCTGGGCGAACTCGGATACAACGTCACCTCCTTTTGTTATCAGGATTCGCCGCGGCGCGCGCACTCGATTGCCGCACAGGGCGGAATCAATGCCGCCAAGAACTATCCCAACGACGGCGATTCGGTTTTCCGGCTTTTCTATGACACGGTGAAAGGCGGCGACTTCCGCTCCCGTGAAGCGAACGTGTACCGCCTGGCGCAGGTCAGCGTCAACATCATTGACCAGTGTGTGGCGCAGGGTGTGCCTTTCGCGCGCGAGTACGGCGGCTTGCTGGCGAACCGGAGCTTCGGCGGCGCACAGGTTTCGCGGACCTTCTACGCCCGCGGGCAGACGGGCCAGCAGCTTCTCCTGGGCGCTTATCAGGCCCTGCAGAGGCAAATCCAGGCCGGGCAAGTCAAAATGTATCCTCGCCACGAGATGCTGGAGCTGGTGGTGATTGAAGGGCGCGCTCGCGGCGTGATCGTCCGGGACATGGTGACGGGAGAAATTTCCGGGCACTCGGCGGACGCCGTCGTTCTGGCGACGGGCGGCTACGGAAATGTTTTCTATCTTTCCACGAATGCCAAAGGCTGCAATACGACGGCGATCTGGCGCGCGTATAAGAAGGGCGCTGCTTTTGCCAATCCGTGCTTCACGCAGATTCACCCCACCTGCATTCCCGTGAGCGGCGATTACCAGTCGAAGCTGACTTTGATGAGCGAGTCGCTGCGCAACGACGGGCGCATTTGGGTTCCCAAGAAGAAAGGCGACAATCGGCCGCCCAAGCAGATTCCTGAAGCTGAGCGGGATTATTATCTGGAGCGCATTTATCCCGCTTTCGGCAATCTCTCGCCGCGGGATATCGCTTCGCGGGCCGCAAAGCGGGTTTGTGACGATGGCTGCGGCGTGGGGCCCGGAGGCCGTGGCGTCTATCTTGATTTCGCTGACGCCATCCGCCGGCTTGGCCAAAAGACCATTGCCGAACGTTACGGCAATCTCTTTGAAATGTACGAGCGCATCACCGGCGAGAATCCATATGAACTCCCGATGCGCATTTTCCCGGCCGTGCACTATACGATGGGCGGGCTCTGGGTGGATTACCACCTGATGAGCACGATTCCCGGCCTGTTCGTTCTGGGGGAAGCCAATTTCTCCGACCACGGAGCGAACCGCCTGGGCGCAAGCGCCCTGATGCAGGGTTTGGCGGATGGCTACTTTGTGATTCCTTACACGCTGGGGAATTTCCTGGCGGGTGTAAAGCGCGGGGAAACTCTCGCGGTGGACCATGCCGAGTTCAAGCGCGCCCAGGATGAAGTGAAAAGCCGCATTGGCCGCCTGCTCTCGATCAAAGGCAAGCGCAGCGTGGATTCGTTTCATCGCGAACTGGGCCACATCATGTGGGAGGATTGCGGAATGTCGCGCACCCGCAAGGGGCTGGAGTCGGCGATTGGCAGGATTCGCGCCCTTCGCGAGGAATACTGGAATGACGTCAACGTGACCGGCGAGGGCATGGAAATTAACCAGGCACTCGAGAAAGCCGGGCGGGTGGCGGATTTTCTCGAACTGGGCGAGCTGACATGCTATGACGCGCTGGAACGCGAAGAGTCCTGCGGCGTGCATTTCCGCGAAGAGTATCAGACGCCGGAAGGGGAGGCGCTTCGCAACGACCAGCAGTTCGCGCACGTCGCGGCTTGGGAATACGCCGGCGAGGACGCTCGTCCCATCCGGAACATTGAGCCGCTCGAATTTGAGAACGTGCATCTGGCGATGCGAAGCTATAAGTAGAAGGAAAACGATGCGTCCCACGACGGCCGCGGCAAAGGCGGCAAGACAATGAAGCTGATTCTCAATATCTGGCGGCAGAAGAACGCGCAAAGCCCCGGCAAAATGGTTCGCTACGAAGTTTCAAATGTCAGCGAACACATGTCATTCCTGGAAATGCTGGACGTGCTCAACGAAGATTTGATCGCCAGAAACGAAGAGCCCGTGGCGTTCGATCACGACTGCCGGGAAGGCATTTGCGGGTCGTGCGGGTTCATGATCAACGGCGTGGCGCACGGTCCTCAGCGGGGCACGACGGTCTGCCAGTTGCACATGCGGCATTTCAAGGACGGCCAGAAATTGTGGCTGGAGCCGTGGCGCGCTAAGGCTTTTCCCGTTCTGAAAGATCTGATCGTGGACCGGAGCGCCTTTGATCGCATCATCGGGGCGGGGGGATACGTTTCCGTACGCACCGGCTCCGCGCCGGACGGCAATGCTATTCCTGTCGAAAAGCAAAACGCCGACCTGGCCATGGACGCCGCGCAATGCATCGGCTGCGGAGCCTGTGTTGCGGCGTGCCCGAACGCATCCGCCTCACTTTTTACATCCGCCAAGATTTCGCACCTTGCTCTGCTGCCGCAGGGCCGGCCGGAGCGCGACCGCCGCGCGCGAAACATGGTCGCGCAGATGAAGTCGGAACTTTTCGGCGCCTGCACCAATCACGGCGAATGTGAAGCTGTCTGCCCGAAGAGCATCAAGCTGGAAAACATCGCCCGCATGAACCGCCAGTTCACCGGCGCAATGTGGAGCTACCGGGGCACGGAGGCGGACGCGGGCGGCAAGTGACAGTCGCCGCCTATTGCCCGGCGGCAGTCTCCGCCGTAGCGGGCGAAGGACTTGCGATGAGGCGCCGCAGAGATTTGGCCTTCAAGCCTTTCCACGTTCTCATCAAAGGTGGGAGAGTCGTCGATCCCTCGCAAGGTCTCGATGCCGTCCGGGACGTCGCCATTCGTGGCGAAAAGATTGAAAGTATCGCGGCCGACATTCCCGCAAATCGGTCGCGTATCGTTATCAACGCCCGCGGCAAGATCGTCACACCCGGCCTGATTGATATCCACACCCACGTTTTTCCTGACGTCGGCCCTTACGGAATCGAGGCCGATCCTCACTGCCTGCGTCGCGGTGTTACCAGCGTCATTGACGCCGGCACCTCGGGCCCATTGATGTTTGAAGCCTTCCGCCGATGCCACATCGAACGGTCGCAAACGCGCATTCGCGCTTTGCTGAACGTCGTTGCCATCGGAATGGTCGCGGGCAGCACGCCGAACATGGGCGAGTTGGAAGATCTTCGCTATTGCGTTCCTGAGTTGGCTGTGAAGATGGCGAAACTTCATCCGGGGTTGATCGTCGGCCTGAAGATTCGGTTTTCAAAGCAGTATACCGGCCGGAATGATTACGAAGGCATGAAGCGCGCCCGTCAGGCCGCCGACCGGGCGGGCCTGCCGCTGATGATGCACATCGGCGGATCGTATTCGCCGCTACCCAAACTGATCCGGCTCATGAGGAAGGGTGACGTGGTCACTCACGCCTACAACTCCCACCCGAACGGAATTCTGGATTCGAAGGGGAAACTCCTGCCCGAAGTTCTGCAGGCCCGCAGGCGCGGTGTGCTGTTCGACGTCGGCCACGGAGCGGGCAGCTTTTCCTTTCGAGTGATGGAGAAGTGTTTGAAGCAGGAATTTCCGCCGGATACGATATCCAGCGACCTCTATTCGGCCAATGTCAACGGCCCTGTCTACGATCTGGTGACAACACTTTCGAAGTTTTTTTCGTTGGGTTTGAGCCTGCGGGAAGTCGTCGAGCGCGCAACCTCGATGGCGGCCCGGGTGTTCGATTTCGGAGCCAGGGTTGGAACTCTGAGCCCCGGCGCGGCGGCGGATGTGAGCGTGCTGAACCTGCGGGAAGGTAGGTTTGTCTTTACTGACTCCTATGGAAAGAAGCGAACCGGCCGGCTGAAACTCGAACCGATCGTCACTTTGCGCGGCGGCAGACTCTATTACCCGGTCGCTTAAGCCATGGGGCGACGTTTCTCGGAGATGCCTGGCTTTTCTCCGAATCGCGCCCCACGATCCAGTTATGGCGAGGCCGCGCATTATTTCAAATTCTTGTTCAAAAACTTCAGCGTCCGAGCCTCAGCGTCCCGCGCTGCTTGCGGGCGATAGCCTCCCTTATTGTTGGGATTCTCAAAGGCGTGATTGGCATCCGGATAGATCTTTACATTGATATTTTTGCCGTCCGCTTTCATGGCTTTTTCAAATGCCTGTACTTTGGCGGGCGTGATGCCGTGGTCAAGACCGCCGAAATTTCCCAGGACGTGCGCTTTGATTTGCTCGATGGCCTTGGGGTCGGTCGGCAACTCGCCATAATTGACCACACAGGCGGCCAGGCGTGGCTCATGGATTGCGAGCTGGAGTGAATATCCACCACCCATGCACCAGCCGACAGCGCCGATCTTTTGGGCGTCGACGTCCGGCTGCGAGGCAAGGTAGTTGTAGGCGGCCTGCACGTCGCGAACTCCGTGGCCCCGGGACAAGTCGCTCATCAGCTTGTAGGCTTCCTTCGGGTCGGTTGCTGACTTCCCATGGTAGAGGTCCGGCGCAAGCGCCACGTAGCCCTGGGCGGCGAATTTTTCCGCCTGTTCCTTGACCCACGGGACCAGACCCCACCATTCATGGATGACCACCAGCGCGGGATGTTTCCCCGGCGAATCCGGTCGGGCCAAAAAGCCTGAAACCTCCTCGCCCTTCGAGCCGAAGTGCACGGTTTCGGTCTTGATTCCGCGCGGGTTTGCCCAGGCGAGCGGTGTGAAGAACACAAAGCACAGCAATCCTGCCAGAAGTTTCATACAGAACCTCGCTTTGCTGATTTCCGCAGTCTCAAGTCGCAGGTCGCATTATACGACGGAGAACGAATTTCCCAGCATGGTATAATTGTTCGGTTGCGCGAAGAGCCGGTTGCCGATCGAGAGCAGCGGCTCGGGAATTCCCCGCATCATAACTTCGGAATGAAATTCTCTCGGCGTCATCTCCTATCCGGATCCGCTGCAATTCTGGGCTCCGGGATTCTTGATTTTCTGACCACACCCATTTACCGGTGGAGAGGGGTGCCCATTCTCGATGCGGCAACGGCTCCCGCGCCCGAAGCTGCGTCTCCGGTGACCTACGTGGATGTCGGCAGGCAGGCCGGGTTGAATTCTGTGAACGTCTGGGGCGGCGTCAACAAAAAGGATTACATCATCGAGGCCAAAGGCAGCGGCATCGCTTTCTTTGACTACGACCAGGACGGCTGGATCGATATCTATCTGACGAACGGAACTCGCCTGGATGGCGGCCACAACAAGATATGGCCTCCGGGCCAGGCGCCGACAACCCATCTTTACAAAAACAACCGCGACGGAACCTTCACGGACGTGACGGAGAAATCCGGTCTTGGACGAACGGGCTGGCAAACAGGCGTCTGCGTCGGCGATTATGACAACGACGGCTGGGACGATTTGTTCCTCACCTTCTGGGGCCATAATGTTCTCTTCAAGAACAACGGGGACGGCACCTTCACGGATGTTACCAAAAAAGCCGGCCTCTGGAAGGATGATGTTCGTTGGGGATCGGGCTGTACATTTCTCGATTACGACCGCGACGGATTCCTGGACCTTTTTGTCGCCAACTATATTGTTTTGGATCTTGCAAAGGTTCCCAAGCCGGGCGAAACCGCTTTTTGCCAATGGAAAGGCATTCCGGTGATGTGCGGGCCTCGCGGACTTCCCGGCGGCTCCAACCTTCTTTATCACAACAACGGCGATGGAACATTTACGGACGTCTCGGAAAAAGCCGGTATTTTGAAACCGGGCCCGCGTTATTCGATTACCGCGGTTTCCTACGATTTCGATAACGACGGCTGGCCGGATATTTATGTCGCAGTGGATTCCGAGCCGAGCGTTCTCTTTCATAACAAGCACGACGGAACGTTTGAAGATATCGCCGTCATGGCCGGTTGCGCTTACAACGAGGATGGCCAGGAGCAGGCTGGCATGGGACTGGGCGTCGGCGACTACAACTGCGACGGCTGGCTCGACATTTTCAAGACTAACTTTTCCGATGACACCTGCGATCTTTACCGAAATAACGGCGACGGCACTTTTTCCGACGCCACTTACGCGTCGGGAGTCGGAGTCAACACGCAGTACGTCGCCTGGGGCTGTGGATTTGCGGATTACGACAACGACGGCTGGACGGATATTGTTCAGGTGAACGGCCACGTTTACCCCGGAATTGACAAGTATCATCTGGGAGCGACGTTCAAGAATCCTCGAATCGTTTACCACAACCTGGGCGATGGAAAATTCAAGGACGTTTCCAGCGAGATGGGGCCGGGAATCAGCGAACGCTTCTCAAGCCGGGGTTGCGCCTTCGGGGATTACGACAATGACGGGGACATTGATGTGGTCGTGAACAATATGAACGATTACCCGTCCTTGTTGAGGAACGACGGCGGAAACAAGAACAATTGGATCAAGGTCAAGCTTCTTGGGACGCATTGCAACCGGACGGCTATCGGTGCCAGAATCCGGGTGGTGACGGGCAAGCACAGTCAAATTGACGAAGTGCACAGCGGAACCAGCGTGATGTCGCAAAGCGATCTTCGGCTGCACTTCGGCGTCAACCAGGCCAAGATAATCGACCTGCTGGAAGTCAAATGGCCCACGACGCAGAAACTCGAGAAGTTCACTGATTTGGACGTCAATCAGATTCTCACCATCAAAGAAGGTTCAGGCATTGTCAAAAGTCAGAAGGCCAAAGATTAGAGAAGAGCAAGTCGCCGGGCGGTAAACCGTGCTGATGGACGAGGGAAGCTGATCCGAGGCGAAACGTGGGGCGTAGAAAGACTAAGAAATTGCTGCCGCGGCTTTTCCTCCGCTGCTTTGCGGCGACTGTGCTTGCGCTGGGAGTGCAGTCAGCGTCAGCCCGGCCGGCCTTGCAGATCGCAAGTGTCAGTCCGGCGGAGCTTGCGCCGGGCGGCTCTCAATCCCTGACCATAACCGGAAGCGGCTTCACAAAAGATTGCTACGTGTCATTCTCCAGCCCGGCCATCCGTGTGCTCTCAACCAGTTTCACGGACGCGTCCCACCTGGGGGCAAAAGTCACGGTTGGTGAAAAGGCTGCTCCCGGTCCTGTCACGCTCTACGTCGCGAATGCGGAAGGCGTCTCCGCCCAGATCGGATTTTCAATCACGGCCGCGCCGGCCGGCGCGTCAGTAGAGCCGGCTCCAGCGGCTGTGGAAAACGCGGCCGTCCCTGTTTTCACCAGCGTTGAACCGGCGAGCGCGCCTGCAGGAGCCGACACGACTATCAAAGTGAAGGGCAGGAATTTCGCCAAGGGCGCGACTGTGAGCTTTTCCAATCCCGGCATCGAAGTCCTTGCGACCACATTCTCTAAAGCAACCGAATTGACAGCCAAACTCAGGGTGGCTTCCGGCGCGGCTGCCGGCGCCTGCCACCTATTTGTGGTCAATCCGGATGAGAGTGAGGTCGAGGGTTCTTTCTCCGTGACCGCGGCTAGTGGCGGGGCGTCGTCCTCGTCGGCGAAGGCGCAGTCCAAATCAGCCGCATCTGCGGCGCAGACATTCAATGTGATCAATCTCGGTGATGCGATCAGCGTGCTTCAGAAAGCGGGCAAGCCGCAGGGCGTGCTGACGCTGTCGGCAGGGAATCTCCAATACGACGAGCAAGGCAAGAAGGTATTTTCGGTGCCGGTCGGCGAAGTCAAGGAAGTCGCCTCAAACGTATTCTTTGGAATCGACACGCACACCTTTCACATCATTCTGAATTCCGGCGCCACTTACAATTTCATCGCCGCCTCACTCAGTCCGCAGACGACCCAGTCCATGGTCAATTCACTTCAGGGTGCGCTGCATTGAGGCCTGGCCGGCAGGGAAATTCTTCTCTCCTCCCGGCAGAGGTGAAACTTCAATCCGCGCCCGAGGCAGGCAATCGGGGTAGCTCTTCTGCAGAAATGCCAGCAGTTTTTCGCGGATGAGGCAGCGCAGGTCCCAGGCAGTTGAGGAATCCGCGGCGCTCATCAGCGCGCGCAATTCCACGGTATGCTCGGTGGCGTTGGTCACCTGCAACACGCACACCTTCTTATCCCACGATGGAGTCGCTTCTAAAAGACGCCGAAACTCCCGGCGAACTTCCTCCACCGGCACTGTGTAGTCCGTGTAAATGAAGACCGATCCCAGAATGCTGGCTGAAGTTCTGGTCCAGTTCTGAAATGGATGTTCGATGAAATAGGAAAGCGGGACGACCAGCCGCCGCAGGTCCCAGATGCAAACGACCACGTAGGTGGTTCCGATTTCTTCGATCCGCCCCCACTCGCCTTCCACAATGACGACGTCGTCAATGCGGATAGGTTCGGTCAGGGCGATTTGAATTCCGGCGATCAGGCTGGACAGCGTCGGCCGGGCAGCCATGGCCACCACCAATCCGGCCAGACCGGCGGAAGCGAAAAGGCTGACCCCGAACTGGCGAATTTGGGGAAAGGTCATCAGCATGATGGAGAGAGTGAGAATGCTGATCACCACCACGGCGATTCTCCGCAGTACCTGCATCTGCGTTTGAATTTTCCGCGCCTGCAGATTGTCCTTCACGTCCACCCGGTATCTTTCCGCGATGACGTCCTCAAAGACGGCGATGAGCGCGACCAGCAGCCATGCCACGCAGCCGATCAGCCCCAGGCCGAGAGCGTGCTGGGCCGGATGCATCACCCCAGGTGGCAGCGCCGTAATCGAAAGGGCGAAAAAGAGGCAAAGCAGCGGAAGAATCCATCGCGCTGGCCGGTGGCTGTGGCGAAAAATCGAATCGTCCAGCGTGCTGCCGGTCCGGGCCGCGAGCTTCCTTCCTGCGGAAAAGATGATGCTGTGCGCCACCCGCGCAACGACCAGCGCGACCAGAAGGATCAGGGTCGAAACTAGCCAAGCATGCCAATTTGCCAGAAGCTTTACGAACAATCTCGACTCCTTGTAGTGGAAGTGGCTTTCGGATTGCGCAGCGTTGCGGCGCTCAGGAGTCCGCCGCGCACATGCCGCCCGGCCACGCCTTCAAGACGGTATTCTTGTATTTTCGCGCGCCGGATGGAGAAAATGCGACAAGAAAATAGGCCGGCAGAGGAAAAAATCGGCACGCGGCTTGCGGATTCAAGCCCCCGCAGTCGGGCGGCAGATGGGCGACCAGGGCCTGAAAGTGGCGATTTTACGCCCCCGCTTCGATGTGCTATATTAGTAGAAAGCCTTAAGTTTCGAGAGTCGGGAGCGCTTTGTGAAGCGTTACGGAGAGCATCGGTTTCCGGGCAAGCTCTTTATTGTCGAGGGGATAGACGGATCCGGCAAATCCACTCAATTGAATCTGCTCCATCAGTGGCTGCAATCTGAAGGCTACGGAACCGTCTTCAGCGAGTGGAACTCATCTCCGCTGGTTCGGGATACGACCAAGCGCGGCAAGAAGCGGAAAATCCTGACGCCCGCCAGTTTCAGCCTGATTCACGCGACGGACTTCGCGGACCGCATGGAGCACAACATCATTCCGCTCCTGAAGGCCGGTGCCGTGGTCCTGTGCGATCGCTACATTTATACCGCTTTTGCCCGTGACGTGGCGAGGGGAATGGATCGAAAGTGGGTCCGGGAACTCTACAGCTTCGCGGTCAAGCCTACCGTCTCTTTCTATTTTCGAGTGCCGCTTGGCATCGCCATGAAACGCCTTCAAACCGGCCGGAACGGCTTCAAGTTCTACGAAGCAGGAATGGACCTGGGGCTCAGCAACGACCCCGAAGAAAGTTTTGAAGTTTTCCAGGGGCGCATCCTGGAAGAATACGACAATCTGGTGCCTGAATACGATTTGACGCTGGTGGATGCAACCCAGCCGATTGAAGAGCAGCAGGTCCAGATGCGCCAGCTCGTGAAAGCGAAACTGGCGCAGGCCAAGCGGCTGAGGGTGTCCCCATGAGAGAAACCTACGGAGTGGTCCTTCCGGGAATGAACCTGGAAGGAATGACCGGCAAGCTGATTGTGATCGAAGGGACGGACGGCGTGGGCCGCTCCACCCAGATCAATCTGCTCAAGCCCTGGCTCGAACAGCAGGGAAGGGCCGTGCTCGACACCGGAATGACCCGCTCGGACCTCGCTGGCAAAGGCATCAAGCAGGCGAAGGAAGGCCACACGCTCGGCCGCGTGACGCTCGGCCTGTTCTATGCCACAGATTTTGTTGATCGCCTCGAGCGCCAGATCGTTCCGGCGCTGCGAGCGGGCTTCGTCGTCCTCACCGACCGTTATATCTACTCGCTGATGGCACGGGCCATCATCCGCGGCGTGGATCCCGCCTGGATGAGGAACGTCTACAGTTTCGCCTTGAAGCCGGACGCCGTTTTCTACCTGCGAATCGGCGTTCAGGATCTGATTCCTCGCGTCGTCTTTTCGACGGGTTTCGATTATTGGGAGTCGGGGATGGACCTGCACCCCAGCGAAGACATGTACGAAAGCTTTTACAAATATCAGACGGCGCTGCTGACGCAGTTCGAAAAGCTCGCGGATGAATACCAGTTCATTCCGGTTGACGCCACGCCGGACATTCCCTCGGTGTTTGAGCAGCTTAAGGCGGGCATCGGCGAGGTTCTTGCGAGCCAGCAACTCGCCGGTGCAAGTTCATCGGGCAAAACGGCGCAGCGCGCAAACTCGGAAGAGTCGGCGGAAGATATCCACAAGCCAAAGGCTGAGTCAGCTCGTCATGCAGTTGCCGCCGCCGCAGAAAACGATTCGGTCAAGCCCGCCAGCCAGTCCTGAATCCTCCGATATTCCGCAGAATCGGCTGCAACCTCGACGAATTTCCCGGTCAGAGTCTTCTTTCTCCGGCGAATCTTGTGTACGATTTTCGCCACCTGAAAAGCAAGGTCAAGGTGGTCCTGCAGGTACTTTGGTTTGGCGATCATCTGAATCATCATCTGCTCCAGCACGTCGGTGTCATGCAGATCTCCCAGATGCTTTTGAATCCCGCGGAACCAGACGAGAGCTTCGGAAGCGCCGCGAACGTCATAATCGCGCAGAATCTCGATCAGGTACCGCAGCCGCTTTGCCGCGATCCTCACCTGATGGCTGGCCTGCGAATCCGGGCTGGCCAGACAGGCCTCCAGACGCTTTTCAAAAGCCTGCCGCGCGTCCTGGATGCGGGCCGCGACGTCGGCCTCAAACTGATTCTGGGAACGTTCTCCGATGTCGCCCACCTGGGCGGTTCCAGCCTGGTCGAGCGGTTCCCGAACCGTCTGATCCAGGACGTGTTTGAGTTGGAAACGGGAAATGGCGGAATTCCCTTTGCTTAGCTTCCGGAACGCTTTGGACAGCGCTTTCTTTCGCCGGTCCGCCAGAAAATCCCGGAAGGCAACCCAGGCTTCACGGTGGGCTGTGCGCTTTCGGGCCAGCGCCGCATCGGCGCGGGCCAGCATCACGTCGCAGTTTCGCGCTTCGGAAAGCACCCGCCTGTTGCGTCGCAAGCGGCGTCGAACCTTGCGAAATTCCGCCGGTCGCGGCTTGGGAATCAGCAGGTCCATCGCCGTCTGCAGCCGCCGCGTTGCCACGCGAAGGTCATGGATGGCCCTGGCATCCTCGCCGCGCAGAACCTTCGCCTCAAGCGCAGCAAATCGATCAAACTGCTTGAAGGCGGCGGCGATCACGCAGCTGCGCAGATCGGCCGGCTTTTCCGTTTCTTTCTCGTTCTCAGTCCCGGCGCGATGTTTTCCCTCGGGCCTGGCAGCGGCCGCCTCTCCATCGTGAGCACGGCCGAATTGCGATCCCGCCGGGCGGAACTCCCAGACCTTGGCGAGTTTGCTCCTTGCCATAACGTCCTTCCTTGATTCAAGCCAGGCTTCGCAGCAGCGATGGAGTGAGCCACCACATCAATTTGCCCCTGGCCGTTTCCGGAAATCCCTGAAAGCGAATCAGGCAGCATCCGCCCTTCTTGAATGCCAGATTCGCATTCCGGCCTGCTCCCATCAGCCGCGCGGCAAAGTCGCTGAGCTGGGGCTCATGGCCGACGATGAGCGGCCGCCGCCGTTCCGGATGCTTTGCGAGGAAGCTGATGAGCGATTCCAGCGACCCGCCGGAACCCAGCGAGTCCAGCCTGTCGAACGGCGACTGGACGGGCAGAGCCTCGGCGACGATTTGCGCCGTTTCTTCCGCGCGTACCAGCGGGCTGGAAATAACCCAATCAACTTCGTGCTTGAGCCGCGTCAGGCCCTTGGCCGCTTCCTTCATTTTCTTCCTGCCCTCTGGAGTCAGCGGCCGGGCGGAATCGTCAGGAAAAGCGGGAGCGCCCGAAGCCACGGCAATGCCATGGCGCATCAGGAGAATTTCGTAACGTACCTCTCCCTGCCCGCTTTGCGATTCAACTGATTTCACTGTTCCCTCGCTCAAAACTGTCCTTTCCGGCGCACCCGGCTCACAGGTCCTGGCGCGGTTCCGTGGCGCTATCCCAAAGCTCCTCGAACTCGCTCACATATGCTTTCGCCGCCGAAGCGTCGCGAAGAATCGCCAGATTTTCAAAATTCCGATTCTCGGAATCGAGCGTCCAATTGTAGCTGCCCGTCGCGACCGAAGCGCCGTCAAAGAGGGCGAATTTATGATGCAATTTCGATTTGCCGTGCCTTCGCCCTCCGGAGGTGCGAAAGGGCAGGCGCGAAGTCTTCAGAATTTCCTGGGTCAGCGGAGTATCCCGATACTTGCTGCGGTCGAGCACCAGCCGGACCCGGATACCGCGCTCTGCGGCCTGAGCCAGCGCCTGTGCGAGCTTCGGATTGCTGAAGCGATACAGCGCGGCGTCAACCGACTCCGACGCGCCGCGAATCATCTCGACTAGAACGTCGGCCACGGGACACAACCGCGTAAAGAGAATCTCGATGGCTTCCATTTTTTCTGTAACCCGTGATTCTAAGCCTTTGTCCTGTTCGCTTCAAGCCGGTTTGCCCCATTCCCCTCCCGCCGCCCGGCGTCGCACAGGCGGCGGCTCTGATGGCTGGTCAGGGCAGGGTCTTAGGCGTCCCGTCCGCTTGTGACGAGCACGTAAAAGCAGCCGTGCCGCTCCCGCCCGCCCGGAGGAATAAAGGTCTCCACCTTGTACCCTCTCGCCAGGTAGGCCTGGAAAATCTTTCGGGTATCAAGTCGCCACTTTGCTGCAAGCTTCAAATGTTTGGTTCGAATCTCATCCGTGTTCGACGGGATTTCCAAAGCCAGCTTGCGTTCATGAAGATTCAAATGGAGCCGGCGGTTTTCCAAAAAGCCTCCGGCGCCCAGCGCCGTTTCGTTAACTCGCGCGCAATCCGGCGCGGGCAGCGTCGGGGCGGTCCTTTTCAGAACTCCGGAAACTTTCGCCGAGGCGATTTGCCAGTTGACGACCAGGCGATCGCTGGAAAGACCCTTTTCAATTTTGCTCGGGAAATGGCCGTAACAATCGGTGACGTATTCTTCCGCGCGCGCTCCCAATCGCGCCAGATTCAGGGTGGCGTTGCGGCTCTGGAGAGGGTCGAACGTCCAGCAGATGGATCGGATTCCCCGTGATAGCGCCAGCTCGCGGTGCGCCAGTTTCATCCGGAAACCCAGGCCCCGGTCGCGATGACCGGGCGCGACGGCCATCATGTGCGACCAGTGAATTGTCCGGTTCTTGCGGTGCGCGAGAAACGCGTAGAGAAAGCCGGCCAGCCGTTTGCCTGCAAAGGCGCCCAGCACCGCGCCTCCGTATTTCTGAGTGACAATCATGACTTCGCTGGAGACACTCAGGCTTCCCCAAACAGCGATCTGAAGCTGCTCGCACTGCCGGAATTCCGTTTGATTGCTGATCGGGCGTATGTGAAAGTTCGCCACGGCGGGCCGGCCTCACTCGCCGCACATTCCCCGGCGCGGCGCTCCACACGCGCCACAGGGTCCGGGCTCGGCCGAGCCGGAGTTCCTTCCCGCGCTCGCAACCGCAAAAACCGAGAGAAGTTGCTGGACGTCCTGGCTGGAGCAGTTCCTGCATGCGGGCCGGTTTTGAGAGGACGACTGGAGAATGGCCTCAAACTTCGTTCCGCACTTCTGACACCTGAACTCAAAAATCGGCATTGTACTTCCTCGAAATTATTCTAAACTATACAGGGAACTCAGAGCTGCTTCAAGCCTCTGGCGGGCGAAGCCGACCCAGCCTGTATTTTCGGGCTTCGGAGAAAGTCGCCAATCGGAAATGGCTTGACAGACAGCATGAATATTGCGTACAGTGTCCGCCTTCGTTGATGCGTCGGATTCCCAAAATTTACTTTCTTTGAGAGGAGCAGCAAATGGCGAAAGTGATGACCAAGTCCCAAGTGGTAGCACACCTGGCGGGGAAGTCGGGGCTTCAGAAAAAGGCCGTCGCCGGATTACTCGGGGAGCTCGTAGCCCTGGCGACGAAAGAGTGCAAGTCCTCGGGCCAGTTTGTCATTCCGGGTCTCGGTAAGGCCGTCAAGGCTCACCGGAAGGAACGTATGGGCCGCAATCCTCAGACGGGTGAGGCAATCAAGATTCCGGCCAAGACGGTCGTGAAGTTCCGGCTGGCGAAGGCGTTCAAGGATTCAGTCGTACCTCCGAAAAAGAAGTAACCGGGGCAACTGGGCGGCGGCAATCTCAGGAGCGGTCAAAGTGCCTGGCCGCCGCTCATGGCCCTGTCGATTCAACTCCGCAATGGCTATTGGCACCTCGGCGCAGGCTGGTCCCGCAGCCTGGGGCAAACATTTGCCTTTTGCGGGGAGGCTGTATCTCACAGCAGGCTGTTCAAACCCATTCATGACCCCCTGACGCCTTCAGCTGCGGCCCTTTGATCGAGATTTGGGTTCTGTTGTAGGGTTTTCACCTCAGGAGTAGCCTGTGCCTGCTGGTCCTGATTACCTTCAACCCTCTCATCCTGCTTGAATATTCCTTCCGGACGGTGCAGACTGTTTTTGCTCCTGCGCGCCCCCGCTTTCAGCACTCCTATTGATTACAGCCAGCCTCGGCGCGCGTGAGCCGGGGGTTTGGGCAAGAGTGCCGACCTCGACGGTCACGCTAATGATGAAGACGTCTGAATCATGCTTTTTATCAATAGGTTACTGGCAATTGCGGGCGGGGCTGATAGTCAGTGTTTCCCGCCGTGTTTCACTTAAAATGCGCCGCTAGGTGTAGCTCGGGTAGCCAATGCGGCCGCGCTTTGATCTCATAAGGGTGGAGGGTTTTATGAGGGAGAAATCAAACGTAAGCCGTCGCGATTTTCTTCGAGTCGGCGCTGGCGCAACTGCGGCCGGCCTGACGATGTTGGGCAATGGAGCTGCGGAAATCATGCCGCCCCGGGTTCTGGGTGCGAACGACCGCGTCCGCGTAGCGGTGATCGGCCTGCACGACCGCGGCCTTGACCATATTCACGCCTTCGGCCGCTTGAAGAACGTCGAGATTGCCGCGCTCTGTGATGTGGATGACCAGATCCTGAACGAAAGGCTGGGGCAAGTGGAGAAAATGGGCTTGCCCAAGCCCGCGTCCTACTATGACGTGCGCCGGCTGTTGGACGACAAGAGTATCGACGCAGTCTCCATCGCTACGCCCAATCATTGGCACTCGCTCATGGGCATCTGGGCCTGCCAGGCGGGCAAGGATGTTTATGTGGAAAAACCCTGCTCGCACAACCTGTGGGAAGGGAAGCAGCTTGTCCGCGCGGCGAATAAATACAATCGGATCGTTCAGCACGGAACACAGATTCGATCTTCCGTGGCCATCCAGCACGCGATGCAGAAAATCCATGATGGCTTGCTTGGCGACGTTTACCTGGCCCGGGGACTGTGCTTCAAATGGAGAAATACCATCGGCCATGCTCCTCCCAGTCCCGTGCCGCCAGGCGTTCATTACGATCTTTGGCAGGGGCCGGCTCCGGTCCACGTTTTCACCAAAAATCGCTTTCTCTATAACTGGCACTGGTTTTGGTGGTACGGCAACGGCGACCTGGGCAATCAGGGAATTCACCAGGTGGATGCGGCCCGCTGGGGGCTGGGACTGAAATTCCCGAATAAGATTTCCGCCGTCGGCGGGCATTTCATGTTTGACGACGATCAGCAGACGCCGAATACGCTCAACTGCGCCTTTGAGTATTCCATTCCTGGCGCCAAGCCGAAGATGCTGGAGTTCGAGGTGCGCCACTGGATTACCAATCACGAGGCGGGAATTGGAACGCCGGCCCTGGGCACGGCGGAGCCGGAAAGCCAGGCCGCAAGCTCGGCCTACATGCCGCCCTCCGGGAAGCCATCCACGGTGGGAGACATCTTCTACGGCTCAAAAGGCATGTTGTCAATGGGCGACGAGGATGCGGACCTGTACCGGACATGGCTGGGCGAGCGGCAGGAACCAGGGCCCACTGAGCACCAGGGCGGCAATCATTTTGCAAATTTCATTGACTGCGTTCGCAGTCGGCGCGCCGAGGATTTAAATGCGCCCATCGAGGAGGGCTACGTTTCCACAGGGCTTGTTCACCTGGCGAACGTATCTTACCGGCTGGGCCGGACGCTTCATTTCGATCCTGAAAGCGAACAGGTCATCGGCGACGACGAAGCTAATCTCCTGCTGCGCGACGGTGATCGCGGCTATCGCCAGCCTTATGTGGTGCCGGAAACCGTCTAAGGGATCTGTCGCAACAGGTTGTTTATGAATGGCTTAGCGAACGGCGGGAAGGCCGGGCCATTCGCCGTCTTTCGACTTCAAAGCGCGGTCAAGGTTGAAGGCTGCGCTGATCAGCGCAACGTGAGTAAAGACCTGCGGGAAGTTGCCCAGCGCCTCCGCGCAAGGGCCCGTCTCCTCAGCGTATAGTCCAAGGTGATTTGCGTAACCCAGCATCTTGTCAAAGATCAGGACGGCTTCATCCAGCCGCCTCCGGTCAACCCGTCCGGCGCGCGTTAGAGCCTCAACCAGCCAGAACGTGCACATGTTGAATGTCCCCTCGTTGCCCTGGAGTCCGTCCACGCCTTCCGCCGGGTTGTAGCGATAGGCCAGGCTGTTTGAAACCAGCCCGCCCTCCTCAGGCGGTTGGTTGATGGCGTCAATGGTCTTGAGCATGCGCGGGTCGGTGGGTGACATGAAGAAAACCAGGGGCATGATTAGCGACGAAGCGTCCAATGAGTCGCTGCCATAATACTGCACAAACGACTGGCGCTTTTCGCTCCAGCCCCTGTGCAGAACTTCCTCGTAGATGGCGTCTCGATTCTTCAGCCAGCGGTCGCGGTCCGCCGGGAAGGAGCGCTTGTCAGCCAGGCGCAATCCCCGGTCCAGCGCCACCCAGCACATCACTTTGGAATAGACAAAGTGCTTCTGCCCGCCGCGAACCTCCCAGACGCCGTCGTCCGGCCGTTGCCAGTTGTCACAAACCCAATTCAGCAGCTCGCGAAGTTCCTGCCACAGCTCATAAGAGATCGGGCTGCCGTACTTGTTGAAGAGGTAAACGGAATCCATCAGCTCGCCGTAAATATCCAGCTGGATCTGTCCGGAGGCTGCGTTTCCGATGCGGACCGGCCTGGAGGCCTTGTAGCCCTCCAGCCCGCCCAGGATTTCTTCCGGCAGCTCGTGCCGGCCGTCAATGCCGTACATGATTTGCAGCGAGCCATCGGGGGCGCGTTCGTGGCAACGCGCCTCCAGCCACTGCATGAATTGGGCGGCTTCGCTGGTGAAGCCGAGGCGCATCAGGGCATAAAGGGCGAAAGCCGCGTCGCGGATCCATGTGTAACGGTAGTCCCAATTGCGCACGCCGCCGATGTTTTCGGGCAGGCTGGTGGTCGGCGCGGCAACGATGCATCCTGTGGGTTCGAAAGTCAGCAGCTTCAGCAGCAATGCGGACCGGTAAACCATTTCCCGCCACCGGCCCTGATAGTTGCATTTGGCCAGCCAACCGCGCCAGAAGGCCACCGTTCTTTCGAACAGGCCGTCCGCTTCGCTGTTCCTGAGGGGTCGGCAGGCGGGCTCTCCCGCCGGGAGCGTCTGGAGCAGAAAGTTGACGGTCTCGCCCTCTCTGACCGTGAATTGCGCGGTGACGCTGCCGTTCTTTTCCTTCTTAAGCGGAATCTTGGTTGAAAGTCCAAGACTCAGCGTAGGAGAGTGAAAACTCGCCCCGTCGGCGGAAATCTCCACTCGATGTTTTTGGCGGCCGTAATCGAAAGCAGGCTGACACACTAGCTGGAAGGGAACCGATCCCCGAACAACCCGAACCCGCCGGATGACGTGGAGTTCACCCCGCCAGGGCCCGCGCTTCTCCCGGGGCATAAAGTCAATCAACTCTCCAACTCCCTGAGGGGCCAGAAAGCGTGTCACCAGCACGTTGGTGTCGGGCCAATATAGCTGTTTGTGGGTGGGCGGCTCAACGGCGGGTGAGATTCGGAACCGGCCTCCCTTCTGTTCGTCCAGAATGCCCGCAAAAACGCTTGGGGAATCGAAGTTGGGGCAACAAAGCCAGTCTATCGACCCATTCATGCCGACCAGAGCAATGGTATGCATGTCGCCGATGATTCCGTAGTTTTCAATGGGAAAATAGGGCATCAGCGTTTTCCTGAATGTGTTCTTGAGAACCCAACCTTCGGTGTGCGATGTTTGTGGCCGCCCGAAGGCTTTGAAAATATTAGAAAATCAATGGCGGAGAGGGTGGGATTCGAACCCACGTGCCCGCTTTTGGCAGGCAAGACGCTTTCGAGGCGCCCCCGTTATGACCGCTTCGGTACCTCTCCGGCAATGTGAGCGCCCCTGCCCTTCCGCGGCCCCTTCGTGTTGGAAGGCTGGCATTGCTGTCCCCGCATCAGCTTTTCTGCCGGCGACGGCCGCGAAAGAAGTCCTTCAAAATGGTTGCGCACTCCGTTTCGAGTATGCCGCTCAGGACTTCAACCCGATGGTTGAGCTTCGGGTGATTGAGCACGCGGAGCGCGGAGCCGCAGGCGCCGCTTTTAGGGTCCGCCGCACCCCAAATCAAATGCTTGATGCGGGCCTGGACGATGGCCCCGGCGCACATCGCGCAAGGCTCGATTGTAACATAGAGAGCGCACCCGCCCAGCCGGTAGTTGCCAAGCTTACGGGCCGCACGGCGCAGCGCCAACATTTCGGCATGAGCGCCGGGATCAACCAGATGGATCGGACGATTGTGAGCGCGCGCGAGAATCCTTCCCTCGCGAACCAAAACCGCTCCCACGGGAACTTCTCCCTCACGGAAGCCCTTCTGGGCCTCGCGCAAGGCGGCACGCATGAAGGTTTCGTGGGCTTTGTGTCCTTCGTTGGAGACGTTCAAAAGCTTGTGAGATGGCATGTCCGCGAACGTCGCCGGCAGGAAACCCGCTGCCGCTGCACGGTCTCCTGACCGTTTTCACCTGCCGACGGCGAGCGCAACAATCTACTCAGATTTGGGAGACTTCTTCGCTCCGGGCGATAATGAGGAGAATACCCCCGCCATGGATGTACGGAAGGCCTCAGTGGCCTCCGCGATGGCGTCCTGGCCCTGTTTCTTCAGTTCTTCCGAAGTGGCTGCTAGCTCTTTTTCGGTTTTCTTTTGCAGTTCAGACTGGTACCGCTCAAGCCCGGCCGCAGCCTGCTTGTTCATGGCGGCAGCAGTTGATTTGGTCAGCACTGAGAGTTGCCTCCGGACATCCTCAAGGTAAGCGTCCTTGGCCTCGCGTGCCTTCGTGTCAATTGTTTCCTCGGTAGAGCGAGTCACTTTTTCCTTGGCCGCACGAAGGCTATCCTCAATCTCCTCAAGCTTGGTCTGGACCTTTTCATCCAATTTCCCGTCAGCCGATTTCTGCATCGCGGCTATCTCCTGCCGCAGCTTTTCCAGGGTATCCGCAGACAGCCGCCCGGCATCCTTCGCCTGGCCGGTCACGGATTCCAGAATCGAAGCTGTCTCCTGCCGTAACTTTTCCAGGGCATCCGCCGAAAGTTGTCCGACTTCTTTCTCCACAGCGGCCTGCGACGCGCGTGCGCCCTCCTCCACGCTCCGAACCGAATTGGCGGCAATTTCTTCAGCCGCCTTGCTGGTGTGCTCCAGGGTCTTCTCCGAGATTTGCTGGCTGATCTTCTCAGCCAGGCCAGTGTGCTGGTCGCTCAATTCCTTTGAGATTCTTGAAGATAAGTCCTCGAGGCCCGCATTGACGGCGCGCCCGGTCAGCTTCCTGATTTCGGATTCCGCCGCTTCGAGTTCGCGCCGCGTGGCATCCTGAACAGCCTTGACGTTTTGCAGAAGAGCATCCATGTCACGGTGCGCCGCGTCAAGCTTCTCAGCCCATCCGCGCAGCAAGGCGTCGGTAGAGGTCACCAGCGCGCGCTCGCGCTCGTCCACGGAAGCCCGGATGTGCGTCTCGGCCTGCTCGCCGATGACCAACGCCAGGGCGGAAAGCTTCCTCTCAAAATCCTTGGCGGCGGTTTCGGCGGCGTCGCGGATGGAATCGGTGATTTCGGCAAGATTGCTGCCTGCGACCGGCGGGACGTGAATCTTGGGAGGTTCCGGTGCGGGCTCGGTCGGGGCCGGCTGAACCGCTGCTTCTGCAGGCGGCTCGACGGCTTTCTCATCCAGCTTTGTAAAGACTTTTCGCGCTGACTCCTGCCAGTCTTCCGGCGGAAATTCGATCCCCCAGATATTCTCGGCCATAAATAGCTGAATGCCGATCTGCAGGGGGTCTTTGGACACAGGGGTTTCTCCAATCCAGACAACCTTGGCTTTTCCCCTTTTGCCGAGCTTTTTGTTTTCCACCGTCAATTCGGTTTCCAAAGCCAGATGGTGGGTTGTCGTGACTTTTGCCCCATGCTTGTTGACGACACTTGTCTTGGTATTCTCCCGAAACTCGCGCCCGGAGGCATCTTTCCCGATCAGCACAATCGGAATCGAGACCTCGATACGCGTGCTCTGTCGCGATTCGGAGGAAGTTCCTTTTCCAGGGGGAACAGGCGAGTTCTCCATGACGCGGCATTATAGAAGACATCGAGCGTCAACTCAATATGAATTGACGACGGGGGGAAAGGGTGGCGGCACAGGGCCAGGCCGGAACTCCGCCATTGGCGAGACCATCAAGCCAACCAAGACGTAGACGGCAGGCTGGCGGGAAAACGCTCCGGCTTCTGACGGCCATCCCGATGTCAGGCGGCGGGCTTACGGGCTTGCAGCGCTTTTGGGCCCTCCAAGTTCGGGCGTACCGTCGCCGCCGCAGGCAAGGGCCCTGCGGAAGTATTCAACGGTTTTCTTTAATCCCTCGCGTCTTGGGACGACAGGCTGCCAGGCGAGCAATTTTCCTGCGCGCTGAATGTCCGGCCTTCGAATGTGAGGGTCGTCCTCGGGAAGCGGGCAGAACACCAAACTACTGTCACTTCCCGTTGCTTCCAGCACCTCAGCGGCCAAGGCCTTCAGCGTGATTTCCTCGGGATTGCCCAGGTTCAGAATGAGCGGCTCGGCGTTTGGAATACGAACCATGCGGTAGATTCCTTCGATCATGTCATTGACGTAACAGAAGCTCCGGGTTTGCGAGCCGTCACCATAGATGGTCACGGGTTCGCCTCGCAGGGCTTGCGTAATGAAGTTAGGCAAGACCCTTCCGTCATCAGCCCGCATCCGAGGCCCGTAGGTGTTAAAGATCCTGGCGATCCGGACACGGATCCCATGGACTCTTCCGTAGGCCATCGTCATGGCTTCTGCGTAGCGTTTTGCCTCGTCGTACACGCTTCGCGGGCCTACGGGATTGACGTAGCCCCAATAACCCTCGTGCTGGGGGTTGACATCGGGGCTGCCGTAAACCTCCGAAGTGGAGGCAAGCACGAACGCCGCGCCCTTCGCTTTTGCAATGCCGAGCGTGTAATAGGTGCCCAGACCACCCGCCTTGAGCGTTTGAATCGGCAGACTGTAATAGTCCTTCGGGCTGGCTGGGCTGGCAAAATGGAGAATGACATCAATCGGTCCGTCAACAAAAAGGGGTTCTGCGATATTGTGCCGAATAAAACGAAAGGCGGGATTGGAAGACAGGTGGGCAATGGTTTCCAGCTTGCCTGTCTCCAGATTATCGACGCACAGCACCTCGTAACCTTCCTTGAGAAGGCGATCGCAGAGGTGGGAACCGAGAAATCCGGCGCCGCCCGTCAAAAGTGCACGCACTTGGTTCGTGCCTCCTGTTCCGCGCGTCCTGCCCGCATGCCGCCAGCCGACCGGCTCTTCATCGTTTCCTTAGGTCAAACCTACAGGCTACCAGCAGCCTTACCCGCTGTTCAGGGTCCTCGTCCTTAGAGCGACCAGCGGTGTTCCTGAAAATTGCTCCACTTTTTGTAATGCTTATTTTGATACTAAAACACGACGGAACTTTTCTCAAGATTCATTGCGTCCCGCTCCGGCAAGCAGAGGCGCAGGGTTCGCCGGAACCGCGGTCCCACGCCTCGTGCTGGCCGAGTGAAGAACTCAATGGATCTCCGAGGCTTATTGTGCTGGCGCGACGGGACCCCGGTGAGCACCTGCGGCAAGGTTATTCTCGGCCTTACCCGTCCCTCCGCCTTCGTAATCGTAACTGGTTGTGTATGGACCCGCCCAGCGGCAATCCCGAATCACGGTTCCCCGGGAGCCGGCGCCGGAGATAATTCCACCCGCTGGGTGGTTTCTGGGAGCCGAAGAAAATGAGCAGCCTTCAAACGAGTTCAAGGTGCCCAGATTGGACACGTCGAGTGAATTCGCCGTCCCGTCTCCGTTTCGCTCGAAATCGCAATTTACAAAATGAGTCTGCGACGAAGTGCCGTCCAGGACCACGGCTACTGTGCTGTGGTTGTTTTCGATGTCGGCTCCCATAAAAGTATTGAGGGAAGATCTATCCGTGACGGCAACCGCGTGGCCCTCGGGAGTTGTGCTCCCGATCAGGATGGGAGAGATGAATGTGTTGAGGTTCGAGCCGCTGAAGGGACCCACGCGGCCGAAATAGAGCTGTGTCGAATTACCCGCCGCCTGAATGTTCAGGAACGTTCCATCCAGAGTGCCGTCCAGCTGCCATCCTGTTCCTCTTGCGAACTTGGCCACTCGGACGTTTTCGACGAACGGCTTCACGATTCCGTCGAAGTAGATTCCGCCGTTCGACTGGGAGGCTGAACCCGCATAATATAGCGTGAGATCCCGCAGGACCACGGTGGAAGAGTACCCGGCAGGGAAATTGTTCACCATCACGCCAAAATATGTCGCACCGGTTTGGTTGCCCGCATCTCCAACGAGCTTCATTTCCGTACTCGATTGCACCGAGGCTACGTTATAACCTTTGCCGTCGATATACACGAGGTCCTGGGGATCAATGTCAGCGAAGTTTGTGCCGGAAACCCACGTGACCGTCCTTCCGTTTGTGCTCACGGTTCCCGAAAGACCTTTGCCAACTTCGATGGCAAAACTGTTTGGAGATTCCGGGATATAGCGAATCACAGCACCGTCAAAGTCATAGATCGTCCCTGAATGCCGGATATACCACGTCGTGGTCAAGTCATAGGTTCCTGGAGAGAGATGAAGGCTGTCACCTTGCGGAATATCAGGCGAGGTTGAAATCGTCCCTGGTTCGGTCACCCAGATATCGCACCGGCGAGCTCCGCATTCGGCGACGGCGCTATTAATTTTGGCGCCAAGATCAGCGCCTGGAGTGGAGGACGTGACTCGAACTTCGCCGGCCCCTAAAGCTGCTGGCCCAGCAATTGGGCCGGAGCCGTGCGCGGTGAGAGGTGGAACGCATTCAAATACCAAGATGAGGCTTATGGCCGCTAGAATGAGACGACGCATACTTTCTCCTTTGGAACACCTGTCAATACACATAACGGATTCGGATGCAGATTATGCTCCGGAGGAGGCCTCCCAAATTCAAGCCGGATACGCCTCCTGCTTCCGCCCGGATTGGGCTAGCGTTCCGGCGGTTTTCTATCCTTGCAATGTATCCCTTATAGGTGAGGGAAGTTAGAACGCGGAGTTCGTGAATTGCGGTTGCTCCGCCGCGAGCGCCCGGTCTCTTCGCCACTCTACGCATGCGATCTTGTATCCGATGCCCAGCACGGCGGCAAATATCATGGCATTAGCCGGAATTTGGAGGTTGAAATCCACCAGACTATGAAGGAGTAATGCCACAGTGCTGCCAATACATCCGAGCAGCACAGACCTTCGATAGCGGTGCGGGTCACTCAAAAACGAAGCAATCATTCTACCCAATAGATAAAAGATTGGGATAAAGAGCAGGATTACTCCCACAATACCCGTGTCGGACGCGAACTCGAGGTAATCGTTATGTGCATGGTCAACCGAAAAACTCAAGGCGACGGTCTGGTACCGCCGAAATGCGTCGCCGTAGGTTCCCAATCCGGTGCCTGTCAGAGGATATTGCCGAATTAGGTGCAAAGTTCCCTGCCAAATACCCATTCTTGCTTCCGTTTGAATAAAGCTTGCATGACCGAACTTTTCAAACCGCGACAGGACAGGGTTCAAGCCGATCCAGGCCCCGTATCCCACGATCAGCGTCAGAAACAGAACTACCAGGAACATCCATGCCTTGCGGTGACTTTTCACTTGGCCCAGCAAGCCGGCAAAAGCGAGGGCCAGAATAGCTGACAATATTCCTCCACGCGATCTCGAAAAGACGAGACCCACGGACATAATTACCATCAACACAAGGTAGAAGAGCGCCTGGAAATTCCCAGAGTTGCTCGCGGACGACCGCCGACCACCGCCAAGCTTCGAAAATTCGTTTTGTCTCTGAAAAGAGTAGTAGGCCAGGGCGAGAATGAAGGGTAGAACGAGCTCGAGAAGGCCGGCGAAATCATTCCGATTGATGTAAGTGCCGGAAGCGACGGACCAGTCTAAGTGATACCCGAAAAGCTTGTGCCAGTCCGTCAGGTACTGGACGATTCCAAGGCTTGCTTCCAAACAACCCAAGACAATCAGGGTTCCGATGAATCCACTCTTCTTTTTTCGGGAATCGAAAACGTAAGCCGCCAGCAAAAAGGCGCTGAGATAGGAGAGGAGTTTGAAAATGTCGATGATGGTTCCATGAGGTTCAATGCTCAGAGTAGCCCAATTCGCGTGCGCGGATGCCAGACCTCCGAGCCCTGCAGCCACAAGGCGGGATGGTGAAAGGATCCGGACAAGGCGCGCTGGGAGCGGCAGGACTTGCAGCCCGGCCCAAAGGGTGAAAAGGACGGGCCAGATAGGTAGGGGGAGCTGGATCCGCCCTTCGCGCAATTGCTTTACCAGCAGCAAAAGGACCGCAAAAAGCAGGACTATGGTGGTCAATGTGTACGAAAGGGGCTGGACACCTCCAAAGGCCAAGACTGATCCTACGACAACCGTAGCGAGGACGATTTCAAGGAATCTGCTCATGATGACGGGTGAGTCCTGAGTTTCATCTTTCGGTCTACCCCCCTCCGATCACTTCATCTGCGGCCCAGCCGGCTGGTCTGCGCCGAGCCGCATCCTGGCGAGATGTGTCTTCCATCACGGCTCAAGGAATGTCTTCAGGCGTGCGCAGAAGATACCGACGCAGGGCATCCTGCCAAGGGGGCAGAAGGGCGATTCCTTTCTTCGACAGACTTCCATTCTCGAGACGCGAATTCTTAGCGCGCGGAGCCGGACGACCTGCTTCCGACGTCGGAATAGGAGTGATTTCAACATTGCGTAGACCGGCTTGGCGCACAATCTCCTGCGCAAACTGGAACCAGGAACAGTACCCTTGGTTGGTCACGTGGAAGAAACCATATCTGGTCTGTCCTGCAATCTCTTCCAATTTCTCAGCCAAATCCTCGGTGTATGTCGGGGCGCCAACCTGGTCATCGACGACCCGTAACTGACCCTCACGGCGGGCCTTCTGCAGGATTGCGCGCACAAAGTTCTTTCCCAAGGGGCCGAAAAGCCAGCTCGTCCTCACAATCCAGAACTGGTCGAGGAGTTCCTTGACGTATTCCTCGCCTCGCAGCTTGCTCTGACCATAAACATTCAGCGGCCCCGTTGCGTCTTCCTCGACGTAAGGGGTCGGTTTCTCTCCGTTAAAAACGTAGTCGGTACTGATATAGAGCAGGGGAATCCGGAACTCGCTACAGGCGAGCGCCAGGTTTCGGGTTCCTTCGGCATTGACGGCGAACGCCAGATCGCGCTGATTTTCACATTCGTCCACGGCTGTAAACGCCGCCGTGTGGATGACCACGTCCGGTTTGCTTCTTTGAACCAGGCCGCTCACCTGAGCCCTAACAGTAATATCGGTATCCCCGATGTCGGAGGGAAACACTGTGTGGCGCACACGGACCCGGGCAACAAGGTCTTGACCCAGCATTCCATTGCAACCTGTAATGAGAATTCGCACGATCGTCAGAGTCCTGCCAGCGTGGCGCCGCGGTTTTCGTAAAGCTTCTGATAATAGACTTGGTATTCGCCGCTCTTAATTTCGTTGACCCATGCGGCGTGATTCCGGTACCACTCGACGGTTCGATTCAGCCCATTTTCCAAATCGACGGCGGGACTCCAGCCAAGTTCCGTTCGGATCTTCCCGCTGTTGAGATCGTAGCGGCGGTCGTGTCCCGGCCGGTCAGGAACGAATTCAATGAGATCCCTGGACTTGCCGAGAATCCTGAGAAGGCTTTGCACGATTTCCAGATTGGCGACCGGACGCCCGTAACCAATGTTATAGACTTCCCCCGGCCTTCCGGCCCGCAAAACCCGGTCGAGGGCCAAGCAATGGTCTTCGACGAACATCCAGTCCCGTTCATTGAGGCCGTCGCCATAGACGGGAAGTTTTTTCCCTTCCATGGCGTTGGTGATCATCAGCGGAATCAGCTTCTCGGGAAACTGAAAAGGGCCGTAATTGTTGGAGGCGCGCGTCATCACGGCCGGGAATTGATAGGTCTTCCAGTAGGATCGGACGAGCAAATCGGCTGCTGCCTTGCTTGCGGCATACGGACTGTTGGGGGCGAGAGTTGATGATTCATCCGAGCTTTCTCCCGGACGTAAGCTTCCGTAAACCTCATCCGTCGAAACGTGCAGGAAACGCCGGACTTTCTTCCGCCGGGCCACTTCCAGGATGGTCAGCGTTCCTTCCACATTGGTTTTGATGAACTCGCGGGCGCTCAGAATGCTGCGGTCCACGTGGCTTTCCGCGGCAAAGTGGACAATGGCGTCAATCTCGCGGCCAAATACGTCTTCGACAAGAGCCTCATCGCAGATGTCGCCTCGAACGAATTCATAATTCGGCGAAGCCTGAACGTCGTGAAGGTTGGCCAGATTGCCGGCGTAGGTCAGCTTATCGAGGTTTACGACACGATCTTCGGGATGGGCCTGCAGAAAGCACCGAATGAAATTCGACCCGATGAAGCCCGCCCCTCCGGTTACCAGAATCTTCATTTTTGATTATCCCTTTGCGTGTTCATTCAGATTGACCGGACATCCGCCCTATTTCGACTGAAGCTCCCAGTCGTAGTTGAGGTACGGGTGATTATAGGCCAGCCGTCCTTCATCCTTGGGATCATAAAACCGGTCGGTAAGATAGACCAAGGTTGCGGGTTCAAGACCGACGATTTTGTACCCGTGTCCGACGCCGGGTGGAATTTTGATGCGCCAGGGCCGGAGGGCGCCCACGTACATCGTGTTGACCTGTCCCAAGGTGGGTGATCCTTCCCGCAGGTCGCAAAGCACCACTTGGAAAAGCCCTTGCGCCGGCGCCCAATAGTCAGTCTGGAGAAAGTGATAGTGAATCGCCTTGATGATTCCAGGATATGAGACCGCGACGGAGGTCTGGAGCGTGGCGCAATGGGCCAGGCCTTTCGTTAGTGAAGAAGCGCCGATCCGGAATAGTTCCGTGAAAAATCCGCGATCGTCAGGAAAAACAGTCCCCACTTCAATCGACACGCCCGCGATGATTTTTTCGCTTTCAGGATGAGCAATAACGGCTCCAATGTTCTTTTCCGGTCTCGGGACCAAGGTCAGCCGCAGGCCGTTGCGCTCCCCAATTTGTAATGGTTCCGCTTTCCCGGCACTTAGCCCCATCATTGCCCTCTCAGTCTAAGCAGTAGAAATCCTAGAAGCGCCGCCGGAAAGATTCAGCGCGCCTTCTCGCAAATGCGCCGGAATTGCTACGATTGGCTGTCACTCGGTTCCGAGTGAACTCTACCCGAAATTGCCGGACGTCACCAGGGGTGAGTCGATCCGGCTAAACCTTGTTGGCGCCGCCTTTAGCTACCAGGTTTGAGGCTCGCAGCAGCGACTCAAACGTCCCGGCATCGGTCCACCAGCCTTCCAGAACGCTGTGAGTCAGAGTCCCTTCCTGGATGTACTGGTTGTTGACATCCGTTATCTCAAACTCGCCCCTGGCTGACCGTTTGAGCTTCCGAATGCGATCAAAAACGGTTTCATCGTACATGTAGATCCCGATCACCGCGTACCGTGATTTCGGCTGCTTCGGCTTCTCATCCACACCGATGATGCGGCTGTTTTCGAAGGCGGGGACTCCAAAGCGCTCGGGATCGGGAACTTCCTTCAGGAGGATATGCGCGCCCCGGTCCTGTTTCGCAAACGTCTCGCAGGCTTGGACGATATTTGTTTCCACAATGTTGTCACCGAGCACAACGCAAACTCTGTGGCCATCCGCAAAATGCTCCGCCAGACGAAGCGCGTCGGCAATGCCTCCCTCGCCTTCCTGATAAGTGTAATTGATGTGCTGAAGGCCGAAATCCTTCCCATTTCCCAGGAGCCGCAGGAACTCGCCGGCGTTCTGCCCCCCGGTAACCAGCAGGATGTCCTCAATGCCGGCGTTGACCAGCGTTTGGATCGGATAGAAAACCATCGGCCGGTCGAAAACCGGAAGCAGGTGCTTGTTGGTTACGCGAGTCAGAGGAAAAAGACGCGAACCGATTCCTCCCGCCAAAATAATGCCTTTCATTTTCATTTGAACCCTCGCACAAAGTCAGACATTATGGTCTCCTCATGAGCAGAAGTCCAGGCCCATTCAATGCACAATCTGGGAAATACCTTGCAGGTTGCTTTTCCCCTCAGTGCCTGCCAATCAGCTACTTATAAGAAAGCATCTTTCCGCCAAGCGTTTGCGAGCTGATATAAGCTGCGTGAGAGCTCAATCAGTTTTACTCTGCAGGCGTGCGATACTGGCCGAAACGCTCGTCGAGAGAAGCCTGACGAAAGGATCCATTCTCAGGTGAAGTTCATTCTTGTCCAATGCGCGGCCGAGAACCACACATCCGATGTCTCCGGAAGCGCATTTGTAAGGAAGTTCAACTTTCCAGAATCTCTCTCGCGGGGTGCCATGGCTGTCTTCATCACCATTTTTCCAGTAAGAGGTCAGCCCGGAATGAGTGGCGTTTGGCCGCGCACCGTTGCCAAGAGCGGCGCGAAGCGCCGGAGTCAGGATGAATTCCGCATAATCGAAGTCGAAAGTGCGCGCTACCTCCTGGATGGACTTCCATAATTCCTGGAGATCGCTGGCCTTCTCAATCACGTCTGCCGCCTTGCGAAGCTGCACTCGCTGGCGGATGATGTCCTTTTGTTCCAGAAGGCCGCGTCGAAAGGTCAAATTGATTTCTCCGAGCTCGTGATAACCCAGGCGGCTCAGGATCAGCCATACGCCCGCGAAGAGCATCCCCAATATAAAAATTGCCGCTCCGATCTGAACCTGAACCAGGAGCAGAGTTGCGATGCTGAAGATAAAGCAGGCTCCATAGAGCATTAGGACGGCTCTGCGGGGAGTCAGGCCAAGCCGCAGAAGGCGATGGTGAATATGATCTCTATCACTTCCGAAAATGGGGGCACCGCTCAGAAAGCGGCGGGCAATGGCCAGTCCCGTGTCAACGACAGGCAAGCCAAATATGAGAATCGGGCCGAGCATGGCGGCCGTCAGCGAACTTTTATCTCCCCAAATTAATGTAAACGATGCCAGGGTGAATCCCAGAAGCAGGCTGCCGGAATCGCCCATAAAAATGGAAGCAGGATGAAAATTAAAAAGCAGGAATCCTGCAGTCGCACCTGCCATTGCTGCAAAGACGGGAAGAGGCGCAATGGATCGAGTGAGGAGAGATATGATCGATAACGTCATGATGGCGAAAATCGCTATGCCACCCGCTAGGCCGTCGATGCCGTCAACGAGGTTAAGGGCGTTCGTTATTCCTACCAGCCAGAGCAAAGTCAGAGGCAATGACCAATGGCCGAGATTCCACACCTTTCCCAGAGGGCCGGAAATTATGCCAATGTGAACTCCGTGAAAGAAAACCCAAAGGCTGCATCCCACTTCGACCAGAAGCTTGATATACGGTGACAACCCGACAGTGTCATCGATCAAGCCGAGGAGGAAAATCACCGTCGCCGCCACCGCGAGGGCTTCCAACTGGGGTAGTTGCTTCTTGAATTCCTGGGTCACTTTGCTGTGAATTACGAAGAGTGGGAGAAGAGCGACAATGATCGAGACGAAAATCGCAACTCCGCCCAAGCGGGGCGTCGGAACTGTATGAACTTTTCTGGCATCCGGCCGATCGAGCCAATTGAAGCGGTGAGCAAGCGCGGCTATTCGAGGCGTAAGATAGACCGAACAAAGAAACGACAATGTAAGCAGGAGCGCGTAGGTTCTCATGGGCGGACGCTGGGTGGCTAGGTCAACGTCTTTTTACAGATAATGTTCAACTCTTGCAAGGTTGCTGGCGGCGGAAATTGCAGCCTCCAGCTCCTTGCGCGATCAAACGTGCCAGCCACTTTCCATTACAATCAGGCCCCGCAAGCGTGAATGCCCGATGAAGCCAGGGTAAATCCAGTCGGATCATCCGAAACTTCCATGCATGACGGAAGCCTTGCTGCGAGGGGGACGCGCCGACCGCGAAGAATCCGACAAAGGTTGTGGGTGTCGTCGAGGGACGGAAAATAAACTCGAACGCCCGGGAAGTCACTTGAGGCGCCGTGTCCTCGAAAATCAGTGATTACGGCTAGTTTCGCCATTATCTCTTTTCCGGCCTCAACAACCGTGGATATTTTACCGATTCTGTATAATACACTGCGGTAGGGTGGCCTGCAATCTGTATTGCCATCGCAAGAATGGCGATTGAGGGCCGGGGCCGACTTTTGATCGAGAAGAGAGGGTCAGGTGTGGCAGCACGCCTCGTTTGTTTAGCCCGGAGAGCAGTACACACTTTGGTGCGGATTTTCGGTGCTCGCCCATACGATCTTCAGTAATCTTCTACGGGTTTGCACACCAAGAGTGCGATCTATTTCGGAGATGGAATTCCGACACCGCCCAGGACATGTTTGTTTTTTGAAAACTTGAACTCCAGTTGTTTCAACGGTTCTCTCAGTCGGATGCCCAAGCGGGTCAGCGCCCGAAGGATGAAATTGTGTCTTGAGGCATAATAAGCATCGTAAAAATCGCGCAACCCTTTATGGAGTAATCGGATTTCCTTGGCCCCTCCTTTGTCAATCGTCTGAGAGCCGTAATGCATCACCACGGCCTCCTGGATGTAGTACACCTTCTCGCCGTTCAGCTTGAGCATAAGGCAGTAGGCAAGATCGCAAAAAGTAAAATTAAACCGCTCGTCGAGCATGCCATAGGTCTCCCATGTGGAACGCCGAACGATAAAGGATGTCGAACCAATACTGTCGACCGGCTTGGAGGTGTTGTAATCGAACCGTGTATTGTAATACCTGTCGGTAATCGAATTTCCCGGGAATAACTTATGCAGGCTGAGCGACTGGCAAATCATCGGGAAGATGCCCGTAAAGCCTCGAATACAATGTTGAACAGAACCGTCGGGGTTGATCAGCTTGGGCCCCCCCGCAGCGACGTCCGGATGTTCATCCATGAATTTCACTAAGGTTTCAAAGGCGCCCGGCTGGACTACGACGTCGCTGTTCAAAAGGATCGCGTAACGACCCTGGGCAATTTTAAGCCCTGCATTGTTCGATTTGACATAGCGCAAATTTACTTTATTGACGATTAAACGCACTTGCGGAAATTGGGTCCGGACCATTTCGGCGCTTCCATCACGGGAGCAGTCATCGATGACGATGATCTCAAATTCGATGCCATGAGTGCTGTCGTAAATAGATTGCAGGGAGCCACGGAGCAGGTCCTTAGTATTGTAGTTTGCGATGATGACGGAAACGTCGAAAGAGGGTGCAGTCATGCGGAAATACTCTCCAGATGGCGAACGATCTTGGCTGGGATACCTCCCAAAATGACGTTGTCCGGAAACGAGTTTAAGACAACGGCATTGGCTCCCACCTTGACGTTGTTGCCGAGGGTTATTCCTCCCAGGACTTTCGCTCCCGATCCGATTACAACATTGTCGCCCACGACCGGGCGCTCCTCAAGCCTGTAGGCGATGTCGATATCCTTGGCGCCCAGCGTCACCCCGTGGTAGATAACTGCGTTGCGGCCGATTCTGGCGGCCCCAATTACCGTCCCGGAGGTATGCGGGAAATATAGTCCCTGGCCGAATTCACACTCCAAGCCGATTTCGATTCCAAAGAATACAAAATTGAAAAGTGACATCAATCGCGCCAAAGGAGTGATGTGCTTTCGGTACAGGGCGTGGGCCATGCGGCATAGGATGACGGGAATGAATCGCGGAGAGAGCATATTCGCAACCAATCCCATCCTCGTTGCCTTCTTAGAGGGAAGGCCGCGATAAAAATACTGACGCTCCAGATCCGTCAGCAAGAACTGAATGAGCATGACCTTCTTATCCCATCATCTTTCGCTTCTTGAGCAATTCGTTGGCCTGATCGAGCCCGTCCGGAAATGCCGGTTGGCTCCGGACCCATCCGGCAAACCGGTTGATTCCTTCTTCGAGGGTGACGCTGGGTTGGAAGCCCAAGGCTCTGGATGCAAGCGTCAGGTCCGCGTAGCAATGGCGCACGTCGCCCAGCCGGAACTGTTTGGTAATCGTCACTTTTGCAGGAAGTCCAAGGGCCTTTGCCAGAACACCCGCCACGTCCAGAACGCTGGTGGGCTTTCCCGATCCAACGTTCAGGGTTTCTCCGTGCGCCTTTCTACTTTCGACGCTCAGGCGAATTGCCTTGGCGGCGTCCGAAACATGAACGAAATCGCGGCTTTCAAGCCCGTCTTCAAAAATCGGCACGTCCAATCCCTTCCGGATTCGAGTGGAAAAGATCGAAAGAATCCCTGTGTAAGGATTCTTGAGCGATTGGCCTTCACCATAAACATTCTGGAAACGCAGGATGACGTGGGAAATGCCCAGAGCGTTACAGGTGATTCGAACTAAGTGTTCCTGTGCGAGCTTCGTGGCCGCGTATACCGATGCTGGACGCAATTGGGACGTTTCGGGCGTAGCAATGGGCTGTGTGTCGCCTCCGCAGTTGGGACATTTCAGTTCCCATTGATGGGCCCGAAGGGCTTCAGCGGACCGGGATTCGGGGAATACGATCCCACATGGCTTACAGAGATAGGCACCTTCGCCATAAATCGCACGAGAAGACGCTAGGACTACTTTTGTAATTTTATGCGGTTGGTTGGCGAGCAGGTCCAGCAGAGCCGCCGTTCCCTGTGAATTGATCCTGTTGTAATGGGCGATCTGATACATGGATTGAGCGGTGCCCGTTTCGGCGGCAAGGTGGATGACGGCGTCGACGTCCCTCAAGGTCGGCCCGAGAACGGCTGGATCGGTGATATCTCCTCGAATGACGGAAACACGGGGCGAAGAAAGAACTGAAGCGTTCAGGACCGGAATCTGGCCATGAATCTGTGGATTGAGATTATCCAGCAGGATTAGCGAGTAGCCGTGCTTTTCCAGTTCAATGGCCGTGTTCAGGCCTATGAAACCAAGCCCGCCGCTGATGAGCACCTTCATGAAATTTATCGTCCTCTTCTCTTTACCCCAGCGCCGCGGAAGAGTTCCGAAACGCTAGCCCTCAGACCTCCATCTTCGATCCGGATCCGCATTACCCTCATCCGCCGGATGTTCTGCAAGGCGAGAAGGCTAAGCGCTTTTCGCGTCGAAGTATTCGCGAAGGCCATCCTGCCACGAACGAAACACATTCAGATTCTTCTTTTTAAGTTCTCCGTTTTCCAGAACGGAATACTTGGGACGCGGAACTTTGACCGGGAATTCATTCGGTCCGGCGATGTTTACCTGGCACGACGTCTTGCTCACCGCGAAGATTTCGCGGGCGAACGCGCACCAGGAGCAACTTTCTTCCGCCGTAGCGTGGTATAGGCCGTAAGCGTCCGTACGGCTCAAGGCTAAAACCTGGCGTGCGATCTCCCGGGTCGAAGTGGGGCTTACAACCTCGCTGTCCACGACACGAACTGCGCCTCGCTCTCTCGCCAGCTTCAGCATCAGTTCAACGAAGTTCAGTCCTCCTTTGGCTCTACAGGGAGATTTCCCGTAGATGGCCGAGGTGCGCAGAATGAAGTGTTTGGGCGCCACGGATTGTACAAAATATTCTCCCGCCAGCTTTGTGTTTCCATAAACATTGATCGGCTTCGGCAAGTCGTTTTCCACGTATGGGGATTCCTTCATCCCATCGAACACATAGTCGGTACTGATGTGCATCAGCGGCACGTCCAGGTCGCGCGCCACAAGGGCCAAATTTCTTGCGCCACAGCCGTTGATGGCAAAAGCCTCGCGCGGAGCCTGTTCGCATTTTTCGACATGATGCATCGCGGCGGTATTGACAATCAATTGCGGCTGGAGGCCCTTCAGCTTTTCCGAGGCGGCATTGAGGTCTGCAATCTCGATTTCAGCGTGAGTCAGCGGGCACACTTCATCCCCGCTCCCGGCGAATTCCCGCGCGATGTCCGTTCCCAATTGACCGTTGGCGCCAATGACAGCGATTTTCATCGGGTGGTCATCCGAGCAGCTTCTGATTTTCCGGCATCGGCCTCCAGTCGCTTGAAGGTTACGATGTTTGAATACAGCGGATTGTCCCAGTCCTTGAAGTTGCCGATATTATCCAGAAGATTTCGCACGATGGATTTGACGTCCTCCGATGGATGGAAACTGAGAATCGTCTTTGCCTTTTCGGTGCTCACCTTGTAGTTTCGAAAATCCTGAATATTCTTGATTTCCAGCTTGATGTGCCCGCCTTGGTGCTCTTCCACCGCGCTCTTGACCAGGTCTCCCACCTCGCCGACCGTGTAATTTCCCGAAGCAATATTGAAAATGCCGGAAAGCCCGGGATTCGCTTCGATGGCACGGATATACGCTGTCACTGCGTCCTGCATTCCCAGGATGGGCCGCCAGATGGAAGGGTTATTGACCGTGATCGTGCCGTCCCGCAAGGCGCACTTGAGCATGGTATTGATGATCAGGTCATACCTCATGCGGGGACTGAAGCCGCTGACGGTTCCTTTGCGCATGGAGATGACGGAGAAATTCTCGTCCACCATCTGCATCACCGCCTGCTCTCCCTGAAGCTTGGAGATGCCGTACGGGTAGCTTGACGAGACGGGCTGCGTTTCATCGTACAACTCATTGACCGTATAGCCGTAGACCGAGCAGGATGAGGCGTAGACATATCGCTTGACCTTCGCCTTCTTCGCCACGTAACCCAAATAGGCCGGAGCCGCAGCGTTGAAAATGAAGTTCTTGCTGGGGGAGTATTCCGCCATGGGGTCGTTGGAAAGCCCTGCCAGAAAGACTACCACGTCATACGACTGCAAATCCTCGACCGTAACGTCAAAGATGTCCTTGTTAATCAATCCGACCTGGGGTGGAAGATGGTTGCCAAACCAAAACAAGTCAACCACATCGACTGTGTAACCTCGATCGAGCAGTTTCGGGATGAGAACACAGCCTATGTAGCCCGCTCCACCTGCAATTAACAGCTTCATTCCGATTCCTCCGCCCCTGATAGGGGAAATCTATAAGCGAAAATTATCAGCTTCCGGCCGGGCAAGCCACTGTGCCAGCGTCTGGGCTTTTTGGTCTTTCGCGGACAACTGGACATCCGAAAGAGGCCATTGGATGCCCACATCGGGATCGTTCCAAAGAATGCCTGACTCAGCCTTGGAATTGTAGAGCCCGGTGCACTTGTATTGAATCTCGGCTACATCCGAGAGAACACAGAAACCCCGCGCAAAGCCTGCCGGAGCATAGACCTGACGGCGGTTTTCGGCGGATGCCTCGATCCCGACCCATTTCCCCACGGTCGGGGAGCCTTTTCTAATGTCGACGGCGACCAAAAAGGCGGAACCTAAAGAAACCCGCATCAGTTTGGCCATAGGAGGGTCCCACTGAAAGTGAAGGCCGCGCAAAACCCCCTTCACGGATCGGGAATGGTTATCCTGAACAAACCGGGCAGGAAGACCCAGGGCCTTGAATTGGTCTTCGCGAAAACTCTCCATGAAGAATCCGCGCGCATCCTGAAATATGTCTGGTACGACAACCGCAACTTCGCCTAAATGACGGGACTCGATCTTAATTTCCATTCACCCTCCGTCTGACTAGTCTGGCAACGGCGCTACCAGAATTCATCCGCCTGCACTCGGCCGAACTCGTCGCCGCCGGCGCGCTTGCTTCAAGATACGAGCCTCGCCTCCAAATTATCATTTTTCCATTGAACCGCGAAAGCATCCTCGCCATATCTCTTTCAGCAAGAAAGCACCGGCTTCTATTCCAATTGGTTCCAGGCCTCATCGATCGGGGTAGCAGCTGCATCCTTAACACCGGGCTCGAAATTCAGAGCCGACTACTCTTTGGCTTGTCCCCGTAAATTTGAGTATAACCGGAATTTCCCGGAACCCGAGTTGCAGTTTTCGTCACGCAGTATTCAACTCAGCATTAAATCACAACAGGAAGTGCCGCAATCGGCCGGCAGATGCCTTCCGATCAGAGCCTTAAATTCTCCTTGGCCCGCTCAGCTCCGGACGGTGGCAGGGCCGGAGCTGCCTCCGGGTTCCGCCGGAGTTCTCTGGGCAGGCCCGTCTTGGCCTCCCTTCGGCGGCTCCTCCTGGAATCGAATCCCGAGCCTTCCTCTTAGACCGTCCCAAACTCCCAGGCCCATTCGTCGCAAGCACATCTGCTTTTCCTGATTAAATAGGACCACCCCGGAAGCATGGCGCAGCAATTTTCGCAAAAGATAAAACTTGCTCCGCGACATGGGATAGAGATGCCACATCAGGAACGTTAAATTCCGCCACATATAGTATTCCCGGAGCGGCGGGCGCTCGGTCCAGGCTTGCGAACGTCCCAGAAATTTCACCGGCCTTGCCTTGCCCAGTTCGTGATGGAGGCGACTTTCGGGCACGATGACGACTTTGTATCCGCGCTGTCTGAGGCGAAGGCAATACTCAAAGTCCACGAAATCTATGAAAAAGTCGGCACGGAGCAATCCAACCTGTTCCACCGCCTCGCGCCCAACCAGACTGCCCGATGAGATGACGGCATCGACGAACCAATAGCGGTTCCCCAGGACGTCCGGCCCGGGCTTGACCATCTCGCCTTGCCACAGCCATCCGGTCAGCATCTGGCCCGAATTACTGTCGACTGGAAGGGAAGCGAGGACTCCGATTCTGTCGCCCGCTGCCGCTATTGCCTCCCCCGCTTCAAGGAGCTTCTCCAAAGCGTCGGGGGCAGGGACGCTGTCATCGTCGAGGAGCCACGCCCAATCGTACTTTTTCTGCAACACTGCATATTCCAGCCCGGCGGAGTATCCTCCGCCAGTCCCTTTATTCGAAGCCAGCCGCAGGTGCTTAACCTGGGGATAGCGTCTAGCCAGCATTTCGGCTGTCCCGTCCGCCGAGGTATTGTCCACAACAATGATTTCCTCAAGCGGCCTTGTCTGGCGGAGGAGAGCTTCCAGTTGCCGGGGGAGGTCGGCGGCGTACGCGACGGTCACGCTTGCAATTGAAGAATTCACTCGATCATCCTAACTTTCGCGCCGTGAGCGCCCGGGCGGTTTGAAAGACAAGCGTACGCTCCCACGCAGTTTTCCTGACCGGGGCAGCCTGTCCCAATCATAGAATGCCGATCTGTTTCCCGGCTATACTGACCAACTCCTTCGCCGTCTTCATCTGATTTTTGCCACCCCTAATTTGCAAGGATCCGTCCGCGCCGGACCGTCAGCCGGCGATCCTCGCTGCAGGCGATTCCCAGAATTCCTGTGTTAAAGAAAGTCAAGAACATCGCTAAGCCAAAAAAGCAGGGGTCAATTTGAAAGGCTTGCCAGACGGCGCTGAGCGGCCATCGTAGGTAGCCGTGCCTTACTCCCGTCGCGGCCTGGATCAAGAATGAGCCGGAGATGCGTCCCCAGGCTATGCGGCGCGTAAGGAAGCTCGGGGTCACAGTGGATAGCATGGTTCGGGTGATGCTCAGCAAGTCGCTTCGCACAATTCCGGATCGCCGGTGCTGGCTCGTTCCCGCCTGAGGATGGTAACGATACGAGCACAGTGGCTCTGGCAGGTACCCCACCAATCCCTGCGTTGCCAGGCGCAGCCACATATCCAGATCGAGCACCTGCGGGAGAGCTTCGCAATATTGTCCCGCCTTTTGCAGCGCCGAACGGCGGATCAGGCCGGCTGCCGGCGGCCCTGGGAGGTTTCCGGTGACGAAGGTCCCCGCGACGACCTCTCCGTAGTTAAGAAGACGGGGACTGTCCAGGTAGCTAAGAGTCCGCACCGTTCGGCCGGAGCCATCCACCAAGCGGAACCCCGAGGTCGCCATCACGGCCTGGGGTGATTGCTCGAGCATCTCGACTTGGCGCTCGAGACAGGTCTTGTCGAGGGAGTCGTCATGACATAACACCTTTACATATTCACCGCTCGCGAAGCTCACCGCATGATTGAAATTCGCTGCCAGACCCCGGTTACGGTCCGAACGGTGGAGCTTGACCCTTGGGTCGGAAAAACCCAGGGCGATTTCGCAAGTCTCGTCGGTTGAGCAATCGTCCGCGACCACCACTTCGAAGTCAGTGTAGGTCTGTGCCAATACACTTTCCATGCATTCGCGCAGGTAATTTGCACCATTGTAAACGGGAATACAAATTGACACCTTCACGGCCAGACAGCCTCCACTCCGGACGGATTCAAGATGCCGCTCGGCACGGAACCTTCGATCTTCAGTCCCGGCAAGCGTTCTGGCCAAGGTCCCATAAACGCCCTCAGGCTTTGTGCATCGATGCAGACCGGAACAATGACGATCTCGTCCTTACATATCGCGTTCAAGGAGACGCCGGGAATGCACGCGTCCTGCCGAAACGGTCGCCGGCTGGGTCGTGGCCGCCTGATCTTTCCGGTGTGCGTCCTTCGCTCCTTGTTCGGCTTTGACCGCAATCCTGAGCAGATCAGCTGTCAACACAGTGAAAGTCATGCAACCCATGCCGGTGGCCGCCTGGAAATACGGATTGGTGTTTAATGCAAGAAGCAGGCATGCCAATCCTCCAATCAGGCCGCGCGCCATGGCACGCTCGAAGGTACTCTTAGTGGCTTTGGAGGTCTTCCAAAGGTCCCACATCAGCCAGAGGAAGAACGCGAGCCACAAACTGCAACCGATGATTCCCGTCTTCATCAGAAGAGCGACGGATTGTAGTTCAAAGGCATAGGGGGCAGTCACGCTTCGCACCATACCCGGAACCGTCGCGCCAAAGCCATTGCCTAACAGAATGTGGCGCTCAGCCTTTTCCATCAGAGGGCCGAACTGATCCACTCTCAATTGGTTGCTGGGTTCCGAGAAATCGAAGGAAAGGTCGAAGCGCTTCACCGTCGCAGTTGCAATAGTCGGGAAATAGGCGATCGTTCCCAGAACGATCAGGCACGTCCCTAGAAACAGTTTGAGTTTAATTTTTGCTCCAAAAAGCAGGGCTACAATGGAGATGCCCAGAAGAGCTCCCAGCCAAAGTCCTCGCGTCCCGGAAGCGAGCAATCCCACACCGACGATCAGGGTGGCAGTGTAAGCGGCAATCCGAGTCCGTCGGGTTTTGGAAGACATCGCCATTGCCAAGAATGTCGGCATCGCAAACGCCAGGAACAAATCTCCTACCATGGCGATGCGCACGCTGCCGAAGGCGCCAGCTTCGGCAACGGTTTGGGAAGTGGCGTCAGAAATCGTCTGGACGAGCGAAGTCAGGTTGAGGATATGGAGTCTGACCAGAAGAAACGCAATGGCTTTCAGGAGGCCAAAAACAAAAACAGCGCTGAGGAATGAGCCCGTCACAAATTTCAATCCCGGTCCTTCTCGCGAGGAAAGGAAATATATCGGAATAGCAGCCACCAGAAACAGATAACCGTAAGAGTCGCGAAAAATGTACACGGGTACATTTCTATAGGCGGTTCCTAGAAAGATGCCGAAAAAAAGGAAAGTCCCAATTCCGGCGCCGGTTCCGAGCCAGGAGGCCGGGAGTACCTTCCAGCTGAGATCTTTCTTCAATCTTCCGCTCCCCACCCACCCGGCCATAAAACACAGGAGCACAAGACCAAAAATGAGCATGCGAAGCGAAACGGCGTTTCCAAAATCAATAATGTGCCCCGCGCCTCCGAGAATCAGTTCGTAGAACATAACGACGATAATGACTTCGCCGAAACGCCGCGAAAAGACTGCCCCAAGAATGAAGAGGAGCGCGGTTCCAATCGCAAACACCGTGATGGGCGCTTCGACCAGGAGGAGGCTTAGCCCTAAAGCAAGAAGAAGCCATGCCAGGGCCAGCAAGTTGGAATTCGGCGAATCTGTCAGCGTTCTGTTGAGCATGGACGTTGTTCCAGCGATTTGACCTTACATATGTGAGTTGAGCCTCAGGAAAAGGAGATCAAATCAAACCGAAGTAGGGCAGAGGAACGATGAATCTTCCTCCCGCCATCAGATAGGGCTTCTCACGTTCCCGGAATTCTTCCACAAAATGCCAGGGAAGCATCAGGAAAAATTCCGGTTTCGCGGCCCGGGCTTCCTGCTCCGAGACAATGGGAATTCGCGAACCCACCGTCACGCGTCCCCATTTTGCCGGGTTTCGCTCGGCAGCCGCCGTGATAGTGCGATAATCCAGCCCGAAGTACTGGAGCATCGTGTTGCCTTTGGTTGAGGCTCCATAAACGTACACTTTCTTCCCACGGCCGACCTGCTCCTGGATGAATCCCGCCACATCCGCTTTGATTTGCTCAATGCGCGACCCAAAGTCCCGGTAAGTCTGTGCGTCGTCGAGCTTCATTTTGGCTTCCTGATCCCGAAGCCTGGCCACGCGGTTTGCCGCCTCCCGGCGGTAATCGGCGTCGCCAAAGGCGTCCGGCCGGGCGGACCGATTGCGGATATAGGCCCGGATGCTTCCACCGTTGACGTCGTTCAGCTGGATGTCTGCCAACTCCATGTCCAGAAGGTGAAGAAGATATTCCATGGATTGCAGCGAGTAATATTCAAGATGCTCATGGCAGATGTTTCCAAAGTCGTTCTGCTTGAGCATCAAAGGAAGATAGCTCATCTGCAGGATCCAGAGCCCGTCGGGATCCATGACCGCCTTGATATCGGAAACGAATTTGCGAGGATCCTCCAGATCATAAAACATTGCAATGGAGGTCACGATCTTGGGGTGTCGTTTCTCGAGATCCGGATCCTTCCGGAAGGCCTCGGATTCAAAGAAACCCACGATCACTTTGTCCGCCACCTTTCGCGAATAGGTCGCCAGGTTTTCGGCGGGATCGTAGCCGATTCTGTAAATTCCCTTCGTGGTGTAGGAGGAGAGCAGCGTGCCGTCGTTGCAGCCGATGTCCAGCACCGCGTCTCCGCTCTGAAGATGCGCCAGGCGCTCGGCCGTATGGGCGATATCCGCCAGCGCGTTCTGCATGGTCTGGTTCGTGCCCGAGCGGTACCAGTAATTCTGGTACATTGCATCTCCGGGGACCGTGTGCTTGAGTTGAAGCAGTTTGCATTGGTTACAGAGGACGAGTTCCAGCGGCGCCATGGGACCGTCCGGCTGCTCAGGAGTGAGAAAATTGGAAACGTACTGGTTGCCCAGCGAGAAGACTGTCTCAATCGGGCCATCACACACACGGCAACCGGACCTGGTAGTCATCTGGGTTTTCCTTACTTTAAGAAGCTTCCGGCGGAGATTCGGATCTACCGGTCTCAAGCCGCCGGTTCGATTCGCAGCACCGGAGGTGCGTGTAAGAGCCAATCTCAATGGCCACGGTCGTCACGGAGGGACTTCAGGTCGGCATCGACCATCATTCCCACCAAATCCTGGAATTTGACGGAAGGTTTCCAGCCCAAGACGCGCCCCGCCTTGGAGGCGTTTCCCGCCAGTAAGCAGGTTTCCTCCTGCCGGTAATTGGCTGCATCCTCGACCACGAAATCCCGGTAGTTCATTCCTACGTGAGCGAATGCAATTTCACAGAATTCGCGCACTGAATGAGTTTCTCCGGTGGCGATGACATAGTCATCCGCCGTGGCTTGCTGCAACATGAGCCACATTGCCTGAACGTAATCACCGGCAAAGCCCCAGTCGCGCCGCGCGTCAAGCCTGCCCAGGCGAAGCTCCTTCGCGTGTCCCAGGCTGATTTCCGCGACTGTACGGCTGATCTTGCGCGTCACAAACTCCGGGCCACGACGGGGACTCTCGTGATTATATAGTATGCCGGAACATGCAAACAACCCTTGGTGCTCGCGGAAATTCACGGTAATCCAGTGTCCATAGGCTTTGGCCACGCCGTAGGGGTTCCGCGGCCGGAACGGCGTCGATTCCGTTTGCGGCGACTCTACGGCGTTTCCGAAGACCTCGCTGCTCGATGCCTGGAAGAACCTGATTTCGCGCCCGCCTTCGCTGATTGCTTCCAGAAGTCGCGCCACGGTGAGCGCGTTCAAGTCCCCGGTCAGAACGGGGCGTGTCCACAGATCGCGGCTCGACGCCCGTGCCGCCAGATTGTAAATCTCGTCCGGATGGAAGCGGTGTAAAACATCCTCCATCCACTCGCGGTCCAGCAAATTCGTCTCGAGAATCTCAATCTTGTCGCGAATGGAAAGGATTCGATCCCAGTCCGTATTCTTTTCCGGCACCGTCCCGGCGACACGATAACCCTTGGCCAGAAGCAACTCGGCAAGATATGATCCGTCCTGCCCGTTCACTCCGGTAATCAGTGCGGTCGGCATAGCCTAGCCTACAGTCATGAGTTGTTGCTACCTGATGATTCTTATCGTTCCGGTGGGCATCACACTGATGAAATTGGCGGCACTAATTCACCGCTCCTCTTCCTCGGCTTTTTCCGAAAGTGGAAGGGGCTGTTCTGAAGATTCAGAATCACCAGAAGGCGACCCGGCCTTCGGCAGAACAGTCGGTAGTAAACGATGGCAAAAAGATTTGCAAGAAAACCAGGGCACAGGGCTATTGCTCTTGCCACCATACGGACCCACCAAGAATCGATGCGCTTTGCAAGCCATTTTTGGTAAATACCATCGGTATAGCTGCCGATTGCCCTGAAAAGCAACAGGGTTCGCATTTTCCGCCATGGCTCCTTAGCGCAAACATGAACCTTAACAGAGTCCGGGTATTGGGTGAAGGACCATATCAGGCGAGGCCATTTGAACATCCAAATTTCAAAGAACTTTCCCAGCCACATCGCGTTTCCGAAGCGGATTGCGATGAAGGGCTCCGCAATGATATGAGCACCCTCGGATAACCGACTCTGGAAGATCACTCCGACATGCACAAAACAGGATCCGAAGTACTTTTCCTTCTCTCTTGAAATCCACAGCTGACGTTTGATAACGACACAACCGATGAATGAGAGATAGTCTCCCGCATCAGCAAGGAGACGGTCGCTTTCCTCAGGTGCATAAGTCCGGTTTGCGGCGAGATTAAGCCTTCGAGATTGCAATACTTCTGATAAGTCTGCGTTTCTTATTTCCGCGTTCACAATGACAAGATCATATGCGCCCCGGATGGCGTTCAACACTGCCCCGATAGCTCCCTGCTTGAGAATGTCGTCATCGCTGAATAGCCAGCAATATTCCCCACGAGCCAGTTCCACCGCCCGCGCAAAGTCCTGATCGACCCCCCCGTTTGTTTGCTGACGGCAATAGCTGAGTCTGGGAAATTGCTGCCTCCAAGCTAGCACAATCTCCTCGGTGTCGTCGGAAGAACCACCGTCCAGCACCACAATCTCAACCTGATCTGTTGCCTGCTGGACAATGCTTTCGAGTGTTTCGCCAATGAAAGGGCCCCGGTTGAGTGTTGCAATGCAGATCGAAAGTTTAATGTCGCCCATAGAAGTAATGATTCAAGAGGCAACGATCTATTTCATCGATGCGCGTTAACAAAAGAATCTCAAGCGAAGTCCGGCCTATTGGCTCCAACCCTTGCTTCTTCGCCGCCAGGGCATTGCTGCGGATGTCCGTCTGACAGAAGCAGAACAATCGTCGGATTGGGATCAGGCCTTTATAAATTCCATCCCAATCACTCCGACTCCCGGCAGGGCATTGACATTATCAAAATACCTGTAATCTTTCCCCATCATGTACGGAATGCGCCACATCGGGTAGTCCGGATCTGAAATCTTAGAATCCTCATTTCGGCGGTAACGGCCGGGTTCAACCTCGCCATAAACAGCCAGTCGGCAGGGAGGGCCCGTGATGCTGAAAACCCTTTCCTGCAGGAGGTCTTGATCATAGTAACGCTGAAAGAAGTACAGTCCATCCTTGTCGGGTTTGAGCAAACCGTATTCATTTCGATTCTCAAACTCTTCCGCGGCCTGCGCTGCACACATGACGCTCAAGAGCAATCTCCCGTTCGGCTTCAGCAGCGCCCACATTTGTTCGATGGCCTGGGAATCCTCAGGGATATGTTCCACCACAGACATACTTGTAATGACGTCAAAAGTTCCGGGCCCGAACGGAGCGGAATTGATAAGGCATTCATGGAAACGGCACCGGTCGTCCAAGCCGATGGCCCGGATCAGCCTCGCAGTATTGCGCAAATCTGAGGAGTCGGGGTTGATCAGGTCACCTATGGTCTCGTTCTTTTTTCGCAAGAGAATGACCGGAAGGAGACGCGGCGAGGAAACATCCAAAAACCGCCGGAACGGGAGGTTCTCGAGCGCCCGCAACATGAAATCGAATTCAAAATAGCGGATTGAATCCATCGGCCAGAACATTAAGGCGTAGATTTCTGAATAGGAAAGTGGCGCTTTGCGACGTAACAGTAATTGCATGCTCAAACGAGCAAAGTCCTGCCTGTAATGCAACCCTGGCACTCCAAGATGATGCGCCATTAACAAGTAGGGCGGAGAAAGCACACTCCCTTTCAGCGCGCGGCGCACCCTTCGCGACCGGGTGCGAGGCCCCGTCGGTGGAGCGTTGATAACAATCTTTTGAAGCGCCCTTGCTTTTGTCGACATGCTCAAGCTTTGCCCTGGGCGCGAACGCGCCATAATTCAGGATCGGCCTGTCCTTGAGGCTGGGACCTTCAACGGAATTTGCAGTCTTCAGGGCATCCCAGCTATTTACTCCGCCGCTGACAAATATCCAGTGGAATCTCTTCAGCTGTGCCAACCTAACTCATTCACGGCCGGCGAGCGACAGATCCTTGTCGTCGGATTTCTGCCCTCGCCTATGCAATTTCATTTCTGGTATTTAGGACTTGGAGGCTCCTCCGGGCCGCTGCGCATGGCTCGATTATAACTTAGACAAATCTGTAGTAACAAGGTTCCGAGCCCGATTCCCACCTGAAAAAACTGCTAGAGCATTCGGAAGTAAGCCAGTCGGAGCTGGCGCCGGCCCAAGTCGCATCAGGCTCACGAAAGGCTGATGCGCAAGTCTGGCGCTCACGACCATGACTCAGTCGGAAGGATCACCGCTTTGGCTCTGACACTGGTGTCGGTCAATTTGCAGTTGCGGAACCTACGTCCTTCATTTCCAGACTGCTTCCCCTCAGGCTGCACTCGACCTAAGGCTCGAAAGTTTTGCCAGTAAACGGTCACGAACGTAAGGTGCGGCCAGCGCGGCCGCCGTCGCCGCCGCTAGGGAAACCGTGGCCAGCGTCAGAAGGGCCGCCAAGGGATGCATCGGGCCTGTGAAGAACGCATGAGCCAGGCCGACCACCAGGACCACGGCTGCGGATGCGGGGAGCACATCATGCACAAACCAACGAGTCATTTCCGTCCGGAGCAGCCGCCGATGGGTCAGCGGAACCCCGACGAGCATATAAACGGCGTTCAGGATCAGCCAGACGGATGCTGCTCCCACCGGCCCGTAATGCGTGGCCATATACCAGATGGCTGGAACGAGCGAAATGACCAGACAGGTGTTAATCCAAAGTCCGATGCTTGTCCACCCATAGGCCAACTGCAGAACGTACGGCATGTTCATCAGCGCATTGATCGCCGAACCGATTACCAGCACGGAGGCTATTGGTCCGGCGTGGCGGGCCACATCGGGGTTCCTCGTCCACAGGAGCAGAATCTCGGTTGAATACAAGGACACCACGGCGGCCACGGGTAACACCAGGACTGCCATCAGTTGCGTGCACTGGTGATACAGCGTTTTTATTCCTTGTTCATCTCCGGTCGCTACCATTCCTGAGAAGCGGGGAAAGATGGTATTGAAAACCGCCGCGATGATCATGGAAATCCCTATTCCAAACGTCCCGGCAAGCGTGTAATAACCGAAGATCCTCAGCGTAAATAGCTTGCTTAGAATAACTTTGTCTGCCTGAGTCAATATTAGGGCAGTGGCGGTAATACCGGTCATTCCCACAGCGAAGTGCCAGATTTTGCGCAGCAGATTCAAGTCAAATCGAGGTGGACGGTCCGAAGGCGGCAGGCTTTTCCACAGGAATATGGCCAGTGTAACCGACTGGAGGGCGCTCACCGCAGTCAGCCAGAGGAAGAATGTCTGGATGGTGTGCGAAACGAGCCAAAGCACCAGAACGGCTCCCACAGTGCTCAGGGTGACCATGGTTACTCTGATCGCGTTGTAAAGGACTTGTCGACGCAGACCCATCAGCCCGCCGTGATAGAAACTGACCGGCCATTGGAAGAATGCGAGAACGCCCATGAGCATGACAACCTGCTCGACGCTGTGGACAGGAAAAGTGCCGGCTTTGATCCAATGGGTGGCGATTAATCCTGCCGATGCGATGATGCCCGCACCCAGGCCGAAACCCACCAGCCAGTAGCCGGACTCCAGAGTTCGCACCAGGTCTCGCGCTTCTGCAGCCTTAGAAGGCTGAACCGAGTAACGTGCCATCTCACGGTTAACCGTGGGACTCAGACCAAGGTCGAGGGCCTGAAGCAGCGTATAAAGGACCAGATAAAAACCGATCAGCCCGTACGCCTCAATTCCGAGAAACTTGATATAAAAGGGAATACAGGCGAATTGGACGATGGCCGTCCAGCCCATCCCGGCAAAATTTGCGAACAGGTCAAGTTTGAAGCCGGATGACGTTTTGATACGACTGGCAAGTTTCATCAATTCAGTAGCTAGTTCGAAACGGCGAGGACTTTTGTGCTTACTCCTGGAATGAGGGCTGCCGGGCAAGCTTTCCTTCAAGGTGATCGGCGAGCAGCTTGACGTCGGCTTCGACCATAATTCGTACTAGGTCGTGAAAGGTCACCTTCGGCTCCCAACCCAGAACGCGCCGCGCCTTGGAAGGGTCACCCTTCAGAATATCGACTTCAGTGGGACGAAAGTATCTCGGATCGATTTCGACATGCTTCTTCCACGGGAGGCCGACATGCTCGAAAGCGCACTCGAGGAATTCGCGCACGGTATGGGTTTCACCTGTTGCCACGACGTAGTCATCCGGTTCGTCCTGCTGCAGCATGCGCCACATTGCTTCCACGTACTCAGGAGCGTACCCCCAGTCGCGCTTGGCTTCCAGATTTCCCAGGTAGAGCTTGTCTTGAAGGCCTGCCTGAATTCGCGCCACCGCTCGCGTTATTTTCCGGCTGACGAAAGTTTCGCCCCGGCGCGGCGACTCGTGATTGAAAAGAATTCCGTTACAGGCGAAAATTCCATAAGCTTCTCTGTAATTTACGGAGAGCCAATAGCCGTAAACCTTGGAGCAGCCATAGGGGCTGCGCGGCCGGAAGGGTGTGGATTCGCTTTGCGGAACCTCGGCCACTCGTCCGAACATTTCGCTGCTGGAAGCATTGTAGAACCTGGTCTTAACCCCTGTCTCCCGGATCGCCTCCAGCAAGCGCGTCGTTCCCAGCGCCGTGATGTCTCCCGTGTACTCCGGGATTTCGAAGCTCACCTTCACATGGCTCTGGGCGCCCAGGTGATAAACCTCGTCAGGCTGTAGGCGGTAAAGAAGCGCGACCAGGCTGGATGAGTCAGCCAGGTCGGCAAAATGAAGCTTGAGATGCGCATCGCGCTCGTGCCAGTCGGGCAGAATTGAATCGATTCGCGATGTGTTGAAACTGCTTGAGCGGCGCTTGATCCCATGAACCTCATAACCTTTGCCAAGCAGGAGTTCGGTCAGGTAGGAGCCATCCTGCCCGGTAATTCCGGTAATCAAGGCCTTTTTCGCCAACGCTTTGGTTCTCCGATCCGTGAAAAGATGATGGGATCTTTGAGAATTTAGCCGTCGAGAGCCGTCCGCTCAAGTCACGTCAAGTACGAAGGGTCAGGCTTCTTTGTTGACGTCTTCATCTTGCGTGGTGCTTTCGCTTTCCTGATCCGATCCGTAACCGTACCCGTAACCGCCGTACCCATACCCGTAGCCGTACCGATAATAGGAGCTGTACGCGTAGCCATCCTTGCGCAGATCCAGGTCGTTGAGGGCAACGCCCAGGATGCGGGCGCCGGCACCATAGAGCAGGCTTCGTGCACGCCGGGCGGCATCGAAGGGCGTGGCGTGAGCCCGCACGACCAGCACTACAGCGTCTGTAATCGTCGCCAGGATACGGCTGTCTGCCACGTTCATGACGGGAGGCGAATCAACCAGGACATAATCGAACTCAGTTCTCAACCGGTGCAGCAACTCAGCGGCAAATGGAGACGAAAGAAGCTCTGCCGGGTTGGGAGGGATGGGTCCGCACGGAATTGCAAAAAGGTTGTTCACTCCGGGCACCGGCAGGAGCGCATCGCGCAGCTCAACCCTACCGGCCAAACATTGGACGAAGCCGGGACGATTCGGCACGCCTGCTGCGCGATGGCAGGAAGGACGCCGCATGTCGCAATCCACCACTACGACCCGGCTTCCCAGGCTCGCGAGTGTAGCCCCAAGATTAATCGCCGTGCTGGTCTTGCCCTCGCTCGGCAATGCGCTGGTGATGAGTAGCATCTTCGGGACGGGACTGGCGGACAGCAGGATCGAAGTTCTCAGGGAGCGAAACGCCTCCACCGCAGCGGGGTTGGTCTGGATCGCCGTGACAGGAGCTGATGTCTCATCGGGAGTGACGTGCGCCAAGCCCTCCTTCGCGCCCTTCCCCGATCCGTTCAAAGCAAAAGTAGGCAGGATGCCGAGTGAGGGGAGCCGGACCAAATGCTCCACCTCGTCGGGGGTCTTGAGCGTTTTATCGAGGTACTCCTGAAAGAAAGCGAGTCCGATACCCATGCCCAGGCCTAAAATCAATCCCAGTGCCAGATTCAAAACGATGCGCGGCTTTACAGGGATCTTCGGGACCTCGGACGTGTCCACGATACGAATGTTGCTTGCTTTTAACCCTGCCGAAACTTGCGCTTCCTTCAACCTTTGAAGCAATCCATCGTAGAGCTGCTTATTGGTGTCCACCTCGCGCTGAAGGAAGTCGTACTGGATGGTTTTTTGGCCGATTTCGTTGACGGCCTTCTTCTGGTCATTGATGGCATTGGCCAAATAGTCTTCATTTGCTAAGGCGGCCTTATAATCCTCAACGACGTTCTTGGCTAAGGCTTGCTTGTGTTCATCAAGAGTGCTGTGTATCGCATCGATCTGCTTCTTTAATGCCACGGCCGTCGGGTAATCGGGCTTCACTTTTGTCGTCAACTGCGCGTATTCTTCATTTAAGGTCGCGAGCTTTTCTGTCAGATTCTGAATTAACTGGTTGGAAAGGACACCCGGCAGGTCCTGAACCCGGCCTGCCTGAACGAGATTGTAAAGCGATTCCTTGCGGAAACGATCCGCCTGCGCCTTTGTATATTCTTGCTGGAGCTGTTCTAAGCGGGCATTCACGAGATTCTGCTTCTCGTTGATGAACACGATCGAGTTTTTCGCGGCGTATTCCTGAAGCGCGTCTTCGGATTTCTCGTAATTCGCCTTGAGTTTGACCAGCTGCTTCTTCAGCCACTCCGAGGCCTTGTTGGTCTCATCCCACTTGACCTGCAAATTCTGGTCAATGTAGTCCGACGCCAACTGGTTGGCGACGCGCGCCGCGAGTTGGGGGTCATGCGAATCAAAGGAGACTCGGACCAGATTGCTTCGGCTGATCGGATCGACCCCCACTTCGCTCGAGAAGTTCGCCACGCTGTTCCGAAAAGCATCGCTGTCCGGATCGGGAGGCCCGGGATCTGCGGGTGAAGGAATGTGCTTGGGGTCCTTTTGAATGAGTCCGAACAGGCGATGGCTTTGGTAAAACTCCGGGTAAAGGTAGAGCTTCAGGTCGCGGACAACATGTTCGGCGAGCGATCGGCTTTGCAGCACTTTGTACTGAGTCTGGAGATAAGTGTCTTCATCCTCGTTGTTGATCTGGAGAAACTCTTTGAAGTTCAGGACATTCGGCGGCTCGGGGTCGATTTCTACAAGAACGTTGCCTTCGTAAACCTTCTTTTGCTTCAAGGTGCCGATGGCCACAGTGAAGAAGACCACGAGCAGGCACGACAACACCACCCAGCGGCGTTTAAGGATCAGGTGCCAATAATCGAGCAGGTGCGCCGATTCGTCGGGAGCAATGTCTAAGACCTCAGGCTCTCTCAGATTCTGGTGCCCGACGAGCGCAAGAGCGTCCCGATGATTTTGGCTGTTCGCGATTTCGTCGTCCCTCAAGCTACCTCACTTCTCAAGCAATGCGGCGGTTCGTCAGTTACAAACCTTGAAACACGAGCAATCCAGTGAGCGTGGAAACCGTAACGTCAACGGCGCGCTTCATCGCGGTTTTTTGAGCGCTATCCGGCACAAAGAGGATGTCATTGGCTGCCAGGACAGGATCGGGCGCTTTGCCCTTCATAAGCTTGTCGAGATTGACAGGAATTTCGATTCTCGTACCATTCGGCTCCTGCCGGATAATGCGTGCATTCTTTTTGGCGGCGTTTTGACTGGTTCCTTCAGCCATGGCCAAGGCTTGAAACACCGTCACCTTGTCGCGGTCTTCGAGGATGAAGGCCCCGGGCTTCTGGACGCCGCGTCCTGTCACATAGACAAAGGCTGCTTTGCTGATGCTGATGATATCCAACGGCTTGATGGGGATGTTCAAATCGGATTCGTTGGCATAGAGAAGCTTTTGGATATCGATCCGAATCTTGTCAGGGGCTACAAACCTCATTCCCGGAGCGGTCTGTAAGTCTCCAAAGCCACCCTGCCGGGTCACATACAAGTCCGGTCCTGCATAGTCCGTTGAGCGCTTGGCAAGGCCTCCCGCCATGCCAAGCACTTCAATCAATGTTCTCGGTCCCTTAAGATAGTAGGGGCCCGGCTTTTCCACGGCGCCCATTACCGTGATCGGCTTGGCCTGAAACTCTTGTACAAAGACAGTAACATTAGGATTCTGGAGATAGTTCTTGCCCCAATCCTTCTCCAATTGGCGCGCAAGTTCTGTGGCAGTCATCCCGGACGCTTTGATCCGTCCCAAAAGCGGAACCGTAATCGAGCCGTCGTTTGCCACTCGAAGGGTCAGGCCGGAAAGATCCGGAACTTGAAAGACGTCAATTCTCAATACGTCTTCGGGCCCAATGACGTAATCGTCGGGAACCACCCGGCCGCGGGTGGACGGTCTTGTATCCTTCTGATCATTGGGTGATTGCTCGCTTAAAGAGGTGTTTTGGGGCTCCAGGCGGACCTGGGAAAACGCGAATTCATTCGAAAAACACAGGAGTAAGAAGATACCTGCCACAGCTAGGACGACGAGACCCGGGATGTGTAGAAACTTTCGCATGCTGCTGCCGAGTGTTGCTTTTGAAGTCTCCGCAAGTTGCAGCCCATCCTCCCTCGTCTTTGTGGGCGTTCCGCGCTTGACTGAGGAACAAAGTTACCTGAGACTATTCGGTTCTGTCAAGGCCTCCCATCTGCCTGCGATTGGAACTGAAGTGCGCGGGCAGTGGGCGAATGCTGAGGATATTGAAGGAGGGCAGTGGCCCCATGGAAATCGAGGTTCGGACCAGGCGAAGCCGTCGTCTATTGATTCTCGTGGCGTCATTTGTGTTCGTGCTGGCTGCGGTTTGGATGGGCAAAGCCTATGTCGCCCAAGCTGTGGCGGAAACACCCACAGTGGACAATTTTAAACTGGCCCTCAGGCTGGATCCGAACAACCCTGAGTATCATCTACTGTTGGGCCGGCTCTACGAGTATTCCCCGACCAGCGAGAAGCCGGGGCAAGCCATGAAGGAGTTCCAGCGTGCCGCGGAACTCGATCCGAACGATCCACAACCGTGGATTGACCTGGCGGCGGCCGCCGAATTCAATGGTGACGTCTCTCGGGCTGCTGCTTATTTACGCTTGGCGGACTATCTTGCGCCTCACCTCCCGAATTTTCAGTGGCCGATCGGTAACTTCTACTTGTTACACGGGGATACGTCCCAGGCGCTTTTGCATTTCAAAGTTGTTCTGGCAGGGACCCGCAAATACGACTCCTTGATCTTTAGCACCGCCTGGAAGGCTTCGGGAGACGCCGCGACCATCCTGAAAGATCTGATTCCTGACGACACTCAGGCCGAACTGAGTTATCTCGGCTACCTCATGGGCCAGCACCGTTATGCAGATACGAGGCCCCTCTGGAATCAAATTGTCGAAAATTCGAAGGATCTCCACGCTGAGGACGTCGCCAGTTACATGGACGAGCTGATCTCGGCTCACTTGCCGGGACAAGCCTTCCAAGTTTGGACCGACCTCGAGAAGAACGGAATCGTTCGGTTCGCCTTGCCGGAGCCCGCTGGAAATCTTGTGACCAACGGCGAGTTCGAGGATGCGATGCTAAACTTTGGATTTGACTGGCGAATCGTTTCTGCGGAGGACGTATACGCCGGGCTGGATACCTCCAATTATCACTCGCCGAGCCATTCGCTGCTGGTCTCTTTCACCGGAAAAGAGAACATCTTCTATCGCCACACTTTCGAGTACGTGAAAGTTGAGCCATCCACTTCATATCGCCTGCGGGCTTGGATGATGACTTCCGGCATTACGACGGACAGCGGCCCTCGGCTGGAGGTTCGGGACGCTTTCGACCCCGCCATCCTGGATGTGTACACGCCAAGTATGACCGGCGATTCGAACGGCTGGACCTCTGTCTCGCTTGATTTCAAAACGAGTCCGAAGACGGAACTCGTGATTTTGAGCGTGACCAGGGTTCCGAGTCAGAAGGTGGACAACTCGATTGCAGGAAAAGTTTGGTTGGACGACGTCAGCCTGGTTCCGCTTGCCCAGTAATAGAGAATCGCGAAATGCAGTCCATTCAGGCCGGAGGATAGGGCTAGGCTTTGGAGGGCGGCGATTGAGTTGGCGCGTTCCGTTGACTCCTTGATTTCGCAAAGACCCAAAATCCTCTTAAGATGGCGCGGAGCTTTTCAAACTGCGTCAGCAGTTCCGGGGGCGCCTGAGTCGAGGCCGTGCGAGTAACAGTCCTTCCTGCTTTTCTCCTCATCGACCGAAGCATGGCCTTCAGTAACTGAAAACGAATCCCACGCTTTTCGCAAAAAAGCTTCAGCGTTGCCGCCAGGCTTCCCGAATAGACCTGGGCCGTTCGCCGGCGCCTTCCGGGCAGGTCGTCATCGAAGTAGTGAGTTACGACTGCGTGGGGAGTGTGGTGAATGACAAATCCGCGCTTGAGCACCTCGAGAAACATGTAGTCATCGTCCACGATGCCAATCAGAGAACCTGCGCCGAGATCTTCGGGGAAGAGAGTTTCATTCATCAGGAAGGATCGGCGAAACGCCATGTTGCATCCGGCGCCCACGCGTTCTCCAAGAACTTGCCAGACCCATTCAGGGTCAGTAGCATCGAGCGTCCATTCGGACATCACTCGCGGGCCGGTATAAAACCGCAAGAGGCGCTCCGAATCGAGGTAGGTTTCTCCGGCGGGGACAATGCGCCCGGTCACACACGCGGTCCGGTCGTCCTGAAAGCCGTCAAGAATGCCCTGAATCCAGCCTGGATCGGGTTCCACATCATCATCCAGAAAAGCAATGAATTCGCCACTCACATGCTGAATGGCGGTATTCCGCGCTACGCATACTCCCCTTCGCGGCTCGACGACAAGCCGCACAGGATACTTGGCCATTTGTTGGGAAAAGATTTCATCGCTCGGCCCATTCAAGGCGACAATCACTTCAACTTCCTTGTAGGACTGGGCTTGCAAAGAAGCGAGACACTTCGACAGTGTCGGGCGCAGGCCTTGCGTACAAATTACAATCGAAACAGTCGGGGCCGGGGAGGGAAGGCCGGTCCTGTTGCTTGAAATTGGGCCGGGAGTAGGCCGGGAACGGTCCTCTCTTTGCGGGTCTGGCGTCACCGGTCGCAGTATCCTTCCAGAAGGAATCTTGTCTGATTCAAGCGTTCACGTCTATTTTCGAGAAGACGCTCCTCAGTCCCTGCAGGTTACACTCGCTGGGCCCGGAATCAGACTGCCCCTTCGAGTTCTACCCGTGGTTGAGGGATGCCCGCCGCTGCTCCAGACCGTCGGAAACGCGACCGCGGATGAACTTCAGCGAATTAAGCTCACATTTCACATTTATAGTGGCTTCGCAGGAAAACCGCAAGACCGGCAGCCGAGCTTAGACCTGATTTCGAATCTTTGCCCACAACATGCCAAGATTTTCATAGATCCACGCCTTCGTCATCCTTAACCCATCGGCGCTGGGGTAGATATAGGCAGGTTTCAAGCTTCGCATGCCCCAGGCCAGGTAGTCAGTGGGCGCCGCGATGGGATTCATGCCCCTGGCTTTAAACAGTGCCATGGCGCGAGGGGCATGGGCAGCTGAGGTTACCAGAAGGAAAGGATCCCGGCCGACCATCGGCTGAATCATTCTTGCTTCATCTTCGGTGTCAAGAGAAGTCGACTCAAGGAGAATGTCCTTTTGTGATACGCCAAGATTCTCAGCGACTTTGGCCATCACCCGGGACTCAGGATACCGCTCCCCCCACATGCCTCCTGACATGATGAGCTTACTGCCCGGAATGCGCCGATAGAGCATGACGCCTTCCGCCACTCGGCTCAGGCTATCCTCTCCCAACTGACTGTTCTCGGGAATCGCAGGGTCTGATGTGTAAGATCCCCCAAGAACCACGATGTATTTCACAGTGGGAAGCGTGGCTCCGCGGTCCGACGCCAAATCTACGGGGCGAAAGCGATGTTCGAGGGGCTTGAGCAGGTGGCTGGAGAAGAAAGGGTTTCCGAAGATTGCAAGCAGCAGCGTCCCGAGTGAAATCAGGACCTTTCCGGTCGTTTGCCTTTCAGTGAACCAAAGCAGGGTCAATCCAACGATGAGGATTAGAAGGCAGAACGGAAGTGGAAGGAACAGAGGCGAGACGATCTTATCGAAGAGAAACACGTTTAACGCTCCTGATTTGGACATCTCCGGATCAATCCGGATCAATCACTTTCCGACAACAGCTTTCTGGCGCGGTCGGACCAGCTCAGAGGTTTGATCCCCGTCACCCAGATGCCGAAGGAGACCAGAAAGATGAGTATCCCCCCTGTCAATCCCGCCATAAGCCCCAGCAATCCATGCGGCAGAAACCGAAAAGAGAGCAGAAACCAAGTCATCGTGGGAACCATCGAGCCTACTCCGGGCACAATTGATTTGATCACCCATGCCCCCATCTGAATCTGAGTGACGGAAAGAGCTTTCCGACAGAGCAGCAGGGTCGCCACTCCCTGTAGCAGGACAAAAACCAACACCAGCCCCACCAGGCCGTAACGAACGCTGCCCCACGCTCCGATAGCGACCACGCCGCACAGCAGAAAGGCAGCGATCCCGACGGCGAAACGCAGCTTTCCCAACCCGTATAGGGCAGTCAATGGGATTTCTTCCAAGCTGGCGAAGACGGCGAAAACCGCCAGCAAGCGGAAGACCGGTGTCCCCGAGACAACGCCGGGCCCCACCCAAAGGCGCAGGATGACTCCCGCCCAAACGGCCATGCCGGCACAAAGTGGAAGGACGATGGCTAATGTGGTTCGAGAGCCGACGATTATGAACTTCTCGACAGACTTATGATCTTTCACAGTCGCCGCTGAACTGATCATGGGATAACCCACCCAGATTGCCTGTTGGGAGATCGTCGTCAACGCCCTTGGGAAGCGTCGTGCCACCGCCAGGATTGCGAGCTGAGGCAGAGGGAGCAACCGGGCGGCAATCAGATTATCCGCTTGCTCATAGATTCGCGTAATGGTTTCCTGCGAGAATGTGAGCAGTGCAAAACTGCCCACCTTTCTTAAGGTTTCCGGAGTTATGTTCGAGGGCCTGAGTGAAAAGCCGTTTTGAGCCTGGCGGACCATAACCATCATTCCGATCAGCCGGAGCAACGCAGCAGCGGGGTAAATTGAGGCAATCGCGGCGAATCCATAGCCTGCATGCAGAAGACTCAGAATGCCGGCAGCCAGGAACAGTTGGCTGGCGATGTCCACCGCATTCGCCAGATGGAAGTCTTGCAGTCCTGCGAGAACGGCCCGCATGGAGTTGCCGGGAAGGTGAAATAGGAGCGTGAGGCTGATGATGGCGATGATAACGCTTCCAGAAGCCCCGGAGGTACTGGAAAGGCGGAAAAAGGAGGCGATCAACGCGCTGAAAGCAGCAAGGAAGGCCGCGCCCAGGATTCCCATCGCTGTCAGGAAATAGAAACTTGTTGCCGACAAGCGGTTCAAGTCCTCGTAAAGCCCGCGCGCCTGCAGGTCGCTTACATACCGGATGAGGGTGCTTGCCAGCCCAAGGTCGAGAGACTCAAGCATGGTTTCGACGCCCAACGCAAAAATCAGGATGGCGTAGTTGGAGGGTTGAAGGTAATGAAACAGCAGTGGGGTCAGCACAATCGCGACAAGAAACGCCACGAAGGTGCGTGCCCAATTCGAGAATACATTCCGCAAGAGGCGGAAATGCAACATACTTTTCTACCGTTGGTTTAATGTTGAATCGCGTTCCAAAGCCTGGCGCGGCCTCCGTGCCGGGCCCGGACCGCATGGTATTATATATGGCATTTGGCTTCATTAAATTAGCCGTGGAATCGCTGTTCAAAGTAATTGCCTATTACGTGAGGATTAGAATTGGGACCTCCCTCTGAGGACAACTTGCCTACGGCGCCTCACGCTGACAGCGGGCTTCGGCAGGCCCTGAGAAGGATCGGAATCCTTCGCTACGGATATGGCATGTGCCGCGCGCTGATTGAATGCGCGCGGAATTCGTGGGTCAGACCATCCCGATTTGACCACGAATTTGAGACCCCGGACCCCTGGGGCTACCTTTCCCAGCCGCAAAAGCGGCGAAGGTTTGAGTTGACGCTGCAAATGATCGAGGGCCCTCGAAATGGGGCTCGTTTTCGCAGCGCCATCGAGGTCGGCTGCGCCGAGGGGGCGTTCACGCAGATGCTGGCCCCCCTGTGTGATTCGCTTCTTGCAGTTGATTTTTCCAAGGTGGCTCTGGAGCGCGCCAAATTACGATGTCGCGGCTTTGGTCAGGTCAAATTCGATTCCTGGGATCTCCGCCGGGATCCGCGACCGGGGGTATTTGACCTTGTCCTCGTCATGGGCGTCCTGGAGTTCTTTTACCGCCGAGGCGACCTCCAGGCCGCTCGAGAAAAGATTGTGACCATGCTGGCACCAGGCGGCCACTTGTTTCTTACTGTGACACGCGCGCCTGCATACCTGGAGTCTTCCTTTTTGGCCAGAAGGTTCAATTATGGAGGGGAAGCCATTAGCCGATTCATGGCTGAACACGCAGCGTTAAAATTGATCAGCACCTCGTGCGAGGATGTTTACGTCAGTAGCCTGTTCCGTAAGAAGCCGGATTAGGCTGGCCGGCGTGCTACACCAGAAACAACGAAAGTATATTTCCGGGTATGAAGCGCAGTGTCATCATCCCAACGTGGCGGCGAGCGGCTCTGCTTGCGGAAACACTCGATTCATTGGCAAAGCAGACGGAACATGATTTTGAGGTCATCGTCGTCAGCGATGGCGAGGACGCCGAAACTCGAACTCTTGCTGCGCAATACGAGGCGGCATTTCCGCTGCGATGGATCTTCTCAGCGGAAAACCGCGGCCGCTCCATGACGCGCAATGAGGGCGCGCGGGCGGCAAATTCGGAGCTGCTTCTGTTTCTGGATGACGATACGCCGGCCGACCCGGAATGGGTTGCGTGTCACAGCCTTCGCCATAGCAATCAGGACGGCGCAGAGGCGATGGCTGTCTGCGGAAGAATTGTAGAAACGTACTCGGAAGCGCCGAAGTCGAAAACCGAAGCTTTCCTTCGCGCTATGCGCGACAAGCAACTCGAACGGATCGAGGAAGCCTATTCCCGGCGCGGGACGGACGTCGTGAGCCACGCCTGCTTCGGAGTAAATTGTTCGATTTCGCGCGAAGGCTTCCGGGCCGCAGGAGGATTTGATCCCAAGCACCGTTACCCCGGCGAAGACTACGAACTGGGCACGCGGATGTTCAACGCAGGCGTTCGGTTTGAGTACGAACCTCGAGCAATCGTTCGCCACCGAAGTACCAGACACTTAGTTCCTTACTACAAGGAGATGTTGCCTGAGATTGGCAGGTCCGATCTGCGCCGCGTTCGCGAAGGAAGTCAACGAAACGCGCAAACGGGAAGAATTGCCGCGCTCCATGCAGGACCTGTGGGCAGGCGGCTGACTTACCGGCTGGCCTGGCATTTCCCAAAAGCGTTTCGGGCCGGTGCCGCGCTCTGCGAACGCGCAACGGACGCCGCGGGCTGGAAGGGCTTCTTCCGAATTTGGCAGGCACTTTCAATCGGCAGGTACTGGGAAGGGATTAAATCCGAGGGGGAAACAGCAAGCTCGTTGCGGAAGTTCACTCCTCCTCCGGCCCCGGCTCTGATGTTTCACAGCATTTCGATTCCTGAAACCCGGATGCAAAGATTTTTCGCAATTTCGCCGCGCAAATTCTCCGGAATTCTGGCCTGGATGAAGAGGGCGCACCGTCAAGCGGTACTGCCGCTTGAATGGCTGCGCCTGAGTCTGCCAAAGTCGGCGGTGATGCTCACTTTCGACGACGGCTATGAAGATTTTTATAATGAAGCCTTTCCGGTTCTAAAGCGGTTCGGCTTCAACGCCACGTTGTTCGTTGTCGTGGACCGTCTGGGGGAAACGAATACCTGGGACAGAGCCGAAGGTCACCCGTCGCGGCCACTGCTTTCGCTCGCCCAGGTCCGTGAACTGCACGCGGCGGGCATTCATATCGGGTCACACTCGCTCACGCATCGCTCTTTGACGAGACTTTCGACAGCGGAACTCGAGCGCGAGGTCAAGGACTCCAAGAGCAAGCTGGAAGACATGCTGGGTTCTGAAGTTCCATGCTTTGCGTATCCTTATGGCGACGCCGATGCTCGAGTCCGCGCAGCAGTCGCCAGAGCCGGATATAAGGTGGCCATGACGACGAATGAGGGATTGAACTGCTTCGACGATCCACTTGCCTTAAGGCGCATTAACGTAGGTGAGATCGATGGGCTTTTGGAGTTCTTGATCAAGCTGAGAACGGGGAAGGACTTGCGTCGAAGAGCAGGCGATTGGCTCCGACGAGGGCGCTGATGCGATTTTCCGTCATCATTTGCACATACAACGCAGCCGAACTGCTGCCTGATGCATTGCGCTCCGTCGCCGCCCAGAGCCTCAAGGATTTCGAATTGATTGTTGTGGATGACGGCTCGTCCGACGGGACCGGGGAAGTGGTGAGCCGGTTTAGATCCAGCCTCGGCGACTTTAAGTACTTAAAAAGGAACCACGAAGGACTCGCTCATGCCCGGAATGCGGGCGTACGCGCCGCAACAGGAACTCACATTGCGTGGCTTGACGCCGATGATCTTTGGTTTCCCGATTATCTCCGCTCTATGCAGGAAGCCATCGAGGCTCACCCGCAGGCGGAAATTGTTTGTTGCGATGGTCTGAAGTTCGAAGGCGAGGGGATCGTCATCGGATCGCTTTTCCCCAACCACTTTCCAAGGCTTGGCGGAGCCCTTCGGAATGCCGACGAATACTTCTTCGTGCTTCTCCACACGCTTCCTTCGGGAACTGTCATCTCGCGGGCTCTTTTTGACCGTGTGGGTCCGCTCGACGCCCGTTTCCGGATTGAGCTGGATGGACATTGGATGATGCGCGCCGCGAACGCGGGGGCGGCGTGCGTTGCCCTCGATCGCAAGCTTGTCCTTTATCGCCGTCATGGGAATAATCTGACGAACCAAAAGGAGCGCGCCTTTGACGAATGGCTTCTGGACTATTCGGAAACTTTGAAGCAAAGCGCCGACCCTCAGATTCACAATCGCGCGCGGAGATTCACGGTCGCTTTTGCGACGGCGATGATGGCCCAATGCCCGCGGGCCGCCTCCCGACAGCTTCTTGACAAAGCCGTCGCGGTCTTTGAAGGCGATGGCTTGCTCAAAGCCGTTCGCGCTGCCAACACCGTGGGTTTGCCAAAGCTCCTGGCGGCCGTCGGCTCGGCAAAGCGGTTTCTCAAGGGGCTGCGCCCGGCAAAGCGAAGGATTGATTTGCAGGCGATCGGGAGCGCGGTGACTGATTAGAATGAATCTGATTTGGACCAGCGGTCTTTCTAATCGGACTGGATGGCTTTGGCGCATTTGAATGGCAACCAGAGAGAGGCCGGCAGAATCTGGAATTTGCGACGACACCATCAGATGAAAGTTCCCATTCTTTGTTATCACCGGGTTGTCCCGTCGCATCTGGCGAATTCGCCGTGGACGCTGACCGTTGACCAGTTCGAGCGGGGAATTCGGCGACTTCGGGAGCGGGGTTTTCATGGGATATCCTTGCAGGAGCTTCGGGACTGGCAAAAGAACCTTTCTCCTTTGCCGCCCAAGCCCCTGGTGCTGACCTTTGATGACGGTCACGAAGGTTTTATCGAGCGCATTGCGCCGGTCCTGCAGAAGCACGGTTTTCAGGCGACCATTTTTCTGATTGCCGGAAGGATGGGACAGGACGCCGGGCTTGTGGGGGCAACCTTCCGCATCATGGGTCATGAAGAGGTTCGAGCGCTGGCCGCGATGGGTTTTGACATTGAAGGCCACGGACTTGTCCATGGCGATTGGACCCGGATGAACCTGTCGGAAGTCCAGAATGAAATAGCCGGGTCGGCAAAGATCATTGAGGATGTTGCGGGCCGGCGGCCGCGCTTCATCGCTTATCCTTATGGGAAGTGGACAAAGGCGGTGCGGAATCTTGTTGAATCACTGGGATTCAAAGGCGCCTGCACAACCGAGCCGGGTTCCAATGGCCCTGACCAGGACCCGTTTCAATTGAAGCGGGATTTGGTTTTGCCGGCGAATGCCGGCAGTGCCAGGGCATGGATTCTGAATCATTTTATAAGCGGACTTCGGCAGGACGCGTTCCAGTCATAGACATCCGGCATCCCGTCTTCCTCAACACGCCGTGCTAAGCTTTTCGGCAGCTGACCCAGGCGTTTTGAGTTAAACGCCCCGAAACTCTTTCAACGCTAAAGCTTGAAGCTCGGCAAATCTGCAGGATTCGATGCAGGCTGACCGGAACGGCATCGAACGAGTTCGGCGTGTAAATCCGGAATCGCGGGACATGAAATCGCCGCGAAACAAAAAAAGTCATCATCCGGGAGCCGAGCGCGATGTGAGGATGGTTCATGACCTGGAACTTGACCCATCCTCCAGCCTTTGTAACTCGCGACGCTTCTCTAACGTAATTTTCGACAACTTCAATTTGCAGGATGTGCTGGAGAACCTTGTATGAAAATACAAAGTCCACCGCCTGATCGGCGATTCCACTGAGACTTGTCCCATCGGAGCAGACCCAGAGAACGTTTCCGGCGGGAACCCTGCGGCGGGCCAGGGCCAGCATTCCACGCGAAGCGTCAACGGCAACGACGCGCCGGAAATCGCGGGCGAAGAATTCCGTCATTCGGCCCGCGCCGCATCCGATTTCCATCACGGATAGGCGCGAAGGCTCGATACCTGTTTCGCGCAAAAGAGGCCGCACGAAACGCTCATAGTCGTGCTCGCCGGAAGCCCGAAAAGCTTCCTCCGAGGAGCAGGCGTGCGCGGCGACAAAGTACCGCCAGTCACCGCGCGCTCGCGCGTCCCAGTCATGACTCATGGACCTGCCCGGTTCAGTTTGGTTCACGCTCATAGGCTACGAGGAGACTATTTGCATCCACTCTTCGATCGCATCGAGACTTTCATGGCAGCGGCGACGCGTTGTGACCTTTAACTTTCATTCCGTCGGTATCTACGCCGCGCATTTTAGCACGGGCTTCGGCGCCCGGATTGTTGGACGAGGGTTTGGGGGAAACGCGGAATGGGCAGGAATGCCCCGGCCGACACATCAGGGCGGCCTTTTCATAGACCAATGCCACGCCATCGCGTCCGGCGACTCTTAGTTTGAATCTCCGATGGCGACGGGGGCGGAAGTTTCCGTGAGCGCATCGACCGTTTGAAGGGCTTCGGACATCGCATCTTCGATACTCGAATAGCGCCATCCACCAAAGCGGCCGATGGAATAAACGTCCTTGGTCTTCAGGAAGTCGAGCAGACTTTTCACGGTTGACTCTCGTTTCAGATCGTGGATCGGATAGGCGTGGGTGAGGTAATTCCTGACCGTGAAGGCGATGTCGGCAGGCCCGCTGATCATTCCAATTTTCACCAACTGTTCTTGGACGGCGCTTTCCGTCTCCGCAAGGCTGTCCGGGTCCGGATTGGAGATTTCAGCGCAGATGATTCCGCAGCCTGCAGGAGCCATTGATGGCGAAAAATTGGAAGGAAAGACCAACCGGAAGAACGGGAATTGTGGCTCGGAGAAATAAACCCAATGAAAGGGATGTCGCAAGGGGCGGCGGAGGCAGCAAATGATATTCAGCAATCGAGAGCACCGGAGCTCGGAGGCAGCCTTCTTTAGATCTTGAGGCACGCCACGCGACGTTCGAATCAGCGCATCAAGCGGAATTGTGGAAATCAGGCGGTCGTAATCCACCGCTTCGCCATCCTCAAACCGTAACGTCTTGTTTTCCAGATCGACTTCGACCGCGCGCCGGTTCAGATGGAGGTTCTTGGCCTTCGACCCCAGGCTGTCCACCAAAGCCTGCATGCCCCCTTGCGCCGGATAAGTGAAACAGGAATTGTAACCGGTTCCGGAGGACCGGTTCGCGAACAATCCGCCCAGCGTTTGCTTCAGAGTGCTCCCCGGGACAAAGGGTCGCACCCAGTCAGTGCTCATTTCACGCGGCGAAAGCCCCCACAATTCCATGTTATAGGGAACCATGAAATGCCGAGCGATTCCTGAGCCGAAATGGTAGCGGATCCAGCTTTCAAAATTTTCAGGCAGATGATTTCCGTTCAATCGGCGGCCCGCCCAGGCCTTAAGGTAGCCGCCAAGGCAGGAAATCTTCTCCGGCCAGGGCAGGAATCCCAGGTGAGTTTGAAACGGATAGGGTATGTACCGCCCGCGAAAATAGATCCATGCGCTCCGGTCAATGGAGAGCAGCTTTTCCCCAAGAAGGTCGTATGCAAGGTTGCGCACGGGGTCACTGCGGAAGTGAAGGACATGAGAGACGACATCAAAGCTGAAGCCGTCCTTTTGCACCACGCGGCACAGGCCGCCTGGAGCGGACCCTTGCTCGAAAATCCGGTATTGCTCGCCGGGAATTCGCTCGAGGGCATAAGCTGTTGTAAGGCCGCTGATCCCCGCGCCCAGAATGACAGTTTGTGTTTCCTGCCTTGTACTCATTCCCATCCTTCTGAAGACCCGGCTATAGCGTGCCAAGTGCCTCTAAGAAAATGCACGGATGTCTTGGCAGGAAGCCACGGTCCGGCAATGAGAGAGATTTCCTCGTCCGGGACCGATGCGCCGACGGCGCGTCGATACGAGCGGTTAGGAGGGAGGAAAGGCCCGCGGAAACCCATTTGACAATTAACCATTCCTCATCTGCAATGTGGAAAATCTCCAAATTCGTCGTCGCAGCAGCCAGGAACCAAGCAAAGATTAGACTATGTTAATCATTGCGTCCGCATGCTGGCGGCTGGCTGAATAATGAGTTCCAAAATACGGCCTTTAATTAAATTCTGTTAATGATACGCCGCCTGTTTGAATCAATCAAGAATAGATTTTAGGCGTACAAACCGACGAGGGAGAGGGGCCTCAATTCATCATCTCGGGAGGATAAATCCATAAAAAGATTTTATGGAAGACTGGCGGTTAAAAACACTTGACAAACCCGTTAAGCATTGTGAGAATACTTTTCGTCCGTCTGTACAGGTTTAAAAAGGTAAAGGACAGGCCACGAGCTTTTGAACGCACATACCCCGACAAGGAGGAAAGCGATGTCTCGAATTGTAAAGATGATGGTGGTATTGACAGCAGTAATGGTCGCGGGATGGATCCCTGCGATGGCAGGGTCGGCAGCGATCGGGTCCCTGGCGGGAAGCCGGAACGCGACGTTGAGCGGCCAGGAAGCGATGCCGAACACGACAGTGTTCAGCGGCGACAGCCTGCATG
>JBJKPU010000099.1:0-12105 GCA_046706005.1 Terriglobia bacterium | reverse complement strand
CATCCGTTCCATGCATTTGAAGGATTGGTCGCCCAAAATCGGTTACAAGACCCTCTTCGGCGAGGGTGTGGCGCCCTGGAAACCGCTGATCCGCGCCGATGAAAGCGTGGGTGGAGCTGAATATCTGCTGATCGAGCAGGAGGGCAGCCGTTATCCGGAGCTTGAAACGGCCCGGCTCTGCCTCGCGAATTATCACAAGATGTTCGGATGATGGGATGATGCGCTGGAAAATTAATCCTGGAAAGAGCTTCACGTTGACGGCGGCCGCCGCCATTGTGGCAGTCACACTTGGCGGAGTCTTCGTTTGGGCCGGAACGCCGCGAGCAAGGACCATTTCCGGAGGGCAGGCGGAACAGGCCGGCCCATCAAACAAGGCCCCGGCGGGGGCAATCCTGTGCCGCGTGCTGGAAGTGAAGCAGCTCCCTAAACTTCACCTTGAACTCGCCGTTTTCCACCAGGCGCACAAAGAGGATGGTCCGCGCCTGGGCCAATTACTTCTCTCGCGCGACGGCGCCGAAGGCCGGTTCGAGACGCCTGACGGCAACTGGCACACGGCGACAGTATTGCGGCTCGCGACCTGCTTCGGGCGTGGCATGCTCGCGTTCCCTGCCTCGCGCGCCAGTCTGGTGCGCAAAGAGGAAATCTGGTTTAAAATTCCCGTCCGGCGTGGCTCGGCCAGCGACACATTGCGCTAATCCTCCGTCGCAAAAGTCTCCTGCCGAACCGATCAGGGTGAGCGTCCGTTCCGTTGCTTTCTTCCCGCCCCAAGTTAGCTTAAAATGTCGGAACCGGCGGCCGGCCCTTGTCTGCGGTCCCCTCCTTTACCGCCGGAGGGAAAGGAGACTCCCATGGCAGAGCGCAAATCCACTTGGGGTCTGATAGCCATTCCGGTGGTCATCACGTTAGGAGTTACGATTCTTCGCCTGGTCGGTGAACTTCAGCACTGGCCGGGCCCGCTGTTCAGCAATACTGCGGGTGGCGGAGCGGCGATTGTGGGTATCACCTGGCTCCCGATCCTTTTTGGCCCGTGGTTCGCGGTGAAGCTGGCGACGCAGGGCGAACGGCCACCGAGCACCGGCAAGGCCATGGGTTTTGCATTTCTGGGGGCGGCGGTTTTCGTAGGGGGTGCGGCGTGGCTGGTGGTGACGTACGAGCATATGACCTATATGGTCCTACTGGCGTTTGTCCTGATGCTGATCGCAGCGTTCATTCCCGGGATCGGATGGTCGGCCCTGGGAAGGACGCTTCTCGCCTATGCTTTTGCAGCGCGCATTCCCGTCCTGGTGGTGATGTTTCTTGCCATGCGCGGCAGTGGCGGAAAAGGTTGGGGCACACATTACGACGCGGTCGCGCCCATTTTCGCTCAGGCTTCATTCGCGCGAAAATTCCTGTTTGAGGCTTTTTTGCCGCAGATGACGCTTTGGATCGGCTGGACGGTGTGTGTGGGTGCGCTGGTGGGAACCGTTTCGGCCGCGCTCGTCAAACGCGGAAGAACCACCGGAGATTATCAGGCCGCGTGAATCGGAATTCTGAGCCCTGCAGGGAGAGTCAGGATTTACCAGGAGCGCTTGTGCGCGCGGCGGTGAATCTCGATGTAGGCGTCGAGATCTTCGTCGGAAATCGTAAAGTGGCCTGCCAAGCGCGACTCCTCGGTTTCAGAAAGAAGTTCTTTCTGCAATTTTTGATAGCAGAGCGCAGCGCCGTCCTGATAGGGAAGATGTTTGGATTCGAAGGCGCGGTTGGAAATCGTCAGCGTGAATTCACGAGGCTCGGCGGTTCCGGCGACCACACGGTAGGAATATTCCCGCCCGCGGGGCTTCAACTCGAACCCGGTGTATTGAATGATCGTGGACATTGCCGAGAGTTTTTGAGGAATGGCGGCCCCCGCTGGTGCAGGAGCCGCCCGGACACTTAGAGCTTCACGACGTTCTCAGCCTGCAGCCCCTTGGGACCCTTCGTGACGGTGAATTCCACCGAGTCGCCTTCAGTAAGCGACTTGAATCCGGTCGCCTGAATCGCGGAGTGATGGACGAAAACATCGTCTCCGGAAGCGCGCTGGATAAACCCGTAGCCCTTTGCATCATTGAACCACTTCACTTTGCCTTGTTCACTTGCCATATGTTTCTTTGTTCCTTTTCAATTGTTGAAAATCCTTGTTCCGCTCTCGCAACCACCCGTCACCAGAAACAAGAAAGGCCACAAAATCAATGATTCTGTGGCCTCGCAGTCCGTGGTAACCGGTCACAAAAACTGATCAAGCAAATTGATTATACAGTATTTCAGCGGGAATAAGGGATTTAATTGCGGGCTGGAAACGGAGCGGCCGTCCACATAACCCCTTTGCCGTCTTACATCCACCGATCCATTCCTGAGTAAAAAGTAGGATGACGATGGGGATATTTTTCTTTGGAACCCAGATATCTTCGCAAGACGATCTTGTATCGGCGGTCCGACGTTTTCAATGGCTGATGCGGCATCCGGATCAACGCGTTCTGAACATTCCAGACATTCTTGGTTGAAAGCCTCCAATCGCGCCGCACCAACGTCCGCAAATCCGCCACGCCGTAACCCGTAATGCGGCCCATTCTATCCACATAGGGGTCCACGTAACTCTGGACAAGCTGACGGACGGTGCGAAAGACCGGCCGGCGGCCGTGCATCCCTGGTTCACGGGATTTGGCCACGGTGCCCCAGCGCCCGCGCTGGCGAAAAAGGAAGACAACGTGGTCAAGATTGTCCTGCGATTCGATGTCGAGCAGAAGAGGCGGATACCCGTGCTGCTCAAGAATCGTGGCGGCCAGAAGCGCAGCTTCCAGGCAATGGGCTGCGCCGCTCTCGAGGACCCCGCGAAAACTTCGCAACGTCTCTCCTCCCTTCTCCCAGTTATAAGTCAATCGGTGAATGAATCCCTGCACCTGCCGGGGCGTCCGGTATTGAGTAATGGTCTTCCACTCGCGCGGCCGGAAGGCTGAGCGCGGTGGTGGAGAGCTGAATTGCCAAGACAAGGGCTTCTTCGCCGGTTTCGTATCTGCCGTTCTCCGGTACTTCGGCCGATTCTCAACAGACATGGCGCCTTCGATTCGTGAGCTGTCTGACTATTTCTACCGGCCTTGCTTCGATTCCGCAAGCCTCGATCACGCCGATTGGCGGACGCGGAAACCGAGTGTGCCATTCGCTCGTCCGGCTCCCCGTCAACCCGGATCGGACATGGCGGGAAAATCGGAAAGGGAATCAGAGGCTGGCCACAAGCAGAATCAAAATATAAAGCCAGAGCGCATCCATGAAGTGCCAGTAAACAGCCGTCGCTTCCACGGCGACCCGGCCGCGCGCGGAAAACAGAATTCGAGGAACGCTGCAAGCCAGAACCAGCAACGCGATGATGCCCCCCAACAGATGTAATCCGTGCGCCGCCGTAATCACAAAGAAGAAGGCGCTGCCGGCATTGCTTGAAAGATAGACACCCTGCGCGGCAAGATCCCGCCAGGCAATCATCTGTCCCGCGACAAAAACCAGGCCGAGCCCCGTCGTGACGTAAAGCCAGATGGTAAACTGTCGCGCCAGATCCCGTCGGAGCGACCGGCAGGCGAACTCAAGCGTCAGGCTGCTGGCAATCAGGATGAGCGTATTGGCGTAGAGAATGCCCGGAATTCCGGCGGGCAGAGGCGAGCGATGCCATGCCTCGCGCATCCAAAGCGCTCCCGAAAGAGCGGCAAAAAGCATGGTGATGGACGCCATGCCCACCCAGACGCCTGCAATCGAAACATCCACGGGAATGACCGGCCGCGAAGGATGTGGCGAGCCGCCGCCAGATCCATCCGAACCGCCGCCATTGGCGGGCGGAGGCGAAGCAGTCTTCGGGATTTCGGGTTTCGGCGGCGCAAGAACCGTCGAGGCCATGCTGGAAGCTCCAGAATTCAGTTCGAACTTTTCTACCGGCCGGACGCCTGCGAGAAATTTCGCGAACAACGTCCAGCCAATCAACCGTCGCTAAGACCATATCACAAATCTTTCCGCGCTCGCAGCGCGAGTGGACGCCGAACCCCGAAAAGAAGGTTTGTTTCGTGCGGCCGAACAATTTTTGCTATCCTCGATTGACAATCGTGTTCAAATCGTGCTGCCATAGGGCCGTTACGGAGGTGCAAACAAGATGAAGAAGCGGTTAATGCTTTTTTTGGCTCTCGTCCTTACCTTGGGTCTAGTGATGCCGGTCTTCGCGGCTCCGCCGAAAGCGAAATCCACCTCGAAGGAGCATCGTTACTACGGCGACATCAGCGATTCCAACTGCGGGGCACACCACCCAATCCCCGATGCCCGCAAATGCACGCTGGAGTGCGTGAAGAAGGGCGCGAAGTACGTGTTTGTCTATCGCGGCAAAGTGCTCGCGATCGCGAACCAGGCCGATCCGAACCTCGAGAAATACGCCGGCGAACACGTGCGCATAACGGGAACACGCAGCCATGACACGATCACTATCGCGAGCATGGTGCACGTCAAGCCTCGGCCCCGGAAGAAGAAAGCCGCGAATTAGCTCCGAGCAAGCGGCCGGGCCGAACGGAGTGAGCCGTTTCCGGCCGTTTTGCATCCCATCGAGATAGAGGACGCTCACAGATGCGTGCGAGCGTCAAGAGTTGAAGTGTTTCCGGCGGCTGGCGAATGTCCGCGTCTTGATGCCCTGACAAGGAGGTGAAGTGGCAGGAACGAACTCGAAATTGGAATCGTGGCTGCGGTCGGCCTTGCGAATTGCTGCAGGGTTCACTTTCATGGAGCACGGTTTCCAGAAAACATTGGGCCTCTTTGGCGGGCTTAACCACCATGGCGCGACCGTCCACCTCTTCAGCCTGCTCGGACTTGCAGGAATCCTGGAGATGATTGGCGGACCGCTGATCTTTCTCGGACTCTTCACGCGCCCCGTCGCCTTCGTCCTTTCCGGTGAGATGGCCGTTGCTTATTTCTACGTCCACTTTCCGCACAGCTTCTGGCCGATTCTGAGCGGCGGCGAACTCGCCATGCTTTATTGCTTCCTCTTCCTTTACCTCGCTGCGGCCGGCGGCGGCCCGCTCAGCGTGGATCATCTCATCTCTAAAAAGAAATCCTAGAGACGAAGTGCGCGAGGAAACTCACTGACCGCGTAACGGCGGTCCGAAGTCCGGCACCCACCGCTCGCCGGTTACGACAAATCTTTTCCCGAAGGTCCCCTGTAAGGCTATAAATGATATTGAGATTGGTCTAGGGAAGGCTCGTAACAACAAGCATCTCTGGCCACTAGGTTTGCCGGACCAGAAGCCAGCGCACCGCTTTCGTGATCGAATTGGGGCTCTATGAGATCGAGAAGTATCGATTTGACAGAGTTTTTGAGTACCCGCTGCAGCCCCGAGCCGGCTTGTGCGGCCCAGGTCAGCATGGGCCGCACCGTCCTCATCACAGGGGCAGGCGGATTCATTGGATCAGCGCTGGCCAAGTCCATCGTAGCCTCCGGCGCCCGTCGGACGCTTCTGCTTGAGTGTTCAGAACAGAACCTTTTCGAACTCGATCGTGCTTTGGCCGCGTCCACATCGGTTCGAGTTCCCATTCTCGGAGACGCGGGCGACGCCGCTTTGCTGGAAGACATCTTTACCTCTTATCACCCTGAGATCATCTATCATGCGGCCGCCTTCAAGCATGTCCCGCTTGCCGAGCATCACCCCATTGCCGTGATTCGCAACAACACCCTGGCCACCTATACATTGGCGCTTGCGGCGGCGCGCCACCGGGCGGAAAGTCTGATCATGATCTCAACCGACAAGGCTGCGGATCCTTCCGGCGTCATGGGCGCATCGAAGCGGGTGGCCGAGATTGCGCTTATGGCACTCGGCGGCCGGGAAACAAAAATGACCTCGGTCCGGCTTGGAAACGTCCTGGAATCGCCGGGAAGCGTCGTCCCGATCTTTCTCGAACAGATTTCGCGCGGCGGTCCGCTGACGGTTTCTGACCCTCGTGCGGCTCGCTACTTTCTGACTCTGGATCACGCAGTTGAGACCATCCTCGCCGCGGCCGGGCACGGCGATCGAGCGGGCATTCTGGCACCGCGCCTTGGTCTGCGGCGCAAAATTATCGATCTAGCGAAATTCCTGATCAGGCAGGCTGCCTCTCAGAGGCTCGGTCAAATCCGGTTGGTCTTCACAGGACTCCGTCCCGGTGAGAAACTGACTGAGCGCCTTCTTTCCAAACACGAAACCGCGCACCGCTGCCGCGATTGCGGCCTCGACGCCATCCAAAGCCCCCGGCTCACGCGCAAGGGCCTGAAACTCCTGATGGAACACCTGGGCCGCGGGATCGGCCGCCGGGATTTGACCAGTCTGCTGCGCGAGTTCGAAAAGTGTTTGCCGGGATATTCACCCAGCGACACCGTAAGGCAGCTCGCCGTCCGGGGATCAAAATGAGAACGATTGCGGTCGTCACCACGTCCCGCGCCGATTACGGCCATCTCTACTGGCCTTTGCGCGATCTGGCTGCGCACCCGGAAGTGCGATTGAAGATCATTGTTCTGGGCGCGCATCTGTCGCCGGAATTCGGCCTGACTGTGCGGGAAATCGAACGCGACGGCTTTGAGATTGCCGAGCGGCTGGAGTGCCTCCTCAGTTCCGACAGCGACGTGGGCATGGCCAAGACAATCGGCGTGGCGGCGCTGAGCCTGGCGGATTCGCTGGGCCGCATGCGGCCGGATCTGCTTCTGCTCATCGCCGACCGCTATGAAATGCTGGCGCCCGCGTCGGTCGCGCTTGCGCTTCGCATTCCTATCGCGCACATCGAAGGCGGAGAAATTACCGAAGGCGCCATCGATGACGCCGTCCGCAATGCTCTGACCAAAATGAGCCATTTGCACTTTACGGCGACCGAAGCCTCGCGCCGCCGCGTCGTCGCATTGGGTGAAGAGGAATGGCGCGTTCACCGTTCGGGCGCACCTTCGCTCGACCACCTGCGCCGCCGCGAACTTTATTCGCGTGAGCAACTCCACTCCCGGCTGGGAATCGATTTCGAAAAGCCGATGGCAGTTATTTCCTATCATCCCGTTACCCTGCTTTCCGAAACCACCGGCGAGGCGGATGAACTTTTCCGCGCCCTGGCCGAACTGCCGCAGCAGTTGCTGTTTTGCTATCCCAATGCCGACGCGGGCAGCCGGGCGCTGATCGAGCGCAGCCGCGAGTTTCTTTCCACTCGTCCCGGCGGACGCATTTTCACCAATCTCGATCCACTCGTCTATTGGAGCCTGCTGCGCAACGTCGATTTGATGATCGGCAATTCGTCGAGCGGCATCATGGAGACGGCGGCTTTCGCGCTGCCCACCGTCAATGTGGGCATCCGGCAGAAGGGCCGCGAGCGCCCGGCTAACGTTCTGGACGCGGCGCCGCAGTCGGCCGCTATTCTGGAAACCGTTCACCGCGCATCGAGTGAAACTTTCAGGAAATCATTGGAAGGCATTGTGAATCCTTACGGCGACGGCCATGCTTCCGAGCGCATCGTGAACGTTTTGACTACCGCGCCGCTCGCCCCGGAATTGCTCATCAAGCGCGCGGAGGAAAACCGGTAGCCTGTCGCTCTTCCGCAAGGCCATTTCGTGTCAGCTGTTTGTCATTCATAATTCAAGATGATGCGAATTCCTCTTTCCGCACCCGATATTTCTGAGGCGGAGATTGCCGCTGTCACAAGCGTGCTGCGCACGCCCTGGCTGAGCCGCGGGCCTAGGATTGAAGTATTCGAGCAGGCGCTGGCGGAATACGCTGGCGTTCCACACGCCGTGGCCGTCAGTTCAGGAACGGCAGGTCTGCACCTGGCGCTCCGCGCTTTGGGAATCGGCGCGGGCGATGAAGTCATTGTTCCGTCCTTCGCGTTCATCTCCGTCGCCTACGCCGTGGAATATGTTGGCGCCGTTCCGGTGTTTGCCGAAATCGAGCCACGAACCTTGGGCCTGGACCCGGCAAGCGTCGAGGCCGCCATCGGGCCCAAAACGCGCGCCATTCTGCTGGTCCACACGTTCGGTTGCCCGGCGCGTGTGGAGGAAATCCTGCCGCTTGCGAAACGTCATGGGCTCGTCGTGATCGAGGACGCCTGCGAGGCTTTGGGCGCTGAAATTGACGGGGAAAAGGTGGGAACTCTGGCTGAGGCCGGCGTTTTTGCGTTCTATCCCAATAAGCAAATCACTACCGGTGAAGGCGGAGTCATCGTGGTGCGAGATGCGTCGCTTGCCAATCGCCTGCGCATACTCCGCAATCAGGGTTGCGATCCCTCGCTCGACTGGCTTCAGAACGTAGAACTCGGCTACAGCTATCGCCTGCCGGAATTGAGTTGCGCGCTGGGCATCGAGCAACTCAAGCGCATCGAGCCGATTCTCGCGCGCCGCGCCGAAGTGGCTGCCGGTTACGCACGCCGCTTGGCAGAATATCCGCGCCTTGAACTTCCGTCCGCGAGCCTGCCCGACCGGCGAATCAGCTGGTTCACTTACTCGCTTCGCCTTAAGGACGGCGCCGATGCGGCGGCGCGCGATCGAATCTGGCGCCGCCTGACGACCGCCGGCATCGGCTGCGGCCGTTACTTTCCCCCCATCCACCGGCAGCCTGCCTATCAGCGACTGCCGCACCGCACTGCGTCGCTGCCGCTGACCGAATCCATCTCCGCCCGCTCGCTGGCCCTGCCCTTTTTCAACCGCATCACCGAAGAGCAGCTCGATGAGGTCTGCCGCGTGCTCCAAGCCGCGCTCGACTGCGGTGCGAGCGAGCGCCCCTGAAGCGTCCGCCCAGGCGCAAGCCCTGGATCAGCCGTTCGCCTGACGGCGCGCTTTGACTTCGGAAAGCAGCTTCTCGATTTCGTCTTCTTTTTCAAGCGCCGCGAACTTGTCCTCCAGATTGTCGCCGGTCATTTCCGTTTTGGCCTGGCTGACGGCCGCCGCATGCGCCACTTTCTGCTTCATGCGCTCGAAGCCGGCGATTTTCGAATCGTCGCCCATCGCCATTTGCGCATCGCGGGCTTTGCCGACGGCGCGGGCACGGCGATGCTGCGCGATCAGAAGCTGGCTTTTGGCATGCGCTTCGGAAAGCTTCTGCTCAAGCTTGCGCAGCGCCGTCTTCAACTCCTCCACCTGCGCGGCCTGGTCCCCCACCTGCTCCTTGAAGCTTTCCGAAAGCCGCAAATAGCTCTGGTGGCGTTCCAGCGCTGAGCGCGCCAGGTCATCCTGCTTCTTGTCCACGGCCAGCTCCGCCTTCCTCATCCATTCCGCAGCCATATCCTCGTTTTCCTTTTCCTTTTGCTCCAGCATGTGCTGATCGGCGATGGCCACGGCCACCTGCGTTTTGACCTGAATCAACTGGTTCTCCATGTCGAGGATCAATTGCTTGATCATCTTTTCCGGATGCTCCGCTTTGTCGATCAGGTCGTTCAAGTTGGCTCGAATCAAAGTTGATACTCTATCCATCAGTCCCATGACTTTTCTCCTTTCCGAATTCGGTCCTCTTGCGACATTCGCCTGCTCCCGCGTCTACTTCTGCGGCAGCGGCGCTGCCGGTTTGGGCTCGTTGTCGCCGATCTTCCGCACCTTCGCCAGCAGTTCGGACATCTGCATGCCCGAAAGCGCTTCAAATAACGCCGGCACCTGCGCGGCGATCTTGGTCATATCGCCCGTCAGTTTGTTGATGCCGGCATTGTCGCCGTTGCCTGTGGACACGATCGTGATCTTGTCCACGTTGCCGAGCGGCGTGGCCATGGCCTGAACCACTTCCGGCAGGCTGGTGATCAGCTTGTCCACCACCGCCACCTGGTTGTACTGCTGATAGGCTTCGGCCTTGACGTTCATGGCGCGAGCTTCGGCCTCGCCCTTCTTGAATGTGATGTCGGCTTCCGCCTCGCCCTGAGCGCGAATGGCGGAGGCACGTCCCTCGGCCTCGGCAATCAGGCGTTGCTTTTCCGCGGCGGCCAGCGTCTCGATTTTCTGGCGTTCCATTTCAGCTTCCTTGAGCACGGTCGCCACCAGTTCGTTCGAACGGCGCTGGATTTCCGCTTCCTGCACCTTGACCTGCTGCATTTTTTCAACTTGCTGAATTTTGACGGACTCGGCCATCACCTGCTGCTGCATGACATTGGTCTCGATTTCGTAAGCCTTGTCCGCCTGCGCCTGCTGCTTCTTGATGCTTTCCAAATACTCCGCCTTCTTGATGTCCAGGTCGCGTTGCGCCTCCGCCTGCTTGGTCAGCGAAATCGTCTGCGCCAGAACGCGCTGCTGGTCAGCCAGCGCCTTGGCCGTTTCCGCGTCGCGCTGTGCCTCGGCGCGCTTGATGGCTGTATCGCGTTCCGCTTCGGCACCCGCCACGTCGGCGTCGCGCCGGATGCGGGCCACGTCCGGCTTGCCCATGTTGGTGATGTATTCGTTCTTGTCCCGCACTTCCTTGATGGTGAAGGAAATCACCTCGAGACCCATCTTATTCATGTCGTCAGCACAGGTAGATCGCATCCTGTCGCCGACCATTTCCGGCTCTTTCACAATTTGCTCCACCGTCAGTTGTCCGATGATGCCGCGCAGATGGCCTTCCATCACCAGCCGGATAAGCCCTTCGCGCTCATCCGGCGCTTTGGTCAGGAACTGCTCCGCCGCAGTCTGGATGGATTCGGGATCGGATTTCACCTTGATCTGCGCCACCGCTTCCACCGTGACGGCCACGCCCTGCTTCGTGTAAAGGTCCTGTTGCGGCGCAACGTCGAACGACATGAGTTCCAAAGAAAGCGTCTTCGAGCTTTCCACCATCGGAAACACGACCGTTCCGCCGCCCTTCACGATTCGTATTCCGCGGAAACCGTAAACAATGATCGCCTCATGCGGGCCGGCGCGGCGGAACAACGTCGCAAGCCCGCCCAGGATGAAAATCACGACCACGATCATCAGTCCCACAATCAGCCAAACCAGCGATAACCCTGCCATCTCACCCTCCCTGTGACCCTGCGCGCCCGGCCAGCCGGGCCGCGGGAAAATAATTCAAACTATTCCGCTATGCCGTGCTTTCCTGCTCGCCGGCCATCTCGTCGTAACGCCGAACGTACGCAATGCCGCGCTCGTAGCGCGTCACAATCACTTCAGTTCCTTTGGCGATGCCGCTGCCGTCTTCGCTGCGCGCGCCCGCGGCGCGGCGCGTCCCTGCCTGAGAGAACAGAATCTCTCCCGTTCCGCCAGCGAGGATTGCCACGTTCACCTTGCCCAGCATTCCGGCAAGGTCAAAGTCCGCGGGATCGAGCTCCGTTTCGTGCGCCAGCAGCACCTTGACCAGAAACAGAAACACGATTCCCGCCGCCACAAGCCCTCCCGCCAGCGCTAGGACGAACGTCGCCGCGGTCAATAAACCCGAGTAGCGCGTCAGCAGATAGCCCGTTCCGCCGAACCAGGCGAGAAAAGCCATCATGGATGAAATATTGAAGAACGAAACATGGGCTCCGGCGCGCGCCCCCGCAGCGTGATGCACCGGTCCCAGCTTCGCCGCGTGCGCCGCCCCGTGGACCTGAACATGAACGTGCGGCGCGTGCAAGCCGCCCGCGTGGTGTCCCAGAAAATGCGGCAGATGCAAATGTCCCGGCAAATGCAGCCAATTGCCGCTTCCAATCAGCGAGAGCAGGCTGAAAACCAGTCCAACCACAAAACAGATCAGATAAAAAGTCGCCCAAGTCACAGCGTTCACCTCCCCTCGTCAGGCCGCGAAGCTCGATGCCCGTGCTCGTGCGCGCCGCTTTTCTTTGACTCCGCGTGCGCCGGGCGAAGCACGTGCAACAGGCGCGGCGCCAGATCGGGCGTATCCAGAATCGCTCCCAGCAGAATCAGCGAGCGCCGCGCGTCGTCGCGATGCGCCAGCTTTTCCAGCACCGCGCTCAGCTCAGCATCGCGCGCAAAACGCCCCGCCCCTTCAAGCAGCCAAAGATCCAGCTTTCTGGGACGAGTCGGAAGACTTGAAGTCAGTTCCGTATGGAAGCCTTCCGGGTCATCCACCAGAAAGCCGGGATGAACCTTGAAGAAGCGGGCCAGCAGTTCGCGCGTGCTCCTGGTCAGGTGCGGCCGCGCGCCGTTTTCAATCTGCGAAAGGTACGACTGGCTGATGC
>JBJKPU010000098.1:0-64374 GCA_046706005.1 Terriglobia bacterium | reverse complement strand
CAGCAATCCTGAAGGCTGAGCCCGACCTGGATGCGCTCGCGCCGGGCACGCCGCGCTCGATTCGCGACCTGATTCGCAGATGCCTGGTGAAAGATGCCAAGCACCGCTTGCGCGACATCGGCGACGCGCGCATCGTGATTGAAGAAGCTATTTCCGGAGTCACGACAGAAAACGACTGGCGAGGATCCGAGTTGGTGGCTGCCTCCGCGGACCGGCGCCGTTCGGCCATGCGGCGGGCCCTGCCTTGGGTTGCCGGCATGTTGATTGGAGCGGCGGCGGCAAGCCTGATCGTCTGGCGAGTCCTCAGTTCACGAAATCCGGCGACGCGGCCCCAGGAATTGAGCGAGCAACGCCTGACGGCCAATCCATCTGAAAACTCATTGCAGGCGGCGGCAATCTCTCCTGATGGCAACCTCCTTGCTTATTCCGACCAGAACGGAACCCATTTGCGGCTGATCAAGACCGGTGAAACACGAGACCTGACCACTTCCCACCAGTTAACGGTGTCCAGTATCTGCTGGCTTCCCGATGGAAGCGGGATCGTGGTGACCGGCAGCCAGCATGGAGAATCGCCGGGCATTTGGATGATTTCAGTTCTGGGTGGAACCCCGCGCAAGCTTCGCGATAACGCCGAGCAGCCGGCCGTTTCGCCGGACGGGTCGCTGGTTGCGTTCCTGGCTGGCTCCTCCAATTACACAAGCCCCAATGAAATCTGGGCGATGAACACCAGCGGAGAAGAAGCGCACAAGGTTTTGACCACGCCGCCCCGTCAGGGACTTAAGCGCCTGGCCTGGTCGCCCGACGGAAGGCGGATCATGTATCTGAAAGGCTACTTCGACTCCGGCGGCGCTGAAGCTGCCATTGAAAGCGTGGACATGAATGGCGGTTCTGCTGCGCGCGTTGTTTCCAACCCGACTCTGAGTGACTTTTGCTGGCTTTCGGACGGGCGGGTGTTGTATTCGCGCGAAGCGGCCCCTCTGGGCGCCAGTTTTAGCTCTGAGTCAATTCTCCGGGCAATCAGTGTTGACAGCCGGACAGGCAAGCCTGAGGGCGCGCCCACAATCGTGGTCAACGGAGCGGGCTTCTCTTTTTCCGGACTCAGCCGAACCGCGGACGGCAAGAAGGTCGTTTTCCTTAAACAGACCTCGGAATCCGATGTCAGCGTGGGAGATTTGAATGCAAAGGGAACCTCCCTCACAACCCTGCGTCGGCTGACCTTTGACGAAAGTAACGACTGGCCGGAGGGCTGGACTCCTGATGGGAAAGCCGCGACTTTCTGGTCAGATCGCACCGGCAAATCCATTTTCTACAAGAAGAATTTGACGGGCGGAGATGCGGTCCCGCTGTTCCCGAGCTCTGGGCCTGTTTGGTACGTCCGTTACAGTCCGGACGCTTCCTGGTACCTTTATATGGCTTTCCCCAATGGCGCGACGTTTCCCGGGCCGACCATCCCGGTGAACCTCATGCGGGTGCCTGTATCGGGAGGGCCGCCTCAGATGGTCCTGCGGGCGCGGGGAATGACCGACTTACGTTGCAGTCGCTTGCCGGCAGACGTCTGTATCTGTGATGAATTCAGTCAGCATGGACAATCCTTCTTTAAGTTCGATCCCGTACGAGGCAAAGGCCGGGAAGTGGCGCGCGTTCCTCATGAGCATCGGGGCGGAAGCTCCTCGTGGGACATTTCTCCCGATGGATCGCGCCTGGCGGTCATAGACTCGTCGGACCCGGGCCGCATCAAGTTGCTCTCTTTGAATGGTGGCCAAGCTTCCGAATTGGGAGTCAAGGGATGGAACGGTCTGAGAGAGATGGACTGGTCCCCCGACGGCAAAGCTTTGTACGTTTCAAGCGTCACGCCGGACCGCTCGGCGATTTTGCGTGTTGGCCTGCAAGGGCGCACCAAAGTCCTCTGGGAGGGCAATTCCTCGCCCGACACTTGCGGCAGACCCTCACCTGACGGGCGTCACCTGGCCATCGCCATCTGGACAACGGACAGCAACGGCTGGATCATTAAAAACTTCTAGCCTGCTTTGAGGATTCGCACGAGTACGGGCGTGGGATCGCGAGGATTCTCCAGCCGCAGCAAATCGTCGGTTCGCATCCGGACCACTTCCATCCAATCGGGGTGAGTGAGGATGTAGAACTGCTCTTTCCGAATGGCATCGAAAACTTTGGCGGCGACCTCGACGGGAGGCATGGAGGCGTCCATCGCGGCTTTGAAGGCTTCGCGGCCGGCACGCATTTCCGGAGTCGTCTCGGCGGATTCGTTCTTGAGAGCCGCCGGCCTGTTTTCTTCTGTGTTAATAATGTTGGTCCGGACAAGACCCGGACAAAGAACCGAAACCTTGACGAGCGCTTTCCGGCGCTGCAGTGCCAGGTAAAGGCTCTCAGAGAGCGCGATCACTCCGTGTTTGGTGACGGAGTAGGGAGCGGACGAACCTCCGACGACCAATCCTGCAGCGGAAGCCGTATTGATGATGTGGCATTCGGCGTTTTGAGCGAGCATCAGTGGCATAAACACCTTGACGCCGTGGATGACTCCCCACAGGTTCACACCGATCACCCATTCCCAGTCGTTCCACGTGGCTTCCCAGGGAGACCCGCCCGCGCCCACGCCCGCGTTGTTGAAGAGAAGATGGACCGCACCAAAAGCCTGAAGCGTTTCGCGCGCCAGGCGCTCCACATCACTCCGGTTTGAGACGTCTGTCCTCGCGGCCAGCACGGCGGCGCCGCGGGATTTCAGTTCAGCTTCCGCCGCGGCCAGGTTCGCTTCGTTGATGTCGGCAAGCACCAGCTTCATGCCTTCGTCCGAGCAGCGCTCGGCGATGGCGCGTCCGATGCCGCTTGCCGCGCCGGTAATCACCGCGACTTTGCCTTTGAACTCCTTCATGCCGTCCCCTCACATGAGATTGGGATTCCTCAAGGATAGCTGAGCCGGCTCCGGAGCGGAAGCACTAAGGGCGGCGCGGGACTGCGGAGTGTATTTCTTCCCAATGCGCCGGAATATTTTCCGTGGCCTGCGGCTGAGACATCCGTGCCGGAACATCCTCATTTCTTCAGCCTCCATCTTTTCAGGCAGATCCACAACACGAATTCAGCGGCCCGTTTGGCCCCGCGTTTGCTCGAAAAAGCAGTTGAAGTTCGATGGCACGATTGATCGTCGGCTCTCCGAAACGGACACAAACTCTGCTCAAGGCATGTTCCACTCCGGATGCTACTGACCAGCGCTAGGTAATCTAGCCCCGTAGACCTCCAGCCCGGGCGTTGAGCAAAAGCTGAACGAATACTCGCCAGAGAGCGAGCCAGAAGGAGGTCTGATGTCTCGCGGCAAGTTGCGGGTCACGGTAGTGCAATGTTTTGTGGCGTGGGTGGCCATCCTGGCGGCAACATCGTGTGGCGGAGGCGGAGCGCGCGCACCTCTGAGCGCAAGCCTGCGGCCGCTTTCAATTACCACGACTGAATTGAAAGCAGCGCAGGTGGGAATTCATTACGCGGATTGGCTGGCCGCCCAGGGCGGATCGCCGCCGCTCAAATGGAAGGTCGTCCTTGGCAATCTGCCTCCGGGGATTTCGCTTGATTCGGGCACAGGCAGGCTGTCAGGGTCTCCGATGAAATCGGGGCAGTTCGCGATGACGATCGCCGTGGTGGATTCGGCTTATCTGCAACAGAACTACGCGATGGCGTCCTATTACCTGGATGTGGCAAGCGCGCCCCTGGTCATCACGACCAGCGTAGTCCCTTCCGGCCCTGCGGGGACGCCTTATGGGTTCACGCTGCAGGCCACGGGGGGCACGCCTCCCTATTTTTGGTCGGTCGTTTCGGGCGCACTGCCTTCCGGGCTGCAACTCGACCCTTCAACCGGCGTGATCTCCGGAACGCCGACAACCATGGGAAATTTCCAGTTCACCGTGCAGGTTACGGATTCCTCCTCACCGCAGAGCATTGCAAGGTTCGCCGTCGGCAGTGCTCCCCACACTTCGGGCGGATGAAGCGGCGCAGCGCTTCGCTTCAATTCATGCCAATGGCCAACGGCCGCGGCCCTGGTGGACGGAACTGGCCGCAGCCGCACCACAAGAACGAACCACCTCCTTCCATCTGCGAATTCGCGATAAAATATGCGGGCGGTCGCGTGCTTTTCAGCCTGGGACTGAGGGCGGCCACGGCTGCGCCGAACGCCATCTTCACTGCGAGGGTCGAATCAAACGCAAGGTGAAATCCGCCGCGTCCCTCCGCCAGGCAGCCACCCGGGCTGACGGCGTAATGAGCGGGAATATTCTGCGCGCGACGGCGGCACGCAGCCCGCGCCTCCGCGCCGTGCTCGAGTTTCTTTTCGGCGGCAGGCTGGAAACCACGCGATTTCACGAACTGCAGATTCGGCCCATCCTCGGCTCGCACCGCAATCCCATCCGTTCCGAACCTTTTCTGCTGACGAAGGAGCGCTTTGGAGGCGCGAAAGATGTTCCAATGATTCCGCTTTTGCGGGACGTGGTGGATCAAGCCCTGCGTGCCTGCAGCTACAGCATGCCCTATCTTGAAGAGCACGTAGGCCGGACGCCTATTTCTCCCCATGGCAGCACGGCCTTGAGCGTGGTCCGGTGGGGAAACGTGGATTGGGATTACGTTCGAGACATTGATTTCCGGATTTTTCTTCCGCCGCAGATCGGCCATCTTTCCGGATTCAAAACGGACTTGCAGAAAAGACTTTCCAGCGCGCTGCGTGAGGACGGGCTCAGTCCGATTCTGCTCGGGAAGGATGAGCAAGGGCGCCCGCAGGTGCAGTTGCGCGACTTGCGAACGGGAGTCGTCCACGGCTTTCATCTTTTTCTAATAGCGATGCATCCCGGCTTTGTGCGCGCAGACCTGCATCACGACGGAGGCTATTCGCCGCACTACGCCTACTTCCCGGAAAACTCGATGGACGAGCACCTGGAAGCCGCCGCCATGCGCTGGTCGGACGTCATTCGTCGGCAGACCGAAGACTACACGAACATGTTCAATCAGCTGAGCTTCAACATTTTCGGCGAGGATACCGGAAAAGCCGGCCGGATGAAAACGCCGGGATGGTATCTGCGCAAAGCTTTCAAGTGGTACGCCACGTTGGCGCGAATGCGCGGGCTGCTGGAACTTGAGGAAGACCTGCTGTATCAATACGACAATTTTCACCGGTCGGAGGAGGAATTTTCCTATCTGGCACGGCGCCGGTATTACTCGTGGCTTGCACCCAAGCCCCTGCGCATTGAGGATCTGCAGCGCGATCTGGCGCGCGTGGACAGCCTGATGTACGCGTCTGTCAGAAGTCCGAAAGACGCCTTGACGGGCTCGACGATCAGCGGCGATGGTTTTGACGTGACAGTGCTGGAGCCCGTGCCCGAGGATTTTCTCTCCGCGGCGAGAAAGCTGCTGAAAAAAGTCCGCATGCCGGCGCGCGTGCGATTTGCCGACAGCCTTGCCGGGCCCGCGGTGGCACCACTCGGTGACGGAAAGCCTGCCATTCTGGTTCCGTCTGAATGGTCGCTGGTTTTTACCGACACCTATGTCCGCCAGATTCTTAAATGCACGAATGAGGAAGGGAAGAATGTTGCTCGCGAGGACGCGCAGCGAGCCGTCGAAACGCTCCTTGCGTTTCTGCTTCAGCAAGCCCTTCTTGAACCTCCGATTGGCAGAGAGCGCGGTTAGCGGCGGCGAAAACGTCATAAGCCGCATCGCCGCCCCTCTTGCTTTTCCGGCGAAGTTCGGTGTATAAGGACGACATCTTCATTACCGCAATGATTGCAGAACAGAGGAAAGTTTCACGAAGGGGCTGAAGGCGGGGCAGCGAAAACCCTGGTGCTACCTTCAGGAGAGTTCGAGCGTAATGCCTGCACCGGGAAAAGCCGTCCGGCGACGCGGGACAGAATGCGCGGTTGTGAACGAAAAACTTGAGGAGGGGTGAATGAGGAAATCAATTCTTGCCGGTTTGATTTGTCTGAGCGCGGGACTTTTCCTAGCGGCAGCCGGGAGCTACAAGCCGCTCGACGTCAAGACGGGGCTTTGGGAGACAACCTCGACGACTTCGATGAACGGAGCGCCGCCGATCCCCCCCGAAGTCATGCAAAGGATGACGCCCGAGCAGCGCGAGCGGTTTAAAGCTATGATTGACAAGATGGGCAAGGGACAGACCCGAACCTACAAGAACTGCCTGACTAAGGAAAAGCTGGAGCGCAACCCCTTCTCTCAAACCAAAGAGTCCTGCACGCAAACCATTGTGACCTCGACGGGAAGCAAGATGGAAGTCCACGAAGTCTGCAATAACCCGGACTCCAAAGTGGATTTGACCGTGAACATCGAGGCGTCGGATTCCGAGCACGTCACGGGCACCATCAAGTCGAATGTGACAGGCAGCGGCCACAACATGAACATCAACGGCACTTTCAAGTCCAAGTGGCTGGGCGCGGCTTGCGGCGATGTCAAGTAATGGGGCTGCAGAGACGGGGGCTTTGGAGCCTACGGCTCGTGCCAGGCCATGCTGACGATTTCCTGGCTGCCGGCGTCTTTGAGAATCATCGGCGAATCGTCCGGCGTGAGGCCCATCCAGATGCCGTAAATGCCCGTCGTTCGAATATCTTTCAAGCTGGCCGCGAGTTCCACTTTCAGGTCCCGAATGCCTACCCGTTCCACTCCGGCGTTCTTGCCGGATTGCAAATAGTACACGTACTGGCTGTCATGCGACCAGAGGGGAAAGCCGATAGAGCCCGCGGCCAGCAAAGACCATTTTTTAGTTTTGAAATCGTACAGCATCAGGTTGCGGCCATTTGCCGGCATGGCAACAATGTAGCGGCCGTCCGGAGACCAGCGGGGAGAATAGAACCCCTGAGAGCCGGGGAACAAAGACGCGCGGCCCGACTTGAGATTCACTAGATAAAGTGCCGTCGGGCCGCCGGGCTGGCCTCCAAACATGACGGAACTTCCGTCCGGCGACCACACGGGATCATACTGTGGACCCGGTTCGTTGGGGGCCAGTTCCTGGGGCGTGCCGCCGGAGGAGGAGACAATGAACACGCGGGCCGGTTTGCCAGATCGAAACGCATAGAACACGATCTGCTTTCCGTCCGGCGACCAGCGAGGCAGTGCGGCATAAAGTGACGCGGAACTGAGCTGAAGCTTTTCACTCCCGTCCAATTTGCTCCGCCAGAGTGTGCCCCCGGGAAAGGAAACGTAGGCGACCCATTGGCCGTCCTTCGAGAAAGAGACATCCTCCGCCGATATACCGCCCAAAAAAGACTCGAAGGTTTTTGAACTTCTGTTGTAGCGTTCGAGTTCGCCACGGCTGAATCCAGCCACGGCAAAAATCGTATTCCCGTCTTTACTGATGACCGGATTGTCGTAGGAAACGGCTCCGGCGGTGAGTTGCACGGGCTGGTGGTCAGCCCTGTGGAACAGGCTTCCTGCTTCGCGCATCGCCCAGAGCTGAGAGGCCTGGTTCGTCCCTGGCGGAGTGGCCTGAAAGATGAAATACTTTCCATCCGGCGTCCATGAACCGCAGCACTCGCCCTCCCGTTCGTGCCAAACGGGCAGCACCCTGCGGAGGCCGGACCCGCTGGGTGAAACCTGCCACAGAAAATCGGTGCTGGACTGCGGATCGGCAACCGTGAAACGAATCTCGTTGCCATCGGGCGACCACGCGGGAGCAGTCGCACGGCCGGGCGCAGAAATCAACTTACTCGGATCAGTTCCATCAGCGTTCGCGAGGTAGAGGTCGCTGCCGTTTATATAGACGAGTCTCTTACCGCCAGGTGACCATGCGCCGGCGTGGCCGGATGCATCTGCCAGCCGGGCCGGCGGGCCGCCAAGAACCGGCAATGCCCACAAAGGTCCTTCCGCCGCAGTCATGCCAGATCTTTCTTCGGTAAGCAGCTTTGAGCCATCGGATGAAACACCAATGGGGATCATGGAAAATGCGGGAGTTGGGATCGGCGCGACGGTTCCCCCAGTGACCGATACTTGGGCAATCGGATAACTGAGGGCCGCGCCCCGCTCCTGCAAGTAGAGGCGCGAGCCATCGGTGCCGAATAAATCCTTGGCTACTGCATCGTTGGTAAGCTGCGTGTAATTGGAAACTGAGGGCGGCGGGAGCGTGGGGCGGAAAACATAAGCGAGCGCCGCAATCGCGACGATTGCAACGCCGATGCCTGCGAACAAGCCTTTCTTGTGCCGCTTCATGAGGCCCGCGGCCAGGGCGCGATCAGTGGAACCGCTGTCCAGAAGAGGCGCACCCGTATGTGCTCCCTCGACCGGGCGAACGCGCAGGTCCGCCGCTACGGTGGTTTGCGTGGCTGATGACCGGCCGGAATCCGTATCGCGCTTCAGGCGCTTCAAATCGGCGCGCAGGTCGGCGGCGCTCTGATAGCGCAGCTCGCGGTCCTTATCGATGGCCTTGCTGACGATCTCCTCAAGCTTCGACGGCAGCGCGGGATTGGCCGCCAGGAGCGGCGCGGGCGCGCGGTTGAGGATGGCGTCGAAGCTGGCTGCGGTGGTGGGCCCGCCAAAGGCCGAGCGGCCCGTGGACATTTCGTAGAGCACCACGCCGAAGCTGAAAATGTCCGTGCGCGCATCGAGCGGCTTGCCCAGCGCCTGCTCCGGGCTCATGTAAGCGACCGTGCCCATCGCCACGCCGGGACTGGTCAGCGCGTCGGCTGTTGCGCCCAGTGTGGCGGCATCGGCACCGCCGGCAGCGGGCTTCATCGCTCCCGCAGTTACCTTTGCCAAGCCAAAATCCAGAATTTTCGGCTGCCCCCGCGTTGTCACAAAAATATTTGCTGGCTTGATGTCGCGATGGACGATGCCTTTCTGATGTGCGGCGTCGAGCGCGTCGGCAATTTGAATGGCCAGGTCGAGAGCACGCTCAAGTTCAATCGGACCGGCGGCGATGACATGCTTCAGCGTCTCGCCTTCCAGGCATTCCATGACAATGAATCGCCGGCCATCCTGCTCGCCGATGTCGTGAATCGTGCAGATGTTGGGATGGTTCAGGCCGGAAGCCGCCTGCGCTTCGCGCTCAAAGCGTTCCAGCGCCTGCGCGTCGCGGGCCACTTCCTCGGGCAGAAACTTGAGGGCGACCATTCGCTTCAGGCGGGTGTCTTCAGCCTTATAAACCACACCCATGCCGCCGCCGCCCAGCTTCTCAACAATCCGATAATGGGAGATTGTTTCTCCGATCACTGGAGATCCAAAATTTCTTTACGGCTCGTGCCAGGCCATGGTGACGATTTCATGGCTGCCAGCGTCCTTGAGAATCAGCGGCGAATCGTCGGGCGTGAGGCCGCCCCAGAAGCCGTAGACGCCGGTCATTTGGTTTCCCTTCAGGCTGGCGACCTGCTCGATCTTTCCGCTCGGGACCGCAACCCGTTCCAATGCCTGGTTCAGCCGCACGAAATAAACAAAGTGGCTGTCGTGCGACCACGAAGGGTAGCCGACGATTCCTTTGACCAGCACCGCCCATTTCTGGGCCTTGAAATCAAAAATTCTCAGACCGCTCGAATCTGAAGGCAAGGCGATGAGATATTGCCCGCCGGGCGACCAGCGCGGAGAAAACAAGCCGTCGCAATCGGGAAGTGTGTTGATTTGATGCGTTTTCATGTCCAGGATGTGAATTGCCGTTGCACCCGCATTGGCGACGCCGGCAAAGGCCACGCGGCTGCCGTCCGGCGACCAGGAAGCATCAGCCTGATTGCCGCTTACACCTGGCATGAGGTCCTCCGGCGCGCCCCCCGCGGCCGGAACTTCATAAATGCGAGAAGGCGTGCCGGCATCATTGCGGCTGTAGAACAGAATATTCTGGCCGTCGGGCGACCATTCGGGCAGCATCGCGTATAGCGGAGGGGAACTGAGCTGAAGTTTTTCGCTGCCGTCCAATTTGCTGCGCCACAAGATGCCATCGGGATACGTCACGTAGGCGACCCATTGGCCGTCCTTCGAAAAGGAAACATCCTGCGCGGAAATGCCTCCCAGAAAGGAAACGAAGGTTTTGGCTTTCGCGTCGTAGCGCTGAAGTTCGCCACGGTGGAAGCCGGCAACGGCAAAAAGCGTCTTGCCGTCCTTGCTGGGTACCGGAAAGCTGTAGGAAACCGCTCCGGCGGTGAGCTGGATGGGCGCGTGATTGACTCTATGGAAGAAGCTGCCTGCCACGCGCGCCGCCCAGATCTGGTTCCGTGACTCAAAGACAAAATACTTGCCGTCGGGCGTCCATAAGCCGCAGCATTGGCTCTGCTGCTCGTGCCAGCCGGGAAACATTTCACGGATGTTTTTGCCGCCGGAGGAAAGTTCCCATTCACGGATGACGCCCTTGGGGTCAACAAGGTTCAGAGCAATGGCGTGGCCGTCGGGAGACCAGACGGGCGAGGTGGAGTCAACGACGCCTCCGGAAAGCGGTCCAGGAAGATCGGCTAACTTGCGTGAGGTGCTTCCGTCAGCGTTGGCGATGTAGAGGGCGCCGCCGCTGGTGTAAATCAGTTTCTCCTCGTCGGGCGACCACGCGCCGCCGATTCCCATGATGTTTCCGAGGCGAACCGCAGAGCCACCCAGCGTCGGAACGGCCCAAAGCGGCCTGGAAGCACCGCTCAGGGCGCCTCCCTGCGTAACCAGGAGCCTGGAGCCATCCGGAGAAATACTTGAGACTCCCAGCCTGCCTTGCAAGCCTGACGATCCCTGGATTTCCGCCGGGCTCCCTCCGTTCACCGACATCTGCGCTAGTCCAAGATTGCGGTCCAAAAAATATAGGCGCACGCCATCCGTGCCGATCAAAAACTTCTCCGCAGCGTCATTGGTGAGCTGGGTGTAATTGGAAACCGTGGGCGGCGGGAGCGTCGGACGGAACAAATAAGCAAGCGCCGCAATCGCGACGACCGCAACGCCAATGCCTGCGAACAAGCCTTTCTTGTGCCGCTTCACGAGACCCGCGGCCAGGGCGCGGTCGGTCGATCCGCTGTCCTGTGCGGGCGCACCCGTGTGTGCGCCCTCTACCGGGCGGACACGCAGGTCCGCCGCTACGCTGGTTTGCGTTGCCGCTGAACGCCCCGAATCCGTGTCACGCTTCAGGCGCTTCAGGTCGGCACGAATCTCCGCCGCCGACTGGCAGCGAAGGTCGCGGTCTTTCTCGAGGCATTTGGCGATAATTTCTTCAAGCTTCGGCGGCAAGGTTGGATTAAGCGAAAGCGCCGGGGCCGGCGCTTCATGCAGAATTGCTCCAAAGATGATCGCCGTCGTGCCGCCGGGAAACGGCTGACGCCCGGTCGCCATTTCATAGAGCACCGCGCCGAAGCTGAACAAATCCGTGCGCGCATCCAGATTTTCCCCGCGCGCCTGCTCCGGGCTCATGTAGGCGACGGTGCCCATGGCCACGCCGGGACTGGTCAGCGCGTCGGCTGTCGCGCCCAGAGTGGCGGCATCAGCGCCGCCGGGCTTCATCGCTCCTCCCGTTACCTTTGCCAGTCCGAAATCCAGAATCTTTGCCTGCATCGTCCCGGCGCGCGTGATGACAAAAATATTCGCCGGCTTGATGTCGCGATGAACGATGCCTTTTTGATGCGCGGCGTCGAGCGCGTCGGCAATTTGAATTGCCAGATCGAGCAGCACTTCCAACGGCATGGGTCCTGGACGCGAAAGCCGCCGCTTCAGCGTCTCGCCTTCGAGCAGTTCCATGGCGATGAACTGCTGCCCGTCGTGCACGCCGATTTCGTAAACGGTGCAGATGTTGGGATGATTCAGCGCCGCCGCCGAGCGCGCTTCGCGCTTGAAGCGTTCCAGCGCCTGCGCGTCGCCGGCTACATCGGAAGGCAGAAACTTCAGCGCCACCAGACGGCCGAGCGTGGTGTCTTCAGCCTTATACACGTCGCCCATGCCGCCAGCACCAAGTTTTTCCAGAATGTTATAATGGGAAACTTTTTCGCCGATCATGCTCCCCCGCGCGTCTCAGCATCTTATGCGGTACGCGCAGCGACGTCAACCGAAAGGCCGACCTCAGTGGCCGCGAGCGGCAGGAAACCAATTCAAGTTGGTTTACGTCCTTATTTAAGGAATGGGGCAAAGTCCAAACGGAAAACTTTCGGAGATGATGGACTCCGGTCTTTTCAGGGTCGAAGTGTGGGGTGGAATTGCCATTTTGTGTTTCTTCCTGATGGCCTTCTCCTGCGTGGCAGCCCGCGCGCAGAAAGCGCCCAGCCGGGAATGGAATCCCGTCGGTGGCGCGCCGGCGGGCGCGAAATACGTGGGTGAAAAAGTTTGCGCGACGTGCCATGTCCAGGAGGCCACGACCTACGAGACCGCAGCGATGCACCTGGCCGGCCGGTCCCCGGCGGATGATGAAATCCTGCTCACTCATCCTCTACTGACTTTCAAATTCGGCAGGTATCATTACCGAATTGTCCGCCAGGGATCGGAAAGCATTTACTCGGTGACCGACGGCACGCAGACAATTTCCTCGCCCATCGCGTGGGCGTTTGGAAAGCCCGTTGCCGGCCAGACGTACGTCCTCCAGCGCAACGGAAAGTTTTACCAGGGCACTGTCAGCTATTACACGGACATCAATGGGCTGGACATCACGATGGGGGGGCCTCCGGTGCCGCCCCCGACACTCGAAGAGGCTTTCGGACAGCGGCTTGCTTCGCGAGCCGCGCACGACTGCATTACCTGCCACACGACGGGCGCGAACATCGGCGGCGTTTTCGATCCTGACAAATCCACGCCCGGCGTGACCTGCGAACATTGCCACGGCCCAGGCGCCAAACACGTCAGCGCCATCGAGCAGGGCAAAGTGGCGGAAGCGCAGGCGGCGATCTTCAATCCGGCGCGCCTCAATTCTTACGACCTGGACGAGTTCTGCGGTTCCTGCCACCGAACCTGGGCCATGGTCGTGATGGCGGGGATTCATGGTGTGCACAACGTGCGATTCCAGCCCTACAGGTTGTCACTCAGCACCTGCTGGAACGCCGCACCCGGGCATCTCAGTTGCCTGGTCTGCCACAATCCTCACAAGCCTTTGGTGCGCAACACCGCGTTTTACGATTCCAAGTGCCTTTCCTGCCACCTGAAAAAAGGCGAGAAGCGGATGGCGAAGCATCCCGGCCGGGCTTGTCCGGTCAGCACGCATGACTGCGTCACATGCCACATGCCGCGCTACAAGATTCCGGACTCACACGAACAATTCTACGACCACGACATTCGCGTGGTGCATCCAGGCCAGCCCTATCCGGAATAGCCGGCGAAAACATAAAATGCCCTCAGTTGAATAAGGTTGGGGATGATAATCGAAGCCCGCCGCCGACCCGCACTCGCACCGGCCCTCAGGGCCTAGATGGCTTATCGGACAATCCTTGCAGCACCTGCGACCGACCGAAGTTGATGGGCGTGGCCGTGGCAGACGAGGCTGCAGGAATTCGAGGCGCGATTGTAGGAGATTGGAACTGGGCCGTCCGGAGCCACGACGTTGGCGTCAAAATCCACCAGGCGCTCGCCGGAAATGCTCGCGGATCGCGCGGGCACTCCATGGGCCGTGTGGCAGACGGAGCACGAAAGGCCGTCCTGCACGACATGCCGCCAGTGTCCGTTCCAACTGTCGTTGCTCATGATCCGGGAGAGATCATGACACTTGGCGCACAGTGCGTACGGCCCGCCGCCCGCTCCGCCCTCGGCGCTATAGCTTGGATTCGGGAACAGATTTGTAATCAGTCCGCCGGGGACTGGCGCCTGGCTCATCTCATATCGCCGCGCCAGGATGTGCGGGAAAATGGATCCATGCGGTCCATTCGGACCTTTCCCGCCGAACTCGCGATTGTCGTCGCTGTTGTGGCAGTCGGTGCATAAGATCCGCGTGCCCATGGGACGTCCGGCCGTCTTGCCGTCAAGATTCAGCATGTAAGAACGCAGGCTGGGCTGCGGCAAGGTGCTGCGGCGATCCAGGAAGACCGGATGGCTTGAGGTGGCTAGAGAATTGAATTCCGGGATGACATCGAGCGGGGCAGGGGCGGAAACGACGCGGCGGGGCAGATAGCCGAAATTGATGTTGGTCTTTTTGCCGGTGCTTGTACCATGACAGCGCAAACAAGTCTGATACTGGTCCACGGCGGGATTGACTACCGTTTTTCCGTCCGTGGCGCTGATTCCCGCCACGCCGGCCTGCGATGGACGAACCGTGGGCGCCGCTGAAAAGTCGGTCACGCGCTCAGCGGCATGAGGATTGTGGCAATCGTCGCAGGTCACATGCAGGCCCTGATTCAGCAGAACAGGCTCATCGGGCCGGTGTGGATTGTCCCCCACGGTATAGGCGTGCCCGTACTTCGGCGGCGTCATTTCAGCAAGGACATTGGGAATAGGAGGGGAAATGTTCGAGCTGCCGTCGTGGCAGACCAGGCAGGTCTGGTCGCCGACTTCGCGCTGCAGGGACGCCTTCCCCGGAGAATTGTGCATGGCGTGGCACGAGGAACAGGCGTTTCGGGCGACCGTGGCGTAAGGCCCCAGCGATGTTCTCCGCATCATCGGAGCAACGCGGCTCAGCCCGGCGAAATTGCTTTCGCGGACGACTTGCGGTGACACCTTGTTGCCTGCGATGGCGTGAATGCTTGTCTGCCATCCGGCCAGCGGATTGATATTGCTTCCCGAATTTGGAGCGGAAGGCCGCGTTGCCCTAGCCATTCCAGCCATATTGTGTTTTAGGCTGACCATTCCCATCCCGGATCCCGTCGGGACCGTCGAGTGGCAGGCAAGGCAAAGCGCGCCGTTGGTGTTGTCCACCACCAGGAAGTATCCACTGGGATCGATGTTCTGCACATGCGGGTTGTGGCAGCTCCCGCACTCGACGTTCCCGTTGTAAAGCTGCACAGCTGGATTTCCGGTCGAGGGCGAGGTCCCGACCAGCGACGGCAGCAAATCCGGAGCAGCAACCAGCGGCAGAACAAAATTGATGGGATGCATGGTGGAGAGATCAGTGCCCAGATTGTCCCCGGAATACCAGTTCCCGGTCATGGGGATGTCTCCGTAAGGCACCAAGTGGCCGGGCGAGATTCCGGTCCCACCGCCTACGGTCCCATCGTGGCAACTGAGGCAGAGCGTGCTGTTCGAGCCCGGGATCAGTGTGCCGTTGGTCTGATTTGTTGTGGCGCTGTAAAGCGTGTAGGTCTGGACACTGGAGAGTCTCTGGTCCCAAAGCGGAGTCTGGGTAACACCGGCTGTACCGTTCAAGCCGGAGTGCGGAGCATGGCAATAGTAGCACGAACCTGAAAGCCCGCCCTTGATCGGTGAGGTCCCGGCAGGTGAAAGGTCATGCATTCCGATCACATCCTGCGCCCGCGCCGTCCCGCCGCGCGACAAAACCGCTGCCACGACTCCCAACAGGAGCAAGGCCAGCACCCAGGAGAAAAAAGATCGGATTCCGACGCCCGAGCGCCGGATTCTGACTTTTTTGCTTTTTCCCCTGTCCGGGCTCATTTTCCGTTCACTCCGAAGTATTGGAACACCTGCACGCGGCGGTTGTAGGAATCCACCACATAGACGTGGTCTTTGTGATCAATATACAAGCCGGTGGGTAACTGAAATTCTCCGAGTCCCGTTCCGGGCCGGCCGAAGTAATAGAGAAGCCGTCCCTGGCGGTCGAACACCTGCACCATCCCGCTCAACGCCTCCGTAACGTAGAGGTGTCCCTCCGAATCCACGCCGACTCCTTTTGGCCGGAACATCTGCGGCTTCCCGTCTTCTAGGCCGCCGATGTCGTAGAGGAACTTCCCGGAAAGGTCCAGGACCTGGATGCGAAAGTTCATGGCGTCAACCACAATCAGGTGATTGCCGTCCAGTCGCAATTCCGTCGGGTAGTTGAACTCGGCCGGGCCCGTGCCGCGATGGCCGATTTTTTCCAGAACGCGCCCCTGCATATCGAGCACGTCGATGCGGTGATGCAGCGTATCGGTAACGTATATGCGCTGCGTTTTGGAATCCACGGCGATGCCGGTGGGACGCTTGAAATAGCCTTCTCCGCCCTTGAGGCTTCCGATCACGCGCTGGAACTTGCCCTTCGCGTCAAAGACGAAAATCTTGCCCGAGTAGGAATCCGTGACGTAAAGGTTGTCCTCGGCATCCACAGCCACGCATTGCGGGGCAACCAGGCCGTCCGTTTCCCTTTCGCGCGAAATGAACTTGAACTTGTGGCGGGCATAGTCGAAAACGTCAATGCCCCCGGCGCCCGGGTCGGTCACGATAATGCGGCCGCGCGAATCAGTGACCACGTCGTAGGGCACAATCAGGTCATGAAAATCCGGCTCGCCTGCCACGACGTCCAGCAAGCGGCCCCAAAAACCCGGCCGGCCTCTGGCCTGCTTTTCGGAGCTGATGCTGCCTTCGTAGCGAAGCTTTCGGCCGCCTGTCAACTCCAGTTCCGGTACGGTGACCGGCGCCGCGGACTTCGCTTTCGGCCGCGCCAGCGCGACGGAAACAAAAAGCAGATTGGCTGCCAGGGCGCAAAGGGACCAGAACAGGAAGGCGGCAGAAAGCCCGCGCTCGGTATTCTTTGGTCGTCCTCGCGTTCCGGAATTGGCCCTTAAAAGAAATTGAACCATCTCGACAACCCAAAGTAGTAAGTAGACACCACCGCCGGCGCTAGAGTGCTGGCGCTGAATCCCTGGAGCAACCGGCTGTATCCGGCAGTGAAAAATACTTTCCGGAATTTATATTGCAGGTACGAATTGGCTTCGTCGCTATGGTTGCTGGAAAAGATCTGTCCGTTTTCGGTGGTGCTCCTGGTCGAGGAAAAGTTACCGTTGAAGGTCAGACCCCGGATGGGCGACGCTCCCACTCCAACCGAATACGTAGTTCCTCTGTAATAGACCGGCGAAGGAATCAGCGGCGGCGGAATCCCGGACGGCGGGGTCACGATTCCCTGAGTTGTGTAGAGACCGGTTCCGCTGGACCTGGAATATCCGCCGCTCACTCCCAGCCAGCGGTAGGAAAGTCCTGTGGAGTAGCCTTGAGTAAACGACGTCGGCGCCTGTTTTTCCGAAAAAACACTCTTGGAACCGTTGGCGGACCCGTTCCAGAAGAAATTGCCGAACCGGCGGTTAACGGAAGTGGAATAGCTGTATCCGGAGGACGTGTAGGCAATCAGGAGGGTCTGGACGCTGCGTGAATAGGAAACGGAGCCGTTCGCATTCCAGACGCCGATCCGGCGAGCGTATTTCGCGGTTGCCAGCAGGCCCGTGAGGGACCCGCCGGCGGTTCCAAGACCACTTCGCGTAACGATGGTCTCTCCTGCGAAGTGTCCCCCGAACAATTGCCGCCCGTAATTCACGCCTCCGCTGTACGCCGTCGAACCAACTGAAGTTCCCAGAAACAGCTGCTGGCGGTGGACAATGTCGCCGGTGAAGTAAAGCTGGTCCGTCAGGGCATATTGCGACTGTCCGTAAACGCCCCAGGAATGAGATTTCTGCCGGGGAAGTGACAGGGGGACGATGCCGCCCGCGGCGTTCTCAGCCTGGAACAGTGTTGCCGAAAGATTATCGTCGTAATCCGCTCCGACGCTCGTGCTCAGCTTCTTGGCCGGTTTCAAGGTGACTCCTCCCGTCACCATGTTATTCGTTTCCGAATCTTTGCTTCCCAGGGTGTCGTAGCCTGTGCTATTCCTCGAATAATTCAGCCATGTCGTGCCATTCCATGCCACGTTTCGGGACAGACTGAAGTTGTATGACGTCGTGTCCACATGACTCGCCTGACTGCCCTGACCCGCCAGGATTTGCGGATAGGAGAAACTCCCGTTGGAATAGTGAATTCCTCCCGCCAGTCGAAACCCCGCAAAGGTGTAACTTGAATTGGCAAATAGAGAGTGCAAATCAGACGAGATTTGGTTGTTCGTTCCGTACACCGAGGAGTTGTTCGCCGCGTTCTGATAGCCTGCCGAGAAGGAGAGCGCGTCAGTGGGATGGCCGGACCAGCCCACTCCGAAGTTCTGACTGTTCCCGTTGGTTTTGTAGTTCGCGATTCCCGGAAGAAGATAATTGCCTTCGCTGTTGTACACGTCGCTGTAGTTTACATAGCCGGGGTAGTGGCTCCCGCCGAAAATGGTAGTGCTCGCCGTGAATCCGGTGCTGTCGGTGATGGATTGAAAGCTGGAGTTGCTCCGCGACTGGTCGTAAAAGGGAGAGACCGTGAACGACAAAAATTGCGAACTGTGAAAGAAACCGGAAAGGTCTCCAACTCCTCCGAAGCCGATTCCGTGACTTGACGGGCCCGTATTCCCAAAGCTTCCGGAGTAGCCGGTGCTCACGCTGCCGCTGAGGTTCATGCTGGCTTCGCCGGCCGTCACTTGTGCGAACGCGGCCGAGGCCGTTGCCAGGACGAACATCACCAAGACTACAAACTTTCGCCCAGACGGTCTCGTCATTTCGCACCTGGCCTGCAAATGAATTCTCGACCAAAGCACCTGAACATCAGAAAAACTCAACGCCTAAGATTCCAACCACCGCTTCTTCCTTTAGAATTCCTCTATCTTTGCGTCCTTCAGCAGGCGGCGGTTCAACTCGGCGCGCAAACGTTCCACCTTCTTTCTTTGCATTTCCCGGCGCAAGGCATCGCTGACGTCCTCGAATTTCTGCATGCCGGCGAGGACATGCTTGTTCAACCGCACGATCGCGAAGACATTTTCGACTTGAATGACGCCGCTCACCTGTCCGGGCTGCATCTTTCGCACAGCGGCCAGGATTGGGGCCGGCAGCTTTGCCGCTTCCACCAGCCTGTGATCGCCCATCATCACGCGGTAGTCGTCTTCGGAGATCTTTTCCGCGAGCACTCCGAACTGCTCGTAGTTTTTAGTTGCTGCGGCCTGGCGGAGATAGCTTTCGGCGCGCCGGCTCGCTTCCTTCAATTGCTCTGGCGTTGCCTTGGAGGGGGCCATCGCGGAAATCGTCTGAAGCGCGTACGATTCCTGAATTCGGAATTGGTCGGGATGCTGGTCGAACCAGGTTCTGGCCTCAGCGACCGAAACCGCGGATTTATCCGTGACCTCAATCTTGAGCAGATCCTCAATCAGGAGTGAACGCCGGATCCTGGCTCGAAGAACCTGGCGCGAACCTTGGCACTCGGTCTTTAGATACGTCCGGTACATCTCCGGACTCGGAAACTGCTGCCGGAAACTCTTTTCTGCTTTGTCAAGCCGCGCCGGCGCAATGGTCATTTTTCGGCGAAGCGCTTCCTGATAGACCAATTCTTCAAACTCAATCATTTTGAGCGCGCCGCGGCGAATGTCCGCTTCCATCGCTTTGGGAAACGATCCGTTGTGCTGGCGTGCGTAGGGAAAAATGGCGTACATTTCACGCAACAGGTCGCGGTCCGTGAGCACGGCCCCATTCACCCGCGCCACAGGCCGTCCTTCGGGCAGAAGCCGCGTGCTGCCTGCGAAGGCCCCTCCGACATTGACTGGCTTGTGGGCCGGAATCAGTTGTTGCGCCCGTACCGGCGCGACAGTCGCCACCAGGAGCAGGCAAACAATGGCCGCGCCGCCGGCTTTCAGCAATCTCATTGAAATCACTCCAGTCAAGCAAACCACCTGTTGGCTGCCGGCCGGCGATCCCCAGAAAAGCCGGCGGGGGAGGGAATCAATCCTCCCCCGGGACGGCAGTTCGACTACTGCGTCGGCACGCTCAGTTGGCCGTGCATTTCGTTGGATTCGCCACCATGGCAGGTACGGCAGAACTGCGCCGCGCTGTTGCTGGTGAGGGAGTTTCCGGGATCGTACCAGCCGCGCACAAAGAAATGCGTCGGTTTGATCCCGACGGTCCCTCCGGCGTTGAAATAGAGCATGTCGTGTTGGTCATGGCAGGTGGTGCAAGTAACCCAACCGTTGGTTTCCGTAGAGCCCCTGCTGCCTGCAATGGTTCCGGTTGCATTGGACAAATGGGCCAGAGGCCCGTAGGTCGTGACGTCGTAGTAGTTGGTGAGGAACGCGCTGGATGCGGTTCCGTTGAAGCTGATCTTGCCGTTGGCGTTGACGGTGCAGTCCCAGTCATAGGTGCCGCCGCAGCTGGGGTGCGCGTCCGGTCCAACCGGATGGTCGTTCAGATAATTCCCCATCGTCGAGCCGTCATTGCCAAGAAGCGTGGGAGGATTGATGATTTTCCCGTTGATATCCACGGTTTCATAGGTGGTGCCCTTCAGCATGCCGCTGGTCGCGACGTTGCCGTCGTGGCAACTGAGGCAGGCGGCGATGACCCACGTGCCATCGTGGGCATTTTGAGCAGTCGGCGTCACCGTGGTGGTGCCCACAGTGATGTCCGTCGTGCCGTAATTTGGGATGGTTACCGAGAAAGAGCCGCCGCCGAAGGTGATGGTTTGGCCATAGAGCGGCGTCAGGTCTTCGCCCCACAGAGCCTCATTTCCGCTGTTGGCGCTGGTGGGCGCACCGTTCTCAGCTGCGCCGCTATGCGGAGCGTGGCATGCAATGCAGCCACGACCGTAGACATTGTGCGCTCCGAGAACGTCTTGCGAGGGTGACGTGACCTGAGCAGAGGCAAAGGCTGCCGCTGCCAGGATCACGAGAGTTACCAGACTTAGTCTTCGCATGTGAGTTGTCGAACCTCCTCCTTAAGGAGCTTTCATTGCCACGCGGCTTGCGCGCTACTGGAGCCGCGTCCTCGCCCGTCAACGGACGGGCAAAACTCTTGGCGACGCCAGCGGGCGCTATGGCACCGTGGAATCCTTTCCGGCCGCCAGATCCGGATTAGCGGGCTTCGCCCGCTCCGGTGCCGTGCTGGCTCCGCTGGCCGAAGCCCCGGTGGATTTGGCGTCTGGATTGTGACGGTTTTCCCGCTGCGCTTTCATCGCCGCCGCTTCCGCATCCGTGACGTAGCGGAACACCTGAACCCGCCCGGGGAACTGTTCCGTGGTAATGATCCGGTTATCGTGGTCATCACTCGCTATTCCATAAAGAGCTTGAAACTGTCCCGGATACCAACCCAGCTCGCCGAAGTAGATCAACAGTTGGCCGCGTTTGTTAAAGACCTGCACGCGACTTTGCACCTCATCCGTCACCCAGATGTGGCCGTCCCGGTCAATGGCGATTCCCTTCGGCCTTGCAAAATGGCCCGGACCGTCGCCCGGTGTGCCGATCTGGTTGATGAAGTTGCCATCCGCATCGAAGATTTCCACCCGGTCATTCAAGGTGTCGGTCACGTAAACATTGCCCTCTTTGTCCACGGCGACGTTGGTTGGAAGAGAGAAATTGCCGGGACTGGTCAAGGTGTGCTTCTTTCCAGCGGTCCCGATGCGGCGCAACAGCGTGTACTTGTCCGCATCGAAAACCAGGACCTGATCCTGCTGCGTGTCCACGACATAAGCGAGGCGGTTTTCCTTGTCGATCGCAATTCCTGCGGGTGAGACGAGCACGCCTGCGCCAAATTCAGCGATGGGCCGATGTTCCTTATTAATTACCAGCACGTGGTGCAGCTTGACGTCGGTCACGAAGATCCGGCCGTCATCATCAATGGCCAGGCCGTTGATCATCGGCAGGGGCGCATCCACGCGGTTCTTGATCAGTTGGGCTTTTCCCTTTAAAGATTCGGGAAAAATGAAGATGGCACCCACCGCCTGGTCCGCGATATAAATATTCCCTTCGGAATCCACGGCCACGCCGTAGGGCCGCATCAACTGGTAACCTATCTTCTCCCGCACGCCAGTCATCTGCTGGTTGGGCTCCGTACCGGCGAGGCGATCCATCCACGACCGCTTCTGTTTCGCAGGGTTTTTCAAGTCGGCCCAGTCAATCTTCTGGCCCATCAGGATCGCCTTGAATTCAACTCGAGGGATTTCCGGCGGGCTCGGCCAAACGATCCTTCGGATGTCAAATGTGGTCGTTCGCGGCCCGACGACCTGCTCTGCTGTCTTTTTCGTCCTGGCCTTTGACGGAACCGCCTCCACCAGCGCGGCCAGCGCCAGCGCCAGAATCAGCCAGTCCTTCTTAGAGATTTTTGAATTAGATCGAATATCAAGCATTTCTTGCCATCTCCTTTTTTTAAAGCGCCGCCGCCGTTCCCTGCTGGTGGCAGGTGTTGCAAAACGCCGCGTTGGGCTCCTGATCATTCACCAGCATTCCGGGCTTCGACGAGGCGTGCGGCTGATGGCAACTCAGACAGTTCATCTGCACGGTTGTCTTGTTCTTCATTTTCACCGAGCCGGAAATCGGATGGTTGGCTGTCGGGTGGCCGCGGCCGTCCTTCAGCGGAAGAACCACCACTTTCTTGAAGTAATCCTTGGGCAGTTTCACTTTTCCGCCGAAAATGGCGACCATCTCCGTACCTTTCACCGGCTGCGGACTGGCACTCGGACCGTGACACTCCAGACACAGAGAGTTGATATCGCTGGTTCGCAGCAGATTAGCGTTCTCTCCTCCGTGGGGCGTGTGGCAAATGGCGCATCCCTGCGCGAAAGCCGGCTGGTGAGGGTGCGCTTTCTTGCCCTGTGCGGCGATGTCGGAATGGCAGGCCAGGCAGACTGCAACCGGATTAGGCTGGAGGAATGCTGGCGATGTGCCTGCATGGGGGTTGTGGCAGACCGTGCAATCACTTTGCGCACCCGGATGCTGCACCTTCGCCGACTGAATTTCTTTGACCTGATCTTCGTGGCACATCACGCACAGGGACTTGACGTCCTTCGTGGTCAACACCACTTTCCCGTCCTTCGCCGCTGCGTGGCATGTGTCACAGCCCATTTGGGCGTAAGGCGGATGGAGAAATTTCTGCGCCAACATTGGCGACGCCGACTGGTGAGGCTCGTGACACTGCAGGCAATCCGCCGTGGCAAAGGGCTGGTTCCGGTGCGCCTTGGCCAGCGCCGCGTCGTTCGCGTCGTGACAGTCCAGGCACAATGCCGGCGCATCCTTGGTCAGGTGATACGCAAACTCACGTTTCGCGGGGTCGCCGGACTTATGAATGATGTGGCACGTGTCGCAACCCATGTCCAGAGCGGCGTGCCGGCTGCCACCCTTGGGCACATCCACGCCAATGGAATGGCAGGAGAGGCAAAGGTTTTCCGCTTTCGTTGTTCCCGAGGTTGGTTTCACCAACAGGTTTTTGTACGCCGACGAATGGGGATCGTGACACCCGAGGCAGCCCCGGACCGCCGGGGGATGAACCCTGCCTTTGATTTCAGACGCTCTTTTGTCGGGATGGCAAGTGAGGCACAGTTCCAGGGATGTCCCCGTGATCAGCTTTACGCGCGTGATCTTTCCGGTCACTCGAACTTCGTGGCAGCTTAAACAGCCTCCCGCCATTGCGGAGTGGACAAATTTTCCTTTTGTTTTGTCCGCATGGCACTGGATGCACTTTGCCGCGTCGATTTTCTCGTCCAGCGGGACAGGGTGTTTGGCGGCCTCGAGTTGAGGCGCCATCAGGACCATCAGGAGACAAGGCGCCAGGAAGAATTCGATCAGAATTCTGACATTGGACTTCATACCTGCCATCTCAAGGGGTTCCACGAAGAGACCGAGGAAAAAGGCAGCAACAAGGGATGTGATCTTCACATCATTCCCGAAGTCGCTCGTCTTGTAGCGAAAACCGGACATCGCACCTTGCCTGGTGTCAGTCGGATCCAGTGCGGCCACAAGTAGCGTCAAGGGCGGGACTTCTGCACACAGTCTGCAGGCCTCACGAAACGATCCTTTCTGTTCTGACAGGTTTCTCACTCGAAACCGTCCTTACAGTGGGGGCATTCCTTACAATTCAGCGTGATACACGCTGCGAATTGCATCAGTGACCGATGTCACATGCTGGAGTGATTGCACTCACTGTCGGAAATCGGCGGGTCAGGCACGCTGAATTGTGAGATTCGGTGTGGCTAGCGCTCGGATGGTTTCCGGCACTCATTTCAAAATGAAGATGGGGGAGCGCCGCACCGGCGCCTGCTTAGTCAATTCATACGGAGAAAATACGTGGGATTAGCAATCATTGGCATCAATCACAAAAGTTCTCCGGTTGCTGTGCGAGAACGCTTCTGGCTGAGTGAGCCTCGCCGCTATGAAGCGCTGCGGCGACTGACCCAGTCCCCGGGCATTCTGGAAGCGGTCATTCTGGCGACCTGCAACCGGGTTGAATTCATTGTTTGGGGCGGCGATTCCGACTTGGCCATCCATTCTATTCGCCAATACCTGATGCGGGAAGCGGGGCTGCTTGAGTCCGACTGGAAATACTTCTACGTGCTCCAGGAGGATGAGGCGCTTACCCATATTTTTCGGGTCGCATCGAGCCTGGATTCCATGGTTGTGGGAGAGCCTCATATCTCGGGCCAGGTCAAAACCGCCTGGGCTCAGGCTCAGCAGGCGGATACTACCGGAATCTACCTGGACGCCGTCTTCAAGAAGGCGCTCTCGGTTTCCCGCCGGGTCAGGAACGCGACAGCTATCGGCGACGCGGCCGTTTCCGTGCCCTACGCCGCCGTCGAGCTGGCGCGGCAAGTGTTCGGCGATCTGTCGGGGCGCAAGGTCCTTATCCTCGGCTCAGGCAAGATGGGCGAGCTTTCCGCCCGTTATCTGGTCTCAAGCGGTGCGAGCACAGTTCTGGTGACCAACCGCACATTCCAGCACGCCGCCGAACTGGCGGAAAAACTCCACGGCACGGCGGTGCCTTTCGAGGACCGATGGCGGCATTTTGCGGAAGCGGACATCGTGATCAGCGCGACGGGCTGCCCGCACGTCATCCTGGACCGTGAGGACGCCGTGCGGATCCATCGCGACCGGCAGGGCCGACAGCTTCTGCTGATCGATATCGCCGTGCCCCGCGATATTGACCCCGCCGTTCAGGAAGTGCCGGGCATCACACTTCACAATATTGACGACCTTCGGCAGACCGTGGAACTGAACCTGGAGGGACGCCGCTCCGCGGCGCAAGAAGCCGAGATGCTCGTCGCCGAAGAGGCAGGCGCTTTCCGGCACACGCTGGCCGCGCGGCGGGTAGTGCCGACCTTGAGCGCCCTGAGCGATCGTCTGGAGGAAATCCGCCGGCAGGAGATGGAAAAATATCGCAAAGAATCGGGTCCGCTTTCCGAAGGCCAGGAACAGGCGTTGGAAGAGCTGACCTCGCGAACCGTCCGGCGAATCGCCTCGCTGCTTGGGCGCGAACTTCGGGAGACCGCCGAGGCTCCGGAAGTCGAGCGCATGATGGCCACCGTCCATCGGCTTTTCCGCCTGCCCCGGGTTTCAGCGGGAGCGCGAGGTGAAGCATAGGTCACAACACGAAGCCGCAGCCGTAGTTCCCGGCGTCCGAAGCAGGGGTTCATCGCTGGGAGAGCGGGCGGTTTATCTGTTTGCGCTCGTTTGCCTGATCGCGGGCATTGCGATTGGATATCTGCTGCGCGGAATCACGTCGCAGGCTCCGGCTTCTCTGCCCGCATCGCCGGCCGCAGCGAATCAGGCTCCACAGGCCTCACTCGATTCAATAGCAGAGCCGGTCGAGGCCGCGCTCAAGGCTGACCCAAAGAACGCAAAGCTCCTGATTCAACTGGGCAACCTGTATTACGATCATCGCGCTTACACCAAGGCCATCACTTATTACCAGCACGCGCTTGAAGTTGAGCCCCGCAACGTCAGTGTCCGCACCGACCTGGGCACTGCGTACGTTTACTCCGGCTTGCCCAAGCAAGCTGTCGCTGAGTACCAGAAGGCGCTCGCCATCGACCCACGACATCTCCAGGCACTGTTCAACCTGGGAGTCGTCTATGAAACGGGCTTGAAGGATCACTCGCACGCCATCGCCGCTTGGGAAAAGGTCCTCAAGTTCTATCCTCAGAATCCCGAACGCGGCCGCGTGGAAAGCTTGATTGAAAAGGCCCGGAGTGAGCAGGCGGCTTCAAAGACTCCGTAAAGCCGGGCGCGGCCTTTGGGTTGACCCTTGGTTTTCCGCCCGCTATATTTAGGATTGATTTGCCATGATGCCTCGGGTAGATTTCAACGTCGCTCCATTCCTGGTCATCTGGGAAACCACGCAGGCCTGCGACCTGGCTTGCGTGCACTGCCGGGCTTCCGCGCAACCCGCGCGCCATCCTGAAGAACTCTCAACCGAAGAAGGATTCCATCTGCTGGTCGACGCCGCCGGCATGGGTACGCCGGTCTTCATTCTGAGCGGCGGCGATCCCGCCAAACGGCCCGACCTGTTCGATCTGGTGCGGGAAGGGAAGCGGTTGGGTCTTCGGATGGGCACCATTCCCGCTGCTACACCCCGATTGACTCCCGAACTCGTTCGCGGCCTGAAGGAAGCGGGGCTGGATCAGATGGCGCTCAGCCTGGATTATCCGCGCCCCGAATTGCACGACGGGTTCCGCGGGGTGTTCGGTGCTTTCGACAAAACGATCGAGGCCGCAAAGTGGGCGCACGAATGTAATCTGCCGTTGCAAATCAATACCACGCTGTGGGCAGGTTCGGCGCCTTATCTTTCCGAAATGGCGGAACTGGTGGAGCGGCTTCAGGCCGTCTTCTGGGAGGTTTTCTTCCTGGTTCCGGTCGGGCGCGGGGAGTTGCTGGACGGAATCGAATCGCGCCGCTGCGAAGAATTGTTCGCGACGCTATATGAGGTTCAGAAGAAATCGCGCTTCGTCCTGAAGGTAACGGAAGCCCCGCATTACCGCCGTTACGTCGCCCAGCACGAAGGCGACAGCCGGCCGCCGCACGGGGGCAACGGACAACACGTTCCGAATCACGGCATGGCTACGATGCCGGAAATCCTGCGCCGGACGGAAGGTCCGGGTCACACAATCGGCCTTGCGCCGCACAGCGTGAATGCAGGGAAAGGCTTCGTCTTTGTCTCACACGTGGGAGAAGTTTTTCCCAGCGGCTTTCTGCCCATCTCCGCAGGAAACGTCCGCTCCGAGCGGCTGCCGGAGATTTATCGCAACTCCCCGCTGATGCGCACGCTTCGCGATCCTGATGCGCTGCACGGCCGGTGCCGCCGCTGCGAATATCGCGCCGTCTGTGGCGGCTCGCGCTCGCGAGCCTACGCGTTGACAGGCGATCATCTGGCCACCGATCCCTGGTGTTCTTACAAGCCGGCGGCTTGACCAGCCCGCGCCGGACTGCCTCCAAACCCTCCGCGCACTCCAGTCGGCACGACGCCATTCGGCCCGCGGAAAGGGCTCTTCGCGGCGGAAAACGCGCATTACAGCAGATTATGGGTTGACAACCGGAGGGCTGCTTTGCTATATTGTAGTTGCGAATTATTCGCAACTACAATGCTTCTGGCAAAGCACCTTAAAGAACGGCGGCAGGTCACCAGTGAGATCCGCGCGCACGGGCTGCGCATGACCCGGCAGCGCCAGGTCATTGCCGACGTCCTGCAGAAGGCGGGACGTCATCTGGATGCCACGGAAGTCCTGCGCCGGGCGCAGCAGCAGATGCCCGGCCTGCATCTTGCTACTGTTTACCGTGCTCTCGAATCGCTCAAGAAACTTGGGATCATTGACGAACTCGACCTGATGCACGTCAACGGACATGGCCATTATTACGAAACCCGAACGAACAAGGACCATATGCACTTCACCTGTTACCGGTGCGGCGGAGTGCTGGAAATCCAGACGCCGCTTTTTGAACGGCTGAAAGGCCAGATTGAAGGCCGGCATGGACTCTCGATTCGCGTGGCCCGGCTCGAACTGGGCGGACTTTGCGGCGACTGCGCATCGAGGAAGGAGAAGGAGGAAAGCGTCACCGCCTGATTTCTCTTTGCAAGAAGCTGACCCCGATTGCGCGAACAACCGGGGTCATGAATCACGGCTGGCGATGTGGCACACCGGCGAACCGTGTCCTTTAATTTTTCTACCACCAACCGCCAGCAGCCGCAAGTCTCGCCCTCCGGCCTCAATGAGGAGCCCACAGAAGGCGCTTTCTTCTGGATTCCGTCAAAAGGTGTTGTGCGGCGCGGAATGCCGGACTCGTTAAAGCTGCCCGGACCTGAACGGTGGCAACCCGTGAGTTTTCCCGAATCGCTCCATTCCGCCGAAAGTGATTCCGGCGAGCAAAACGCTGGCGGTCCGAAGTATGCAGCTTTCCGGACCGAAGACGATAAGCTGTAACTGCAAGGTGATTGATGGATCGAAATCAGCCCACTGCGAGCCCGGCACTTGACCTGGAGCCCGCTGCGGACCTTGAACCATCCGGCGGCGGTGGACCAAGCGCTGAACCCCCGATCGGCAAGCAGAGCAAACGCGGCTTGCGCCCGGCGCTTCGGCGGCTGGCGGCGATTCTCGCCGTCCTCGGTCCGGGACAGATGGTGATGCTGGCCGATACGGACGTGGGCAGCGTCATCACTGCCGCGCAGAGCGGAGCGCGCTGGGGCTACGCGCTTCTCCCGTTGCAATTCATCTTGATTCCCGTTCTTTTCATTGTGCAGGAGCTTACGGTTCGCCTGGGAATCTTCACCGGCAAAGGACACGGCGAGCTGATCCGCGAACGCTACGGCAGGGGATGGGGATGGGTTTCCGTCGGAGGGCTGACGCTGGCCATTGTAGGAGCGATGGTCTCGGAATTTTCGGGACTGGCCGGCGTGGGAGAATTGATAGGAGTGCCGCGCGCCGCCAGCCTTTCGCTTGCCGTGGGCTTTCTGCTGCTCATCGTTTGGGCGGGCTCCTATCGCAGAGTGGAACGAATCGCTATTTTCCTGGGCTGTTTTGAGCTGGCGTTCCTGTGGGTGGCGCTCAAGGCCCATCCGCACCTTGAAGCACTGGGCCAGGCGCTGTCAGTTTCGCCATGGCGTCACGGCGACTTCCGCTTTCTTGTGGCGGCGAATATCGGCGCGGTCATCATGCCCTGGATGATCTTCTTTCAGCAATCGGCCGTGGTGGACAAGCGGCTGCGGCCCAAGGATCTGCGCGCCTCGCGGCTGGATACGGCTGTAGGATCGGTGCTGACGCAGTTGGTGATGGCGGCTGTGCTTGTCACGACGGCGGCAACTCTCGGCGCTGCACACGGGACGCAGTCGCTTTCGACGGTCGGCGAAATTGCGCAATCTCTGGTTCCTTACCTGGGACGCAATTCGGGTCGGCTGGTATTCGGACTGGGCATTGCCGGAGCGGCGATGGTGGCGATCATTGTGACCTCGCTGGCCGCCGCCTGGGGGCTGGGTGAGATGACCGGCTATAAGCACTCGCTTGAGAGCCGGCCCACGGAGGCGCCGTGGTTCTACGCGGTCTATGCTGCGGCGGTCGGTGGCTCGGCGGTGTTGGTCGGCCGAGTGCCCAATCTGATCGAATTGAATCTTGGCATCGAAGTGATGAACGCGCTTCTGCTGCCGCTCGTGCTGGGCTTTCTGGTCCTGCTGGCGGCGCGCGCTCTGCCGGAAGAGCATCGTCTGCGAGGAGCACGCCTCTGGATCGTCGGCGCCACCTGCGCCATCACCAGCGGCGTCGGAATCTGGTGCGCGCTCGGTGGCATTGCGTGGTGACCGCCTGAGGTTTCACCGGCTCTCACGAAAGTTACTTCAAAACCCTTCTGCTGAAGCTGGAATTTCCTGCTATAATCCGCGTGAACAAGGTAAGCGAGACGGATTGAGGGGCGCCGTCGTATTCGGAGGCCCGCACGCCCTTGAAGCTCACCAGGATCCTTCCGCAAAAGCGCTGGCTGACAGGACTCGTTTCAGTGGGCCTCGCGGCGCTCGCCTTTTCCGCCTTTGCGTTCTGGCGCGCGTCCGAAGCGCTCCATCGCGCCGCACGGCAAGTTGCATCGGAATCTGAAATCCCCTTCGACCTCATTAAGCTCGATCGCCCGCTTCCCGGCGGCATTGAGACTATCAGCTCTCCTGCGGTCTTTAACGATGCCATCGCTTTTGAAGGAAACCTCTACCTTGCCGGGCCCGAGGGACTCAAGGAATTCAATCCGAGCCTGCATGAAATCGCCCGATATCGCGCCGGCCTGGAACTTCCTCCCCATCCACTGACCGGCCTCGCCACCGGATTTTTGCCGGATTCGAGCCGGCCCGCGCTTTTCATCGCAACCCGCGGTGGCGGGCTGCTGACTTTTGACGGAACGAAGTTCAACCAGATTCTTCCGGCCCCTGATGCTTGCCGCGACGTGACGGCTCTCCTTCCACTTTCGAATCGCCGCCTCCTGATTGGCACGGCAAAAAATGGAATTCTCGCTTACGACAGAAAGCAATTGCGCGTGTTCCAGCCGAACCTCGACGGTATCCACGTTACGGCGCTTGCGGGATCGGAAACCGATTTCTGGATCGGTACGATGAAGCACGGTGTGCTTCACTGGCACGCCGGGCAACTGGACCGGTTCGGCGAGGCGGAAGGATTGCCCGACCCGCAGGTTCTCGCGCTGGCCACGGCAGATGATGTAGCCTACGTAGGCACGCCCATGGGTGTGGCGGAATTCGTCAATGGGAGTTTCGAGCGAGTTCTGGCCAAGGGCTATATTTCGCGTTCGCTGATGGTCAGAGGAAAGACGCTTGAAATCGGCACAATTGACGAAGGCACGCTCGAAATTCCAATCCGCGCCGATCCTTCAGCTTCCAAAAGGCCCGCCGCACTTGATTTGAATTCCGATGTTCTCCGCTTTCTTGACGTGGATTCACGACTGCTGGCGCTCGCGCGAAACGGGCTTTACAAGCTCAATCCGGAAGCGGGCGGCTGGGAGCGGATGATCGGCCAGGGTGGCTCGCTGCTGACGGACTCCGACATTTCGGCTCTCGCTTTCGATCCCTCCGGTCGGCTGTGGATCGGCTATTTCGATCGAGGTCTGGACATTCTCCCGGCGGGAGAGAGCCGCGTCACACACGTTGAGGACGAGCACGTCTTTTGCGTGAACCGCATCGTTTATGACCGCAAGCGCGGCCGGGTGCTGGTAGCAACGGCGAACGGCCTGGCGGTTTTCGATTCTGCGGGGCGCGAACGCCGGGTTCTCGGCCGCGCCGAGGGATTGATTTCCGATCACGTCACGGATGTTGTGCTCGATGAGAACGGAATGGCAGTGGCGACGCCGGCTGGGATCACCATGATTGACGGCTCGGGCGCGCGCAGCCTTTACGCTTTCCAGGGGCTCGTCAGCAATCACGTATACGCGCTTGCGGCTTCGGAGAATCGCCTGCTTGCCGGGACGCTTGGCGGACTTTCCATTCTGCAAGGCGGCCAGGTGATGGCCAACTTCACGTCCTCGAATTCCGGTCTGAAGCGGAATTGGATCACGGCCATTGTTCCTGTAGGTGACGACTGGTTCGTGGGAACTTACGGCGCGGGCATTCTGCGTTTTGACAGCTCTGGGCGCTGGCAAACTTTCGACGGCGCAACCGGACCTTTTGAAATGAATTCGAATGCCATGGTGGCGGACGGCAATTTTGTTTACGCAGGCGCGCGAGGACGCGGATTGATGATCTATGATCGCGCGCGTCAGCGCTGGAGGCGCCTGACGGACGGACTTCCTTCCATGAACGTCACCGCCATTGCGGTTCATGGCGATTCGGTTTACGTAGGCACGGACAACGGACTGGTTCGCATTTCCAAGGAGTATCTGGCATCGCAATGAAGTTACTTCGGCTCATCACGCTGGCAGTTCTGACGCTTCTGGCCGCAACGCAGGTTGGTTTCGGTGACGCGGGCGTGCTCATCCCCAGCAACCGGCAACAGCCGGACGAATCCATCCTATCGCTCCAGGAAATGACCATTGACGTCCTCATTGACAATGGTGACGCGCGCGTCAGCATTCGCCAGATATACCAAAATCACACCGGAAACATCCTGGAAGGCAACTTCATCTTTGCTCTTCCGGCCGAAGCCAGCGTTTCCGACTTTGCCGTCTGGGATGGCGTCGTGCGCATCCCGGGGGTCATCCTGGAGCGCAAGCGCGCCGGCGAAATTTACAACGCCTTAAAGCAGCAGTCTATTGATCCCGGCCTGCTGCAAATGGGCGAGCGGACAGCGAGTGAAGCGCGCCGAGCATCGGTTTTCAGCGCCCGCATCGTGCCCATTCCCGCGTACGGATCGAAGCGTGTTGAAATCGAATACCACGAGACGCTGCCCGTGGAAAACCTGGCGTCCTTCTTCGCCGTGCCGCTCCACCCCGAGGCCTATCACGTGCAGACGGCCGGCCACCTGATGATCCACTTCGAGCTTCGCTCGGATCATCCGATTCACGACTTTCAATCGGTCGGGGAAACTTATCCGCTGAAGCTTTCAAAGCAAACCGCTAACTTCGTCGAAGGAAGTTTCGAGGGCACGAACGTCACCTTCAACCAGGATTTCGCAGTCAAGTACGCCTTCGACCAGTCTCACACCGATTCTCTTTCCGTCCTTACTTATCGCAATCCCAAACCGGAGCAGCCGTCTCCCGTTGAGCAGGCGCCTGTCCCGCCCAAGAGCGAGCCGGGCTTTTTTGAAGCTTCGGCGCTGTTCGGCACGGGTGAAGCCAAATCCGCATCCGCCGCCTCATCCACCGCTGCGGCTGGCCCGCCGCGCACCATCGTGGCGCTGTTTGACAATTCGCTTTCCATGCAGTGGGACAAACTCGATCGCAGCTTCCAGGCGCTCGAATCGCTGCTCGAATCGCTCCGTCCCGAGGATCGGTTCAACGTGCTGCTCTTTAACGACAAAACTTCATGGTTCGTCCGGCAGCCGGTTCGCGCGGACCGTGCTTCCATCATGAAAGCCCTCGGGTTTGTGCGCAAAAGCGATATTCGCGGCGGAACGAACCTCGAACAGGCGCTCGACGCGGCGCTCGGCCCCGGCGGCACGGGTCCCAATCGCTATCTGGTATTGCTCAGCGACGGCGACCCAACAAACGGAACTATCGGAAACGCCCGGCTCGCCGGCTGGTTTGCGAAAAAAGAAAAATCCGCCCTTGCCGCGGACCGACCTCACCTTTATGTTTTCGCGGTGGGCGACGACGCCGACCTGCCGCTGCTTCGCATGTTAACGGCAAGCGGCGGCGTATTGGAACAAGTTCGCTCAACCGAGCCAATTGATTTCAAGCTGGCTGCCTTCCTTTCCAAAATCGGCCGCAGCCCGCTCGCCGGACTCTCGCTCTCCGCGACTCCAGGGGACGATTTTGATTTCGTCTATCCGCTCGAGTCCGCCGTGTTTCCCGGCTCGGTGGGTGCGTGGGTGGGGCAGTACCGCAAGCCGCTTCCGCAGGCGGAATTCACCGTGCACGCCTCTCGCGACGGCAAAGAACTGGCGCTCAGCAGGAAATCCGCCCTTCCGGCGGAAAACCTGGACCATCCCGATCTTGCGCGCACGTGGGCGCGGGCGAGAGTGGACGCGCTGCTCGCCAAAATCGCGCGCGAAGGAGAGGACCGCGCCTCGATTGACGAAATCATTCGATTGTCACGAAAGTACAAGTTTGTCACGCCTTACACTTCGTTCCTCGCCGCGCCGCGCGCCTTGCTTCGCCCGCGCGTCATTCGTCCGGGCGACCCCGTCCTGCGAGTCAAAACAGATCCATCCATTGATTCCGTTATCGCGTTCTTTCCGTTCGGCCTGGTCAGGAAACTGCGGTATCTCGCAAACGAGGACATCTGGGAAACAAGGTTCTATGCGCCCGACAACATGACGGACGGTGCCTATTCGGTGCGGCTGATCATGCGGGACCGGTCCGGCAACGTCTATCGCGAAACCAAGACCTTCGTCATCGATACGCGCTCGCCCCTGGTGCGGATCGACCTTGCCCGGAAGCAATTCCACCGCGGCCAGACGATTCCGCTGCGCGTGAGCGCCTCCAAATGGACTCGCACCATCATCGCGCGAATGTACGGCGTCCCGCCGGTCTATCTTGAATGGAACCCGCAAGCGAGGGCGAGCACGGGCGCGATTCCGATTCCTTCCGATCTGCCGGCTGGGAAATACACCCTGACCGTGACCGCGGAAGATTTTGCGCACAACGTAGGCAGAAGGGAGGTGGCGATTGAAGTTCTGCCCTGAGCCTCGCTTCACGCGCCGCCTGCTGCTCGGCGTTCTGGCTTTCTCGTTGCTTTCTTTCGGGGTCGCCGCGCGAGCAGACCTTGAGCGGTGGGCTCAGAACGTTGAGGGCGGAAGCACTTTCGACCTGGCGCTTTTCCGCTCCGTCATCATGCCCTGGGGTGCGATGCTGGTTCGCAGAGCGCCCAGGGATTCGCGCGCCATGCTCGATCAGATGGCGGCAAAAACGCCCAATGACGCCGATCTCTACCTGATGCGAGCGCGCGTGGATGAGGAATCGCTCGACTTCAAAGCCGCGGAAGCCGATTGGAAGAAACGCGCCGAGCTTCTGCCGGACCACGCGGAAAGCGAATTGGAACTCGCCGATTTCTATCATCGCCGCTTGCGCCCGCTGGATGAAATCAAAGCTCTCGACGAAGCAGCGGCCTCGCCAGCGAGCGCCGCTGAGCATCTCCTTCCTGTTACGGAGCAGCGGTCGTGGAAAGCCTTCGGGCGCATCTTCACGGTCATCAGCCGGCAGGCTCTTCCAAACTCAGTTTCCGTTGAGCAATACCGTGCCTGGATCGCCCGCTATCCCAAGGAGCCGTCGGTTTACACGCGATATTTCGATTTCCTCGTGCAGCAGAAGCAGCTCGATGAAGCTTCGAAACTGGTCGAGACCTATGAGAAAGCGTTTCCGCAGGACAGGATTTTTCCAGTTCGCGCCCGGGCTTCCATCGAGTATGCTCGCGGCTCGACGGACGCCGCACTCGCCCTCTACGACCGCACTTACAAGCCGCTTTGGCCGGCGGAGCTGGTTCAGGACTACTTCGAACTTTTGAAGAAAACTCATCGCCTGCGCGATTTTCTGGCGAGCGCCCGCACCCAGGTCGGCGCGCATCCGGAAGACCTGGTTGCCGCATCGCGTGTTTTTTATTATTACCAGCAGGAAGGCAACCTGGTGGAAGCTCGCCAGGCGCTCATCGAGTACCGCCTGCGCATGGAATCCGGCAAGGCGCAGTGGACCGCGACGGAGCTTTGGCAATTGGGCCGGCTATTTGAGGCCGTCCATGATTACGACGCCGCGGCGCGAAGCTATTACGCGCTCTACAGCCTGCCGGGAGCGGGTGAGTCCGAGGATGAGAAATCGCTTTCCGCGATCATCAACGTTCTGCTTTCCGCTCCTGAACAGCCCGTTCATTTCGGCACGGAAGATTTTTCCATGGTGCGCGACATCGGCACGCTCGACCCTTATCCCGGCTTTTTGAACGGTATCGTCTCCCTGCTGCTCAATTCGAAGCGGCCGGCGGCAAGCTATGCGCAGGCTGAAGCGGCTTCGCGGCCTTATTTCCATCGCGTCGAAGGTGCGGAATTGCTCTCGTTTTTTGATTCGCGTTTTCCTAAATCGCCGCAGCGTTCCGAACTTCACGCCAGATTGATTGAGGTTTATGCGGGATACTCCGAAAGCGCCGCGGTGATCAAATCCGCGCGCACCTTTCTGAATGATTTTCCGGACTCGCCCCAGCGCCTGCACATTGCTTTGCTGCTTGCCGATGCGCTGGCCGCCACCAATCAGGTGAAGGAAGAACTGGCACTTTACGAGCAATTGCTCGACGAATTGGCAACTCGCGCCGATCACGTTCCGCTCGGTGGCGAGCCCGAGCCGCAATATTCATCTGAGGATCAGCCGCAGAAAGAATATGCGCCGCAGTCATCGAACCGCCTGCCGTTCGAAATGAGGCGGCAGACCCGGACGCAGCCGGGCGCGCGCTCGCCGGAATACGCGCGCGTGCTTGACCGCTACATCGCGCGTCTCGTACAGCTGGGAAGGCCGCTTGACGTTCTCGCGCTTTTCCGCCGCGAAATTGACCACAACCCCGATGACCCTGGCCTCTACGAGCGGTTCGCGACGTTTCTCGACCAGCATCATTTGGGCGATCAGACTGCGCAGGTTTATCGCCTCGCCATGCGCCAGTTTCAAGGCAAAAGCTGGTATCACAAGCTGGCGCGATGGTATCTGCGCCAGCGCGAAATGAACGCGTTTGAAACTTTAAGCGACCAGGTGATTCACACTTTTTCCGGCTCCGAACTGGAAAACTATTTCAACGACGTAGTCTATCCCTCCAGCTTCGACGCGCTCCTCTACCTGCACCTCAATCTTTATGCGCACCAGCGCTTTCCTCACAACCTGACGTTCGTCCGAAACCTTCTTCAGGCTTACCGATCGAGCCCGACCCTCGACCTTGCCGCCTGGGAAGCGTTGATCCGGCAGTATTGGTATTACGATTCGGATCTTCGCTCGCAGTATTTCGCTTATCTTTCCTCGCAGGGACGGCTCGATTCCGAAATCGAAAAGGTTCACAACATGCCGCCCGTGGCCAGGACGAGGCCCGAGCAGCTTGCGAATTCCGATCCCGCGGCGGCGGAGTTTATCGCGGAAGCGGATTTGTGGCGCTGCCATTACGAAGCAGCGGCTCCTTTCATGCGAGCCCTGGCCGCCGAATATCCCACCGATTTCACGCTCGACCGGCGTACTTCGAACCTCTTTCGTTCGCTCGCCGCGTTCGATCCTTCAAAAACGGATGTTGCCGTGGGCATCGAGGCGAAGTTCGCATCCTATGAACCGCGCAATGCGGAGGTGCTGACGCGCATCGGCGACATTTACGCCGACCGCTCCCTTTTCGCTCAGGCGCGCCCGTATTGGAATCGCGTGGCCGAACTCGAGCCCGGCTCAAGCGACGGCTACCTTCAGGCATCGACGGTTTTCTGGGACTATTTTCTTTTTGACGATGCCCTGCGGCTGATCGGCGAAGCGAGGGAGAAGCTGGGTGAGCCTGCGCTTTTTGCTTACCAGGCGGGCGCGGTTTATGAAGGCAAGCGCGATTTCCAACACGCCATCGAAGAATACGTTCGCGGCGCGCTGGCAACCGACGGACCTTCGGAAAGCCGTTCGCGGCTGCTGGCGCTGGCAAAGCGCAAAACGCTCAGCGCGATTGTGAACCATTTGACGGCCGAGCGGGCCGCAGGTGCCAATCCCAGCCTCGCTGCTGTCGGGCTGCGCGTGGAAGTGCTTGAGGAACTCAAGCAGCGCGACGAACTGGGAAAATTTCTTACCGCGCTGGCCGCGACCACTTCTTCGCTCGATATGCTGCAGAAGATCGAATCCGTCGCTTCCAATCAGGGATTCGACTCGATTCAGGCGGCGGCCATCGAGCGCGAAATCTCACTGACGAAAGACCCTGTCGAGCGCATCCGGTTACGGCTGCGGCTGGCCGGATTTCAGGAATCAAAAAATGAAATCGAAGCGGCTCGGCGCACGATTGAATCGCTCGACGCGGATAATCCCAAAATACTCGGCGTGGTGAGGGCCACGGTTGATTTCTATTGGAATCACAAAATGCCCGACCAGGCCGTTCAAACGCTCCTGCAGGCGGCAAGCGCTTCCTATCCCGCGCTCAAAACGGAGTTCACTTTTGAAGCAGCGCGCAAAGCCACGGAAGCCGGCGAATACGCGCGCGCAAGAGATCTGCTGGCGCCGCTGCTCCAGGCCGATCCTTACAACGCCGGCGACCTGGCCGCGCTCGCGGACACTTACGCCCGGCAGAATGATCAAGCCGGCTTGCGCGATTTTTATCTCGCCAAAATCAAGGAATTCTCCTCCGCCGCGCTTCCTCGCGACGAAAAGATTGCGCGCATCGCCGCCCTTCGCCGCGGCCTGATTCCGGCGCTCACGCGGCTCAAGAATTATTCTGGCGCGCTCGATCAATACATCGAAATCCTGAATCGCTTTCCGGAGGACCAGGGACTCACGCAGGAAGTTGCCGCTTACGCCGGCCAGTATTCGCTCCGCGAACGCTTGCTCGGCTATTACCGAAAGGCCGTCGCTGAATCGCCCAAGGATTACCGCTGGCCCATGGTGCTGGCGCGGCTCGAAACTTACTTTGAAGATGATCCCGCGGCCATCGCAGCTTACCAGAAGGCGCATCTGGTTCGCCCTGACCGCAGCGATTTGCTGATCGAACAGGCGGCGCTTGAAGAACGGCTGATGCGCTTTGACGACGCAGCCAAAACTTACACCACGCTTTACGGCCTGACTTACCAGGACCCACAATGGATGGCCAAGGTGGCGGAAATTCGCGCCCGCCAGGGAAATTCGCAGGCGGCGGTCGCAGCGCTCAGGAAGGCAATGATCGAGGGCCGGCCGGAGACGCCCGTTATCTACTTCAATGCCGCCGCGCAGCTTGAAAAATGGAACATGCTCGATGAGGCTCGCCAGTTTGCCGAGCGCGGAGTAGCCCTTGCTGGTTCTGGTCTGCTCACGAACGGCTCCTATTTTGCCGGCGTGCGAACCTATGCGAGCGTGATGGCCCGACTGCGCAGTTACACAGAAGCGATCAATCACCTCGAGGCTGCGACGCAGGTCAAGCATCCGGCGCAAACTTATTCCGCCCTCGCCAACGCGGTGCGGGAAATTGGCCAGACCGCCGCGGCTTATTACTCTCCGGAAGAGCTCTCGTCCTTGCAGGCATTCCTGGAAAAGCAGAAAGCGTCAGCCTCACCCGATGACGCGGAGCGCGTCTGGCTGCCGCTCGCCCAAAGCGCGGGGCTGGGCAAGTTCGAAGCCCAGTGGCGCTTCGAATTGATGATGGCGAATCCTGGGTCGGAATCCGCCCGGTCAAATGAAAGCCGCCTGATTGAACTTGAAAGCCAGCGCATGAAATACGACGAACTTGGCGGTGACCTCGAAAAATATTGGCAAATCTATCCCTACCGTCCGGATAAAGACCACCTGCTCGTGGAAGCGGCCGCCGCTTACCGCGCCGGAGGTGACAAGGCGAACGAACGTCGAGTTCTGGACGTCGCCTTCGCGCACAACTCGCTGGGCGGAGACAATCTCCATCGTTACTTCCAGCTTCTGTTGGCAAGCAATCCGTCGAAACTGGTTGCGATTGCCGGTCCCGGAGGTCCTGGTCCGTTGGTCACACGGGATGCGGCGGCGAATTTTGTCCTGGCGAGCGGCGACCGCCGTCTGACACTCCAGGCCGTCGCGGCGCGTGGCTCGGGCCTGCCGCCGGTCTGGACTCGCGCGTACACAGGGCTCGCCGGGTTCTATTATTCCGACACTGGAAATGCAGTGGATCAAGCCTTCCAGGGCGCGCTCGGCGGCGGGACTATCGGCGAGCGCGTGGGAAAGCCGGTTGACCGAAATGAGCAATTGGCGGGTGATCAGTGGTTCTACTACGGCTCGCGCTATGGCGAATTTCTCGCGATTGCCAAAAAGAACGGCGCCGAGGATTATCTGCCCGCTCCGCTTGAGGCCACTCCGGCAAATCCCGTCGCTTATTTTTCGCTCGCGGATTATTACGAGAAGTCACATGAACCCGATCGCGCGCTCGCTGAGTATGCGCACGTGCTTGAGCTTGCGCCAAACCGCGGAGATGCCGACGATCGAATGGCGCAAATCCTGTTCCATCAGGGCAAGCGTGAAGAAGCCGTGGCGCGGTGGAAATCGGCGATCGCGGCGTTCGGGCGCGAGCAGGATGCCGCGCACGCTCCGCCGGAATTCTGGCAGAACGTCCAAACAACGCTGAAGCACATCGGCGCGGCAGGAGTGCTCGGTGAACTCAAGCCCGACGCCGACCGTTTGCTGCGCGTTTACATTCACCGCAACGGAGCCTATCAGGTTGAGCCTCTGCTTGAAGGTGCAATGAGCGCAGCGGACAATCCCGCGGCGGGTGTGGAGTGGATTCTGGAACTCTCCAAATCCGCGCCGAATCCTCTGGAATTTCTGGGTGGAATCGTGGATGCAAAGTGGATTCCCAAAGCCCAACGTGCGGTTGTGTTTGAAAGAATCCTGCAGCTTGCGCAGGACGAAACTGCGAAATCCTTGGGCGCGGCGCACACCGCCGCTGAAGGAAGTCTGCACGAGTGGCAATTGCGATGGATCGGCTACCTGCTGGACGCGGGAGAAACGGCCCAGGCGCAGTCGGCGCTCGAGGCGCTGCCGCAGGTCGTTCGCAAGTCGCATGCATCAGAAGTGGACCCGTTCGTAATCCGCATTGCCGCGCGGCAAGGCAAACTGGACGGATTGCTCGCGACCTTCAGGGAACATTCTGAACGCGCGCCTTCGGATGAATCGCTTCGTGCTGCCGCTGTGGCCTTGCATAAGGAGGACGACGATGCGTCCTCGCGCCGCGTGCTCGAATTCATGTACTCGCGAGCGATTGACCGGCGGGATTTTGCGCCCGCGAACTTCCTTGGCCTTGCGGAGGTGCGGCTCGAAAACGGCGACACCGCCGGCGCCGTCGCTTTGCTGCGGCGTATGACGCTGGTCGCGGGTACACCTTTCGAAAATCTGATGGACGCCGGAAATCTCCTTGCTACTCACGGCCATCCTGCTGAAGCCATCGAGTTTTTCTCGGAACGATTGAAGGCAGCGCCATGGGATTCGGAAGCACGATTGTTGCTCGCAAAAGCGGAATTGGCTGCAGCACAGAAGAGCGACGAAGCCGCGCACGCCTTGCAGGCACTCGCGGCTGATTCTCATGCCGATTACAGCTTGCGGACGAAGGCCGCCGAGGCGCTCGCGCCTTTGCACGCGCCGGCGCATAATCTGGGAAGCGCTGAACTCAATTTGCTCGCCGCCGCAGGTCTGGTCAGCGCGCAAACTGCGAACCAGCCGTTCTTTGGCCCGGCGCGACTCAAAGCCGCGGCCGGCGAGGCGAATCCCCAAATGCGAATGAGTCTGCTTCGCGACGCAATTGCGGCGAAGCCCAGCGACAACATGGCGCGAATTGAATTCTTCCGCGTGGCGTATGAAGCAGGTGACGATCAACTGGCGATTTCCGCCATGAAGCCCCTCCTCGGTCCGCGCCGCTACAACTATCAGGCTTCGTCCGATTATCGCCGTTTCGAGCCGCGATTCGCGGCGGGCGAGCCCGGAGTTGAAAATGAGTCTCCTTTCCTGATGGGGACAGATCTCAGTTCGGCGCAAAAATCGGCGCTCGCCAGGAAGATCGCACAATCCTACGAGAAGCTGGGCGATTTAAGTGAAGCCCAGAATTATTTGCGAACGGCGAATGAGATGGAGCCAGCGAAAGCCTTGAAAGAAGAGATTGAAACAGAATTGCATGCGCTCACTGCGAAAATCGAGCTCGAAGACCGCGACGCCGGACGTCGGCCTTTTGTCTCAAGCGCGCTTGATCAGAGAAACGTTGTGCGGCCAAGGCTGCTGCCCATGGTTCAAGCGAAGGCGGCGGGGAGGACAAACCCATGAAGCGCGTTCTCCTTTTGATTCTCGCCTGCCTGATGTTCGTGCTTGCGGTCACGCCGCAGGAGCCGGCGACGCCACCGGCGTCACTGGCTGGAATGATGCCGCCGGGAGCATTGCTCTATCTTGAGGCGAAAGATTTCAAATCCCTGTTGAATGACTGGAACGATTCCCGGGAAAAGCAGCTCTGGCTCAAGAGTGACAATTACCAGGTGTTCTCGCGCTCGCGCCTCTTCATCAAGCTTCAGAAGGCGCAGAGCGAATTCGCAGCCGCCGCGGGTTTTGCGCCCGATATGGCCTTCACCGATTCCGTCGCGGGAGGCCATTCGGCGCTCGCGCTCTATGATGTAGGCCACCTGCAATTTCTTTACATCACGTCTATCCCATCTGCGCGCGCCATGGAAAGCGTTTTGTGGAAAGCCAAGGAAAAATTCGAGCCGCGCAAGGCGGGCGGGATCGCCTACTTCATTCACACGGACCCGGTGCACCACCGCGTAGTGGCGTTCGCCACCGCCGGCGATTACCTGTTTGTTGCAACGCGCGAGGACCTGCTCGCGAACGCTCTGGAGCTTTATTCCGGCCAATCCGGCCCCGCGCTCGGCCATGAGAAATGGTTCGAGGATGCTGTGGGCGCGTCTGCCGAGCCGGGCGATCTGCGCATGGCGCTTGATATGCAGGCGCTCGTCGGCTCACCCCATTTCCGTTCATATTGGATCGAGCGGAATGTCAGCGACCTCAAGCAGTATGAATCTGAAATCGCCGACGTCCACCGCAGCCCGAATGAAATTCGCGAAGACCGCGTGCTGCTGCGGATAAATTCCGCGTACAATCCGGCGACCGGCAACAACACCGGCAGTCCGAATCTGGGCGGGATTCTGCGGTTTGTTCCTGCTGACGCTGGACTTTATCGGGCCTGGGAAAATCCCGGCACAGGACAATCGCTCAAGCTTTTGGAGCAAAAAATCCTTTCGCCGCAGCGAGGTCCGGCGCCCGCGTCACAAATTGCGCCCCAAGTGGTGTTGGGCCAGGGAGAAGCTGGTGGTGAAGGCGATTTTGAGACAAGGATTGACGTCGCGCCCCTGGTGACGGCTGGCGGCGGGCTCGAAATCGAAACACTAAAGAAGCTCTTTGAGAATTCAACGCCCGTCGCAGCGCTTGAGATAGAATCCACCCGGCCGGCGGCGGATGGGGTGCTGGTTGGAACCGAGTCGGCCGTCGTTCTGAGCGCCGCGAAAGATTGGGATGGTGCAGCGGCACGCGCCGCGCTTCAATCCGCCGTCGAATCGCTTTGGACAACTTCAGGGTTCGGCGTGCAATGGACGAGGCACGAGCAAGACGGCAAGTCCTTTTTCGAACTGAACGGCCTGGATCACTTGAGCATGGCGGCCGACGGGCGTTTTCTCATCGTCGCCTCGGAGCCGCAGCTTCTCAAGGCGTTGCTGGCGCGCGATTCCACATCTGCCGTGAATGAAAAGGGAACTTACGCTGCGGGCTTCCGCCACGCGCAGGAGCGCACGCAGCTTGTCAAATTGCTTCGCTATGTCGAGACGCCGGCAGCCTCGCGGCTCACGGCTTTTGCTCCGCATGGTGGCCACCAGCCGCTGTTCTTCTCCGAAAATCTCGCCAGCTTGAGTGGCGCGCTGGTGCGCGTCCAATCGGAAACTATTTTGGTGCAAGATTCCGGCCGGCGCGTTACTCAAACCGTCCGCTACGAACTCGGCCCATGAAAACTGCCCTTGCGATTCTGCTCGCATTCGCTTTCTGCGCGCCACCCACCCACGCCGCATCGCTTTTTGAGCAGTCGGTCGCAACCGCGCTTGCGCAGCGGTTCAAATCCGCCGATGTCTCCTACATTCTGGTGGATACAAAGTCGAAGGAAGTTGTCGCCTCCCGCTGGCCGGATGTCTCCCGCCCAGTTCCACCCGGCTCGCTGCTGAAGCCGATTGTGGCCCTGGCTTACGCCCAGAGCCACGGCGCCCGTTATCCTGAAATCATTTGCCGCGGTTCGATTGACGGCTGCTGGTACCCGCCGGGTCACGGCCGCATCGGAATCACTCGCGCTGTCGAGTTCTCCTGCAACGCTTATTTTCGCAAGCTGGCGCAACAGGTCTCGCCCTCGGACTTGCGCGCCGCACTCGAACAACTCGGGATCGCGGCCACGCCACCGGGCTACGCGCCCGGTGAACTCATCGGGCTTGGCGGCGCATGGAGAATCACTCCCCGGCAACTTGTTCGCGCCTATTTGAATCTTGTTGCGCAGGCGGATAATCCGGAAGTGGCGCCGATCCTCCGCGGCATGGCGCTTTCCGCCGAGGCCGGGACCGGAGCCGCCATCGGCCGCGCGCTGGGTGGCCGAGCGGCGTTGGCCAAAACCGGCACTGCGCCGTGCATTCACCAGCGACGCGCGCCGGGTGATGGTTACGTGATCGCCCTCTATCCCGCCGATTCTCCCCGCCTGCTGCTGCTTGTCACGGTTCACGGGGTCCCTGGGGCGAAAGCAGCGGTAACCGCCGGCAAAATCCTCCGCGTCGCGGTGGACGGGCCATAGCACATGAAACGCACTGCGCCATCCTTTCTGTTTTTCATTCTCCTTATTATTGTCGTTGCGCCCGCCATTCCGGCACGCCGCCCGAGTGCGGGTCGGCGTCTTCACGTTGTTCCACCCAAAAAAGCTGATGCTCGCTGCCGCGCCGGGCCACGCTTTGATTATTGAGGGCGGCAAGGGTTCGATCACGCTCGAAGACGGAGAAGTTGCGAATTGCCATATTGAGGCTTCACAAGTTGAATGCCGGGTAGGCGAGCGTCTTTTGCATGCAGCGACGATTCGCGCTACAGGCCGCGGAGGTGTGGACGGGGAGTTCACGCTGAGTGTGCCAAAGAGAATCGTGCGGAATTATCACGGCAAACTGAGCATCATTGTCAACAAAGCGGAGCTCGTCCCTGTGATCGACATGGGCCTGGAAGTCGCCGTTGCCTCGACCGTCGCCGCGGAGAGTCCGCCCGGCGCGACGCTCGAAGCCCTCAAGGCGCAAGCCATCGTCACTCGCTCTTACTATGTTGCGGCGCCGCATCGTCACGCGCTTTTTGATTTCTGCGACACGACGCACTGCCAATTTCTGCGCGGTGTGCCCGAGGCTGATTCACCTGCGGCGAGCGCCGCCTTGCAGACTCACGGCATGGTTCTGATCTATCGTGGAACTGTTGTGCCGGCGCTTTTCTCCGCTTCTTGCGGCGGGCGAACTCGGACGCCCGAGGAAAATGGATTGCCTGCGGGCGGCTACCCTTACTTCTCTGTCCGCTGCCCGCCTTGCCTTCGTCATGCCAGGAAATGGACGGCAAGACTCAGTCTTCAGGATGCCGCGCCCATTCTGACGCACAAGGGATCCGAGCAGGCGCGCCTGGAAGTTGACCGGAAACTTGGCTGGGAAGCAATTCCCGGAGACAACTACTCCTTAAGGATCGAAGGCAAAACCGTAGTGCTGACGGGCCGCGGCGCCGGCCACGGAGTCGGACTTTGCCAGCTCGGCGCTGCCACACTCGCCCGGGAGGGTTGGAGCGCTTCGCGTATTCTGGCCTATTACTTTCCCGGCACAAAGTTGAGCGAAATGTCAGGTCTGGATCCAAAATCTGCATCCCTCCCAGCAGGAAATTGATCCTTTCAGTCTCTGCAAAGGATGTCTTTTTCGGTGTCCGTTTCCGAACATTGAATTTCCGCAAGCGAACAGCGGATTATGAGACGCCTCGGCGCACGGCCATCAACCATCCTGTTGTCAGTAACTTATGAACACAAAGAATGGAGCCCACCTTGCACTAAACCGTGGTGGGGAAACTTATGGATATCGCACGTCCGGAACTCGCAAGAAAGAGAAAAATTCGACGTCTGATCTATGGAGCGGTGGCAGTCGTGGTCATTGCCGGCGCCAGCATAGGAATCTCGCGGCTCAAACCCGCCGCGCCTGCAGTTGATCCTGGCACGCTTTGGACGGACACGGTTAAGAACGGACCTCTGAAGATTGAGGTGCGCGGCCTGGGCACGCTGGTGCCGGAGGACATCTTGTGGATTCCTGCGGTCACTGACGGCCGGGTGGTGAAGCGCCTTTTGCCCGGAGTCCCGGTTAAGCCAGACACGGTTCTGGTCGTATTGAAGAATCCCCAGCTCGAGCAGGAAACGCTGGACTCCCACTGGCAGCTCCGGCAGGCCGACGCCGAATACAACAGCCTGAAGGCGCAGCTTTCAAGCAAGGTTCTGGACCAGCGCGGGGCGGCTGCCACGGCGCATTCGGAATACCTGCAGGCAAGACTCCAGTCCGAGGATGACAGTCAGCTCGCCAAGCTGGGTTTGGGACCGCAGATTACCGCTCAGCTTTCCCAGGCGAAGGCGGAAGCGGCAAAGACGGGCGATCAGATCGCCGGCGACCAGGTGAAAGTTCTCCAGCAGTCGGCCGAGGCGCAGTTAACCGCGCAGCAGGCCAAGATTGAGCAGCTCCGCGCGCTCTACAATCTGAAGAAGGGCCAGCTTGATTCGCTCACTGTTCGGGCCGGCGCCACCGGCGTCCTGCAGGAGCTTCCTGTCGAAGTCGGACAGCAGGTTGCGGCGGGCACGATTCTGGCCAAGGTTGCGCAGCCCAATCATTTGAAGGCGCAGCTTCAGATCGCTGAAACGCAGGCAAAAGACATTCAACTCGGACAGAAAGCTTTCATCGATACGCACAACGGAATCATTCCGGGACATGTTTCACGCATCGATCCGGCCGTGCAGAACGGCACACGCACCGTGGACGTGATGCTCGACGGCCCGCTGCCGGCCGGAGCCGTGCCCGACCTCAGCGTGGATGGAACCATCGAAATTGAGAATTTGCGCGACGTGGATTATGTTGGCCGGCCTGCATTCGGCCAGCCCGACAGCACCATCAGCCTGTTCAAGGTGGTGGACGGAGGCAAGGCGGCCGTACGCATTCCGGTGAAGATCGGTAAGGCGTCGGTGAACTCCGTCCAGGTACTGAACGGTTTGAAGGTCGGCGATGAAGTCATTCTGTCCGACATGTCGCGCTGGGACGGCTTTGATCGTGTGCGATTGCAGTAATGAGGAGTTCCCATGACTCTGCTCCAGGACCTGAAGTACAGCTTCCGCATGCTGGCCAAGAACCCCGGCTTCACGGCCGTGGCCGTCATCACTCTGGCACTCGGCATAGGAGCGAACACGGCGATCTTCAGCGTGGTCAATTCGTTGTTTCTGCGCGGGCTGGCTGTCTCGAATCCCGGCCAGCTTGTGGCCATGGGATTTCGCCAGGGGAAGAACGCCATTCCTGTCTTTTCTTATCCCGATTTGAAGGATGTCAGCGACCAGGCGGCAGACTCGATGGACGTCTTCGGCTACAAATTCGGCGTGGACGGCCTGAGCGACTCCGGCCACGCCGACCGCATCATCACCAATTACGTCACGGGGAATTACTTCAGCGTTCTGGGCGTCAAGCCGGCGCTCGGCCGCCTGATCCTGCCCTCCGAAGGCGCGCTGGGGCATTCCGATCCCATTATCGTGCTCGGCTATTCTTATTGGAAAAGCCGGTTCGGCGGCGATCCGGGCGTGATCGGCAAACGGGTTCAGATTAACGGCCAACCGCTCACCATTGTCGGCGTGGCACCCCAGGATTTTCACGGGGCGCTCAATGAAGTGGATATCCAGGCGTTCATGCCGCTCAACATGATCCATCTCTCCTTTGGATTTCCCCTGGAGCAGCGCGCCGCCAGAGGTATTTTCGCGCTTGGCCGCCTCAAGCAGGGGACAAGCCTGGCGCAGGCGCAGGCGGCGGTGAACGTCATCGCCGACCGCCTGGCCCGGCAGTATCCCAAGACCGACGCTGGAGCCGCCATTGAAGTGCACCCGCAGAAGGATGCGGCGCTGACGCCCATGGGACAGTCCGGCATGTATGAGAAGGAAATGATGATCATGGTCCTGTTCCTGACGCTCGCCGGGCTGGTCCTGCTGCTCGCCTGTTTCAATGTGGCCAACATTCTGCTGGTGCGGGCCACGGCGCGCGAGCACGAGATGACCATCCGGGCGGCGTTGGGTGCTCCGCGGCATCGGCTGATCCGATTGCTCCTGACTGAAAGCCTTTTGCTTGCGTTCCTCGGCTGCGGGGCAGGCGTGCTGGTCGGCGCTTGGGCCAGCACCGCGCTCGCTTCAATTCACCTCAACATGGGCCTGCCGATCAGTCTGAGATTCGGCCTCGATTGGAGCGTGCTTGCTTATGCGGCGGGAGCGGCGGTTCTGGCGGCGATCGTGGTGGGCATCGTGCCCGCGGTTCGCGCGGCGCGCACCAATCCCGGCGGCGCGCTGCATGAAGGCGGGCGCACTACTTCCGCGCGCCATCATCGGTTGCGTCATTCCCTGGTCGTGGCGCAGGTGGCAGGCGCCATCGTGCTGCTCACGGTTGCCGGGCTTTTCACGCGCAGCCTGTTTAAGGCTCAGCATATGGAGCTGGGATTCAACCCCGATCATCTTTTCAATTTCCACGTTGATCCGCACGAGATTGGTTACGGGCAGGAGCAAGCGATGGAGTTTTACAAGAACCTCCTCGAACACGTTCGCGCTTTGCCGGGCGTCCAATCCGCGACGCTCGCTTTCACCTATCCCTCGAACGGCGTTTATATGAATGCGAACTCGGTATTCGTCGAAGGCCATTTGCCTTCGAAGGGTGAACCCGCGCCTCTGGCTGCGGAAAATTCCATCACGCCCGGCTATTTCAAGACTCTGGGCATTCCCATTGTCGAAGGCCGGGAATTCGCCGATACGGATACCCATAAATCGCAAAGCGTCGCGATTATCAATCAAACGATGGCCAAGGAATTCTGGCCCGGCCAGGATCCGGTGGGCAGGCAATTCAGAACCGGCGGCGAAGACGCCAAACCCATCGAGGTGGTTGGAATTGCGCGGGATACAAAATATGAGAATCTGTTCGCAAAGCCGGAGTCGTACATTTACAGACCCCTCAACCAGGAGTACATTTCCATCCAGACGCTCCAGGTCCGCTCCATGCTTCCGCCGGCCACGCTGGACCGCGAAGTGGAACAGCAAATCCACGGCCTTGCTCCCGGATTGCCAGTCTTCGACGTCCAAACCATGAACGAAGCTCTGGACGGCGGCGGCTTTTATACGTTCCGGCTGGGAGCATCCATGGCGGCGGCATTGGGACTGTTGGGATTAATCCTGGCCGCCATTGGTGTTTACGGCGTGATTGCCTTCAGCACCAGCCAGCGGACGCGCGAAATAGGCATCCGCATGGCGCTGGGCGCGCGGCCGCAGGACATCTGGCGATCCGTGTTCCGGCAGGGATTGTGGATTGTCCTTGTGGGCTCCGCGTTGGGGATCGCCGCCGCGCTGGGGCTGACGCGCGTCATGGCTCACATGCTTTACGGCGTCAGTTCGCATGATGTTGTCACTTATGCAGCGGTGACCTTGCTGATCGCCGCCGTCACGCTGCTCGCTTGCTATCTTCCCGCGCGACGCGCGGCGAAGGTGGATCCCATGGTCGCTTTGCGTTACGAGTAACGCGCTCGCGTGCGGAGGCGAAGCGCCGGCCGCGGGCGAAGGAGGCTTTATGACAAGGATTGAAACCTTTCGCGAAAGGGTCAGCGAGCCGCCGGATGCGACTCTGATGCTGGAACGGGCTCAAGCCGGATGGAAGCTCGTGGCGGTTGAGTGGCAGCGCGAAGTGCGCGCAAAAGATTTTCTATCTGAGCCGCGGCATGAGGAAGTCCCATACGGCCTTCGAGTGGCGGATGACTGCCATACGCTGGAAGAAGACCCTGAGGAGTTGCGAATCCTCATGTTGATGATGGAGCGAATCGTTCTGGACGAGCCGCTTTCCTGGGTCGTGCGCGCCCTGAACGATGCCGGATACCGTACGCGCCAGGGAGATCCGTGGGACCCGATTTCTGTTTTTAACATGCTGCCGCGGCTGATCGAAGTCGGTCCGCGAATGTTTTCAACCGAGGAATGGGAAATCCGGCGGCGGCGGCTTTACAAAATCGCATGAGCTTTCAGGCCCGGCGGCTGCCGGCTAGGGAAAATCAGAGAACTAAGGGCCCCGGATATTCGTAACTGTTTAAGAGGATGAAGATGGCGACGCTGTTGCAGGATTTGAAATACGGCTTGCGAATGCTGGCGAAGAATCCCGGTTTTACCCTCGTCGCCGTGACGACACTCGCCCTGGGCATCGCGGTCAATACCACGATGTTCAGCGCCGTCAGCGCAACCCTGCTGAGAAAGCCGCCCGTCAAAAACCCCGACAGCCTTTGCGAGATTTCTTCCAAGGAACTGCTCAAGGGTTACGACCTGGAGTCCGTTTCTCCGCTAGATTTTGAATCCTGGAAGAACCAGAACCATGTTTTTCAGGCTATGGCCGCAGGCGCCGAGTCCTCATTCACGCTCACGGGCAAGGGACGACCCGAGTCGGTCATTGCGGCGCGGGTGAGTGCGAATTTCTTTGATGTGGCGGGCGTCGCGCCTGAGCTGGGGCGCGCCTTTGTTTCCGGCGACGCGAAGGCCGGGGCCGATCATGTGGTTATTCTGAGCGACGAACTTTGGCGCGCGCGATTCGGGTCCAATCCCGGCGTGATTGGGAGCAGTATCGAAGTCAACGGCGAGCCTTACACGATTATCGGCGTCATGCCGCAGTCTGCATCGTTGCCCATGCCCTACAACCTGCCGGAAATGTGGACGCCGCTGGTTTTTAGCGCCAAAGAATTGACCCCGCCCGCCAACGGGTTTCACAACTTGCAAATCGTCCTGGGGCGGCTCAAACCGGGCGACACGGTCGAAAAGGCTCAGGCGGAAATGGATTCCATAGCGCGGCGGCTTGCCACGAGCCATCCCGAAACTGACAAGAACTGGGGCATTACGGTCCTGACCCTTCAGGAGTATTTAATCCGCAAACCGCGGGTGCGCAACGCCCTCGTGATGCTGATGACGGTGGTGGGCTTTGTGCTGCTCATCGCCTGCGCCAACATCGCGGGATTGCTTCTGGCTCGAGGCGCCGGCCGCACACATGAATTGGCCGTCAGGAGCGCGGTGGGCGCCAGCCGCTTTCGACTGATTCGGCAAATGCTCGCGGAAAGCCTGCTCATCGGCGCCGCAGGCGGCGGCGCGGGACTGCTGATGTCTGTCTGGGGAATCAGCCTCCTTCGTGCCGGCTTCAATTTCAATGCACTTGGATCGAGGATGGCCGCGGGATTCCGGCTGGACCAGCCGACCCTGGTCTTTGCACTTGCGGTCACATTCCTGACGACGATTGTGTTTGGCCTCCTGCCCGCAATTCGAGCTTCAAAAGCCAACCCGCGCAACGCGCTGAGCGAAAGCGGCCGGACCGGCTCGAGCGGATCTGGCCACAGCCGTCTCCGCAGCGCGCTGGTGACCGCCGAAATTGCGCTCGCTCTCCTCTTGCTCGCGGGCGCGGGAATAATGATGCGGGAACTCGTCCACGAATATACCGAGCCGAACGGATTCAATCCCAATAACCTCCTGGCCGCTTCAATAGACCTGAACGCCAAGCGGTATCAGAAGCCCGCGGCGCAGGTGGACTTCTTCCGCCGGGTCGTCGAAAACGTTCGAAGTCTTCCCGGAGTCGAATCCGCGTCTGTCAACACCTGCGCTCCGCTGGGCTGCAACTGGAGCACGTCCTTCAGCATTGCCGGGGAGCCGCCCTTGCCGGCCTCGAAGCGTCCCACAGCGGACTTCTTTGCGGTTGGGCCGGACTACTTCCGGACCATGCAAATCCCGCTGCTCCAGGGCCGCTACTTTTCAGATTCCGAAGACGCCGGTTCTCCCGTGGTCGCCATCGTCAACCGGGAGTTTGCGCGGCGCTTTTTCCCCAAGGGTGACGCCATCGGGCGTCAAATGGAAGTGGACGAGGGCCGGCACAAACTCGCCCGGATCGTGGGAATCGTCGGGAACACGAATTCTTACGTCGGGCAGTCGACGCCCCATCCGCAGATTTACGAGTCCTACCAGCAGATTCCTTTCGGCAGCATGGCGGTGGTGCTGCGATCCCGTGAAATGCCTGCCGCGATTTCCCCTCTGCTGCGCCGCGCGGTGTGGTCGGTTGACAAGGACCAGCCTGTGGTGATTCAGACGATGCACGACCTGACTGCGGCTAACGTCGGCGGCGACAAGCTGATGGTGGGGCTCATGGGTATTTTCGCCGGCCTCGCGCTCGTGCTCGCGGTCGTCGGAATTTACGGCGTCATCGCTTTTTCGGTGGCGCAGCGCACACGCGAAATCGGAATTCGCATGGCGCTGGGTGCGCAAAAAGCAGACGTGCTCGGCCTGGTCCTGCGGCAAGGCGGCCTGCTCGCCGGAATCGGATGCGCCATCGGGATTCTTCTCGCCTTCCCTTTGCCGCGCCTTTTCTCGGCGATGTTCTACGGATTCTCAACCCAAGGGCCGCTCGTCGCCATTGCGGTGGCTTTCATCGTCGCGGCCGCGTCGCTGCTCGCATGCTACATTCCCGCGCGCCGCGCGGCAAAAGTGGATCCCATGGAGGCGCTGAGGTACGAATGAAGTTTTCAGGCGGCAGTTCCCGGTTTTCAGCAAAGCAGGCGCTGAAGCTGACTTGACCGACTACGGAAGAAAGAATTTCGAAGGAGACATGATGGAAACCAATTCGCAGAATCAATCCGGACAAAAGCAGAACGGCAACGGCACGATCCTGATTCACCTGGAGGGCGTGACCAAGGTCTTCTACACGGATGAAGTGGAAACGCATGCCCTCGCGGGAGTTCACTTGGACATCAAGAAGGGCGAGTACGTCTCGATTTCCGGGCCCTCGGGCTGCGGCAAGTCCACGTTGCTCTCGATTATCGGCCTGCTCGATTCGCCCTCCGACGGCAAATACCTGCTGAGCGGCACGCCGCTTGAAAATCTTGGCCTCTCGGATCGTTCGCGCATTCGCAATCGCGAGGTCGGATTCATTTTCCAGAGTTTCAATCTGATCGGCGACCTGAACGTTTATGAGAACGTCGAGCTGCCGCTCACCTACCGCGGCATGCCCGCCGCTGAGCGCAAAAAGCGCGTGCAGGATTCGCTCGAACGGGTGGGCATGGCGCACCGCATCAAGCATTATCCCTCGCAACTTTCAGGCGGCCAGCAGCAGCGCGTGGCCGTAGCGCGAGCGCTTGCCGGCAGTCCGGCCATTCTTCTGGCCGACGAGCCCACCGGCAACCTTGATTCCAAGAACGGTGAGGCAGTCATGGAATTGCTGCGCGAGCTCAACCGCGAAGGCGCCACCATCTGCATGGTCACGCACGATCCTCGCTACGCCCGCCACGCCGACCGCACCATTCATCTCTTCGACGGCCGCATCGTCGAGGAGCAGAACCATCGCGCCCACGTCGAGGATGAAGAACCGCTCTCCAATTGAGTGATCTCGGATTGACGAATGACAAGTTCTCTTTTGTGAATGGCGAGCCGTGAATTATGAATTACAAATTACGAATTACGACGGGGTGTAGTTGGTGGCAATCCCTATTCCGTGGAATTCGTAACTCGTAATTTCTAACTGCTGATGGTTTGCGGTGGCGGATCATGAACACCCTGTTTCAGGATTTAAAGTACGGCCTGCGGATGCTGGCGAAGAATCCCGGCTTCACCACGATCGCCGTCCTGACGCTGGCGTTGGGCATTGGCGCTAACACGGCGATCTTCAGCGTGGTGAACTCTGTCCTGCTTGAGCCGCTGCCTTTCCACGAGCCGGGACGGCTGGTTGAGCTATGGGTCACCGAAAGCGCTCCCGGGAATTATCCCCTGAGCGGAGCGGACTATCTCGATTGGCAGAGACAAAATCATACGCTGGTTTCCACCACCGCTTACAGCTGGCCCAACCGCGAAAGTCTCAGCCGTTCAGGGGAAGCGGGCCTCGCCACAGTCCAGAGCGTGCAGGGAAACTTTTTTCCCACGCTCGGCGTTCAGCCACTGCTGGGCCGCGCGTTCGCCGGCGGCGAGGACAGTGCGGGCCGTGACCGCGTCGCTGTGTTGAGCTATGGAACCTGGCAGGGGCAATTCGCGGGCCGGCGCGATATCATCGGCCGGAACGTTGAACTCAATGGCCGAACCTTCTCGGTCATCGGAGTGATGCCGAGCTGGTTCAGGTTCGGTTTCGGCGAGGGCGCGGACATCTGGACGCCTCTCGACATGTCGCCCGGGAATCTCGGCCCGCGCGGCCAGCATCAGTGGCGAGTGATTGCCCGGCTCAAACCCGGCGTGACACCCGCCCAGGCCGCCGCGGATCTTTCCGGCGTTGAAGAGCGCCTCGGGAAACTTTATCCGGATAACGACGCCGGCGCGAAGGCCATCGTGCTCCCGTATCAGGAACAAGTCAGAAGCGGCTCACGCAGCGAACTTCTGATTTTGCTTGCCGCCGTGGCCTTCGTTCTGCTGATTGCCTGCGCCAACATCGCCGGCCTGATGCTGGCGCGCGCCACCGGCCGAAGCCATGAGATGGCTCTTCGCGCTGCGTTGGGCGCCGGCCGTTGGCGGCTGATTCGCCAGGTTCTCACCGAAAGCATGATCCTGGCGCTTGCGGGCGGAGCAGCCGGGCTGGCGATGGCATACTGGGTCGTCCAATATGTTCAGACTGCCACGTCGCTGCCCATTCCCCGGCTTCATCCGGTCGCCCTCGATTTCCGCGTTCTGCTTTTTGCTTTTGCCGTCAGCGTCCTGATCGGAATTCTTTTCGGACTGGCGCCGGCGCTCCAGGCCTCGGACGCCCGGCTGGTTGAAGAATTGAAGTCGGCGTCGAAGAGTGTGCTCGGCTCATCCGGCGGAAGGCGAACGCTTCGCGACGCGCTGGTGGTGGGAGAAATCGCGCTCTCGCTGGCGCTGCTGGTGGGCGCCGGACTGCTGCTGCGCACCTTTGGTGCAATGCGCGATGCCGATATCGGCGTCGCGCGCCAGGGCCTTTTGACGGCGGGCTTTTCGCTGCCCAAAACACGATATCCCAAGGCCGAGCAACGCCGCGCATTCCTTGACGGCCTGCTGGCAAAGGTCAAACAGACGCCGGGCGTCAGCCGGGCTGCGTCGTCTTTCACGATTCCTCTCCAGGGCGGAAGCAACGGTTACATCACGATCCCCGGAAACAAGAACCCGGAGTTCGCGAAGCAACTGGTTGAATGGAACTTCATCAGCCCGGATTATTTCCAGACTTACGGCACGCCGCTGCTCCGCGGCCGGGACTTTACGCCGGAAGACATGCAACAGGCCGCGGTCGCCGGAGCCAGGCTCTGGGCGCTTTACACAGCCGCTCACGGCGACCTGAAAACCATTCCGCCCGACCTGATTTTCCCCGCCATCATCAATCGCACCATGGCGCGCACCTTTTGGCCTAACGAAAATCCCATTGGCAAGACCTTCGAAGGCGGCGTTGGGCGCCAACAGGTGATTGGCGTCGTGGGCGACGTGAAGGAGTCCTGGAATATCACGGACAGTGTACGCCCCGAAGCTTATTTCCCGCTCACCTCGGCCCTGGAATACCCCGGCTTGTCGGGCTATCTCTCGATTCGCACCAGCCTCGCGCCCGCGAGCCTGGCGGGAGCCGTCCGCCATGATGTGGCGTCGCTGGATAGCAGCGTTCCGGTCTACGACGTGCGCACCATGCAGCAGGTGGTTGACGACCACATGCGCGAAACCAGCCTGCAAACCTTCCTGCTCGGCCTGTTCGCCGCCATCGCGCTGTTCCTGGCTTCACTGGGCATTTACGGGGTAATGGCTTACATGGTCGCGCGAAGAACCCGCGAGTTCGGCATTCGAATGGCGCTGGGAGCGCGGAAAGCCGATGTGCTCAGGATGGTTGTCGGCCGGGGGCTCAAGCTGGTGGCGATCGGCGTGGCCATCGGAATCGCCGGCGCGCTGGCGCTGACGCGATTTCTCTCCAGCCTGCTCTTCGGCGTAAAGCCCACCGACCCACTGACGTTTCTGGCCGTCTCGCTGATTCTCGCTGCCGTAGCGTTGCTCGCTTGCGCCATCCCCGCGCGGCGGGCCGCCAAAGTGGATCCAATGGTTGCGCTGCGATACGAGTAGAAGACCGTGAGGAACGATTTTATGAATGAGCAGCATCGAGCAAAGGATCTAATCCAGGGCTCCAGGTCATGGATAGTTTTGAATCTGGCCGAATCCCAAGGAGACCCTCGATGAACACGCTGATTCAGGACCTGAAGTACGGCTTGCGCATGCTGGCGAAGAATCCCGGCTTCACGGCGATCGCCGTCCTGACGCTGGCGCTGGGCATTGGCGCGAACACCGCGATTTTCAGCGTCGTGAACGGCGTTCTCCTGAACCCCCTGCCTTATTCGCAGCCGAACCGCCTGGTGGCGCTCTTTTCGAAAAACGACCATTTCTCACAGTCCTCGATCTCCTATCCCAATTTTCTGGACTGGGTGCGCGACAATCACTCCTTTTCTGAACTGGCGGCGTACCGGGGAGACGACTTCAGTTTGACCGGCCTGGGCGAGCCGGAGCGTGTGCCGGTGGAAATGATCTCCGCCGGCTTCTTCCCCATCCTCGGCGTAAATCCGGTTATCGGCAGGAATTTTACCAGCCAGGAAGACCAGGTGGGCGCGGCGCCTGTGGTGCTGATTGGTGGAGGATTCTGGAAGCGCAAGTTCGGCGCATCGCCGGATGTCCTGGGCAAAGCCATCACGCTGAACGGCACCAGCTATACGATTGTCGGCGTGATACCCTCCACGTTTTATTACAACGGGTGGAATTTTCATCGCAGCGATGCCTATGTGCCCATCGGCCAATGGAACGATCCCACTTTCCGCGACCGCCGGGCAAGCATGGGTATGAATGCCGTGGGCCGGCTCAAGTCCGGTGTCACCCTGGCTCAGGCCAAATCGGACATGGACACGCTGGCTCAGCATCTGGCCGAAGCTTATCCCCAGGCTGACAAAGGCACCGGCATCACCCTGGTCCAGCTCAAGCAACTTGTGGTAGGGCAAATCCAGCCGTACCTTCTGATGCTGCTGGGTGCGGTGGGCTTTGTCCTGTTGATTGCCTGCGTCAATGTGGCCAACCTGTCTCTTGCGCGCTCCACCGGGCGCCGGCGCGAATTCGCCGTTCGAATTGCGCTGGGTGCGGGCCGCGGCCGCGTTATTCGACAACTCCTGGCCGAGAGCGTCCTGCTTGCGCTCGTCGGAGGGGGATGTGGATTGCTGATTGCGCCCTGGGGACTGACGACAGCCCTCAAAGCGCTGCCTGAAGTGCTGCCGCGTGTCCAGGAAGTGCGCCTGGATCTGCACGTCCTGCTTTTCGCGCTGGCCGTATCAGTGCTGGCCGGCATCCTGTTCGGCCTCGCTCCGGCGCTGAAGGTTTCTTCGACAAACCTTCAGGAGACTCTCAGGGAAGGCGGCCGGGGATCAAGCAGCAGACATCATCGTACCCAGGGGGCATTTGTGGTCGCGGAAATGGCATTGGCAGTCATTCTGCTTGCCAGCGCAGGTTTGATGATCCGCAGCCTGGTCGATCTCTGGAGCGTCAACCCCGGCTTCGACGCTAGCCACGTGCTGAGCTTCGGGATTTCGTTCCCTCCGATTAAATCCCCGGACGCGGTTCGCCAGACCTGGCGTGAGGTTCATGACAGGCTGGCGGCGATCCCGGGAGCCAAAGCCGTTTCGCTTACTTTTGGGTCAATGCCTACACAGGGTGATTCGGAACTCCCGTTCTGGATTGAAGGGCAGCCCAAACCGGCCAGCGAGTCGAACATGAAAGTCTCGCTCTTCTACCTTGTGCAGCCGGATTTCCTGAAGGTGATGAAGATTCCGCTGATGAGCGGCCGATTTCTCAGTGCCGCCGACTCCGAACACTCGCCCTTTGTGACCGTCGTTGATGAAGACTTCGCCAAACTTTATTTCCACGGCCAGAACCCCATCGGCAAGGAAATCAATTTCGACATCATCAATCAGAAGGCGGAGATCGTCGGTGTTGTCGGCCATATCAAGCAATGGGGCCTCAACGAAAGCTCATCCTCGCCTATCCTCGCGCAATGCTATCTTGCGATTTCACAACTTCCCGACCAATTCGTTCCGTTGATGGCCGGAAAGATCGGAGTGATGCTGCGAACCCAATCGCAACCGGAATCTTTGACCGGCTCGATTCGCCACACGATTGAGCACGTTAACAGCCAGGCCGTGATGTATGACACGGAGACCATGGAAGGGATTCTTTCCGACTCGCTGAGCGCCCAGCGCTTTTCGATGATCCTGATGGCGATCTTTGCCGCGCTGGCGCTGATCATGGCGAGCGTCGGAATTTACGGCGTCATCTCCTACATCACCGGTCAGCGCGCGCACGAAATCGGAATCCGCATGGCGCTGGGAGCACAGCGAGGCGACGTGCTCCGCCTTGTCGTCGTCCAGGGATTGAAGATGACGCTTTTGGGCGTGGCCATTGGAATTGCCGGCGGGCTCGTGCTCACCCGATTCCTGTCGAGCATGCTTTACGGCGTGAAGCCCGCCGATCCTTTGACCTTCATCGCCGTCCCGCTCGTCCTGACGGTTGTCGCGCTCGCGGCCTGCTACCTGCCCGCGCGGCGAGCCACAAAAGTTGATCCCATGGTGGCGCTGCGGTATGAATAGAAGTTATCAGTCATCAGTTTTCAGTTTTAAGTGCTCCGTGAAGTCGACGCTGGATCGCATCCTTCGTCGCGGCCTTGCTGTACCCTGAGCCTTGGACTAACAATTGAAGTCTGAGAACTGATAACTAAGAACTAAGAACTGAAAACTTTATGATCCAAATGCTCAACATCGAAAAATCCTATCCCGCGGGCGCCGGGCGCTACTGGGTGTTGCGGCGGATTGATCTCGAAATAAAGGAAGGCGAATTCATCACCATCATGGGACCGTCGGGCGCGGGCAAGTCCACCCTGCTCGCGATTCTGGGCATGCTCGACGGCGAATTCACGGGCGAATATTTTTTCTTCGAGAACGCCGTCCATAAAGCCAAGCCCAAACATCGCGCCGAGCTGAACAAGAAATTCATCGGCTTCGTCTTCCAGCAATACCATCTGCTCGACAATCTGACGGTCGCGGAAAATCTGGACATCCCGCTTTCCTACCGCAATGTGCGCTCCGCCGAGCGCCAGGCGCTCGTGGCCGACACGCTGGACCGCTTTCACATCGTCGGCAAGAAGGATCTTTTTCCCAGCCAGCTTTCCGGCGGCCAGCAGCAGCTTGTCGCCGTGGCGCGCGCCGTAATCGCCAGCCCCAAGCTGATTCTTGCCGATGAGCCGACGGGCAATCTCCATTCCAGCCAGGGCAAGGAGATCATGGATCTTTTCAAGCGGCTCAATGATGAAGGCACCACCATCGTGCAGGTCACGCACAATGAAACCTGGGCCGCTTACGGCAATCGAATCATTAATCTCCAGGACGGCTGGCTCAAAAAGGACTGAACGATCGGGCGCCCGCGGCATTGCGAATGCGGAATTGCAGGCGGAAGTGATTGATTCGCCCGTTTCGCACCGCCCTGGGCGTGGGCTGAACTTGGACATGCGGAAAATTCCGCGCTCCATGTTGACCCCGACAGACTGAGAACTGACTACTGACCGCCCTCCATTTCGCGATAAGATAAAGCCCATTGCGCCATGAAAACTCCTTCGCAGGCCAATCCGCGAATCCTGGTGGCCGACGATCAGCCGGACGTGCTCGAAGCTCTTCGCCTGCTTTTGAAGGGCGAGGGTTTCCAGATTGAGACGGCCAACTCGCCGGCGCGCATCCTCCCGGCCCTCGAGGCAAAAGATTTCGATCTCGTACTGATGGATTTGAACTACGCCCGCGATACCACCTCCGGCGCGGAAGGGCTCGATCTGCTGACCCGCATTCATTCCATGGACAGCACTCTGCCCATCGTCGTGATGACGGCCTGGGGCACCGTCGAGCTGGCGGTTGAGGCGATGCGGCGCGGCGCCCGTGACTTTGTGCAGAAGCCGTGGGAAAACGACCGATTGCTCAGCCTGATTCGCACCCAGCTCGCCTTGAGCCAGGCCTTGCGGCGCAGCGAGCGTCTGGAAGCCGAAAACCGCCTGCTGCGCGCCGAAGGCCGGCCCACGCTGATTGCGGAATCGCGCGCCATGCAGCCCGTGCTGGAACTGATGGCTCGCGTCGGCCCGTCGGATGCAAACGTTCTGGTGACCGGCGAACACGGCACGGGAAAGGAAGTTGTCGCCAAAACGCTCCACGCGCTTTCGGCGCGCGCCGCTCAGCCGATGGTCGCCGTCAACACCGGCGGACTGGCCGAAGGAGTTTTTGAAAGCGAACTCTTCGGCCACGTCAAAGGCGCTTTCACGGACGCCAAAAGCGACCGCGTGGGCCGCTTCGAACTGGCCGAGCGGGGCACGCTTTTTCTGGATGAGATCGCCAATATTCCGCTCAATCTTCAGGCCAAGCTTTTGCGCGTCATCGAGACCGGCGAGTTTGAGCGCGTCGGTTCCTCCCGGATGCGGCGCGCCGACGTGCGCCTGATTTCCGCCACCAACGCCGATCTGAATGTGGAAGCGGCCGCCGGCCGGTTTCGCCAGGATCTTTTGTTCCGCCTGAATACGATTGAGATTCACCTTCCGCCCCTGCGCGAGCGGCAGGAGGACATTCCTCTTCTGGCCGCGCATTTTCTGCGCCTGCATGCGCGCCGCTACGGAAAGACGATTGAGGGCTTTGAGCCCGCCGCCAGCCGGGCCCTGCTTCAGCATTCCTGGCCGGGCAACGTCCGCGAGCTCGATCACGCCATCGAGCGCGCCGTGCTGCTGGTACAGGGACCGCTGGTTCGATCCGCGGACCTGGCCCTGAGCCGGCCGCGGGAAGGTGCGGCCCGCCTGGACGAAATGAGCCTTGAGGAAGTCGAGCGCCACCTTATTCAAAAGACCATGGCGCGATTCAACGGGAACGTCAGCCAGGCGGCTCGCGCCCTGGGACTGACCCGCAGCGCGCTTTACCGCCGCCTTGAGCGGCACGGCCTATGAGCACCGCCCAGCGCCGCCCACAGCCGAAAGCCGGGCAAGTAAAGCGTCTTGTCCTGCTGGCGCTTCTTGCCGGTTTGCCCGGAGCGCTGGTGGCCATGATTCTGCTCTGGACCGGCGGCTACTCCCGGCAGTTGCAGTGGACGCTGACTCTGCTGATTGTCGGCTTCTGGCTGGGAGTGGCGCTTTCCCTGCGCGAGCGCATTGTGCATCGTCTGCACACGCTCTCCAACCTGCTGGCGGCGCTGCGCGAAGGGGATTTTTCCATTCGAGCCCGCGGCGCGCGCCCGGAAGATGCTTTGGGCGAGGTGATGATTGAGGTCAATGCCCTGGGTGAAATGCTGCGCGAGCAGCGCCTCGGCGCCATGGAAGCCACGGCCCTGCTGCGCGCCGTGATGAGTGAGATTGAGGTCGCGGTCATGGCCTTTGATCCCGCCGGCCGCCTGCGCCTGATCAATCGAGCCGGCGAGCGGTTGCTGGCTCAGCCGCCGGAGCGTTTGCTCGGCCGCCACGCCGATGAACTCGGCCTTGCTGAATGCCTCGAGGGTGAAACTTCCCGCACCATTGAAAGAACTTTCCCCGGCGCGCCGCCGGGAAAATCCTATTGGGGAATCAGCCGCAGCATTTCCCGCCAGGAAGGCGTCGCGCTTCAGTTGCTCGTTCTCTCTGACTTGAGCCGCCAGTTGCGCGCCGAAGAGCGCAAAGCATGGCAGCGCCTGATTCGAGTCCTGGGCCACGAACTGAACAATTCACTCGCCCCGATTATCTCGATGTCCAACAGTCTTGAGAATCTGCTCAAGCGCGAGTCACCGGCTGAAGACTGGCGGGAGGATATGCAGCGCGGCCTGCGCGTTGTGGGCTCGCGCGCCGAAGCCCTGAGCCGCTTCATGGAAGCTTACTCGCGCCTGGCCCGTCTGCCGCAGCCGCGCCTTGGTCCGGCCAGTGTGGAAACGCTGGTCCGCCGCGCCGCAAGCCTGGAGACTCGCATGGCCATCAGCCTCAGCCCCGGCCCGGATGTTTCCATCCAGGCGGACGCCGACCAGTTGGAGCAGGTCCTGATCAATCTATTGAGAAATGCCGTGGATGCCTCGATGGAAACCGGCGGCGGCGTCGCAATGGGCTGGGCGCGGACCGGCGCCGGCGTGGAAATCTGGGTCCAGGATGAAGGGCACGGCCTCTCCAGCACGGCCAATCTTTTTGTTCCGTTTTATACCACCAAGCCCGGCGGCACCGGAATCGGATTGGTCTTGAGCCGCCAGATCGCGGAAGCTCACGGCGGAACGCTCTCGCTTGAGAACCGCAATGGTCATTCCGGCTGCACGGCAAAACTGTCCCTGCCCATCCGGGCCGCGTCCGTGACGCGGCTGTAGCGCCCACCTGATGCGCCCGGCCCGCGCTGGTGGTACCATCGCCAGGATGCGGAGGAAGATTACAAAGCGTGGGCCACCCGCCTTTGTATCACACTCAGAGGATTATTATGGGCACATTGAGCGACTGGCTTAGCGTGACCCTGTGCGGGGCGTTTTGGGCAATCGGCATGCTCGCTTGGGGGTATGTTCGTCGTCGCTTGCGACGGACCGGCAATCCTGGCACGGTGCCTCGCTCTACCCGGTTCGGTGTGTACTTGATGATGGCCCTTCTAGGGCTCGATTTCGGCCTGATGCTTACTTTTGGGATGCGACTACTGCATGGCGCCCTCCTCGTGGTCCTGGTCCTGGTAAATGCGATATTGGCTGTTGTAGTTTGGACGTTCTGCCTGGCTGCGCCGGTTTCCTCCAGATAGCGGGTAGCGAGGACCGCCGATTTTGCGGTCCGCGGTTTTTCCGTAACTTGAGGCGGCGGGAACGAGCAACTTATGCCAAGTCTGCCTAGAAGATTCGCGAACTATGGCGCGGCGACCGGATTTCTGATTGTCGTAGTGCTGGCAGTCCTGGAACAGCTCTTTCCTGCAACGGCGACACTCCCATCGGACTTGGTACGCTTGTCGGGGTGGCTCTGCCCGCTGGCTGTCGCCGCTGACGGGACCGGCACCCCCTGGTGGGGCTTTCTCCTCTTGACAGCCGCAGAGAACGTACTGCTGTACGCTGTCCTTGGCTTGGTCATAGGTCTGGCAGCGGTGGGAGTGCGGAGATTAGCTTCGAGGCATCATGAGGGAACAGCCGAGGATTAGCCGGTAGCGACGACACGCCTTTGGGGTCGTGGGCTTTTCGGCGTCGCAAATATACGAACTTCCGGCGCGCGATCTTTCACTACAGCAAGTAGCGCGGACCGCGGTTTTTGCGGTCCGCGGTTCTTCCTGCTTGACTTTATTAACTAATGTGATAATATATTAAATAAGGTTATAGGGAAGCGGCTTGCCGGGCTCCTGACAGCAGCCGGCGGCGGAAAGCGAATGAAGGAATTGGCGCAACATTTGATTTTACGGTCAGGCTGCACAGGAGCCGCTTCAATTGCGGCTCAAACGCTTGTCGTGCGCCGCGAAAGGTCGCGTAATATGTCACTTTGCGCATCGGCCAAAATGCTCGAAACCCGCTCCAGTAGCGGCTGCGAAGCCTTTGGCGGGGCTTAAATAGCACAAAATAAAACAATCTTTTTTTACGAACGAAGCCGTTAAGTTATTGAAAACAAAGCATCGGCCCTCAAAACGAACCCGAACGAAGCCGAACGAACCCGATTGAACCCACCATCCCAAAAAGCCAGTGCAGGCACGGCGCTCCTGCGCCGGCGAAAGCTGCGGAAAGATCTGCGCCGGGCCCCGCTCAATCGAGCGGTCCGCCACGGTGAGATCAATTCTCCGTTTGCCGAAACTGCGCAGACCGGATAAATGCGCCTTGCTGCGAAGCTCGATCGCATCTTCTTCTTCTCAAGACGCCCTCGGGTCAGCGCGAATTCCTCGCGCCGCTTTCGTTCGCCTGTCCCATTTCTAATCGCCACGGACTGCGCGCAAGATTTGAACGGGAGCCGCAAGCTGAAATCGGCGTCGAAGTCCGCGGCATCGTGCTATAGTATAAGGCCCGCGTTGAGCCGCAGGTGTTTTCAACTGCCCGTGGCACAATGAGGTTGATGGCGAGGGATGCGACGGAATCCGGCAACCGGAAGGCATTGCGGACGGCCGTGCCCTCACTCGGCATCGCGGAAAGATTTAAGACACCATAAAACCCGGCTTCAAAAAAGCTGCATCAGAGCATAAGCAGATTTTGCATTCATTGCTGGCGGAAGGATTCTGCCCAACGCATGCGGCGGAAAAAAATTGAGCGCCGCACGGCTGGACTTGAATGAAGGGATAAGACGAAGTGAAGCCAATTTACAAACTGTTGCTCGTGGCGTTGATCGCCGTTTGGGCGCCGCAACCGAGTTTTGCGTTGTTCCCGCATATTCATCTGCCGCACCTGCACTTGCCGGTACCCCATCTCCATCGCGCGAAGAAATCTCCCGAGCCGGCCCAGGACCAGAATGCCGGAGAGGCGAAGGAACAAAACGCCCCGGCCGCTGAGCAGAATTCATCTGCCACGACCCAGAGCGAGTCCGCTTCCGGCCAGACCGCCGCGGCTCCGGAACAAAACGCTCCGGCTTCCGGGCAGAATGCTGCTGCCACGGGTCAGACCGAATCCACTTCCGGGCAGAACGCTCCTGCTTCGGAGGAAAATGCTTCCGCTCCCGAGGAGAATTCGAGCGGCGAAGCTCAAGTCTCGCTGGTTGGTCCCACGGCCTTCGGGCAAATCGTGGCGAAACACACCAATATGGGAAACATCTATACGGCGGGCGTGGGAGTAGGCTACAACATCACGAACCACTTCGGCGGAGACGTCGGTTTTACGATTTACACGGTTCAGAGCCCGTACCCGATCGTCACCAACAAGGATTGGCGCTGGACGACGCTGGTCGGAGATCCATTCATCGATTTTCGATACTCAACAAAAGTTTCCGGGCTGGACTTCGTTTCCATTCTCACCGGGACCGCTCCGCTCTCAAGTCCTGCGCGTGTTTACACCACGGGCCGTTTCGGCGTCGATTGGTTCAATCACCTCGAAGGTCATTACATGGGTTTCGCGCCATTCGTGAATTTTGGCGCAGCCAACGAATCGATGGACCGGTACATTCTTCCCCGGCCTTTTGACATCGCCCGGCCGTATCAGACGTTCGGCTTCAGGGGGAATTTTGAAGGCGGCGGCAGCTTTACGCTTTTCAAGAATTACAAGATTGGCGCGTCGGCTTACGCGGTTGTCCCGGGCGGGACGC
>JBJKPU010000097.1:0-21155 GCA_046706005.1 Terriglobia bacterium | reverse complement strand
GCTCGCGTCACGAGCGGCCGCGAGCCGCTGCTCGGCCTTAACAAGTTCCCCGCGCTGTTCGTAAATCTGCGCCACCTCGAATAGGTCGTCTTCGTCCAGTTGGTAATAGTCGAATTTTCCTGCGATGGCGGCCGCTTCCTCCATTTCGTTGATTGCTTCTGTCTTGTTGCCAGATTTGAGAGATAGTTTTCCAAGGAATATCAGGCTTTGCGCTTTGTGACCCTGGCGTTGCTCTCGCCGTGCCGTGTTCAGACTCTTGGTGAGAGTGGAGCGCGCATCGTCAGTTTTGCCAAGCGCCGTCAACGATTCTCCTCGACCTTCGTAGGCCATGTAGGGAAAGCCGCAGTCCTTGCAGGAATTCGCAACACTGATTGCATGGTTGAAAACCATTAGCGCCTCTTCGTACCGCCGCTGGACCTGGAATCCGTTTCCCAGTAACTCGAGGTAGCGAATCTCCGCACCGACGTCTCCACTTTTAATTGCCGACAACAATGCTCCGCCCACAAGGCGCCCAGCTTTCAAGGCGTCGCCCTGCAGGAAGGCGATCAAACCCAGTTCTCCTTCGGCGCGTGCTTCCCATTGTTTCTCCTTGAGCACGCGAGCGAGAACCTCGGCTTCCTGCCAATCTTTCTTGGCTGCGGGAACGTTGACTTCGATATCCGTCATGCCTTTTGCTGTCAGGCACCAAAGCTTCAGCTCCGGGTCGTTCTGGACCATTGGTGTTGCCAGTTGAGAACCGATGAAGTCGGACAGCTTCACAAACGACATAGTTTCAGCTTCGGCTCGAAGCCGGCCGATTTTGGCGTAAAGCTCGTCCCGCTTGTCGCCCCGATCGCGGAACATCTGTTCAGCCTTGGCATAGAGGGGCGCGGCACGGTAAGAATTCGACAGGAAAGCAAAGTGATCGGCTTCTGCGAGAATGGCCTTCGGATCGTTAGCTGCGCCGTGCTGGATTGAAGTTTCACTTCGCCGCCCTCCTTTGAAAAAAATCCAAATGCAGGCGGTCGCTGCGAAAACGCATAGAGTTGCCAGGAGAGAGATATAAACCCGTGTGTGCTTCGTTCCCGACATGGTCCGCCGCCCTGGATCGCTCCATTATAACCGAGGCCAATTTCCTGGTTGTTATACCAGGTGGACGACGCAGCCGACGCGAATTCGGGGTTAACGCAGCGAAGACATGGCTTCCGCTAAAGTTTATTTCGCGGGCCAAATATTTTCACAACTTTCCGGTCTTAATTTGACCGGCCGCACCAATTGCTACCAGAAGTTTCTGATTTACATCAACTTCGGACTGTCTCGTCGAGCTTCCAGTGAGGTCCGGTTCAGGGCAGGGCAACTTTTCCACCCTCCAGACGCAAATGACTGCATTCACCAGCCAAGGGTGTTCGTAATTCGTTGAATTAGCAGGGATTGGCGAGGCAGCTTCGAGTTCCTTTTCCCTCTCCTGCGCGCCAAAATTGACTTCACCCGCTTACGGCCGAGTCAGCCGTTTGACAGAAAAGGTAGTTGGGCTTACTAAACCGATGTGGGCGATGTGTGCCGAGAAAGTGTCCGCGTGAACCAGAGACCTCTCTCGTGGAAGAAACATATCAAGTCCGTGAGGTGAACATCTATGGCTGAGAGTCAAGAAACGCTTCTGACAGTTCAGGACGTTGCCGAAATCCTGAAAGTTCCCCTGTCCTGGGTCTACGAGCACACGCGCAGGAATGGCCCGGGAAGATTGCCCCACATCAAGGTTGGGAAATACGTCCGTTTCCTCAACGTGGACATTTCGAGGTATGTCGAAGAGATGCGAGCCAGCGATGGCAGACGCAACGGCCATCTTCGATAGGGGGAAAGAAGTGGTCTGGGGTATTACCTTTGGCCGTCCTAATCCGGTAAGGAGTTCGTTTGGCTCCGTCGGCGGACACTCACAGGGGCAGAATCTTGACCCGCGTGCTATGCTTCTACGAGACGCGGGAAAGAACTGGCAGACCAACGGAAACGGAGGCGATATGCGCAGACGTTTTCAGGTCGGCCACGTATTCAAACGCGGCAAGCGAGTCAAGGTTTGGGTTGGCTGTTACAGGGAATGGGCCCTAGCTGGCGGCAAGCCCAAACGGATTCAACGTCGCAAAGTTCTCGGGTTTTGCGCTGAGATGACCAAAGCCAAAGCAGAACGAGCCTTACACGAAATCCTCCAGCCCATTAACGGAGGCGAGCGTGCGCCCGAGCAGACCATGACCTTCGGCCAGTTCGCGGCCAAGTGGGAAACCGAAATCCTTGTGCACTACCGGGATTCCACAATGGTCTTTTACAAAACTACTCTTCACCGATGGATACTCCCGCATTTCAAGGAGTGGAAACTTGCGGAACTCAAAACCCCCGATGTGCAGACCTTTCTCAATTCATTCGCGGGCTACAGCAAGTCGGTTCTCAAGCATGTGCGAGCAACTCTAAGCATCGTACTTGCGACAGCGGTGGCTTGGCAGTATGTAAGACGTAATCCTGTTGAGGGTGTGAAACTGCCTCCCGGCAAGGATGTTAGCCGGGCAACAGTTCTCAGCCTTGACCAATTGGCGCAGGTGATTGCCTCCCTTGAGGAGCCTTACCGAACCATGGCCGTAATAGCATCGGTTACCGGTATGCGCGAATCGGAAGTACTGGCACTCAAGTGGGAGGACTTCGACACCGAAGCGCAAATCGTTCGGGTTAGGCGCTCGCTCTATCGTGGAAAACTGAATGCTCCGAAAACTGCGAGAAGCGAGCGTCTCATTCCCTACGGCGATATGATCCGGGAAGCTCTCGATCGCTTGGCAAAGAGCGAGCGGAAAGCTCCGGACTTCCTCTTCGTGACAGCCTATGGTAATTTTTTTAGCGCACAGGAAGTCACGAAGCGGGTATTCAAGCCACTGGCCCAAAGCCTGAAGATCCCGTCATTCACATGGCGTTCCTTCCGGCGTTCGGCTGAAACCGCCTTGCATATTGGGGGCACGCCACTCAAAGTGCAGCAACAGATCCTCGGTCACTCCAACCCCAACATGACGCTCCTCTACGCGGATCCAGACATCTCCGCGAGGCGCAAGGCTGTGGGTGAACTCGACGCCTTATTGTTGCCAAATGTTGCCAAATTGCAAGAACGTTTGCAGGAGGCAAGGCCCAACTGATTGAAAGGATTGGCTGGGAGGCAGGGATTCGAACCCCGATACGCAGATCCAGAGTCTGACAAATTTAAGCTATGTTGTTGGTTTGTCTAGCCCCTTCCTGCAGCTAGCACCACGGTATAGCGGGGTATTCGGGCGTTAAGGTTCCCAAGTTGTTCCCAATGTTTGGGGTGAACCCTTATAGTGGCACAATTGTTTTGTTCACAGCTTCCGTTCCTGTCAGTCATTTCAAAGACTCACCCCAACTTGCCCAGTTTGGGGTTGAGGGACCCGAGTCGAGGAAGCGCCAACTGTTGGACTATTCCAATTGTCCCAGGTTTCGCAGTCCCGAACAATTCCGTCCAACTTAGGCCGAGGGTCTCGGCCGAAACAGAAGCTTAGCGCCTCCTCAATCTTTTCACATCTGCTCCGGTCTGCGATCAATTGGACGGTGCATTCGGTGCGGTCAAAGCTGATGTTCGAGATAGCCGCGCCAAGCCAATTTATCTTGCCACTATTCTTACGGGTTCCAATCATGAGCAGGTCTAGGGTCCTGACGGAGAAGTCGTCGTCCCATGCGAGACGGAGTTGCTCTGAAAGAGGTAGCTCACCTTCCTTTCCTTTCATTAGCACAGCGAAGTGTGCGTTTGCCACTTTGCTTGGAAAATGTAACCTGTTGCAATACCATGTCCCAATCGGTTCCCAGCCCAATGCCGCTAATGCCCCTCGCAGGTTTTCTATGCGTTTGCCAGCGAGAAGAGGGCAATACTCAAGTCCTTTGTCCGCGAGGTTGGCGGGTTGGCTTAGCAGAATATTGCTCATCCCCAAAAATCCTCCTACAAGATTTTCGTTTCCGTTCGGCGGACGCACATTTCCCCTACCAATTTCGCCATCCCCAAAGTAGGCATCAGAGATTACAAAACTCTGAGCTCCGGACTCGCCCGGAATTGGCAATACACGTAGGCGTTTGGCTGCATTCGGATCATCGGGATCGTACCCCTCGGGAGTCACAAACTTTTTACTTGCAATTGCGGCATCGAGATTACCCTTTACGAGCCGAGACAGCTCCCGCCAGCCGAGGAAAGGGGGATTCGTCAAGGTGTCCGCCTGACTCAGATGACTGACCAATTCACACGAGAATTGGCGTATCTCGTTGAAGGCACATTTCCTTTGTGAGTCTGGCACCCTAGGATCCCACACGAACCAATTATTGAGAGTTCCGTCCAACAATCCTGTGTCTTTGAGCTCGTCAAATATGGAAGGATCGCGGAAAATTGTTACCCTTTTGTACTCATCGAGTAACTTGGAAGTTGCACAGGCGGCGAGTACGGTACCAGCAAACTGAGTCAAAGCTCTTGTCCGCCTCGGTTGAACGTCTCCTTTACTCTCCTCCTCCCACCAAATAGCGGGCAGCGCGAACTCAGATGGTAGAAGTTCTGTGACTGCCCATACAACCAGCTTCTCATCAGTACAGCACTCTTTCTCCATTCGCTTTAGCCACCGGCCGCAAACCTCCGCAAACACTGAGTCTGCTGTTATACATGCAATCCCATTTGTGACTCTTCGGACGCTCCCGTCTTTGACGCTTTCCCCGATAAAGCTTTCGAAGAGCTCACCCACAAGTGGGTGGCCCTCGTCGGATCCATCAAGGCCATGGGGCAGCCACGATTGTCCGAAAATGTCCAATCCTGTCCAGAGCCGCCTAGGCTCCTCTCTGAAGCCGAATTTGTCCGCAAACTTTTCGCGCTCTCTCCACAGCTGCGTGTCTGCGACGGCCGTTGCTGATGCAACTAAAAGTCCAAGCTTTTCCATCGTTTTCCCCAACGTATCATTGGCCGTTTCTAATTCAGTTTTTACCTCCGCTAGCTTGCCTTCAGCAATCTCCTTGGCTGCCTTGACTGCTTCCTGTGCCGCACTGCTTGCCTTCGTTGCGAGGTCGCTCGCAGCCGTCGCCATTTTGCTTGCGGCTTGGACTGTCCTGCTGATGGAGTTCGCGTCAACAACGAGTTTTAGACCCAATTCCGCAAGGAGAAAGACCATTAGAACTGCTGCGATATCGTAATAGTTGATTGTCGGCTCTTTCCCGGGCTTAAATTCAACCGAGAGGAAGAACAGCGCCATAATCATGAAAGCAAGCGTCAGTACTAACCCCCACTTGCTAAGTTCACTGGGATTGATCGATGGATCGGCCTTCGCGTCTACGGAAACCTCGGAGCCGCCTGCGATGGCGTTAGGCCCCCGTCTGGGGGTCGACTCTACAAAAAGCCTTGCAAAAAGTAATGTAATGAGGCCGAAGACCATCACTCCCACTGACACCCGGCTACCGTATTTTTCCAATTTCACGCCGTATTGTGTATTTTCGATAATGGGAATGCCGGAGCAAGCCAGGAAGATGAACACGCATTGAATGAGCCAAAGTAGGTTGACACTTTGGCGGTGCATCGACTTGATAAACATTCGGTCCGTCATCCCCGCCACGCCCAGGACGACTGCGAAGAGTAAAATGAGTCTGACAGGATTATTGTTCGCTAAGCCGATCCACCCGAACGAATATTGTCCTCCGATCAACGCAACAAGAAACGAAAGCAATGGAAGGGTAATCTCAAGAATAAGTAATGCACTAGTTAGCATAGACAGTATATCTCTCGTTTGGCCAAACTTCTCAGGATTTGTCGTGTCCATTGATTTACCCCTCCCCCATCCTGGCGGACATTGTACTCAATAGCTCTCGTGGTGTTAAGGTATTTACTGGTCCGACTTCTTTAAGCATCCCGTCTTTCAAGATGCCTACCCGAGACGCGACAGAAAGTGAATACAAAATGTCATGCTCAACCACAATGATAGCAGCGCCAGCACCCTGCCAATTTGCGATCATAGTGGAGAGCTTACTTCGCGTTATTCCATCAATCCCGGACGTCGGTTCATCCAGAAGTAGAAGTTTCGGCGAACCGTATTTTAACTGGGCTAACGCAACCGAGGCTTGTTCCCCGCCACTTAGCGTGCCGGCGAACCTCTTGACGTTCAACTCTTTTGTATTGAAATCAGCGCACATGGCATTAAGGTCTGAGTTGCCGGGCGCAGACAGGGGTAGGCCGGGCACAGTACACTGAGGCTCTAATGGCGCTACAGCCAGTATAAGGTTTTCTTCGATTGAAAGTGACCGAAATATCCGATGATCCTGCGGTAGGAATCGCATCCCCAGGCGGATTCGAAAATCCGGGTGCAGGTTACCGATTGGAAGACCATCGAAAGAAATGTTGCCTCTGAACTGAGCAACAATCCCGGCAATAATTCTAAGGAGAGTTGATTTTCCCGACCCGTTCAATCCAAGGATGCAAAACACATCCCCCGCAAATAGGTCAAAGTTAATATCGCGTACGATGGTTTTCGTTCCATATCCTCCTGACACATCGCGGAGTGAGAGGACGATTTCGGAGCACGTCTTTGCGTGCGGGTTTGCATCGATGGATTGAACCTCTCCCATCTCGTGGGACATGCCGCAAGGGCCATCATTGGCGCCATACCTCTTGACTTCTTTTCCTAGGACGACATCTTTGATTATTACACGCTTTTCGATTTGGCTGGCCGAATCGTCGGTGACGGTATTTCTCAACCCAAGGTAGGACTGGACGAATACGTCCGAGCCCACCATAGTCTTATAATTAGAGAACACTTCAAGTTTCCCTTTATGCATAAACCATAATCTTGACGCAGTAGACTGAATCGCGGAGAGAGCATGGTCAATTACAAGAATCATCCGCCCCTGCGCAGCCTCTTCCCCCAGGATCCCGAGAATGCGGGCGAGCGCCGCACCCTTGACACCGGTAAAGGGCTCATCGAGAAGCAAAAGCTTCGAGGGATAAGCCAGAGATCTAGCTAACGCAAGCAATCTCTGCTGACCGAAGGAAAGGTCACGAGCCGGTGTTTCCTGCTCGCCGATTAGACCAACACGCTCGAGGTTGTTGAGGGCCATATCCTGACCCGAACAACCAAGGTTCTTGGAAGGCTGCGACTCGAAAATCGCACCTCTCCAGGACTGGTCCTTTCGGCTGTCAAGTACAGCCTGGACGTTCTCGCGGGCCGTTAGGTTCCAAGCGAGGTGAGAGCCTTGGAACATGCGGGAGACACCGACACGACCGATTTCGGCTGGAGTGAGCAGGGTAAGGTCTAAACCGTCAAGTAGAATCTTCCCAGCAGAAGGCTTAGAGAAACCAGAAATCAGGTCGGCGAGAGTGGTCTTACCAGCCCCATTAGGGCCGATTATCCCAACACTCTCTCCCGACTCTAGTTCTCCCGTCACTCCGTCAAGAATGATGGCATCTCCGATGCCAAACGAGACGCGGTCAATAGAGAGTTTCATTCAAATCTCGCTGCGCTCGGGCCCGATTCTAAAATCGGGCCTCCTAGGCCTCTCCTTCGAAACACCAGTATCAGCACTAAACACCCGTTTATCACTACCTGTTGGAAAGCGCCGACCATGCTAGGGGATAAGGGCAGTGAATTCGCAAGTTCGGTCAGTGCGACAAGGACAGCCCCTCCCACGATCATGTTCGAACAGCCGCCGCCTGTACCGCCGAGAAAAACAGCCGTCAGAATTGACAGAGAGAGCCACAGGTCGAACGTTTCCGGCGCGATGTAGCTCTGAGCGACCGCAATGCCTATTCCAGCAACGCCCGAGATCAGCCCATGTACGACAAACGCCTTGCGCAAAAGACTCCTTTCACGGAGGCCGAACGCAATTGCTGATTGGCGGTCATCTCTAATCCAATGATAAATACGTCCCATTGAGCTAGAAGGGCCGACCACCTTAGACAATACGAAGCTTGAAATGATAAGGGCAGGTACAAGTAATATAAGGGACTCGGCGGTTGCTCGCGAGTGAAGAAATGGGACCTTCGGCCCTGGTATGTCGCGGATCCCGAGGGGGCCTCCGGTAAAACCTACGTTATTGACTAGGTCGACGAAGGCTACTTGGGCCGCAAAAGTACCGATTAGGAATGCGTCGGCATCGAGTCGCAATAGGAGGGACCCGACCGGCAGAGAAGCTGATATTACTATCATACAGCTTACGATCAATGCCAACCACGGGTTCCACCCGCGGTGAACAGCGAGGACTGCGTATGAATAAGCACCAACCCCAGCAAACAGCGCAGGCGCGAGGCTTATCCTTCCAATATGGCCAGCGAGGAGGTCAGTCGCCTGCGCAAGCAGCACGATCTGGATGGTGAGTGCCAGGAGGAAGAAGATATAGGAAATCACGTTTCGGTGGCTCCAAAGCTGAGAACAGTCCTACCCCTTTGAAAAATGAGTCCGATTCCAAGCAATAGGAGACTTGAGGTCATCCCCCAATCACCTTGAAGACAGAGGACCATCAAAAGGTTCAACAAAGAAATAGCGAGGGAAGCCCCGATCAGGCCCCACAACCCAAATGCGACCATCGGACCAACAATGAAGGTAACCACACCAATCACGCCAACCTCTAGTGACATTGTGGGACGAACCCGAACATCAATTGACCAGAGAACTCCCGCAAGGCCGGCAATGGAAAAGCCAGCACCCGCAATGACGTTTTCCAAAAGGTGAACATTATACCCCCTGAGAATCAAGTTAAGTCGCGAGTCCATCAAGCCTCGTATCGCGATGCCCATGATCGCCCTTCGCCACAGAGCCACGAGCAATATCAAGGCGGACCCTCCAACGACGAGGAAGAAAAGCTGCTGCCGCGTCACAGTGATCCACGAGCGCCCTATGACTACGTCGCTCGGGGTGAAATGCCACAGTGATCGGCTTGTATTTCCGAAAGCCATTATCACAAGGTTTTCTCCAACCGCCATAAGCCCCAACGAAATAACAAGTAGCTGACCTCCGCGCGCGCCTCTCTTAATGAGCCAGGACGACAAACGACTGTAAGCAATGCCTGCACTGAAGCAGACGGCCAAGCCGATTGCCAACCCGACAGGTACGCCCAATTTATCCGTTGCTACGACGACGTAGGGGCCCGCTAAGAAGCCAAGGGCAGTCGCAAAATTGAAGTGTCGACAGCTTATTGAAGCAAAGTAGAATCCATAAGCTATCAAAGAATAAAAGACCCACACTTGGAGCGTGTCATAAAAATGTTGAATGAACATGCTAAAATTTCAGTGGGACGAAGCTGCCTTTTTCGACTTTGTACAGAGCTAAGCTCCCCTTAATATCGCCCGAATTACTGAAAGTTAAAGGGCCAGCCGCCCCCGGATAGTCTCTTAGCTTGTGAAGCCATTGTGCAACTGCAAGTGGGGAACCATCTGTTTCGTTTACACCTGTCACGACGAGCATCAAGGCGTCGTACGCTGTGTCACTCACGAGACCAGGGTCCTTCTTGAACCTAGCCCGGTACGCGGCGATGAATTGTTGCCTGGGCTTGTAGTCTCCACCTGGTTTTGCCGCAACAGCACAGATCGTACCCTCTGCGGAGGGCCCTACTTGAGCAAGAAGTTGGGGAGAAAAGAATGTGTCACTTGCAAGAATGGACCCCTTGGGAATTCTTGAGGCCGTTATCTCGGGAAATATCGAGCGGTATGCATCGGGATATGCCACAACATAGACTTTGCCAAGGCCGCGTAGGGCTGCGATGCCTGTTATCAGAGGCCTAAAGTCCGCTGTCCCTTGCGCGAAGTCACGTCTTAGCAGTACGCTTCCACCACTGGCAGTAAACGACTTCGCAAAATACGTCGCATTCGTATTACCATAGTCATTGGAAACACTAAGGATAGCGACTGTTTGCACTTTCAACTCGTCGTGAGCAGCCTGCCCAAATTTGCTAGCGATCAAGTTGTCGCCTGGCCAATTACGAAACACAAGATTACCGATCTCGGGTATTCCGGGCGCTGACGCGGCCGGGGTGAAAAACAAAACTCCATGCTCCTGAGCATATGGTGCAGCCGCTAACACTCCTGAGCTTGTCAGACCTCCGATTATGAAACGGACGCGATCTACGTCTATTAGGCGGCGAACTGCCTGGACAGTGCCCTGTGGGGTCCCAAGGCTATCCTGATAGATCAGTCGAAACTTCTTCACACCTTGCTGTGAGGATAACTGCGCAGCTGCGAGGGTCAGTCCGTCTCTTCCATTCTCGCCGTATTCCGCCATACTCCCTGAAAGTGGGAGAACGATCCCAATTCGTACCCCTTCGCTCTTCTGCCTGCTTCTAACAAACAGAGCTGCTGCAACAAGGCCGATGACGATTGTTAATACGATCAATGTCTTTTTGGCGGTCATATGGCCTCCTCCGGACAAGCGCTTTGCATGCTCACAGATGCAACCGTGAATTCAATGTACACACTCATTTGATGAGCACCTCTTTTCCGTCCTTGGTCATCAGGCGATAGCGGTCCCCAACACGTTGGAGTTGCTCGTGGGGCCCGATGATGCATTTTCCCCATGGCGTTGGGATAACAAGCCTTGGAACAAGGCACCCGGGTCTCCGAACGAGTTGTCTGTAAATATCTTGAGCCTCTTCGATCGAAAGACGGTGGCTTGGAAGGGTCCCGTTATAGAAAGGATAAACTAAGTAGTAGGGAAGAATCGGAGGGGAAGCAGCGAGAAGTTTTCCATATAGGTCCTCGAGGATTTCTACAGAATCATTTACTCCGCGAAACAAGGGGTGTTGGCAAAGCAACGATGGACGCGAAGCCGATCCTTGTGTTTCACCAAGCCTCTGACACACTTCGAGGAATTCTCGCGTGACTTCGCGAGGGTGGAGCACATTAATCATGACTACCTTTGCGCTTACTTTGTCTAAGGCCTCCCATAGCTCATCCTTCTTGAGGAGGCTTATCGGGTCCCATACAGGCTCGCGCGTGTGGATAGCTGCGTGAGGGGAAGCATTTCCGGATAGGGAATGTAAGCGTTTGAGCCTTCGACCGATGGCTTCCAGAGTATCCACTGGGGTGCATAAGGGATCGCCGCCGCTCAAAATGATTTCTTGAAGTTTGCTCCCATACTGTTCTAGGTCGTCGAAAACGTCATCTACGTCTTTCACTTGCATAACTGCCGTAGCTGAATTTTTCTGTTTCAGATAACAAAACCGACAAAGGCCTGAACAGACGGTCGTTAAACGAATCAGCCCTTGAAACTCGTACTTCTGGATCCAGAACGGGCTATCGCTTGCTTTGTATGAGGAGGGGGTGCTGTCCCATAATTCTTCTCCGTCCGCTAACTCCTCTTGTGCGGGCATAATGACGCTAAGTAGTGGGTCGTCGGAACTCCCCGTTAGGACACGCTGCACATAAAATTCGGGGACCCTGAATTGAAATTGGCGAGCTACCTCGACTGCCTTGGATATGCGATCTTCCGAGAGGCCATGTATGTGCCGTAACAATTGCGACGGGGTGGTCAAAACACGCACGTCATTTATCGCGCTTTTAGTTTGTGTTTTCTCTCCGTCAGTGATGGGGACTTGCATGGCGCCTCCCTATTAAGGATTTCCTATGTCTGGATCCGACTGAGCCCACCGTATCCGCCCGTTTCACCAAATAGCAAATTCCTAACCTAGTCCATGTGCGACGCATCGATTGCCACCATGCATCAAGATGCAACGGACACACGCATTCTACCGCAGATTCGATATATTTGAACCTACATCCATGCCGTTCAATTCCTTTAGATTGTTGAGCGGCGATTCGCTTGGGCGGAAAATGATGGCGAGCCGGTGTGGTGCAAATTCACCAACGGATGCCGTCGGGAGTGGCAGAAATGCTCAATGCAGATCAGATGCAGAAGACCAAAGTCGCAATGCAAGAACTTTTCGATCTCTGGGGAAGCCGGTCACTCCTATGGAGAGGTGTTCTTTGGTGCGGCGGTCGGAAACGAGAATGGCGTTTGGAAGAATTTGTTGACCTACTTTCTCCCGCTTCACAAGGGTGATCGAGAATCATCAGAGGTCTCGGCGGATTACAAGGATTTCAAGATTCTATCCGGCCACCTCAGCCTAGCAAGGTCAAAGAATTGCTAACAAAGCTCGTCGAAACCGGCGAGCTTACCATTCCGGGCCTGCCATCCGTCCGCATCGACGCTTCCCTCTACCCGGGTTCTTCACGGAGGGTCTGCACAAGCAGCGAAAGGTGGTTTCCGGTCCGTTTCTCTTGTTTCGAGTATCGGTGGAGCATTGGGAGTGAATGCCAAGGGAATTTGCCCCAACGGACATTTTATTCGCTAGACCATCCCGTCTACCCGGGAGGGAAAGAAGCCATTGAGGACCTGTTAAAAGTGCGGCTCGGCACCGGGGGCGGACGGTCCAGTGACCTCGTCGCGTTAACCCCTGATTACAGAGGGAGGTCGAGCGAACTTCGATCGTCAACAACCGGCGTGGAAGTCATGATTGAATGTCTGCCGCGAGCTGATGTGGAAGATCTGATCGGCAAAGTCTATTTCGAAGCACCTTCGGGAGCACACGAACAGGGAACATTGGAGTTTAATGACCAAAGGGCAACGTTTCAGGCAAACACGTTCCCTCGACGGTTGGTCGTTGTTCTGCTTTCCAGGTCAAAAGGCGCCCTGATTGACGAGCGATGGTTTAATACTGGCAGCACGCACGCCGATGCCAGCGTGGTTGTCGAGACTACCGAGCAGAGCATTGAAAACCTTGCCCTCGCGGGCGAGTCAGAAACGGTTGAGTCCAAGCGCGAGCTCCGCAAGAAACGAGAAGACCTTGCAGTTTCAATATCTTCCCTCTGGAACCGGTTCGGAGGTCAGATATTGACCGGTGTCGATAACGACGGTCGGCGAAACAACAAAGCTCGCCGTCGGCAAATGAGATGTTATAGAATTCTTTGCCGTTATCGCCCTTCGCATTGGGCGACTCGAAAGGCCACAGTAAATGCCTCAAGATAAAACGAATTCTCACGGCCAGCCTTCGCTCGACGAAATCGTAACGCAGAGCGCCACTGACGTTGCCCATCAAATCCAAAAGGCTGCCGCATGGGCAAAGTCGGAGATGGACCTACAAGTGGAGGCAGCGGGAGCACTCAAGGGATTCGCCCGCGAAGCAAAGATCACGCTCGAAGGGCATCACAACGTGACCGTTGCCACCGGCCGCCCAGATTCGGTTTATGGCAGCGTGATTGTCGAATACAAGGACCCTGGCACGCTCTCGCCAAACAAAGACGCGGCACCCAACAAGGCCGTGATCGAGCAACTCAAACGGCGCTTTTACGATGTGAACCGGGAGGAACATCGGAATTGGAATAGCATGTTTGGCGTCGGCACGGATGGAAAATATTTCATCTTCCTCCGCTTTCGCGACGACAAGTGGACCGACCAGGAGCCGCTTGAAGTCAACCGCTATTCCACGGAACGGTTCCTCTGGGCGCTTTACAACCTTGGGCAGAAAGGCAAGCCTTATCAGCCGGAATATCTGCACGGAGATTTCGGCTCGGAAAGCGAAGTGGCCCGAGAGGGGGTCCTCACGCTGTATGAAGAAATCCTGAAGACCGATAATCCCAAAGCGCAAGTCTTCTTCAACCAATGGAAAATTCTCTTCGGAGAGGTTTGCGGGTACGATGTCGAAAACCTCACTGACAAGCTGAAAAAGCTCGCGGAATCCTATGCCGTGAAGGGCAAGCCGCAGCCCGCACCACTTCTCTTTGCTGTTCACACGTATTACGCCATCCTGATCAAGCTGCTGGCGGCCGACGTTGTTAGCTTCTTCTACTCAAAATTCCTGCCGCGCCAGGTGGAGCGGCTTATAAACGCGACAACCCCCGCCAAGCTCAAGCGCGAGCTCGAAGAACTGGAACAGGGCGGCATCTTCCACACAATGGGAATCACCAACTTTCTTGAAGGGGACTTGTTCGCATGGTATCTCGCAATCTGGAGCGACCCGATTGAAAAGCTCGTCCGGAAGATGATCTCGAAGCTCGACGAATACAACCCCGGAACGTTTTCCGAAGAACCGGCGCAATCGCGCGATCTTCTGAAGAAACTCTACCAGCAATTGTTCCCGAAATCCGTGCGGCACGATTTGGGCGAATACTACACCCCGGACTGGCTGGCCGAGCACGTTCTGAACGAACTTGGATACGAAGGTGACCCGGACAAGCGTCTGCTTGATCCCGCCTGCGGCTCCGGGACGTTCCTTGTAATGGCCATCAACCGGATTCGGCGCTGGTACGACACCAACCGAGAGAGATGTGCCTATGACGAAGGCGAGCTACTGAAGAAGATTCTCGCCAACGTAATTGGATTTGACTTGAATCCTCTCGCTGTGATGGCGGCGCGAACGAACTACCTGGTGGCGATTAAAGACTTGATTCGGCACGTGGACCAGGTTGAGATTCCGGTTTACTTGTGCGACTCCATCATGACGCCCGCCGAGTATGGCGATTTGTTCACCGGCCACGGAAATGTGGCCAAGGTTCCGTGCAGTGCGATGAAGCCTCCACACCTGCTCGTCCCCAAAGAAATCGCCAAGAGCCCGAGGGAGGTGGCAAAGTACGCCGAGCTCCTGGAAACATGCGTGAAAAACGCTTACGCCCCTGGTGAGTTCCTGTCCCGCTGCCGTGACGAAGGTTTGAACATCACCGCCACCGACGCCCACGTTGATCTTTACAAAGAACTCGTCAAGCTTGACAAAGCCAATAAGAACGGCATTTGGGCTAGGATCATCAAGAACAACTTCGCACCACTGTTCGTGGGCCGTGTGGACTACGTCGCGGGGAACCCACCTTGGGTCAGCTGGGAAAGTCTTGTCGAAGAATATCGCAATGACACCAAGGATTTATGGCGGAAATTTGGATTCTTCACACAAAAGGGCTACCGAGCAGTTGTGCCCGCTGGAAAGTTGGAACTTGCCGCTCTTTTTGTATTTGTTTGTGCTGATGCTTATCTTCGAGATCGCGCACAACTGGGCTTTGTGATTACTCAGACTGTATTCAAAACTCGGGGAGCCGGCGAGGGCTTTCGCAAATTTATTTTGCCGTCCGGTGTAAAACTCAACGTGAAACGAGTGTACGACCTCGTTGAGTTGAAGCCTTTTGAGAGCGCTCAGAACCGAACGTCAACTTTTGTCATTGAAAAGGGGACTGACACCAAGTATCCGGTCAAATATATTCTGTGGGTTCCCACGCCGAAATATATCCACCTGCGGAAGATCGAAGGGTTCGAGCCAAGTCTCAATGAGGTTCTTGCTGCAACTAAACGAATAAGCTTGGGTGCGGCGCCAGTCGACAGCAGTAAACCTGAAAGCCCCTGGATGACAGGTCCCGCACCTCTCCTGTCTGCGATAAGGAAGGTCTTAGGTCCATCAGTCTATAGGGCGCGCGAGGGGGTTAACACAGAAGGTGCCAACGCGGTGTACTGGTTGGACGTCATAAAGGACAAAGCTGGAAAATCGATCGTTCAAAATCATATCGAGGGAGCAAAGAAGAAGGTACCCAGAATCCCTCCCACTCCAATAGAAAGTGACTTGATCTACCCCCTCTTGCGTGGCCGGGATGTCTCCCATTGGGTAGCCAATCCCAGCTTGAGCATCATAGTCACACACCCCCCAAGGACCCCAAAACATCCCATTGACGAGAAACTTTTCAAGGCCAGATACCCGAAGGCCTTTGCGTACCTCAAATCGTTCGAAAGTGACCTCGCCCAAAGGGTGCTTGTGAGAAAGCTCAACTGGACGTGGTACGCACTAGGCAAGATCGGGGATTACACGTTCGCGCCATTCAAAGTGGTCTGGCGCGAGCAGGCGCACGAGTTCACGGTCGCAGTGATTGGAACGGCAAAAAATGGAGTAGAGGAAAAGGTTGTTATTCCGGACCACAAACTCATGTCCGTTTCTACCTCATCCCTCGAAGAAGCGCACTATATCTGCGCCTTGCTTGGATCCGCACCTGCGCGTGCGGTCGTCAGCGGATATTCTCTGAGCACCCAGATCTCCACCCATGTCCTCGAGCACATTGCCGTACCTGTCTACTCCGATGTGAAACCGTTGCATCGAAGCTTGAGCGCCTTATCTGCAAAATGCCACGCCAAATCGGAAAACGGTGACACAGATGAAGTTGCCCTGGTTGAGACTGAGATCGACAAGGCTGCCGCAAAGCTCTGGGGCATTACCGACGATGAATTAGAGGTCATTCAGCAGTCATTGGCGGACACTCGTAGGTCCAAACGGCCAAAGGCAGGCGAAAAGGACGATTAGCGATTGCTGGGGTTGTCCCGTTGTGGGTATAGCGCCGTAAAGTTGCTCCCACAACGTTGTATAATCCCACCTGTGGCAAGCCCTCTGACCAAAGCCGTAACCGTTGAACCAGGCACGCATGTTCGCAGCGTGAACGGAATATATCGCTCACTCGGCGTAGGGCGCGTCCAAAAAGTCAAAGACCACCAGTGCAAGGTGGAATTTAACCCTTCGGTCTTTTCACGCCCTCCTTACCGTTCGGAAAACAAAATTCTTGGGCTCGATGAAATCGAAGTCTGCCCGACCCCGCTCGCGCTCGCCAAGGCCGGCCAGTGGGACGAAGCCTGGAAGTTCGACCTGCGGCAGATGGCCGCGCGATTCCTCACGCTCAACAAGGGCGGCCAGCTTTCCAACGCCCGCACTGAAATCCTACCGCACCAGATTTTCACCGCCTTCACGGTGGTCTCAAGCCCCCGCCGACGCTTTATGCTTGCGGACGAAGTCGGCCTGGGGAAAACCATTGAAGCGGGCATGGTGTGGCAGGCGCTCGAACAACGCGGGAACGCCCGGCGCACGCTTGTCGTCTGCCCTGCAGGACTCACACGGCAGTGGCAAGAAGAACTAGAGGACAAGTTTCGCACGACATTTGAAATCTTCGGCCGGGACTTTACCGCCACCAACCCGCGCACCTGGGACTTGCGCGCCTTTGCAATCGCGTCGCTCGACCGCCTGAAACGTAAAGAGCACAAGAAAGTGCTGCTGGAAAACCGCAAGTGGGACCTGATCATCTTTGACGAAGCCCACCGCTTGAGCGCGAAGGAGTACGGACGCAAAACCGATAAGACACAAAACTATCAGCTCGCGGAATCGCTGCGAGACTATACCGATGCGCTCTTACTCCTGACCGCGACACCACACGCCGGCGACCCGAATCACAGCCGCTTTGTCAATCTTGTCAGGCTGCTTGAAGCTAAAGTCGACTTTTCACCGCTCATTGATGAGGGCTTGTTTAAGGCCGATGGCGCGACACCCTATTCGAAGCTGATCCTCCGCACGCCGAAACTGAAAGTCACCGACGCCGAAGGCAAAGCCGTTTTCAAGGGCCGCCGCACTGTGCCCCTGGGATTCAATATGTATCCCGATGAGAAAGAGTTCTATGACGCTGTGGAAGATTACATCCGCACAGGGTACAACTCGATTGAACAGATTGAGGATCCGATGCACCGGCGCGCGGTGGGCTTCATTCTGACGACGTTCCAGAAACTCAACGCGAGCTCGCTCAAGGCCATTAAATCAGCTCTGGAGGGACGACTTCTCCGGCTTGAGGAAAAATTGGACGCGTTGCCGCCGGAAGAGGAAGAAGAGGAAGGTGACGAGCGTTACCAGGGCGAATTGGATGAGAAGGCAATCCTCAAAAACAGCCGCCAGATTCTTCGCGACGAAATCAAAGTATTGAAGAAGCTGCTCGCCATTCCCGTGAAGCGCGAGCGGAAAATTGACCGCCTGCATGAGCTCCTGAAGCAGATTGATAAAGAGACCCCCGGCGCGAAGGTTCTGATCTTCACGGAATACCGGCGCTCGCAGGAATCCCTGAAGGAGCAACTGGAGAAATGGTATGGACTGAATACCGTGGTCCTGATCAATGGCGACATGAAGCTCGAAGGCAAGACACTCGATGCTGAGAGCAAGCAGCGAAGCCAACGTCTTTTTCGAAATGAGCCATCGGTGCGCTTCCTGGTCTCCACCGAGGCTGGCGGTGAAGGAATCAACCTTCAGTTTTGTTATATCGTCGTCAATTACGACCTGCCGTGGAATCCGATGCGCTACGAACAGCGTATCGGCCGTGTGTACCGCTACGGTCAGGAAAAGATCGTGCAGATTTACAACCTCAGAGCAAAGGAAACAATTGAAGATACTGTCCGATCCTATTTTGAGCAGCGATTGAGAGTGGCGGGAGAGGCCTTGAGCCGGGTCACGGGCGAAGACCCTGAAGAATTGATCGCCAGCTTGAACGGAGAACTAGGAGCGGAATTCGAGCCAGACGAAATCTATACAAAGGCCCTGGTCGAAGGTACGCTGAATAAACAAACGAAGGAAGAGATTCAGGAGGCTGTAAAGCGGGCACAGAGGGCTTACGAGATCGCAACTCAAAGTCTCTTCAAGGATGTGTCGAGCTACAGCTTCGACAATTATAAAAAGCAACTGGCCAGCCCGATGGGGCTGACCGACTTAGAGGATTTCACGCTGAAGTACCTGGCGCACGAGCGTCGGCAAGTGCAACGGAAGGACGGATACCTTGAGTTCCTGACGCCAGAAGCACTACGAATCCGCGGCCTGGACGAAAGATACAAGCTGGTTACCTTTGACCGAGATGTGGCGATCCACAACCCTCAGGCGCAGTTCTTCGCGCTTGGACACCCGTTTGTGGACGCGATGCTCACGCAGATCGGTAATTACGATTCCGGTGGGCACACCGCTACTCGTGTGATTCGCGTTGACGGAGCGAAAAGCGTGCCTGCTGCCGGTTGGCAATTCAATTTCATGGTTCGTTCGCGCGTGGCCCGCGAAGGCGGTGACGAATATCTCTTCAACCTCTATACTGTCGTCGTCCGGTCAGACGGTGCAGTTGACGAAAAACTGGCTGAAGCCGCCGCCCGTGGGTATAGCCTCGACCAGGAGATTCCACCGAATGTTTCGCCCGACCTGCATCACCTCGAATCGCGTGACGTTCATTCCGCGTACGATGCAGCGCGAACGTGGCTCGAACAAAAAGTCGGCATCTGGGATTGGGACGAAGAAGTTGAGCTCCTGGGAGTCGCCAGTTTGGTGTTTCTTCCAGCATAGCCGGTCGTGGTGGTCTGTCCCCACAACGCAGCCGTTATATCCTGCCTTCTCCCCATCGGTCAGCGAACTTGTGGCTGCCCAATAGCTACACAGCCTCCACTGACTTTCAGGATGTTATCCGCCAACTCCCAAACAAGCGGCGTATGGCAAATGAAGATCACTTGATGGAACCCGCCAAGGTCTATCGCCCGCCGCAACATGCGAACATACTCCTTGGCGTTGACCGAATCAAGAGCGCCCACGGTTTCGTCACGAAATAGAGTTTCGTAACGGATACCTTCTCCCTGCTGCATGTTGTAAATGGCAATGCCCAAGTTCACGGCTTCGTTCACCAGGACAAACTGCCCGCCTGAGAGTTCGTCCACCAGGCAAGTACGATCGAGAGTTTTGTTGCGGACCTCGATATCGAAATCGTCCACCATTCCGCGCCCGTCAGCTTTCGGGCGCTGGGTTCGGAAGCGGATTTCGAACTTGTTGTCAAAGCAGCCTTCGAGGAGAGCATTGACCAATGAGGAAACTTCCGGTCCTGCAGCCTGGATTTCGCAAAGCTGGATTTCATCAGGACCAAAGACTTTTGCGAGGTAGTCGAAATCCTCGACTTCAGTTTTCGCCTGGTCGAGTCCGTGATCAATTCCCGCCAATCGAGCACGGGCCGCCTCCTTCTGCTCCTGGCGTTGTTTAATTTGCGCATGGCAGGCAATCAAGCGGTCCCGCTCGGCTCGGCAAGAAATCAGCTGCCGACCCGCGCCCTCATTCTCCCTGCGCGCCGCGTCCATTTTGGCATTGAGATCGGCAAACACGGACAGGGCGGATTCTTTCCTGGCCAGTTCTTCGGCGACTTCCCGGCGGTGCTGAGACAAACGCGCGGATGTCTTAAGCCGTTCGTCGCGTCGGGCTTCGACCGCACTCAATTCGTCGAAGCGCCGTCGTTCCTGGTCGAGTTTGGCCCGGTCGCGTCCACAGGCTTCGAGAGCCCGAGTGAGTTGGGAGGACGGCGTGGCGATTTGAACCAATAAACTCTGGTGGACCTCGACTTCGAGCGAGAGTGTCGTAGCCTGGTCTTCGAGTTCGGGAATTTTCGGGCCGGCTTCGACTGCCCGCCGGATCTTGGGGCAGGAAGCGTACGGGCCTTCACCGCGGCATGGAACAATTGCAAGCTCCTCACGCTCGACTCGCAGGTGCTCAACCTCGGCGACACTTGCCTTAAGTTCCGAATTGAGTTTCTGGAGAGTTCGCTCGGTTTCTTGATTCGCGGCTTCTTGATCCTGGGTCTCCCGAATCTGACGATGCAAATCCTCAATCCGAAGGGTCAGTGCCGCTCCTCGTTCCGTCAAATCGGCGAGGTTCTTTTTGCCGGCCAAGAGGCTTGCGTCCTTCGCGGCTTGCTGTTTTGTTTCGGCGATCTCGGCATCTGTCTTGCGCAGACGTTGCCTCAAAGGTTCGATTTCCGCCAGAACCGGCTTCTGTGTCGTCTCAATCGCCTGAAGTTCGAGAAGGTGCTGCTGGGCCATTTGCCTTTCGCCTTCGAGACGTACAAGCATGGATGACAGGTCGCGAAGCTGGGCTTCAACAGCAGCGGGATCTTCCACCGGCGCATCCACGATCTCCCGAAGGCTCTTGCATTGACCGTCCAGGCCAGTCACGGCCCTGGCGGCTTCTTCAGTTCTCTCCTTGGCTGCGGTTGCAATCAGCCGCAAGTGGTCGAGCCCCAGCAGCTCACGGATGAACAGCACTTTACGCTCGCTTCGGTCGAGCGATAGAAAGTTTCCTGTGCGCTTTTGGCTGGAGAAGATTGAGGAGAGGAAGAATTCAGGAGTGCCAACGTATTTGCGCACCAATTCTTCGAAGGGTTCCTTCTTGCCATTGGTCAGCGGAACTCCATCTCCGTTAAACAGATAACTCTCCATCTGACGAGCTTTGGGATCGAGCTTGAGCAAGGAGCGGAAGCGGGCGCCGTTGACACTGAATGTGAGGTCAATCTCGGGCTGGGGATGGGTGGCGAAGTCGTAAAGCGAACGCTTCTGGCCGGGCAGTTGACG
>JBJKPU010000096.1:0-15879 GCA_046706005.1 Terriglobia bacterium | reverse complement strand
GCATGACGCAGCGCGTGGGCATCGCGCAGGCGCTCATCAACGACCCGGAGCTGGTTTTTCTGGATGAGCCCATGTCGGGCCTGGATCCGCTCGGCCGCCTGGAAGTTCGCAACCTGATTCTGCGCCTGAAGTCCCAGGGCAAAACAGTTTTCTTCTCCACCCATATTCTGCCTGACGCGGAAACGCTCTGCGACCGCGTGGCCATCCTCCACCGGGGCCGTCTGCAGGGCAGCGGCGACATGCGCGAAATCGCCGGCGTGGAAGTTTCCGGAATGGAGATGGTCCTTGAACGGCCCTCCGCCGCCGTCCTCCAGGCGCTCATGGCCTCCTGCTCGGCGCCGGTGCGCACGGGCGACCGCGTTCGCTTCAGCATCGCCGGGGATGAAGGCGTCGAAAAAGCGCTGGCCGTCGTGGCGGGGTACAAGGCGAAGCTTGTTTCCCTGAACCCGGTGCGAAAGTCGCTCGAAGAATACTTCGTGAGCCAAGTTGGCGCCGGGCCCCAGGCCGAGGGCGAAGATGACCGGAAGTCGTCTGCCAAAAAGGAGGGTGCGTGATCGGCCGGGTCGCCAGCATCGCGGTCCATACCTTCAAGGAATCCGTCCGTGAAAAAGTCCTCTACAACCTGATTGCTTTCGCTCTGTTGCTGATTGCCGCGGCCGTTTTGTTCGGAAGCATTTCGCTCGGCGTGGACCGCATCATGCTCGTCAACCTTGGCCTCAGCTCCATCAGCGTCTTCGGCTTGCTGATGGCGATTTTTGTCGGCATCGGCCTGGTCTCCAAGGAAATCGAAAAGCGGACCATTTACAACATCCTCTCCAAGCCCGTGGCGCGCTATGAATTCATTCTGGGCAAATGGTGCGGCCTGGCGCTGACCCTGCTCATCAACACGGCCATCATGACGGTCGGCTTCTACGCCGCGCTCTATTACGTGAGCGGCGGCCTGACGGGTGCCGACCTGGCGCCGCTCGAGGCGATTTATTTCATCCTGCTGCAATTTGCGCTGGTGGTGGGCATTGCGCTTTTCTTTTCGTGCATCTCTTCGCCGATCCTCGCCGCCACTTTTACCTTTTGCCTCTACGTCATTGGCAACTTCCTTTCCGATATTCGCGGGTTAGGGCTCGATAGCCATAATTTTCTCCTGGAAAAGCTCACCGCGGCGATCTACTACTTTCTGCCGAACTTCAGCAACTTTCAGATTATTTCCCAGGCGGCGCACGGCGAGGGCCCGCCGGGTTATCTGATTCTGGGGAACACTCTTTACGCCGTTCTTTACGTCACGGTGCTGCTGGCGGCTTCCGTGCTCATCTTCGAAGCAAAGGAATTCCGATGAGCGCCGCCGCATCGCCAAGCCGGCCCACGGCGACCATCCTCATCTGCTGGTTTCTCCTCATTGCCGGCGTGATTTCCGTCTGGCGGCTGGAAAGGCAAATCCGGCTTTGGGAACAGGAGCGCGGTCCCGCCGCAGAAACCCTTTACATGACTTCGGGCGTCGCGCTTCGAAAACTCTCGATGGGTTATCAGGGTCTGCTGGCCGATATTTACTGGACGCGCGCTGTGCAGTATTTCGGCCGCGGCCGCCTGGCTCATGCCAAATCTTATCCGCTGCTTGGTCCGATGCTGCGCATCACCACGGACCTCGATCCTCATCTTCTGGTCGCTTACCGCTTCGGGGCTGTCTTTCTGGCGGAAAAATCTCCTGAAGGCGCCGGCGAGCCCGAGCAGGCGCTGCGTCTGGTGCGCAAGGGCATCGTGGCCAATCCCGATTACTGGCGATTCTGGGAAGATCTCGGTTTCATCTACTATTGGGACCTGAAGGATTACAAGCAGGCGGCGCGCGCCTTCGAGACCGGTGCCGGCCGCCCGGGAGCTTTCGTCTGGATGCGCGCCATGGCCGCCACCGTGGCGGCGCAGGGCGGCGACATCAACGTCTCGCGCCTTCTGTGGACGGAAATTTACAAGAGTGCCGATACGGACACCATCCGCCGCAGCGCCCTGGCGCACCTCGTGGCTATTGAAGCAGCCGACCAGATGTCCAGGCTCAATGCGCTGCTCGGTGACTACGCAAAGAAGCACGGCCGTGCCGCCGGCTCTCTCCGTGATCTGGTTTCGGCCGGAATCCTGCGCTCGCTTCCCCTCGATCCCTCCGGCGTGGCTTACGTTCTGGGTCCGGGCGGGCGGGCCGCGCTTTCGCCCCACAGCAAAGTGGACGCGCATCTGCTTCCCTGACCGCCGGTCATCCTTTTATGGACCTGAGCCGCAATCGGCCCTCGCGCTCGAACCAGCCTGACCAGACCACGGCGCTCTGCCTGGCTTCGCTCATCCTGCTGGCCGCCGTTCCTTATCTCAACACGTTGCTCAACGGTTTTGTTTACGACGACACGCACCAGGTTCTCGGCAACCCGTATCTCCGCAGTTTTCACTATCTGCCCAAAATTTTCAGCACCACTGTCTGGTCGTTCGTCGGCGCGCAGGGCGTTTCCAATTACTACCGGCCGATGATGACCCTCAGCTATCTGATCTGCTACAAGCTTTTCGGCCCGCTGGCGTACGGATTTCACCTGGCCAACGTTTGCCTGCATGCCGGCGTCACAGTGCTGGTTTTTGCCGTGGCGATGCGCCTTTTTGATGACACGGCGCTCGCCTGGGTGGCGGGCTGCGTCTTCGCGCTGCATCCGGTGCACACGGAATCGGTGGCCTGGATTGCCGCCGTCACCGATTTGCAGGTCACGTTCTTTTATGTCCTCACTTTCCTGCTTTTCCTCAAGCTGCCGAGTCCGAATGGCGGGCGCCGATCTGGAATCAAGCTGGCCATGCTCCTCTGCTACGGTCTGACGCTGCTTTCCAAGGAGCAATCGCTCACTTTTCCCGTGGTTGCCATCGTCTTTGAGCATTTCTACCGGCAGGACCGCGGCACAACGAGCTGGTTCCAGAAGCTGGCGCGTTACGGCGACCTTTGCCTGATGGATTTTGCCTACGTCCTGTTTCGAGTGCGCTTTCTCGGAGCCTTCGCGCCGCAAAGCCGCTTGTCCGGCATGAGTTTTCCCCAAACCATTTTTTCCGCGCTGGAACTGCTCGGCCACTATGCTGGAAAAATCCTCTGGCCCGTTCACCTCTGCGCCTATTACGTTTTTCACAAAAGCACGGCCCTCGGCGAACCGAGGGTTCTCGCCGGCCTCGCTGCGCTGGCCATTTGCATCGCGCTTTTCGCGGCTCTTTGGAAGAAATCGCGAACCGTTTCCTTCAGCTTTGTCTGGATGGCCGCGACGCTCGCGCCCGTTCTCGACGCGCATTACCTGGCGGGCAACGTTTTCGCGGAGCGCTATCTCTATCTGCCTTCTGTGGGCTTCGCCTGGCTTGCGGGCTGGGCCGCCGTTTCCCTTTGGCGCAAATTCAGGACGCGCAAAGCAGCTATCGCAAGGGCGCTGGCGGCGGCGGGCGCGGTGGTCATGATTCTGTGCTTCGCGCGCATTTACACGCGCAATCAGATCTGGAGCAACGACCTGGTTCTCTTTGGTGATACGCTGAAGTCTTCGCCCGACGCCACGCACATCCGCAACAACCTGGGCGTGGCTTACTGGAATCTGGGTGATTCCGGAAAGGCCGAGCAGGAATGGCTGATGGCTCTCAAGTCGAAGCCCAACGATCCCGTCGTGCTCTCCAACCTGGGCCTGGTCTATGCCAAAGAAAACTTGAATCGCAAAGCCGAAAATTATTTCCGCCTGGCCATGCGCCGCAAACCGAATTACACCGACCCGCATCTTCATCTCGGCAACCTTTATCTGGACCAAATGAATCTTGCGGGGGCCGAGCTTCAGTTGCGCGCCGCCGCCTTGCTTTCGCCGCTCGAACCTTCGGCGCAAAATGCCCTCGGAAATCTTTACCTTGAAGAAGGTGCGCTCGATGCCGCCGTGGCGCGGTTTCGCGATTCCGTCAGGGGCGAGCCGAATGAGGCGGGTTACATCGGGCTGGGCGATGCGCTGGAAGCGCAGGGCAATCTGCAGGGCGCGAGCCGGGCGTTTCGCGGGGCGGTGGCGCTCAACGCCTACAACAGCCACGCCCATTTCGGGATTGCGCGCGCCGCGCAGGCCGAGCATCGGAACGCGCTGGCGCTGCGCGAATATCGCCTGGGCCTTGAGACTGACCCGCGCAACCAGCGGGCGCTTCGCGCCGTCGAACAGTTAAGGACGATGGATGATCATGCTCACGACAAAACCAATTGAGCGCGGTGCTGCTTCCGGTCTGATTTTTCTAGCGGCTCTGACGCTGATCAGTCTCCCGTGCGCCGCGGCAAAACAGGGTGGCAGCGAGCGGCTGCCGCTTGACAGCTTTCTGAGCAAAATCCAAAAGACCTATCGCGGAACTCACGCTCTCGAAGCCGATTTCACCCAGACCTATTCCTCCGGCGACCGCGCCCGCACGGAGTCCGGCCGGGTGATTTTCGCGCGCGGTGGGCGGATGCGCTGGGATTATCGCCAGCCGGAGGGGAAGATTTTCGTTTCGAACGGCAAGACCGTGGAGCTCTATCTGCCTTCGGAAAACCAGGTCCAGAAATCGTCCGTCAAGCAGAGCGAGGATTATCGCGTTCCGTTCCGCCTGCTGCTTTCGCGGCTCGACTTCAAAAAGTATTTCTCGCAAATAGAGGACATCTCCTCGGCCAAAGCGCTTGCGCCCGGCGACCGCATCATCGCGGGGATTCCCAAGGGCGGCAAGAACCGGCCTTACGATCGCGTGCTGATTGAGTTCGACTCCAACCTCGACATCCGCCGCCTGGCCATCACTTATCGCGACGAATCGCAGATGGAATTCATTTTCAGCCACATTCGCCGCAACCCTCCGCTGATCGATTCCACCTTTGAATTCACGCCGCCCGCCGGTGCGGAAGTGATCGATCAGTCCGGCCAGGACGCTCAATAGCGGGAATTGTTTTCAGGCAAGCGCGTGCCGGCGCAGCGCGGCGGCGACACCGTCGTCGGAATTGGAAAGCGTGCGATGCCAGCGGCTGCCGTCAAGCGTGGCGGGCGAGTTGGCCATCAGCACCGGAGTTCCCGCGAACTCCAGCATCTCGACGTCATTAAAATTGTCACCGATAGCCATGATTTCTTCAGGTTCGATGCCGGCCTGGGTGGCGAACCATTTCAGCGTTTCGCCCTTTGAGCATCCGCGATTCAGCACGTCCAGAATGCAGATGTTCCTCGCCTCATAGCGCGTCCAGCTCAGATGGATCAGCGGGGCGAGCCGCGACGACGCGAGCAGCGGTTCCACCGGATTCAGCAATTCGGGCGGCCCGCCGAACATCACGTGCACCGGATCGACGGCCAGTGACGCGGCAAGGTCGGGCACCTGCAGCAGGCACTCCGGCGCGTTCCGGATGTACCATGCAATCGGCCCCGCGGGCGATGCGTTCGAAGGCATCACCACCTGCCCGCGCCCGGAAACTTCATGGATGATCACCGCGAAGGGCAGATGGCTCGCCGCCGTTTCCAGCGCCGCCACGGCCACCTGCCGCGGCAGATAATTCCGCTGCAGGATGGTGCCGTCCGTCGTGGCCACCATTGCGCCGTTTGAAGCTACAATCGTGGCGGAGCAGGGAAGTTCCAGCAGCAGCGGACGCGCCGAATCGAGGCGCCGCCCCGTCGTAATCAGAATCTGGATGCCCTTCGCCGCGGCCTCCGCCAGCGCCTGGCGGTTGGCGGGCGAAATTTGCCGGTGGTCGTCGAGCAGGGTTCCATCGAGATCGAGCGCGATAAGCCGGATTGCCATTTTCGTCTCATTTTAGCATGGGCATCGTGATCGCGGGTGAGCGCCGGGAGCGCGATTCGCTCGTTGCTCAGCCGCGTTGACCTCGTTCCGGCCGCCTTGTTAGACTGCCCGCTGTGCCGGAGGGCCGCGCCATGAAGACCGAACGCCTCTACTATTCCGATTGCTATCTTCGCAGGTTCGAAGCGCGCGTCGCGAACGTCGCCGAAGCGCCCGCCGGCTTCCGCGTTTATCTGGACCGCACGGCGTTCTATCCCGAATCGGGCGGCCAGCCGTCCGACCGCGGCGAACTGGGCGGCGTCCCGGTGCTGGACGTGCAGGATGAAGATGGCGCGATTGCGCATCTGGTGGCTTCGCGGCCCGCGGCGGACACGCTCCAGGGTTCGATAGACTGGGCGCGCCGCTTCGATCACATGCAGCAGCACACCGGGCAGCACATTCTTTCCGCCGCGTTTGAAAGAACCGGCGGCTACAAAACCGTTTCCTTCCATCTGGGCGAGGCCGCGTCCACCATTGACCTTGATTCCGACCGCGCCGCGCGCCCTCAGGCCGAGGCCGCGGAAGATCTGGCCAACGCCGTCGTGTTTGAGGACCGGCCGGTCCATGTGCAATTCAAAAGCGACGAGGAAGTTTCCCAAATGGATTTGCGCAAGCCCACGGAGCGCAAGGGCGAGGTTCGCCTGATTGAAATCGCCGATTTCGATCTTTCCGCTTGCGGCGGCACGCACGTTTCCCGCACCGGCGCCGTGGGCGCGATTCTGATCCGCAAGCTCGACCGCGTAAAGGGATTGACGCGCGTGGAATTCGTCTGCGGCACGCGAGCCGTCCATCAGGCGCGCAGCGATTATTCCGTTTTGTCGGAAGCCGCCCGCCAGCTTTCGACGGCGTTCGAAAACGTCCCAACGCTCGTCGCAGGAAAATTGCAGGAACTGCGCGACGCCGCCAAGAGCACTCGCAAGCTTTCCGAGCAACTGGCGGAGTTCGCAGCGCGCGATTTGCATCAGTCCGCCCCGGAGCGAAACGGCCGCCGGATTGTCCGCAAAGTTTTCGCGCCCGATGAAATTCCCGGCGCCAAAGCGATGGCTCACGCGCTGGCCAAGTTGCCGGGAACCGTGGCGTTGATGGGAACGAAAGCGCGCCCCGCTGAGCTTTACTTTGCGCAATCGCCGGGCGCGAGCGGAGATATGTCGGCGCTGGTCAAAAGCGTCATTGAGCGCTTTGGCGGCAGGGGCGGCGGCACGCGCGATTTTGCCCAGGCCGGCGGCTTGGACGAAAACAAGGTTGAAGAATCGCTGGTCTTGGCCGAAAGCCTTCTCGCTTGAAACATTGCCGGCTCGCTCTGTGCTCTCCGAGTTAAGAGATTTAAAAGGAGCTTCAATTCAGAGGCCACGGAGAATGCCCCGAGCGCGAGCGCGCCAACCGTCAGTTCTTCAGCCGGTGGACAGTGAACAGCTTCTCGCCGGGGTAATTGGGATCGGAGTCGATCTTCACCTGCCCCTGCTTACTGAAGGTGAGTTTGGCAAACAGATACAGATAGCCACTGCCCTTGGAGTTGGAGTTTAGTTGCAGGTGGATGTAGGTATAGGGATAACGAGAGCGCCCGTAGCCCTGCATATAAGGCAGGTCGTTACCGTGGATCGTTACTGAGATAGCTGCCGGCGCAATGCCGAGCATATCCAGATTGGTGCCGGAAGGCGTCGAAGAACGGCTCACGATTACCAGCGGCTGGGTGGGTCCGTTGGAGTTCGAGAAATAAAAGGACCCCATCTTGTTCTTTTCCAGGGCGCGGTGAAGGGCATCCTCGCCGCCCTTCGCGAACACCTGCGCAAACCCGCTCATGTCGGCCCCAGTCGTGTAGTTCTCAATAGAAATTGAGAGGTTGTTGGAATCGCCGGTCGTGGCCATGTAATGCTCCTTGACCGTCCCCTCCTTCGCTTCATGTTTTTTCTTCCGCGCCAGGGAGACGCTTGTCCCCAGCATCAGGCAGAATGCGATGAGTGCCGCACAAGCTGTAGTTTTCTTCATCATGCCCCCCGCAGCGTGAGGATCTTCGAAGCGTGTTTGCGACGGTTCAGGGGGGAGGACCTGGTCTTCAGAACACGGCTGCAGAAATATCACGCGGCGCTCGCCGGGTCAATGTGATTTTTTCAGGGCAAGGCGCGGATGGCGGTTGTTCCGCCGCAATTGGAAGGACTCCCGCCCGCATGTTATATTACTGAATCGGGCATGGGCGCGTAGCTCAGTTGGGAGAGCGCGGCGTTCGCAACGCTGAGGTCGAGGGTTCGAATCCCTTCGCGTCCACCATGCTTTCAGGCATTCGCCGGAACGTTTGCGATTCTTCGTCCATCCTGATATAAATCAGTGGGACGGAAGTAGTTCTCCCGGGTCATGCGTTGTCCGAAATGCCAATCCGAAAATCCTGAAACCGCGCAGTTCTGCCTTCGCTGTCACACGCCCGTCCGCTTTATTTGCCCGGCCTGCCATCAAGCCCAGGATCACGGCGGAAAGTGCGACAAATGCGGCACTGATTTCGCCAAATACGCCACGATGATGGTTTTTCAGAACGCCACTCAGGTCAAGCAGGAGCGCGAAAAGGCGGTAGAGCGCAGCGGGATGCTCAAACAACTGTTGCTTCTGCCCCTTACGGGCGGCATCGGGCTGATCCGCTATCTTCTCGCGCGGGCTCGTCAATAGAGGCGGGACTTGCAGTCGGGCGGGGAACCGGCCGGCGGTTCAGTGATTCTCTCTTGAAGCCATATACTTTTTGGCGTTGGCCATCAGTTCCTTGGCCTGCGACAGGTGGTTGACCGCGTCCGCCACCAGCGGATCGTTCTCGATGCTGGCCTTGGCGGAAACCGTCTGGCCGTAAATCATCTCCAGCATGCGCACGCGGATGTGTTCTTTGATGTAGTCGAGATTCTTCTTGACGTCGGCGGGCGTCACGCCGGTCTTCTGGCTGTCCAGGTAATCCTGAAATTCCTTCAAAACGGCCCCGCTGACCTCAAAATCTTTGGGCACCGTCTTGTGAACGCCCAGATAGTTTTCCGCGAAATCCAGGAAAACGTTGTGCGCGTACAGGTACTGCTCCACGTCATTCCGCTTGACCGGCGGAACCTTGACGTCGGGCGTGATTCCGCCGCCGCCGAACACCTCGCGCCCGCCGTCGGTCAGGCGGACTTCGGTGTGCGGCGTGGGCTCGCTTTCGTCGTGGTAAAAATAGTCGTAGAGCGAAATGTTCCGGTAGGACCGCTGGATCAGCCGTCCGCTGGGCGTGTAATAGTGCGCGGTGGTCAGCGCCAGGCCCGTCTTATCGCTCAGCGGGTAAACCGTCTGCACCAGCCCCTTGCCGAAGCTCGTCTGGCCCATCACCAGAGCGCGGTCGTGATCCTGCAATGCGCCGGTCACGATTTCCGCCGCGCTGGCCGTCATCCGGTTGATCAGGACGACGATGGGATAATTTCTGCCGCCGTCGCCGTGCTGCGCGTAGTAGCGCCTTTCCCTGGAATTGCGCCCTTCGTGGTAAACGATCAACTGGCCCTTCTTCAGAAAGTGGTCGGAAACCTCCACCGCTTCCTGCAGCAGGCCGCCGGGATTTCCGCGCAGGTCGAGAATCAGGCCTTTCAGCGTCTTGGTGTCCAGCTTGTCCAGCGCCGCGCTCAGCTCGTCGTTGGTGTTTTCGTTGAAGTTGCGAATGTGAACGTAGGCGATGTCCGGCCGGATCAGGAAGGCCACATCCACGCTTTTCTGGGAGATTTCAGCTCTGGTGATGGTGAATTCCAGCGGCTTGTCCCAGCCTTCGCGGACCACGGTCACGTGCACCTGGGTTCCCCGCGGGCCTTTCAGCAACCCCGCCACCTGCAGCGTGCTCAATCCCTCCGTGGGCTTGCCGTCCACCTTGGCGATAATGTCGCCCGGCCGCAGTCCGGCCTGAAAAGCGGGCGAGCCCGGAATGGGCGCCACCACTTTAGTGACCAGCTTTCCCAGTTTTCCGGGAACGGCCATGATGGACATGCCCACGCCGAAATATTTGCCTGACTGCTCCTCGCGCAGGTCGGAATAAGCCTGGGGATCGAAAAAGTTGGAGTGTGGATCGAGTGTCCGCAGCATTCCGGGAATCGCGCCCAGATTGTTGGTGCCGGAACCGTAAATGGCTCGGTTGGGATCTACTTTGCTGGCGTAATTCGATTCAATCAGCGCGTAAACGCGGGTAAATTCCTGAAGGCTGCTTTGGACGTCGGTGGAATCGCCGCCCGAGGTTGAGGCTTCCACCTGCCGTCCGTAAACTCCGCCCAGAACGGCGCAGACGGCAATAATGGCAATCACGAACCACAGCACTCGCCGCGTTTGATTCATCCGTTTAAGCGCTCCCTAAACCGACTTTTTCAGTATAGCACACGGTTCCGGGCATAGAGCGGCGCAAAGCCGCACCCGCCCGGCGGTCAGGCTCTCATCAATTTCAGGTTGCGTTGGTTCGCGCTCGATGGAATTCAGCAGACACTTTGCGCCCGGCATTCCGCGCCGCGGCGTTCTACTTTACCTTACATGGCCCCCGCGCACGCGGACGCGATTTTCGATCTTCCTGCGTCCGCGCGCGCCGGCCTGCCGGACCGTTCCTTCCGGGCGAATCAATTTCATCCGCCCATTCCTCCCTCGCGCCTTCAGGTCCGGCGGGCCGCCTCGGCCCTCGCCGTTGAATCAATACTTTTTTCGTCAAAAAAAAGAGGGGAGAACTTTGTTCCCCCCTCCAAGCGTCGGGTCTTGGGTCTAATCTCCGAACCTCGTTCTGAACTCCCTCAAATCGAAATCTGAGAAAGGCCACAACGGGTCCGCTCTGGCTATGGCACTTCAGTGGCCAAACACCTATCAAATCAATCTGCTCACCTCAATCCATACAAATTATTTATAGTCAGTATGTTAAAAATCAAATCCTGTTCGCCGGCGCGGGCCTTCCATGGCCGCTCATCCCCCAAAGCCCTTTTTTGGAATCCTGAATTCGGTATTTCACATTAATTCCGCCCGCTTGATCCTGTCTCGACTGAATCAATCGTTTTCTCAAAATCGCCGCGCGCCGTCGCCGCATTCCGCATTCCACTTGCCAACCCGCGCCGCTGCCTGCTCATCACAAGCTTGACGCTCCGCGCCATCGCAAGGTTAAATGGCGTAGGGGCGTGTGTGTGCTGTTGCAAGCCGGTTCAATCGCCTCGGTGGGCCTCCAGTCGGGAGCTATGAATGATTGATATCCATTGTCACGCCTTGCCGGGCGTGGACGACGGAGCAAAGTCGCTGGAAATCGCCGTTGAAATGTGCCAGATGGCGGCGCGTGACGGCATCACGCACCTTGTGGCCACGCCTCACTGCAACTATAAATATCACTTCGATCCGGAGGTCAACCGCGCCAAGCTGGCTGAGCTTCAGGCCGCCGCCGATCCCGCGCCGAAATTGCTGCTGGGCTGCGACTTTCACCTTTCCTGGGAGAACGTGGATCGCGTTCCCAAGGAGGGCAAGATTTTTTCCATCAACGCGACGCAGTATCTTCTGGTTGAGTTCGCGGAGCTTTTTATTCCCGACCAGATGGACAACGTCCTTTTCGATATTGATATGTCCGGCTTCATCCCCATCCTTACTCACCCGGAGCGCAATCCGGTCTTCAAGCGCAAGCCCGACCTGCTGCCGCACTGGGTGGAGCGCGGCTATCTGGTGCAGGTGACGGCCATGTCGCTGCTGGGCGGATTCGGCAACTCGTCGGAAACGCTGGCCAAGGACTGGCTGCAGCGGAACCTGGTCCATTTCTTCGCCACCGACGCCCACGATCCCCGGCATCGTCCTCCGCTGCTTTCTGAATGCCGCAAGAAGGTCGTCGAGCTTCGCGGCGAGCAGGAAGCCGAGCGCATTTTCGACAAGAACCCCGAAGCGGTCATCAACGGCCGCCCGCTGCCGCCCGTTCCCGTGGTTGTAGATCCCGTCCCTGCCAAAAAGAAGAGCTGGTTTTCCTTCCTTAAGCGCGAGGCGTAAGCGCGGTCCGTGCTTGCGAAGCCCTGCTTCACGGTATATCGTTATCCCGGCGTCCGGCGCTTGCCGCCCGCGTCCAATCCAAATCAGGAGCCATTCATGCAAAGCCGCATTCTTGGAACCACCATGCCGGTGCTGGAAATCGCCCTTGATCCCAACGAAAGCGTCATCTCGGAAGCCGGTGAGCTTTCCTGGATGACCAGCTCCATCCAGTTGACCACCCACACGCAGTTCGCCGGAGGCGGCGGAATCTTCGGCGCCATCAAGCGCGTGGCGGGCGGCGGCTCGCTCTTCATGACGGAATACAAGGCCGCGGGCTCGTCGGGCGCGGTTTCCTTCGCCACCAAGCTGCCCGGCCACATCGTGCCCGTGGAAGTGGGCGCTGGACAGGAATACATGATTCATCGCCACGGCTTTCTCTGCGCCACGCCGCAGATTCAGATTGGCGTCGGCTTCCAGCAATCGCTGGGCGCGGGAATTTTCGGCGGCGACGGTTTTCTGCTGCAGCGCCTCAGCGGCACCGGCACGGCCTGGCTGGAGCTTTCCGGCGAGCTGGTCGTCAAGGAACTGAAGCCCGGTGAAAACCTGCGCGTCCATCCCGGCCACGTCGGCGCGTTCCAGTCGGGCGTGAATTTCCAGATCGCGACCGTTCCCGGAATCAAGAACATGATTTTCGGCGGTGACGGAATCTTTCTGGCCTCGCTCACCGGCCCGGGCAAAGTCTGGCTGCAAACGCTGCCCATCGCCCGGCTGGCGCAGGAACTTTCCGAGTACATGCCCGCGCAGCAGACGCAAACCGTCGAAGGCGGCGTGGTCGGCGGCATCGTCGGCTCGCTCCTCGGCGGAAGATAAGGCCACGTCTTCGACGTCATTCCGAGGCCGGATGTTCTTCGTCCGGCCGAGGAATCTGCTTTCGCCCGGGCCCGTGCCGCGGACCTTCTGAAATCTCCAATCTGAAATTTTCAATTACGCGGCGTGCGTCAGAGTGAAGCTCTGTGGTTGAGCGGACCCACAGGGTCTGCGCCGGGGCGGCGAAAAGCGATGGGGCCGGAGAGCTTGGACGCTCAGCTAGCGAAGGAAGTATTGAACCTGTACCAGCGCCGCGTTGTTAGGGAAGCTGTGGACGGCCTCCTGCTTGATGATGTAGTTGACTCCCAGGCGGATTCGATCCTGACGAATGGACCAGTTGATTCCCAGCGTCGTCCAACGTTGGTCGTATTCATTTCGAACGGCACGGTCCGGGTTGAAGCCCTCATATTTCACAACTCCCTGGAACCTGCGCCAGAAGTGCACCGCACCCTGAACATAGAACCCGCTGGCGCGCACTGGAACCAGCGGAGCCCCGTCGGGATCAAACCAGGCATAGAAGTACTCGCTGCGGAGGCTTACAGGATTGAAGTCCGCGCTCGCCTGCATGTTTGCGCGGGTGTCACGGCCTGAAAAGTGCGTGTATCCCAGCGCCCCCGTTCCTGGCAGAGCCGCGGCAAAATCCTGCTGATGGTCTCTCCGGGTTGAGAAGGCCCCGCCAAAGGTAATCACGTCCTGCTTGCCGCTGTGGGGCGGAGATCTAAAGAGAACACCAACCAGCCGTCCCGTCAGGAGAGGCCCGTTCCCTTTGAAGCTCATGTTTGCGCCGTTCCCGCTGAACACCCCGGCGGCATAATACAAGCGCTTTGCAGCCAGCCACGCGTCAAGCTGAGTGCCGTAATCGCGCGTAAATGAACGTCCCAGTTGCCCATCGGGCACCAGATGGGTAGTGGCCTGAGACCGGTTGATCGTGGCAAGCCTCCAATCTGGAGTAAACCTTTCCATGCCGAACGGAGGCTTGAACTGGCCGACTGTTATCTGACCGTATTTCCAGGCAGTGTACTTGACCCATACCTCCTGGAGGTAAGGAGTGCCATCGGTGCTGCTTTCATTCCCGTCTTTGAAAATCCCCTGAACGTAATATTCCACATGGGGCTTCAGGGAGCCTCGCAGCATGACCTTGAACCGTCTCAACGCATAGAGGTCATGCCGGTCCTCAATCCCGGTATACCGCAGTTGGAAGTAACTGCTCAATTCAACAGGCTTCGCCGTTGGCTCTGCATTCGGATATTCGGCGTGTTCCTGGGCAAACAGGGAGACGGGCGGGACAAGGCAGAGGAGAACGATTTTGAGGAGGAAGGCGTGTTTGCAGGCAGTGTCCCTTATCTGCATTTGCTACTGGAGGACCGTGCGAATGACTAACAAAACGGCCAGGACGGCAAGAAAATAGCCGAAGAAGACTTTCATCTTTGTCTTGTCGACTTTGACGGACGTGCGAGACCCGATCTGGGCGCCCAGGAAAATGCCCGGAATCAAGGCCAGGGCGATTCTCCAGTCGAAGTGTCCCGCCGCCAGGTGGCCCGCGAACCCACCGGTAGCCGTAAGTCCCACCATGAACGCGGAGCTTCCGACTGCAATGTTCATGGGCACGCCGAACAGCAGCACCAGCATCGGCACTTTGAGAATGCCTCCGGATACTCCAATCAGTCCGCTGATGCCCCCGGCAATAAAAGAGATTGGGAGGGCCAAAGCAAGGTTGACGCAGTAGGTCTCATCGCCCACGCTCCGGCGCCAGCGATAAAAGCCGCCTGGCTTGTCGCCGCAGCGGGCCTGCATCTTGAAGCGCTTCACCATAAAGAAGGCAGCTAAGGCGATGACTCCTGCGAACAGGTAGGTCAGAAACCTGCCGGAGAAATGGCCGGAGTACAAACCGCCGAGGAAGGCCCCGGTTGTCGTTATACTCTCCAGCACAATGGCCAGAGGCCAGTCCACCATCGCGGCTTTGTGGAAGATCAGCGTGGCTGAGATAGACGTGACGATGATCAGGAGCAAACTGGTCGTGGCGGCCGTATGAAACTCGAATCCAAAGAAAAGCTGAACCGGAGTGTAAAGCACGCCGCCGCCCTGGCCGAGCGCTGAAAACACGGACGCGATCAGGAACATCACCAGATAGAACAAGCCAAACGTCAGGGTGCTCATAGGTGCTTATTTCTTCTCCGCGCAGGGTATACACACCTTCTTGCCGTCTTTCAGACGGCCATATTCTTCAACGACCATCTCGCCGCATTCTTCGCAAACAAACGAACTGAATGAATGAGAGGGCTCCTCGTAGGGATAGTCAAACACTTCGCTGGTCTTCAGGAGTTGATCCTCCGGAGCGTTCATGACCTTCTCAACCAGCGGCTCGACTATTTCCGGGGGCACTTTGGTCGGAGGCACACCTTTCATGCGGTAGTTCTGAAAGAAATCGGTCTCTTTAGTGGCCAGCATCACCTCGGCTCTGGGCACCACCCGAACCGCCTTGCCCCGTTTCTTGTCGATCAGAGTCAGGCCCCATTTGCCGTAATTGAGCTTCCGAATATTGCCCTTGCCAAACGTGCAGCCCGTAATCATCTGGATGCCGTCGGCGAAGCAGGTCGCGCAGTGGTTGTCCCCCAACTCGACCAGAGCCAGCCATTCGCTGTCGCCGGTGCGGTTGATTCCCAGCTTATTCATGGCTGCCGCTCCGGTTCGCAAGCCCAGTGGCATCGCCGGGCACTTGTGCCCATGCAGCTTAAGCCCATCGTCAAAAAAGTCTTTTCCACTGATCATGGAGCCCTCCTCTCGCAGATGTGGGTCGGAATTTCCGGCTTGTTGATCCGGACTTTGGCGGAAGAGATCAGACCGGGCGGTCCTGCCCAAATCAACCATCCCGGAAACATGACTCCGCGCGCCGCCGCAGGTTCGTGATCTGAGGACCCTTCGCGCCCGTCTGCGCCTTGGCGATTTGTCCCGGTTCTTTCTTCTTGAAACATTGCTTTCGGCATGTGGACCGTTCCACACACCCCAATACATGTATATAGCCATACCCTCGCCACCCGCTGTGACTGGAGTCACCTGCGGTGGCGCATCTATAAGGGCGTCAGACATCGCTTCCTGATGTCTGCGCGCCCGGATTTCCGCCGCCCGCGCCTGGCCTCCTGGTGATGTCAAGCTGCTTGTGTAAAAAGATGGAGGGTGCGGTTTTTCCATTGAGACTTCTCATTCATTCCGTTGAAGATGGCATAGATGATTCGGTCGACGCTCTGGACGTTGACGAAGCAGACC
>JBJKPU010000095.1:0-6779 GCA_046706005.1 Terriglobia bacterium | reverse complement strand
TCCGAACATCTTGTGATAATTCGCAAGGCAGAGCCGGGCCGTTTCGACCTCCGGATACCGGCTGCCCTCCTGCTCGATCCGCAGATACTCAGCTCCGCCCACGCTTTCATCGGCGCGGATCAGCGGCTTCCAGGGCGCCACACCTTCGCCGAAGAGGGTCTTGTAACCGATCTTGGGCGACCAATCCTTCAAATGCATGGAACGGATGCGGCCCGGATGGCTCTTGACCCATGCCACCGGATCGCTTTCCGCCGCGACGCACGTGCCCACGTCAAGCTGGAGCATGATGCTCTTGTCGGTGTTTTCAGCAATCACCCGGATTGGTTTGACGCCGTTCACAGGCTTCCATTCCGCATCGTGATTGTGATAGCCGGCGTGGAAGCCGTTCTTCTTGAAAGTCAGGTTCGCCCGATTCAGAAGCTCCGCCACCTTTTTCCAATCGTCGAGCGTTTTGGGCGTGCCCGGCCACGCCATCACGATGTAGCGATTGCCCAGGATGTGGTTCAACTCCATGGCCTTGCCTATGCCCTCGGGCGTAAAGGAAACTTTCTCGTTGTGCGTCGAGTAACTTCGGATTCCGAGGTCGTGAAGCTGCTTGCGGACCTGTTTGGCGTAGGTTGGCGTCCATTGATAATAGGGGGCGAAGAATTCAAGACATTCGTAGCCCATCTTGGCCACGGCCGCGACCGTCCCCGGCAAATCCTTGGCCATCGCGTTTCGAACCGTGTACATCTCGAGTCCGATGGGAATATGTTTTCTGCGCGCAGCCAGCGCCGCGCTCGCCAGCGGCGCCGCCGCCATCAATTCCAGAAATGACCGGCGTGAAAAGGCGTTATTCATAGCAGGCCAACCATAACACAGGAACCATGGCAAGTGGCCGACGACTGAAAATTAAACCGCCTTGCTGCATTCCCATTGATTGCAGCTTTAGTATTGCCGCGTCATGAATGGCGTATAATGCTGCTTCTTTGAGCATCCGGGCGGATGATGTCGCCGAATCCGGATCATGCTCATCCGCAAAGAGGGGGGGACAATGAATTCACGACGGCAGTTTTTGGGTGTGGTAGGAGCAGGGCTCGCCGGAGCGCTCGCGCCAGGGATGAGCGGCTTCGCCGCTGCGGAAACGCGTCCGTTTCCGGGGCCTTTCGGGCTGCAGCTTTACAGCCTTCGCCACCAGATCAAACCGGGCGACGCGGCTTCCGTGAAGGCGGCGATGGCGTACGGGAAGAAGGTGGGCTACACGGAAATTGAAGCGCCGGGACTTTATGGAGTTTCGGCCAAGGAGTTTCGCGGATTGCTCGATTCCGAGGGCTTGCCCTGCCACAGCATGATGGCCGATTACGACCAGTTCCAGAAGGATCCGGCCAAGGTTGCGGCGGATGCGCACACTCTGGGCGCGCAGTATGTGGTCAACGCCTGGATTCCGCACAATGGGCCGTTCACTGTCGAACTTTGCCGCCAGACTATCAAGACCTATAACGAATGGGGCAAGCGCTTCCGTGCTGAGGGACTCCGCTTCGGCCACCACACGCACGGCTACGAATTCCAGCCTTATCAGGGCCAACCACTTTTCGACATGCTGGTCCGGGAAACCAATCCTGAATATGTCTGCTTTGAGATGGATATTTTCTGGGTGGTCGATCCCGGCGCGAGTCCCGTCGCTTATCTCAAGAAGTATCCCAATCGCTGGCGGCTGATGCACCTGAAGGATATGAAAAAAGGCCCGCCCACGCATAACTATTCGGGCGGCGAGCCGGTTGACTGGGACGTGGCGCTGGGGACCGGCCGCATGAATATGCGCGGCATCCTGCGCGAGGCCCTGCGCATGGGCGTAGAACGCTTTTACGTTGAGGACGAAAGCGACCAGGCCCACGAACAAATCATCGCAGACCTACACTTCCTGAAGACCGTGAAAATCTGAAATCCGCGCGGCCTTCGTTCACTGCCGCTGCCGGATCAAATGTCTCGGCAAGTGACACCGGAAGTTTTCGATTTCAGCGGGTAATTTTCACACCTCCCGCACACGGCGTTACGCACCTGCCTGCCGATACACTTTCCGGAACGCGGCCAGGTCGAGTTCGGCGGTTTTGAATTCGGGATACTTATAACCTTCCTGTTCGATCAGGTAGTACTCGATTCCGCCCACGGTCTGCGCGGCGTGGAAAATCGCTTTGAAGTCGGCGATGCCTTCGCCGATCAGGCATTTCGTGCCCAGAGTGCGGGAATAATCCTTGACGTGCATGGCGTGGATGCGTCCCGGGTGCTGCTTGATATAAGCAACGGGGTCGCCGCCCGACTGCAGGCAGTTGCCGGTGTCGAGTTGGAGCATCACGCTGTGATGCGTCTCGTTCGCGACCACGTCAATGGGTTTGGTGCCGTCAATCGGTTTCCATTCATCGTCGTCGTTGTGATAGGCGGCGTGGAAGCCGTGGCGCATCAAAGTGACGTTGGCCTTGTTCAGCATTTCCGCCACCTTTTTCCAGCCGTCAATGGTGGTGACTTCGCCGGGCGAAGCCAGCACGATGTAGCGCGTGCCCAGAATGTGATTCAACTCCATCGCCTTGCCCATGCCCTCGGGCGAGAAGGAAACGGAATCGTTGTGCGTAGAATAGGTTTTGATATGGAGGTCGTCCAGCAGCTTGCGCACCTGCCTGGCGTAATCCGGCGTCCATTGGTAATAAGGCGAGTAGAACTCCACGCACTGGTAGCCCATTTTCGCCACCGTACGCACGGTTCCCATCAGATCCTTTTCCAGTTCGTCCCGCACGGAGTAAAGCTCGAGTCCGACGGGATATTTTTTGCTGCTTGCAGCGAACGCCGCCGCAGCTCCCAGCGGCGCTGCCGCCATCAATCCCAGAAACGAACGGCGTGAAACGGCATTTTGTTTTTTCATAACAGGCAAACAATAACACAAGAATTGAGGCAAGTGTTATGGGGTTGGAAGGTTGGAGAGATGTTCGGTCGGAACGCCTATTTCCAATACAAAATCACTTTGCCGCTTTGGCCGCTAGCGAGCGCGTCAAAGCCCTGGTGGAAATCCTCGAACGGGAAGCGATGCGTAATAACGGGCCGGATGTCGAGCCCCGACTGCAGCATCACGGTCATCTTGTACCAGGTCTCGAACATTTCGCGCCCGTAGATGCCCTTGAGCGTAAGCATATTGAAAATGACGGTGCGCCAGTCAATGGCCATTTCACTCGCCGGAATGCCCAACATGGCGATTTTGGCGCCATGGCTCATGTTGGCGATCATCTCGCGCAGCGCCGAGGCATTGCCGGACATTTCCAGTCCCACGTCGAAGCCTTCCGCCATCCCCAGCTTCTTCTGCGCTTCGGCCAGAGTCATCTCCCGCGGATCGAGCGCCAGCGTCACGCGCATTTTGCGTGCCAGTTCCAGGCGCCAGTGGTTTATGTCCGTGATGGCCACGAACCGAGCTCCCGCGTGCCGCGCCACGGCCGCCGCCATCAACCCAATCGGTCCCGCGCCGGTAATCAGCACGTCCTCGCCCAGCACGGGAAAGGAAAGCGCGGTATGCACCGCGTTGCCGAAAGGATCGAAAATCGCCGCCACATCCAGATCGATTCCCGGCGCGTGGCGCCAGACGTTGGTCACCGGCAGCGCGATAAATTCCGCAAAAGCGCCGGCGCGCTGCACGCCCACGCCCTGGGACCGCGCGCAAAGGTGCCGGCGTCCGGCCAGGCAGTTGCGGCAGCGCCCGCAGACCACGTGCCCTTCGCCGCTGACGATGTCGCCGGGATGGAAATCCACCACGTTCGAGCCCGCCTCAGTGACTTCACCCACGAACTCGTGGCCGATCGTGAGTGGCACTGGAATCGTGTGCTGGGCCCAGTCGTCCCATTCGTAAATGTGCAAGTCGGTGCCGCAAATGCCGGCTCGCAGCACTCGAATCAGCACATCGTTGATGCCGACTGTGGGCCGGGGGACCTCCTCCAGCCACAGGCCCGGCTCGTGCTTGCTCTTGACTAGGGCTTTCATCGGATGCACCGCCTCGAATTAATTATGGTGACACAGATTTCGCCGCCGTCCAAATCGCCCGCTGGAGCCTCGGATTTCCGCCCGGCGGCGAATTGTGTTATACCAGTGCTTCTGCCATCGAGGACGACGATGAAAATCACCGGCGTGCGAACGCGAGTGGTCGAGTGGCGCGGTAAATCGGTTCCGCCGCAGCCGCATTTCTGCACCAGCGCCATGGATTTGCTCGAACTTCCGCAGGATGCGATGCAGCCCTACCGTTTCCACAGTTGGCTGATTGTTGAGATCGAATCTGACGCTGGGATCGCCGGCGTGGGAGAAGCGGCGCTTGCCCCGCGCCTGGCCAAGCAGACGATCGATCTCTACTTCAAGCCTGTCCTCATCGGCCAGGACCCGTTCGACACGGAATTTCTCTGGCAGCGCATGTATCGCGAGACGATGGCTTTCGGCCGCAAAGGCGTTGTGATGGCGGCCATCAGCGCCGTGGATTTGGCGCTGTGGGATTTGATTGGCAAAGCAACAAAGCAACCGCTCTTTCGCCTGCTGGGTGGGCGCACCAAATCGAAAATTCCCGTTTATGCCAGCCGCCTTTACAGCCAGCCGCTCGACGACCTGGCGCGCGAGGCCAAGAAATACAAGGCGGAAGGTTTTCGCGCCATGAAGCTGCGATTCGGCTGGGGGCCTGCGGACGGCGCCGCCGGCATGGCGCACAACCTGGACCTGGTGCGCACAGCGCGCCAGGCCGTGGGCGACGGCGTTGACCTCATGGCCGACGCCTACATGGGCTGGACGCTCGATTACGCCCGCCGCATGATCCCGCGCCTGGCGGAATTCAACCTGCGCTGGGTTGAGGAGCCGGTCATTGCCGATGACATCGCGGGCTACGCCGAGCTCAAGGCGATGGGCATCGTGCCCATTGCGGGCGGCGAGCACGAATACACACTATACGGATTCCGCCAATTACTCGATGCGAAAGCTGTCGATTACATACAGTTCGACACCAACCGCGTGGGCGGCGTGACAGCGGCGCGCAAGATCGCGGCGCTGGCGGAGGCCTATTCCGTGCCGGTTATTCCACACGCAGGTCAGATGCACAATTACCATCTTGTTTTGGCGAGCTACAATTCGCCCATGGCGGAATACTTTCCACCCGTGGACGTGGAAATCGGAAATGAGCTTTTTTGGTACATCTTCAAGGGTGAGCCCAAGCCTAAGGACGGTTTTATTGATCTAGACGAGTCGCGTCCCGGTCTGGGTATCGAAGTCAATGAATCTGCACTCAAGAAATTTGACGTCATTGAATAGCTGACGGCTGATCGAAGGGAAATGCGAACCATGGCAGATGAACCATTTTTCCGGCTGGACGGGCAGGTCGCGGTGGTCACGGGTGCAGGCCAGGGAATTGGCGAAGCGATTGCCCACCGTCTTCATGAGGGCGGGGCCCGCGTTGCAGCCCTTGACATGAACGAAGCGAACGCGCGCAAAACCGGCTCGGCTACTGGCGGCATCGGCCTCTTCTGCGATGTCAGCGCCAAGGATTCTGTCGAGAAAGCGATTGCGGAAGTACGGCGACAGATGGGCGCCGTCGATATTTTAGTGAACAACGCCGGGATTGCCGGCCGCACCGTCTGCCTTTGGGACCTTGATGAGCAGGATATGGACAAGGTTTACGCCGTCAACTTGAAGGGCGTTTTCTTAACCTGCCGCGCCGTCATCCGCGAAATGCTGGAACGAAAATACGGTCGTATCCTGAGTGTCGCCTCGATTGCGGGCAAGGAAGGCAATCCCACGCTGATTCCTTATTCCGCCACCAAAGCTGGCGTGATCTGCCTGACCAAAGCGCTCGCCAAAGAAGTCGCGGCCAAGGGCGACATCACGGTAAACAGCATTGCGCCGGCCGTCATTCGCACTCCGATTCTGGATGGCGTGGCCAAGGAAACCGTCGCTTACATGCTCTCCAAAATCCCCGTGGGCCGTCCGGGCACGGTCGAGGAAGTGGCTGCGCTCGTCCACTTTCTCGTATCGCGCGAGGCGTCCTTTACAACCGGCCAGTGCTATGACATTTCCGGCGGCCGCGCTACTTATTAGGCGGTGTCGCTGCACTCCGACAAGGTCGAGTTTGGCACGTGCAAGTTTTCGCTTCATCCTAATGCTAGTACAGGCAGCGTCGATCAACAGTACTTTGAGATATGGACGGACAGATCAGGCCCCATTCAAATTCGCAATAACTAGTGCAAATACATATAGTTACATTGTTGTCTGGGAGGGCTGGACTGGGCTGGGGACAGGCGGGCAAAACACTGCAGTCACCCGCTCGCCCCGCGGCTCTCGATCGCTCTGTGATCCGAAAATATGCAATTAGCAAGTAAGACTTTGCAAAAATCGACGCGCTTCCTTAACTCTCCATCGTGCCGTCCGGTCGGGCACAGGGAGGTTGTGTGCGCGCGTCCCAAAACCGTCTGGAAAAGCTTGAATTTGCTCGCAAAAAAGGCTTGACAATGAAGAACGCCTCCGGTATAAACTCCCCTGCAAGGCTTTAATGTGAGACTTGCGCAGGGGGGGCCCTGAGCAATCATACGGCACGCTAAAAGGAGTGGAAAACATGACAGGAACGAAGCGCATTTGGAAGTTGGCGGTACTCGCAGTGGCAGTGACTGTAGCGGGATGGATCCCTGCGATGGCAGGGTCGGCAGCGATCGGGTCCCTGGCGGGAAGCCGGAACGCGACGTTGAGCGGCCAGGAAGCGATGCCGAACACGACAGTGTTCAGCGGCGACAGCCTGCATG
>JBJKPU010000094.1:0-32985 GCA_046706005.1 Terriglobia bacterium | reverse complement strand
TTTCAAATCCAAAATTCCAAATGTAAGACTGAACCACCGGACGGCGGAGGCCTGATGCTTTGAGGCTTGCAATCATCCGGCGCGGGGGTATTCTCTTTCCATGCGGGCGATTGTGGAAAGCGACGGGGCGGTCCGAAAGGAGCAGGGTAGCGCAGAGTTTGTGTATTTCAAACTCTGCGGTTCGTTCCGGGGCATGGGGAAAAAGCCGCAGAGTTTCCAGGAGCGAAACTCTGCGCTACCCGCTCGGATTCTAACCTGAAGAGCCGCACACATGGCATCATGCGCCATGTATGCGCCACCCGCGTAGATATTCGATCTTTAATATCTGCGATCCCGCAGGGCGGGACAGGGTTTGGCGCCGCCCCTTCAGGGCTCAGAGATTGTTTTTGGGCGCGGTCAAACCAGGCCGATGGCCTGCGCTTTGCTGGTTCGCCCCTTCAGGGCTGAACGGCGGGGTCACGGCGGATCGCACACGTGGCATAGGGCGCCATGTATGCGCCACCTGCGAAATTTCCTCTTGACAGCCCCGGAATGCCGATATAGAACGCTAACGTTTATACGAAAGCAATATTCTCTGCAATCGAGGGGGACTTCCTGCATCGGGGGAACGGGCTGGCGCGCAGGCGGCGGGCGCCGTCATCGGTGCGCCGCCGGCGCGAGGAGTCGAGCAAGGGGAGGATGTCGCGCAGGCTTTGCCTGCCTGGAACCTGCATCGTCCTGATGATCGCGGTGCTGGCGGGACCTGCATCGCGCCCGGCCGCGGCGCAGAATTATGTCTTCGGCACGGCCAGCTATCGCGATCACGTTTGGCTGACTTCCCCGCAGGCGCCAACCCCTCCAGCGGTCACAGCGGACTTCAATCACGATGGCATTCCGGACGTGGCCGTTGTGTCCGGAACATCCTCGGTCACCCCGATACTTTCGGCGGGCATTTATCTGGGAAGGCCGGACGGCACATTCGCTCCGATCGTAAACTACAGCCTGCCGTCGCAGCCGTCACGCGCCAGCCTCGTGGCCGGCGACTTCAACGGCGATGGGAACATCGATCTTCTGGTCTTTGACTATCCATCGAGCGCCAACGCTCTTGTCTTTCTCGCCGGCAACGGAGACGGTACGTTCCAACCCGCCGTTACCGTCAGTGTGAATTTCGGTTCCATGACCCCCTCTGGAGTGGTTGCGGCCGATTTCAACGGCGATGGGAAGCTGGACTTAGCCTTCAGCGGAGAGGCGGGGCTTCAAGGCTATCAGGTGGCCATTTTCCCGGGCAATGGCGACGGCACATTTCAGAGCCCGCTGACGTACTCCGCCGCGGCATCTCCATACCTCGTGACCGGCGACTTCAACGGCGACGGTGCGCCGGACATTGCCGTTGCCGGAGAAACCACCGACCTACAACAAAGCGAGATCTCCGTCCTCCTCGACAATGGGGACGGAACGTTCCAGAGCCCGGTGAATTACACCATCTCCGGCGTCGTCCAGGCGCTGGCGGCGGCGGACCTTAACGGCGACGGAAAACTCGACCTCATCACGGAGGCTGGAGGCACTTCGGCGCCCAGCGTTTCGGTGTTGCCGGGCAACGGCGACGGCACGTTTGGAACCCCCATCGTTGACACAAGCAACCTGCTCCCCCTCTATTCCACCACGATCGCCGTGGCTGATTTGAACGGCGACGGCAAGCTCGATCTTGCATTCAGCGACCCAAGCCAGCCGGAGAACTCGGTCACTGTTCTGTTGGGAAATGGCGACGGCACATTCCAGAACCCTCCATCAACATACAGCGCCGGCGTTTCTCCGGCCGTGGTGATGGCGCTCGACGCCAACGGCGACGGAAAGCCCGATCTGGCTTTCGCGGCGGGCGGATCCGACGGCGCGATCACCGTGCTTATCAACCGCGGTGACGGCTCATTCCCGAACGCCGTCACGTATCCCGTTCTTCCGAATCCCTATTCCATCGCCGCGGGGGATTTCAACGGCGACGGAAAGAAGGACCTCGTCATCACCAACTACATGGGGACCGGTGGCGTCTCGGCGCTTCTGGGAAACGGGAACGGAACATTTCAGCCCGCGATGAACTCGCCCACCGGCACCGTCCCATTCGGAGCGAGTCCCAATGACGTGGTGGCGGGGGACTTTAATCGGGACGGCAAACTGGATCTGGTGGTGGAAGACTCGGAATTGGATTCCACGCCTGTCCTCGCCACTCTGCTGGGCAAAGGGGGCGGCGGGTTTCAAGACAACATTAATCTGGCTCTGGCCGGTTCCGTGCAGTCGCTCGCCGTGGACGATTTTAACGGGGACGGCAAGCTGGACGTGGTGGCGACGGCGGGCAACACCAGCAATGCCCTGATCTTTCTCGGCAAAGGCGACGGGACTTTTGCTTCTCCTCAGACCGTTTCCGTCGGGCCGATGAAGCTGTCACCGCCTTTTCACACAGTGCTCACAGGCGATTTCAATCGGGACGGCAAGCCGGATATAGCCGTTGCCACGGACAAGGGAGTCGCCGTCCTCCTGGGCAACGGCGACGGGACTTTCCAGCCCGATACGGTCCTTCCATCCCTGTCGTCCATCTACCCCGGGGATGAACTCCTCGCCGTGGGCGACTTCAACGGCGACGGCAACCTCGACATCGTCAAGGAGAGCGAGACAGGCCAGATCAATGTGGCCCTGGGCGGCGGAGACGGCACGTTTCAGGAGTCAGCTGCGGCTTTCCAGTTGCCCTCAACCCTGGTTCCCGCGGCGGAGACGACAGGCGATTTCAACGGCGACGGCAACCTCGATCTCGCGCTTGACAGCGGAGGCGGGGTCGGGTCCCTGATGACGGTGCTGCTTGGCAACGGCCGCGGCACGTTCGGCACGGAAATCGATTACAAAGCGGGCGGCGACACCAGTACCCCCAACTCCATCGTTTCCGCCGATTTCAACGGCGACGGCGCTTCCGACGTGGCGCTGGCCAGTCTTGGCAGTTCGACGGTTTCCGTTTTCGTGAATTCGCCCGTGGCCGCCTTCGCTCCGCGGGCACTGTTGTTTGCCAACCAGGAAATCGGCTCGACCAGCGCCGCGCAGACGATGACCGTCGCCAATCCCGGCTCAGCCCCTCTGCGCATTTCCGGCATCTCGGTAACAGGCGAGTATTCCGAGACCGACAACTGCTCGGCGCCGATCCTGCCCGGAAAGAGTTGCCAGGTCAGCGTGACGTTTTCACCCACCTCCGCAGGCACGCTCACCGGGACGCTGGCCTTCACCGACAACGCCTCCGTCGTTCCCCAGACGCTGAAGCTGACCGGCACCGGGACGGGCTCGCACGCCGAAGTTTCGCCCGCCAGCCTGACCTTCGGCAATCAGATCATGTACACGACGAGCGCAGCGCAGGCCGTCATGTTGACGAACACAGGCACCATGGCGCTTGTCATTTCCAGCATCACCGCCAGTTCGCAATTCAGCCAGACAAACAATTGCGGCGCCTCGCTCGCCTCCAAAGCAAGCTGCGCTGTCAATGTGGCTTTCGCGCCAACAACGGAAGGGACGATTTCCGGCACGCTGACCCTGATCGACAACTCCGACAACACGCCGCAGAAGATCCCGCTCCAGGGGACGGGCAAAGGTCCCATCGTGAACCTGAGCGCCACCAGCCTCAGTTTCGGCAACCAGTTCGTGGGCACCACCAGCGCCGCCCAGACCGTGACGCTTTCGAACACGGGCGTGCTGGCGCTCACCCTCACCGGCATCACGGCCAGCGGCGATTTTGCCGAAACAAACAATTGCGGAACTTCGGTGGCGATCAACGCGACGTGCACCATCAGCGTCACTTTCAAGCCGGCCGCTGTGGGACCTCGCGCCGGGACGGTCGAAATCGCGGACGACGGCGCGGGAAGTCCGCAGACCATCACTTTGACCGGAACGGGCGTTGCTCCCACTTTCTCCGCATCGGCGGCAAACATCATTTTTGCGGGTCAATTCGTGGGAACGACGAGCGCGCCTCAAACCGTGACCGTCACCAATACGGGCACGGCGGTGCTGGCCATCAGCACCGTTACGCTGGGCGGGGCAAACCCCGCCGAATTCGCCCTGTCTTCAGATAGTTGTTCCGGCGCCGGCATTGCCCCCGCGGCTTCCTGCTCCGTCAGCGTCACTTATACGCCCAACGCGGTGGCTCCGGCCGGCGCTTTGCTTTACTTCAAGGACAATGCGACGGCCAGTCCCCAAAGCGTAGGCCTTTTGGGTTCGGGCTACGCGAATCCGGTGCCGCTTCTCAACCAGCCTCTTGTTCCGGAGAGAGCGGCGCCCGGAGGTCCCGGCTTCACGTTGACGGTGAACGGCGCGCGCTTTGTGAAGGGGGCAACGGTTGACTGGAACGGAGCGCCGCTGGCCACAACCTTGGTCAACGGCGCGCAACTGACGACTTCAGTTCCAGCGTCCGAGATCGCCGTGGCGGGCACGGCTTCAGTTTCCGTTCTTAACGGCGGGCCGGGCAAAGCGGCCTCCAACGTGGTCTACTTCACGGTCACAACCCCCGTGATATCTCCTCTGTTCGTCAACTCGAACGGCTCGCCGCCCACAAATGGTCTTGTGACGGCCCCGGTCGCCGTCGGCGATTTCAATGGAGACGGAAAGTTGGACGTTGCCATCTCCAACGGGCTAAACAAGGGCGTTGCAATTCTTCTCGGGAACGGCGATGGGACTTTCAAGGCCGCAGCATCACTTTCCGCGGGCGGTGTAGGCCGAATCCTGACGGGTGATTTCAACGGCGACGGCATACTCGACCTCGCTACGGTCGGCTCCACGATCGCCGGCGGCGTGTCCATATTCCTCGGGAACGGCGATGGAACTTTCACGGCCGGCCCCGCCGACGCCGGCGCGGGCCAGGCGTTTGCCGTGGGCGATTTCAACGGCGACGGAAAGCTGGACCTGGCGAGCAGTTATGGCAGTCAACTCAACATCCTCCTGGGTAACGGCGACGGAACGTTTACCGGCAAGTTGGAGCAATTCCTTGGATCTGGAGTCACCGGCATCGTGGCGGGCGATTTCAACGGCGACGGCAAATTGGACCTGGCGGCCGCTGACGCATTGGGCGGTACGGTCGCGATTCTGCTCGGGAACGGGGACGGAACGTTCACTCCCGCAGCTTCATCTCCGTTGACGGTGAACCACCCGGGCAGTCTGGTGGCGGGCGACTTCAACGGCGACGGCAAACTGGACCTGGCGGCATCGGACTTCAAAGACGGCACCGTGACCATCCTGGCGGGCAATGGAGACGGAACGTTTACGCTCAAAGCTTCGTCGCCGGCCACGGGCTTCAATCCCACTTCCATTACTGTTGCCGATATGAATGGAGACGGCATTCTGGATCTTGTGGTGACAAATTCCGGGAGCAACAATTCGACCGTCCTTTTGGGCAATGGCGATGGCACATTCGCGTCTGCGGCGTCAACCGTTCAGGCGGCCGGCATGTTCGCGGCCGGCGATTTCAACGGCGATGGAAGATTGGACCTGGCAACGGTCAACGGTTCGATTCTGCTGCAGGCGGGCAACGGTCTCTCGCCGGCAAGCATTGACTTCGGCAATGAAGACGTGAATCTTTCCAGTGCCGCCCAGCCGGCGGCCCTGGTCAATACGCAGAAGACAGCCCTCACTATCGCCAACATCGCCGTCAGCGGCGAGTTTTCGCAGACGAATAATTGCCCCGCACAGCTTGCTCCCGGCGCGGGCTGCGCGTTCAGCGTGACTTTCTCGCCGACCGCGGGGGGAACGCAAACCGGAACGCTGACCGTGACCGATGACGCCAGCGGCGTGGCGGGCACGAAACAGACGATTTCCCTTTCCGGCACCGGCGTGCTGGCACCGCTGGTCAGCTTTTCGCCCACCAACCTTTATTTCCCGTCGCAGCCCGACGGCGTCACCAGCGCTCCGCAAACCGTTACGGTCACCGATTCCGGCGCCGCCAACCTGGTCTTTGAGTCAGGGTCGAACGCACCGGGAATCTACGGGACGACTCATGCCGCCGACTTCGCGATCACATCGGATACGTGCGCCGGCCAGACGATTGCTCCCAACGGAACGTGCACGGTCAGCGTCACGTTCACGCCGTCCACGAGCGCCAGCGAAACGGCGGAAATTTCTTTCGTGGATAATGCAGGCAACAGTCCTCAGTACTTCAGCCTGAGCGGTTCGGGGGTGGCGGCAAGCGCCAGCGTTTCTCCCGGCTCTCTGACGTTTGCCGCGCTGGGGATTGGAACGACGAGCGCCGCCCAGAGCGTGACGGTCACCAACTCCAGCTCCGCCCAACTGATTTTTGCCGCGAGTCCGCTTTCGCTGATCGGGTTAAACAGCCAGGATTTCGCCGTCCAGACGGACGGCTGCAGCGGCAAAACGCTCGCGGCCGGCGGAACGTGCGCCGTGAGCATCACCTTCAAGCCTTCCGTTGCGGGAAGCGAAAGCGGTCAACTGCTGATCATGAGCAACGCCAACAACAGCCCCGCGACGGTTTCTTTGGCGGGCACGGGCGTCACGCCGGACTTCACCGTGGGCGTGACCTCAGGATCGCCATCCACGGCGTCGGTCGCGCCAGGTGAGACTGCGACCTATTCGATCAGCCTAGGGTCGCTGGGCGGATTCACAGGCACGGTGACGCTGTTGTGTTCGAGCGCACCGCAGAATTCAACCTGCACGGTCACGCCATCATCGGTGACGCTGGACGGAACGAATCCGCAAAATGTTTCGCTGAACGTTGCGACCACGGCACCCTCCGCCGCGATTCCCGTCGCGCCCGAACCACCGGCAGTGCCGCCCGCGGCGTTGTGGATGGTGCTCGCGGGACTCATGGGACTGCTCGCCATCGGCATTCGCTGCTGGCCCGCAAGGGCGATTCATGAATCGCCCCTACGGCGGCTGCGCCCCATCACTCGCCACTTGTCACTCGTCACTGCATTCGCGCTGCTGCTCTTCGTCGCGCTCGCGGCATCGTGCGGCGGCGGCGGCGGGGCTGCTCCCGCGCCCACTCCGACCGGCGGCACCGCGCCGGGAACTTACACGCTGTCCGTCACGGCAACGTCCGGCAACATTTCACATACCTCCAAGGTGACGCTCACGGTGCAGTGAAGGAATAAGAGAGAATACAGGAGTCAGAAGTCAGAAGACGCCATAGAACCCGCAGACCGCGAAAGAAAGCGGTCTGCGCCAGCCGCGCAACCCCAGGGGCAATTCATGAATTGCCCCGCGCCGGACGATCTTGCAACCCAAAAGCAAAAGCAGATTCCTCTCCCGCTTTGCGGGATCGGAATGACGCGGGCGCGCGGCCGTGCGCCCCTACGGAACCGTCCAAACGCAAACCGCAGACCGCAACGGCGGCGGTCTGCGCTACGGCTTCGCGGGGTCGGAATGACGTGGAGACGCGCGCCGCGGTGCGCCCCGACGGGAGTCGAACAAGGAAGGGCGATTCGTGAATCGCCCCTACGGCGGAAGAGCCGCGGGCCGTAAAGGCGCGCGCTATGGGACGCGACGGAGGTCCTACCCAAAGGCTTACGGGAGGAGTATCATAGGAATCGAAAAGCCCTGAGTCGAAGGGGAGGCGGAAAGCTACCGCTCCGGAGGCGAGGAACGAGGGCGAACCGCCCCACATCTAAGCCAGCAGGAGGAGCTATGCCCCTCAAAAAAATTACCAAGTTCTTTGCCGGCCCGGTGCCGCGTCTTTCGCGCGAGGAGGCGATGAAAGTCTTCAAGCGCGATCACTTCAAGTGCCAGTACTGTGGTCTGGATGGAATGCACAGTTTTTCCAACTGGATGGTTCTGACCATTGACCACGTCCATCCCCATGCCAGGGGAGGAACGCGGCACATCGACAACCTGGTCACCTGCTGCCAGCCCTGCAACGTCATCAAGGGACATCGAATCTTCGCTTCGCTCGAAGGCGCGAAGAAGTTCATCCTTGAGAAGCGCGAGGACTGGCACAAGCTTTACGAGCATCAGGTGAAGTCGAATGGATCGCATGCCGCCGCGCGATGAGTTCGAAGGCGGCGTGAAAAGGGCTGACTGAATTTTGCCGGCGCAGCCGGGGCGGCGGAAGCGCGCTCCGAAATGATTCGCCTGCCGAGGCAGAGGCCTATCTGAACACGAGAGACCGAAAGCCGCGGCCGCTGCGAGTGCGCGTCGGCGAGGGAATTGTCGATCCCGCCGAATCGCTGGCGCCGGCGCTGCGCCGCGCCTGGAATGACGCGCTGAGCCTGCTTCTCCGTCCCTTCAGCATTCGAAAATGGGTCAAGCTGGGGCTGATCTGTTTTTTTCTGGGCGGCGGCACGCCGTGGGCCATCGTGAACTGGTCGGCGGGAAGCCTGACGCCGAGCGTCACCTATTATTTTCTGCTGGAACGCGCGCGTGAAACGCTGGCCGGTCACGCGTGGCTGGCCATTCCGATTGTCGCGCTGGGCCTGGCCGCGGGACTGGCGCTGCTTTATGTGCGAGCGCTGGGACGATTCGTGCTGGTGGATTCCATCCTGGGCCGCGAAGTGCGGATTCGCAGGGCGTGGAGAAGCAATCGCAGGCTGGGCCGCTCCTACTTCATTTTTCTTGCAGGCGGGCTCGCCATCCTGGGTGTGGCCTTCGGAATTCTGACGCTGGCTCTTTTTCCTCATTTGCAGATGTGGGCGCTGGAACGCCCGCCGTGGTTTCCCCTGGTGGTGGCGGGATTGCTGGGAGCGATCATCCTTACCGCAACCGTGGTGGCCCTGGCCATCATGCTGACCGACGACATTGTGGTTCCCACCATGTACGCGGAGCGAATCGGATTGGCGCGAGCCTGGGGCGAACTGCTGCGATGGATGAGCCGCGAGCCCGCGACTTTCGGCCTCTATATCCTGGCGAGGATCGGACTGGCCGTGGTGACGGGCGCGGCGGTGCTGGTGTTCTTCTTTCCGATGCTGCTGGCCATTTTCAGCGGCGTGCTGCTGGCCGAAGGATTGGGAAGATTCGCGCTCGGCGCGCTGGGCGTGGCGTGGTTGTGGAACGCGGGCACGCTGGCGCTGGCCACCGCCGCGGCCGGAGCGGTTTCCGCGATGCTGCTCGCCGCTCTGAGCCTGGCGCAGATGCCGGCGCAGGTTTTTCTGCAGGATTTCGGAATTCAATTCATCGCATCGTCGGTGCCGTCGCTTGCGGCGCTGATCAATCCGGCCGCCGACGACGATCAGCCCGGCGATCAGACTCTTTCCGCCTGAAGCGAATCAGCGCAATCATCGCTCGACGGCACCGCTCGGAATGCCCTGCATCGCGGACGAAAAACAGAAGACCGGCGCGCCCGGGGCCGGGGATGCTAAAATCAGACTGCCTTGAATTTGAAAGCCTTCGGATCAACGGCGTGCGTTCTGATTCTGTTCGGCGGCTGTCCCAAGCGCCAGACGACGCCGCGGATTGTTTACGTACCCGCTCCGCCACCCGCCGCAGCCGCGGAATCGCAACCGGCAAGCCCGCAGGTGATGGTGATTACCGAGCCGGCGCCCACTCCGCCCGCGCAACCGCCGGCCGAACCCGAGCCCGCGCCGCATGAAGAAGCCAGCCGCCCGCGGCACACGGTGCATCACACCGAGCCCGCGCCGCCCGCGGAGCAGCCCGAGGAAACAACGCCCATGCCGGCGCTTGAAACAAACCAGAGCCCGTCGCAGGCCGTGGCGCTGCAGAAGCAGGTGACCGGATTGCAGGGCCGCTTGCAACGGCAGATTGCAAAGCTGAGCCTCGCCAGGCTTTCAGAAGCGAACGTGCAGGCGCTGGACGGGGCAAGAGCTTTTCTCGCGCAATCGCTGCGCGCCCTTCAGGATTCCGACTTGCAGCGCGCGCTCAACCTGGCGAACAAGGCGCAGCTTCTGGTGCAGGCTGTTCAGGATTCACAGTAAGAGCTTCCTTAATAATAAGGATGTGCGGGGCCGGCGAGCGATTGCCCGGGGGATGATTGCGTTTTGCGTCAGGACGGCGGCGACTGCGCCCATCGCCGGCGCCAAAGCTGGAAACAAAGCAGGGCCCAGAGCGGCTTGCGATGGTCGGCGCGGCCGGAAAGATGCTCGGCAAGCAGGCGGCGGACGTAAGCAGCGTTGAAAATTCCCTGCCGCTTCAGCTCTTCCTCGGAAAGATTTTGCTCCAGAAGCTCGCGAAGATCATTTCTCATCCATGCGGCGATGGGAACGGAAAAGCCTCGCTTGCGACGGCGAACGATTTCCGGCGGAAGCCATTTTTGAACGGCCTTCTTCAGCAGATATTTCATGTTGAATCCGCGCAGGCGAAGGCTTGAGGGCAATCCGGCCGCAAACTCCACCAGACGATGATCGAGAAACGGCGTTCGCACTTCCAGCGAGCACGCCATGCTGGAGCGATCGACTTTGACCAGCAAATCGTCTTCGAGATACATGCGGAAATCGAGGTAAAGCAGTTCGGCAATGACGTCCTCGAAGTTCGCTCCCTGAAGGCGCTCGGTGAGCGGACTCAAAAAGTTTTCGCCCGGCGATTCCGCGCCCGCCCAGCCCGGAGCGAAAAGCTGATCCAATTGCCGGGGCGAAAAGACTCCGAACCAGATCTGGTGGCGCTCGGGCGCGTCGAGCTCGGCAAACTCAAGAAAGCGGCGAATGAAAAGTCCCATGGGAACGGCGCCGGCGCCGGCGGGAAGAAGTCGGCCGAGGCGCTCAAAAACCTGGCGGCGCAGGGCGCGCGGCAGGCGCAGATAATTGCGCGCGAGTTTTGCCCCGACGTAAGTGGGATAACCGGCGAAAAGTTCGTCGCTGCCTTCGCCGCTGAGCGCAACTTTGATTCGCCGGCGCGCGAAACGCGAAAGCAGAAACGTGGGAAGGACGGCCGGATCGGCAATCGGCTCATCCAGATGATCGGCCATCGTGTCGAGAGCTTCGCGCAGGCTCGCTACGTCAGCCTTCAGAACGTGATGATCCGTTTTGAAGCGTTTGGCCACCATCGCGGCGTAATCGGATTCATCGAACGACGCCTGGGGAAAAGCCATCGAAAAAGTGCTGACGTTTCCGGGCGAAAGCTCGCTCATGACGGCGACCACGGTGGAGGAATCAATGCCGCCGCTCAGGAAAACGCCCAGCGGCACGTCACTAACCAGGCGCGAGACAGCCGCGTCGCGAATTCGATTGCGAAGCGCTTCCGCCAGATCGTCTTCATCGTGGTGCGAGACGGGCGGCAAGCCGGGCGCGCGAAGATGATCGCGAAGATTCCAATATTCGCTGATTGAAACTTTTCCGCCCTGGACGACCATCGAGTGCGCGGCGGGAAGCTTGCGGATGGCGGAAAGAACCGAGCGCGGCGAGGGGAAATAGCCGCAGGCAAAATATTGCGCCACGGCCGTTGGATCGAGTTCGCGGCTGACGGCGGGATACTCGAGCAGCGATTTGATCTCCGAGGCAAAGGCCAGCGTGCCGTTCGCCATCCAGTAAAAGAGCGGCTTTTCACCGGCGCGATCTCTGGCGAGCACCAGCCGCTTTTCGCGCGCGTCCCAAAGCGCCAGGGCGAACATGCCGTTCAGTTCCCGGACGAACTGCGCGCCGCGCTCTTCGTAAAGATGCGCCATCACCTCGCCGTCGGATTGCGTTTTGAACGAGTGGCCGCGCTCGAGAAGTCCGGCGCGCAGCTCGCGGTAATTGTAGATTTCGCCGTTGAAAACCAGAGTGACGCTGCCGTCTTCATTCGAAAGAGGCTGATCGCCGGTTTCAAGATCAATGATGCTGAGGCGGCGGATGGCGAGAGCCAAGTGCGGCAGTTCGAACAGGCCGTCGCTGTCCGGGCCGCGATGGCGGAGCCGCGCCGACATGCGGCGGATTGCGTCCGCATGATCGAGCGGCCGAAGTTCGAGATGATGCAGACCGCAAATTCCGCACATAATAATATTGTTGTAGCGCCGGAAATGCCCACCTCGCATGGCGGGGTGCGCGCTACGGTGAATGTGAACCGCGCGGCCAGAATCCCCAGACCGAATAATCCCAGCCGGACCACAGCGGAACCAGTTTCGATGCCTGCTTCGCGAGATTAGGAACCTGGTCGTTCCGAACCAGCACGAGGACGGGCCACGGTCCGGGAGCATCGAGCCACGGCCTGCCCTTGACGACGACCGGCTTTCCGCCGGGCCAGCCGCCGCTGCCGGCAAGACCGGGAAACATGCGGACCGTTGTCTGCTCTGGAATCTTCGGCCAGCGGGAAATGATGTAATTGCTGGTCAACTCACTCGCGCCGGAGGAAACCAGGCCGACGGGCTTCCGCAGATAGAACGGCAGGCCGGTGCGGAAATAATAATAGCCATAGATGGGCCAGTTCTTTTGCGGGCTGGCCAGAATGCTGTGAGCCAGAAGGCGGCTGGAATCGTGCGCGGCATAGAGGCTCAAAGGTTTTCCGGAGCGAATCAGCATCAGAGGAAAAACCAGACCGGCCAGAACGAAAGGCAGCCACGCGGGCGCTCGCCGTCTTTTGCGTCCCAGCAGATTGCGTCCGAGCACGCCCAGCGCGGCGACGATCACTCCGCAATAAATGGCGGTGGGCGCAAGCAATTCGAGGAGGCCGGGAGAAAGCTTTCTTTCAAGCCGGAGGCGCACGGAATGAAAGTGCAACCATTGCGGCGCAACCAGAAACAGCAGGCCGATGCCAATCAGCGCGGCGAATCCCGCCGTGACCCAGTCCGGGATGTCCGCCTTCCACGCGGATTCCGCCTTGCCCCAGAAGAATCCCATCAGGATGCTGAGCGGCACCAGCGCGGGAAGAAAATATCCTGCCAGCTTGGAATGGGAAACCGAGAAGAAAACAAAAATCACTCCCGCCCAGACCAGCAGAAACAGAATCGGCGCAAAACGCTGCTCGCCGAGCGCCCGCCACTTTTTGATTTTGGACAAAGCCGCGAAAAGCAGGAAGAAACTCCACGGCAGAAACCCCGCGAGATAAACGGGAATGTAATAAAACACGCTGCCGGAACGATGAGCTTCCGGAGTGAGAAAACGCTGCACACTTTCCTCAAGAAGCGCGTAACGGGGGAAATCAGGATGGCGCAGGCAAACGGCAATGAACCACGGAAGAACCACGGCGCAGAAAACGAGCGATCCCCATCCCCACGGAAGCCACTTTAAATCGCGCAGCCGCCTTCGCAGGGCTGAATAAACCAGAATGACCAGCAGCGGCAGGAGGAATCCCACCGGCCCTTTGACGAGTGTCGCCACGCCCATGAAAGCGAAGAAGAGCAGACCGAAGATGCGGCGGCGGCCGGCGGTCGTTTCTCCCAGCCAGAAACAGAGCAGGGCCGCGGTCACGCAGAACGTGAGCGGCATATCAAAGATGACCACGCGGGAGAAAATCACCACGAGCGGCGAGACGGCGAACACAATTCCGGCGTAGAGGCCCGCCTTATCGCCGAACATTCGAAATGCGAGGAACCAGGCGAGAAAAAGCGTGGCGAGCGCGGCCAGCGCGGAAGGAAAGCGGGCGGCGAATTCCGAAAGCCCGAAGATTTTGAAGCTCGCGGCTTCCGACCAGAAAAGAACCGGCGGCTTGTCGAGATACGCGAAGCCGTCGTAATGAGGAACGAGCCATTCACCGGCCGCCAGCATTTCGCGGGCGACCTCGGCGTTCCGGCCCTCGTCTGGCTCGAGCAGCGGCAGGCGGCCCAGCCAGACGAAAAACATGCAGCCGCCAACCAATGCAAGAATCGCCAGTTGCAGTGTTCTGGCGCGGCGCGGGCTTTGCCCCGAGGAAATGGTTGGATTCAATTCCGGCAGTTTTTCAGAGCTCAAGTGGTCACAAGACAGGATGACGGCTCAGGTTTGAAATTACGAGTTCCCTTTTTCCCGGCCAAGATTCTTACATCCGCCGGCCGCGCGGCTTCCTCACATGGCGGCTTTGTTGGCGGCGGCTTTCAATTCCTCTTCCGGTTTTTCGCTTTCAATCACTTCAAGCACGGATTCGAAATCGATGCGATTTTTCTTCATCCAGCGAACGGCCCAAAGGTCGCCGAGCCCTTTGGTCAGCCGGTCCCAAGTTCCGTATTTAGTCTTTCCGGCGATTCGCGGATGGTGGCGGACCGGCACCTGCGCGAGGCGATAGCCGCGCATCATCAGCAGCGTGGGAAGAAAGCGGTGCATGCCGGAATAAAGCTCCAGGCCTTCCAGGCAACTGCGCCGGTAGGCCTTGAGCGTGCATCCGGTATCCTCAATGGGATCGCCGGTTACCCAGTTGCTGAAGCCGTTGGCGATGCGGGAAGAAAAGCGCTTCCACGGGCCGTCGTGCCGGGCGACCCGGATGCCGCAGACGACGTCCCAATCCTGAAGCATTCCGACCAGGCGCGGAATTTCCTCCGGATCGTTCTGCAGGTCGCCGTCGAGAGTGACCACGGCCTCGCCGCGCGCGAGGCGGAATCCCGCCGCCATGGCCGCGGTCTGTCCCTGATTGCGCCGGAAGCGGGCGATGCGAATGCGCGGATCGCGCTCCTGCGCCTGGCGGAGTTTTTCCAGCGTTCCGTCGGTGCTGCCATCATCCACAAAGAGGAATTCGGCGGACCCGGACCAATCGGCCAGGCCCTTTGCCAGCCGCTCCGTGAGAGGCTGGATGTTCTCCTCCTCGTTAAAGACCGGAATCACGACAGAAAGATCTTGCATCGGCGGCTGTCATCGCGGCCCGCTCGAAATCGAACAGGCCAGGCGCCAGGGTTTCAACAGGATGCTGCGTCCGCGCCCGACTACGCAGAGAATTTTAGCACCTTTCGCGGACTAGGCCCGAATTTTCGCGCCCCATCCCGGCGCCCGGCTGGACAGCGCGGACAGTCCGGCGGTAGAGTGCAAGAGAGGCTTCCCCGACACAACCCGGCTTGCGCCAGGGGAATCGAATAGGGGACGCCGGCGAGGGGAAAAAGCGCCAGAGGAGGCTCCGATGCGTGATCCCAAGGTTCGATATGCGGCCCTGGTTTTTGGACTCTCTCTCATTCTGGGCGGCTGCAGCCTGACCAAATACTTCCAGAGTTCCACAGCGCCCGATGACAACGCCATCACTTCGCAAATCCAGGCGAAGCTGTTTCAGGACCCGGCATTGAAAGCGGAGAACATCCGCGTAATTTCCCAAAAAGGCGTGGTGGTGCTGACCGGCAGCGTCGGCAACGCGGCGGAAAAATCGAGCGCCGAACAACTGGCGAGCGGCGTGACCGGCGTGAAGCAGGTGATCAACGAATTGACCGTCGGGTCCGCTTCCACGGCTTCCGCCGCGGCAAAGCGTGAACCCGCCCCGACGCCGGAGCCCCCTCCGGAACGGCCGAGGCCCAAAGCTTCGCACCATCGCAGGAGCCAGGAAACGGCGAAGGCGAACGCCCCTGCCCCGCCGCCAGCACCGGCCGAAAGCCAGCCCAGCGCGGCTCCCGCGCAACCGCAAGCCGCCGCTCAGCCAGCGCCTGAACCGCCTCCCGCGCCACCCGCGCCCGTGGATGTGACGGTCCCGGCGGGAACGGTGATCACCATCCGGACGATTGACACGATTGACACATCCAAGGTCCAGGCGGGCCAGGAATTTTCAGCCAGCATTGCCTCTCCCGTAGCTGAGAATGGAAGCGTGGTGATTCCTCAGGGCGCGGATGCCCGTCTGCGCGTTGAAAGCGTGGCGAGCGCGGGGCACATCAAAGGGCAATCCGAGCTGAGACTTCAGCTGGTGAGCCTCTCCGTGGGTGGCGCGTCCTATCCCGTGGCGAGCACCATGTATTCGAAAACCGGCTCTTCCCGGACAAAGCGCAGCGCCGAAACCATCGGAGGCGGAGCCGGGCTGGGTGCGCTGATCGGGGCGATCGTCGGACACGGCAAGGGCGCGGCCATCGGAGCGGCCATTGGGGCCGGCGCCGGCACGGCAGCGCAGGCGGCCACCAAAGGACAGCAGGTGGTGATTCCGCCTGAAACCAAAATTGACTTCACGCTGACCAACTCGGTCACGATTCCCGTGCAGCCGTAGCGCCTTCACGGAGGGAAAGAAGCCGCGGCGGGCGGAAAATCGATCGAAATATCAGAATTATCTTGACAAGCCAATCGATAGTGGCCTAGTATATTAACTGGTTGGTTAAAGCCGGAGGGGGCATGAACCGCTTGGAGAACTCTTACCATCATTGTCCTTAACGCAAGGCAGGTAGCCACCTGCGTAGGGTAGTCTCTGGAACCATTCGTCAGCAGAGGGATGGCACCCGATTCAGGGTTCCTCGGTACGGCAGTCTCTGACCCACAATAAATATTCGAGGGATTGCGAGAGCTCGTGTCAATCGTGGGCAGAGGTGTCCCCTCAATCCGGAAATTCTTCGAAGAATCATTGAGGCCGGGCGCTGCCTTCTGCGGCAGCCGCCTTCTTTCCGAGTGCCCGGCAGAACGCATTCCCGAATTCTCTCCATCCTCGCCGCTCTGCTGTTCAGCAAGCAGCAATTCTGCGCTTCCAACTTCCCTGCCTTTGGAAGCTGAATCCATACATCAACGCCCGAGCTTCAAAGGCGCAGCGCCGGCGAAGCTCGAGCAAACCCAATCGGATCTTATTTTTCGAAATGAGGAGGTCCATCATGCAGTCCTTGCCCAAGCACCACGCTATCGACATTAACCTGCACACCGCCACAAGCTTCGGCGGAAATTCATCCCGCCATGATTCAGTCCCGCCCGCGGCCGGAACGCCGCTTCCCCAATGGAATTCCGGGAATTCCGACGTGTCATCCAGCGTGATCACGACGCCGGCTCCGGCGCAGTCGGTTTCCTTTACCTCGCCGCGCTGCCGGGAAAAAGGATGCGTCTTCCCTGCTTCGCCCACCGGCAACGGAAACTGCACCTATCACGAACGGCAGCAGGCGGAACCCGGCTTGTTCCATTCCAACCAGCCCTCGAACCTGCTGCTGGACCGGGCCAAGTTCGGACCGGCGGAAGCGGAACAGGACATCGCCCGCCGCCGGGAACGGCGCCGGATGGCGATCCTGTGGGAACAATTCCAATCGGAGGAGTGCGGCTGAACGAGTGCCGCGCCGCGGGCTCGGAACGCGAGCCTGAAGCGCGCAAGACAATCCGCAGCAAAATTCAAATCCAACGCATGGGAGGGGACCTATGGGAAACGCCGCCGCCTTTTCCGCCGCCGGTCTATCGCCGAATCCATCTCAAGGATCGGCGACATCAAGCTATCAACCACGGCCGCCGCGGCTGCTGACCAGAAAGCGAGCATGGGAAATCCTTCATGAACGAATGGGGATTCGCGTTTCGCGCTCGACGTTTTACCGATGGCTCGAAAACGGCAAGGTCGTTTCCGTCAAGCTCGGCCACCGCTTGTACGTTCCGGCCTCGGAAATCCTCGTGATCGTTAAAAAGTGCGTGAACGGGGAGAGATTGTAAAGGGCCGCAGGAAAAGCGCGAATTGAAACGGAACCGCCGGAGGCTCTATAATCATGCCTGCTTCGTAAATCAGAAATTTCAGGATCGGAAACGACATGCCGCCACGCACAATGTACGACAAAATCTGGACCTCGCACCTGGTGACGGAAGAGCCGGGACATCCGGCGCTGATCTACATTGACCGCCATCTGGTGCACGAAGGAACTTCCGCGCAGGCTTTTGCCGGGCTGAAGGCGGCGGGACGAAAAGTCCGGCGGCCGGACCTGACGTTTGCCGTGATGGACCATTCCGTGCCCACCGAGCATCGCGAATTGCCGCTGGCGGATAACGTGGCGGCGGCGCAATTTGCGGCGCTGGAGCGCAACTGCAAGGAAACGGGCGTGCTGCTGTTCGACATGCACAATCCGAACCAGGGCATTGTGCACATCATCGGTCCGGAACTGGGCATCACGCAGCCGGGCCAGACCATCGTCTGCGGCGACAGCCACACTTCCACGCACGGAGCCTTCGGCGCGCTGGCCTTCGGCATCGGAACCAGCGAAGTGGAGCACGTGCTGGCCACACAGTGCCTGGCGCAATATCGCTTCAAGGCGATGCTGGTGGAATTGATGGGAAGCCGCGCGCCCGGCGTGACCGCCAAGGATCTGATTCTCGCCGTCATCGGCAAAATCGGAATCGCGGGCGGCACCGGGCACGTGATTGAATACGCGGGCGAGGCGGTGCGCGAGCTTTCCATGGACGGGCGCATGACGATGTGCAACATGTCGATTGAAGGCGGCGCGCGCGCCGGCATGGTGGCGCCCGACGATACGACTTTTGCTTACATGGAAGGCCGGCCGTTTGTGCCCCGCGGCAAGGATTTCCAGATTGCCGTGGACCACTGGCGCTCGATTGCAACCGACGAAGGCGCCCGATACGACCACGTGGTTGAGATGGACGCCTCAATGATCGCGCCGCAAGTCACCTGGGGAACCAATCCCGGCATGGTTACGGACGTCACGGGCCGCGTGCCCGAGCCCGGTTCGTTCACCGATCCCGTGGACCGCGAAGCCGCCGAGCGCGCGATTGATTATATCGGCCTCAAGCCGGGAACGCCGATTGCGGATATTCAACTCGACCGCGTGTTTATCGGCTCCTGCACGAATTCGCGGCTGGAAGATCTGCGCCTGGCGGCAAAAGTTGTGGACGGCAAACACGTCGCCAAAAGTTTGAAGCAGGCGCTGGTGGTTCCGGGCTCGCGCGGAGTAAAGAGCCAGGCGGAAGCGGAAGGGCTGGATAAAATCTTCAAGGCGGCGGGGTTCGAGTGGCGGGATTCCGGCTGCAGCATGTGCATCGGCATGAACGCCGACGTGCTGCCCAGCGGCGAGCGATGCGCTTCAACTTCCAATCGCAACTTTGAAGGCCGCCAGGGCAAGGGCGGGCGCACACATCTGGTGAGCCCCATGATGGCCGCCGCCGCCGCGATTGAAGGACACTTTGTGGATATTCGCAAGTGGAACGTGGGACGGGCAGAATAATTGAGATTCCCCGGCGGGCAGGCATGACCGCCTTCACCGCTCGTCAGTGAAAGAGGATGGAAAATGACACCTTATAAAAAGCACACCGGACTGGCCGCGCCGCTGGATCGCGTGAACGTGGACACGGATCAGATGGTGCCGAAGCAGTTTCTGAAGCTGCTGACGCGCGAGGGCTACGGTAAATTCCTGTTTTACGACTGGCGCTATCTGGACGGCGAAAAGCCCAATCCGGATTTCGTGCTGAACGAGGCGCGATACAAGGGCGCGTCGGTGCTGCTGGCGCGCGCCAACTTCGGTTGCGGCTCGAGCCGCGAACACGCGCCCTGGGCGGTGCTCGATTACGGCTTTCGCGCCATTATCGCGCCCAGCTACGCCGACATTTTTTACAACAACTGCTTCAAGAACGGGCTGCTGCCCGTCACGCTGCCGGACGCTCAGGTGGATGACCTGTTCCACCGCACGCTCGGGAAAGAAGGCTACTCGCTGACCGTGGACCTGGAAAACCAGACCGTCACGGATGCCAGCGGCCTGCGCCTGAGCTTTGAGATTGATCCTTTCCGCAAGGAATGCCTGCTGAACGGCTGGGACGACATCGGCCTGACGCTCCGCCACGCCGATGAAATCACAGCCTTTGAAAAGGAACACCACCCCAGCGCCAAACAGTTCGGCGAATTGCGCGCGCACGGCTAGTATCGCGTTCGGTAAGGCGTAGCGCCGAGCTTCAGCTCGTCACGTGCCCACATGATTGTCTGTCGTGAAAATCAATAATACGGCTGGTTGATTTGCATGGCCATGAGGGCGAAGGACGCGGCGATGATAAGCACGCTGATCACGGCCAGGGTGTTCCAAAGTTTCTGCTCGGTGCGCGTTTGCACCTCGCCGCTTGGAACGAGATAGCCCAGCGCCAGACCCAGTACCAGGCCGCCGATGTGCGCGGCGTTATCCACTGAGAAAAACAGGCCGAAGATAAAAATATAGATGACCCACTTCCACAGCATGCTGCGGTAATCCTTGCCCAGGCTGCCGAGATGGACGCTGGCGCCGATCAGGACTCCAATCAGGCCCATGATGGCGCCGGAAGCGCCGATGGAGAGGCCGCCGGGACTCCACCACAAACTCACGATGTAACCGAAAACCCCGGTCGCGAGATAAAAGACGATAAACCGCGGCGCGTCGAAGAGCGATTCCACCTCCGGGCCGAGATCGAAAAGGCACCACATGTTCATGCCGATGTGCAGCAGGCCGGCATGCAGAAACATGGCCGTGACGAGGCGCCACCACTGGCCGGCGAACATCAGCGGCCCGTACTTGGCGCCCAGCCTGAGCATGGCCATGGGCCGAATGCCGGGCAGGCCCAGCATGGCGCGCACCGGAGGTCCGGACTTCTGGCTGAGGAACCATTCCACGATGTACATCAGGATGCAGGCCGCCGCCATGGCGGAAGTGACGGTGCTGGGAATGGGAATGATGCCCATGATGCGGCCGGGCTCTGAGCTGGAGGAACTTCTGGCCCTGACCGGGCCGGTTTTGGCGCCGCACATGGGGCAGACCTTTTCAGAACGGTCAATGAGGGCGCGGCAACTGGGGCACATGCGGTGCGAAGTGTCGTAGTTGGGCTTGCTGCCCACGCCCGACTCCTCCCAGCGCGACTTCCACTGTTGCAGCTTGAACCAGAATTTGCGAGGAAGCTTCATGAATTCAGTTTACAGATATCGATGAGAACCAATTTCTGATTATACTTCGCCCGGGACGCCGGAAGCGAAATCCATTTGTCTCACAACTCGACGTTGAATAGAATAGCCAAACGAGGGGTGCAGCCCGGTGCGAAGCTTTGCCGCCGGGCGCGAGGGCGAACTCTGCGAGACAAATTCCCCACAGAAATCTTCCGGTTGAAGAACAAAGCGATGCTGCCGCTGCGAACGGCGAAGGCTCTCGCGATTGCGGCGGCGCTGCTTTCTCTCGCCGGCTGCCTGCATCGCCATCGAAAGCCGCTGGTGCCGCCGCCCGCGCCCGCTCCGACCCGCGGACGCGGCCGGCACCCGGGACGCCCGCCGAGCGTTCCGCCCTCGGCCGTTCAGGGAGAAGAAGGCATCGCCTCCTGGTACGGTCCGGGGTTCAATGGAAAACGCACATCGAACGGCGAAATCTACAATATGTATGCCATGACGGCGGCGCACCGCACGCTGCCCTTCGGGACGCGGGTTCGCGTTCTGGACCTGGAGAACGGAAGAAGCGTGGTGGTGCGCATCAACGACCGCGGGCCGTTCGTCGCCGGCAGGATCATCGATCTCTCGAAAGCGGCGGCGCAGGTGATCCACATGGACGGCACGGCGCTGGTGCGGCTGGAAATTCTGGGCCTCGGCCAGAATGCCAACAGTGGGCATTCCGACGGCGGGAACGTTCCTGCCGCGAACACTGCCGTCGGGAACGCTGCCGGCGAGAGAGTTTCGAGTTCCAGCGGGAAAGCTGCCCCCGAAAACGTCACCGGCGGGATTTACGCCGTCCAGGTGGGCGCGTACAGCGATGAAAAAAATGCCGAACGGGTGAAGCGGCAGATCGAGCGGCGATTCCGGCCGGTGACGATTGATTCCATCCAAAGCGGCGGCCGGACTCTGCATCGGGTTCGCGTGGGAAGCGTCTCTTCAATCGAAGAGGCGGACCGGCTGGCCGAGGAACTTCGCGCCGCGAATCTTGCGACCGAGACTTTTGTGGTGCGGCTGAATTAGGCGGACGGGATTGCCGCTTCCAGACGCGGAGGATAGCGTGAGTCAGGACTGCATCTTTTGCCAGATTTTGAAAAGGGAAATACCGGCGCGGATTGTTTACGAGGATGACGATCTCGCCGCCATTGAAGACATCCATCCGCAAGCGCCGGTCCATCTGCTGATCCTGCCGCGCAAGCATCTGGTCTCACTCAAGGAAGCGGGGACGGAAGATGAGGCGCTGCTGGGACGATTGTTCCTGACAGCGGCCAGACTGGCGCGCGAGCGGAAGATTGACGCCACAGGATATCGCACCGTCATCAACAACGGAAGCTGGGGCGGGCAGACGGTGGATCATCTCCACGTGCACCTGCTGGGCGGCCGCGTTTTTCACTGGCCTCCCGGTTAACGTTCTTTTCAGGAAAGTCCGCAGCGCTGCGAATTCTCGCGGCGGAAATCATCACACTCGAAGAAGATCAGCTCAGGCGGCGGAAGCGATGTGTTCCGGCACGGGCCGGCCGGCCGCTTCAGGAATAATTTCAAAAACAGTTTCAATGCGCGCGGTTTTGGAAATCATGGCGCCCACGGAGCAGTATTTGCTTTCGGAAAGGTGAATGGCGCGCTCGACGGCGGCGGGATCGATCGCGCCGTGCAGTTTGTGTTTGATAACCACGCGGGTGAAGACACGCGGATATTCAGGGCGCTGCTCAGCCTGCAATTCGACCTCATAGCCCGTGACCTGTTGCCGCATCTTGCGCAGGATGCCGATCACATCGAACGCCGTGCATCCGCCGAGCGCGAGCAGAGCCAGCTCGACGGGCTTTGCGCCGGTGTTGCCCTCCGCGTCATCCATCAGAATCGTGTGGCCGGAACCGGATTCGCCGGCGAACTGGCGACCCTCGCCGACCGTCGTCAAATGCAGCCTGGCTTCAAGCATGGCTTGCTCCCCGTGGCGGAATGATCACCGCCGCCTGCCCTCCCCCGTAAATCAGCGCAGGCGGCGATGATCTTGGGCAATCACTCGCCCAAAATCGTTTGTAACGCGGAAAGCGTGAATTCGATGTGAGCGGCGTCACAGGACGGCCGCGCCCGCGAATTAGCGCCCGATTGCGATTGGAGTTAGACTGGAAATTGAGGGCGATCCCGATGAATTCATTCGCCGCGAGATAACGAAATGAAAGCCTGCCGCTTACATTCTTCGGCCGCGATTGAATCGAACCCGCTTCGATTCGAAGACGCGCCGGTTCCCTCGCCCGCCGAGGATGAAGTGCTGGTGCGGGTTTCGGCCTGCGGCGTTTGCCGCACCGACCTGCACGTGATTGAAGCCGAGCTTCCGCAGCGCCGGATGCCGGTGATTCCCGGACATCAGATCGTGGGCACGGTGGAGAAAACGGGCGCCGCCGTCACGAAATTCAAGCCCGGCGAGCGCGTGGGCATTGCGTGGCTGCATCGAACCTGCGGCCGGTGCGAATACTGCAAGGCGGGCAAAGAGAATCTGTGCGACAACGCCGAATTCACCGGCTATACGGTGGACGGCGGCTACGCGGAATACGCGGTCGGGGCGGAACAGTTTACCTACCGCATTCCCGAGGGCTTTCCCGACGATCAGGCGGCGCCGCTGCTTTGCGCGGGAATCATCGGCTATCGCTCGCTGCGGCTTTCAGGAATCGAAGGCGGAGGGCGGCTGGGATTTTACGGATTCGGCTCCGCGGCGCACGTGGCCATCCAGGTGGCGCGGCGCTGGGGCGTGGAAGTCTATGCGGCGACTCGCGACGAACGCCACCAGAAGCTGGCACTCGAATTGGGAGCCAAATGGGCGGGCGGAACGCTGGCTGAGCCGCCGGTCAAGCTGGACGCTGCCATCATCTTCGCGCCGGCGGGAGAAATCATTCCTGCGGCGCTGAAGACGCTCAAAAAAGGCGGAACGCTGGCGCTGGCGGGCATTCACATGAGCCCCACGCCGCCGCTCGATTACAACCTGCTTTACGGAGAGCGCGTGGTTCGCAGCGTGGCCAACAACACGCGGCAGGACGGCGAGGATTTTCTGCGCATCGCCGCCGAGATTCCCATCCGGACGCAGATTGAAACTTATCCGCTCCCGGATGCCAACCGCGCTCTGAATTCCCTCAAGAACGATGCGATTCGCGGGTCGGCCGTGCTAAAGATTTAGATTGCATGCGTCCCGCGCGGCCGCGAAAATGCGACTGCGCCGCGGGGGCCGGCTTTACTTTCCGCTGGTTCCCAGGTTTGTTCCCACGCCGGTCATGAAATCCCATCCGGTCCCAGCCTGAAAGCAAGTTGCCGACTGGTGATGGCCGCCTCCGTGGCAACCGGAAGTCTGGCCGGAGGTGATGTCGGTGAAATCGCTGCCGTAGCTGCCTGAATTGTAAGTGCCGTAGATCGCCCCCAGCTCGCTTTGGGATGTGGTGTAGCTCCCCACCGAATTAAGGATCCCGGCAAGGGCCTGCGTAGCGGCGCTGGTGCCGCCGATGACGAACCAGCCGGTCCGGCCGCTGTACCGGGTGGAGTCATAAACGGAGACACCGGAGTAAGGATCCGAATCGAAGGAAAGGTCGGGCGTGCCACGGTACCCGTTCAGATTGACGGACGTAACAACGGTTTGATAATCAGGTTCACTCTCATAGGCGCTGAGCCCGCCGCCGCTATCGGACCACGCGGTTTCACCGGTAAAGGCGCCCGAGCTGTCACGGTGGATCGTGGTGCCGCCGGCGCTGACCACGTTGGGAGATGCGCTGGGCCAGTCCACGACGCCACCCTTGTCTCCGCTGGCCGCGATGTAAATCACGCCGGACGTCGCGAAGTGTTGTGAATCGAGCGCGCTTTCTCCGCTGAACTCGCTGCCCCCCCAGCTCATGGAAACTACTCCTGTTCCATGGCCCGCGGTGCAGTTGCCGTTGCAGGTGGAAACAATGTTCGAGGCCAGGTCCACAGCGTCCAGTAAATCGCTGTTCCGGTTCGAGGCGGCCTCAACCAGAACGATTTGCGCCTGAGGAGCCATGGCGTGCGCCCATTCGATATCGAGCGCGGCCTCGAGCGCCCAGCCGGAGTTTGTCTTCGGCGTAACGCCGGTAGCGGTGACTTTGGTGAAGCAGGCGGATGTGCCACCGCTTCCGCATTCGTCGGCGGAAGGAAGGCCGTAATAACTGGAAAAGAAGGCAAAGTCGCTTGCTGCGCTCGGATAGTCGTAGGCGTCAACGACCGCGATGATGCCGCTTCCACCCGATGGAAGATTTGTCTCGGCGCTGATCAGGCATCCGCTGGACAGTAAATCGCCATTGAGCTGGTAAATGCAGCCGAGGGAGGCGGGTGTTTCACCCGACGGACCGCTTGGTTGGGGCTTTCCGGCCGGAACGAAGATCAAATAATTCGTGTGTCCGCGCCGCCCAATTTCACTGGGGCGCAGGATGTTCGTTCCGGGAACGATGACGCTGCCGGCACGAGGACTTGCGCCCTGGCCCGCCGCCGTCGCCATCGACACTCCCAGGCACATCGCCGCGAGACAACCGATTAGCGGAATGAGTCTTTTCATGACACCCCCTTATTAGAACAGTATTCTTTGCTTGTAACACAGCCAAGGTGCGACGGGCAAAGCAATTCTCCCTCCGTATCCAGATAGGAAAGACCACCTTCCCATCAGCCGGCGCCGGGAAATCTTCGGCGGATGCCGTTCAGGAGCCGTGGCGAAGAACCATAATGGTCAGGTCGTCGGCAGGGGGAACGGCGGAAGCAAATTCACGCACATCGCGAAGGCAGGCGGAAATCAGCTCGCCGGGAGGAAGCTGGTGATGCTCCGTGAGGAATTCGGACAGGCGCGCATCGCCGTATTGATCGCCTGCCGCATTGAAAGTCTCGGACAGGCCGTCCGTATAGAGAAAGAGAGTTTCGCCCGGCTCGAGTTTGACCCTTTCAAATGTCGCGCACGCGTCCGACGCCAGGCCCAGGGGCAAACCTGTTGAATGGAGTGAGCTGACACCATCGCGACGGGCGACGAGCGCGGGTAAATGCCCGGCGTTCACAATATCGACCTCGCCGGTCGAGGCGGCGCGGCCTCCGACCAGAGTGGCGAATTGCCCGGCCATCACGCTCTGAGAAAAGACGTGGTTGGCCAGACAGACGAGTTCCGCAAGCGAGGAAGCTGACGAGGCGGGCCGTGCTCCATCGGCCGCCGCGCCCGCGCTGGTCAGGCTGCGGAACATGGCGTGCAAATGCGTCATGAGCATCGAAGCTGCCACGCCCTTGCCCGCAACGTCGCCCAGGAAAAAAAGGACCTCGCCGTTTCCGGAATCAATCAGGTCGCAGTAATCGCCGCTGACCATGCCCAGGGGCTGCCAGTGATATTGAATCTGCCAGCCCGCGGCGCGCGATTCGCGGGACGGAAGCAGAGCCCGCTGAATTCGCGCTGCGAGTTCCAGATCCTTTTCCAACGCCCGCTGCTGCTCGGTGGTCAGGTGATCGAGGCACAGCTTCACCAGGGGGTCAGCCAGCAGCCGGTCAGCTTCAATCGTATCGTGACACTGCTCGCAGATTCCGAACTGGCCGGAATCCATGCGGGCAAGCGCCGAGTCCACTTCGCGCAGAAGATTCCCCAGCACAGGGCTCGCGGCAGGCTGCGCCACCGCCGTCCGCAACCGCTTCCGCCGATGCTCCAGTTGGCCCCTGAGATACCGATCGCTGATTGCTGCCATCAGTCCCCCCAAACAAACCACGCCCCTGGAAAAACGTTTCTCCCTGCCCGCTCTTGCGGCCAAACTTCCGCCGGCCGGACCGCAGGTCGCGCCCCGGCGGATTCTGAATTCGATTCCGCCGAGACCTCAGGCGATGCGCTTTATTTTAAGCCCAATCCTAGCCGCTTTTACCCGTACTGCTCAGCCGCCTTCTTGATCGAGGGCCCAGCTTTGGCAAGGTCCTCCGGCGCCATCGCCGGCTGAATTTGAACCGCGGCGTTGAATGCCAGGAAGAACGGCTCGACCACCCCGGGAATCTGCGACGGGTCGTCCATGTTGAAAAAGATGAACCCTGTCCGCTTCCCATTGTCGGCGACAAAGTAGGCCGCCTCCGGCTTGAGTTCCGCAAGAATGGACTGCATCGTTTTGCCCAGTGTCCCTTTCCTGGCCTGTTCGTTTCCCTTTTCGACGGGGATGGAAACTTTCAACATCATGCGCATGGCTTTCCTCCTTCTTTTGCGTTCCACCTAGGAATCTGATTGAAATCGTTTAATTCGGCTACCCTCCATGCTATTACAGTTCCTGAGCGAGAGGGAGACCTAAAACGGGCGAGAAATAAGAAGAGCAAGCCTAGCGGAGCCGGGCTATTGCAAGGCTTGCGCCAGGAGCTCAGTCAGTTTGGTGAAGGCTCTTTCGGCTTGCGGCTGGTTGTAGGCGCCATTGTCAGGCACGGTCCAGCCGTGACGGGCGCCTTCGTAAGTTTCGCTTTCGTACCGGCCACCCCAGACGGCGAGCGCGGCATTGAGTTTTTCGATCGCCTCCTTCGGCATGCTCTGGTCTTCGACGGCATGGCCAAAATAGAGCCGGGCCTTGACGCGCGGCAGCGCCAGGTGAGGACTGTCGGGAGCATCCGCGTAAAGCCGCCCTCCGTGAAGAGATGCGGCGGCGGTGATGCGGTCCGGGCGGGCGGCGGCGGTGCGCAGGGCGAACGCGCCCGAAAAGCAAAAACCCACAGCTCCCATCGGACCTTCGCGAACTGATTGCTGCGAAGCAAGAAAATCGACGTACGCAGCCGCATCGCGCTCCATCGCCTGCGGCGTGAGCGGCGTTGTGAGTTCAGCAAACCGCTTCAAGGTGCGCTCCTCGCGGAAGTTCACGGGGAAATCGAACATCGGCGGAGGTCCGGTGCGGTAGAAAACGTTCGGCACGAGGACCGTGTAGCCCTCCGCAGCAAGCCGTCCCGCCATCTGGTGGGGCGCGGGGCGAATGCCGCGGATATCGGTCAAGAAAATGACTCCCGGCGCAGGAGGCTTGTCCCCGGCATGAAACAGTGCTCCGCGCGAAGTTCCGTCGGCTGTTCGAATCTCAATTTCTTTTTCGGTCATCGTGTTCTCTGGTTCGATGAGCTTACCAGCAAAGAGGTTGTCCAGGCGGCCCGATTTGATCTGCCGGCCATCTCGCGATGAATTGTCCAGCAACGTACAGATTTCTAAATTAGATTGTGCGCCGGTTCGCTTTTCATTTCCACTCCAAATGCCCGACACAACAGCGGACAACGGCATCCGACAGGTTTTGTGGCCTGGATGCAGCCTGAACCTGTACCGTTCCTGCTGCTCTCCGGGTGGAGACACGCGCATTCTCGGCGAGCCTACTAGACGATATCGTGAGCGGCCCTGAAGCGTGCCAACTGATCAAAGCACGAGAGATACGCAAACAGTTTCTAAGTTAGTCCGTGCATTTTTGGGGGTATCTATCTATAGGTGGCAGTCAGGAGGCGCCGCGAGGGCCGGCACTCCTTACACATAGAGCCGGCTGAGCATCTCGGCAGCGGATTCGTCAAGTCGCTCCGCCCGCCGGACTTCCTCAAACCGCATCAGCAAGTCATCCACTCGCAGGCGGCGTTTCTCCGCGCCCTGAAAATCCTGAATAATCTGGCCGCGGTTCATCATGACCAACCGGTCGCCGAGATTCACAGCTTGATGCATGGAGTGGGTGACCATCAGTGTATTCAGTTTCTCGCGCTTGACGATCTGCGCGGTAAGCTCGATCACCTGCTCAGCGCTCTTCGGATCCAGCGCGGCCGTGTGCTCGTCGAGAAGCAGCAATTGCGGCTTGAGCCATGTTGCCATCACCAGCGTCAAGGCCTGGCGCTGCCCTCCGGAAAGAGTACCGATGGAGCTGTCAAGCCGATCTTCCAGACCCATATTGAGCTGGCGGATGCGGTCGCGGAATTCATCGGTCAGTCGTTGGTGCAACGCCCATCCAAAGCCGCGGCCCTGGCCGCGTCTGACGGCCAAGACCAGATTCTCCGCGATGGTCATGTGCGGGGCGGTGCCGCTGAATGGGTTTTGAAAGACCCGCCCGATCAGTTTGGCCCGGCGGTGCTCCCGCCAGCGGGTGATGTCATTGCCATCCAGAAAGATTGAGCCGGAGTCAACGAAGAATGTTCCTGCGACGGCATTCAGCAACGTCGTTTTGCCGGAGCCGTTGGTGCCGATGATGACGACAAACGATTCGCCTTCCGAAGTCAGATTCACGCCCTGCAGGGCGCGCACTTCGTTGGGAGTGCCGCGGTTGAACACCTTGCGAACCTGGCGAATCTCAAGCACGGGAGAATCCTGTTTTTCGCAGATTGAGTTTCTTGATCATGCCGGGAAGAATCAGGGCCACAAAAACAAAAACGGCGGTGATCAACTTGAGATCGTTCGGGTTCAGACCCATGCGCAGGGCGATGGCCACCAGCAGACGGAAGAACACCGAACCCATCACCGCCCCCACGATCATCAAGCCCAGAGAGCGGCCTCCGACCATTGCTTCCCCGATGATGACGCTCGCGAGCCCCCAGACCACCATGCCGATTCCCATCTGAACGTCAGCAAAGCCCTGGTACTGGGCAAGGAACGCTCCGGACAGGCCAATCAGCCCGTTTGAAACCGCAAGGCCAAGGATGATCATGTTCTCATCACTCACTCCCAGGGCGCGGATCATCTGGGAATTGTCGCCCGTAGCACGCATGGCGGTACCCAAATTCGTCTGGAAAAACCAGTAAAGCACCGCGCTGACCAGGATGATGGCAAGGAAAATCAGCACTAAGGTGAAAGCGTCGAGTCGCGAGACTTCCCATCCCAGAAGATTCATCGGCCCCTGCCCGCCGAAAAACTTCGCGCCCAGGTTCTGAGCGTAAGTGGAAAGGGTTGTGGAAGAAAGCAGGGGAACGTTGCTGCGACCCATGATGTGGAGGTTGACGGAGTAGAGACCCGTCATCACCAGAATCCCGGCCAGCAGCCCGTTGATCTTGAATTTGGCCGCGAGCACGCCCGTCACCGAACCGGCCACGAATCCCGCCGCGAAACCCGCCGCCGTGGCCGCCAGCGGATTAACTCCCTTGACGATCAGCGCTGCCGCCACGGCGGCGCCCAGAGTGCTGGAGCCGTCGGCGGTGATGTCGGGAAAATCAAAAATCCGGAAGCTGATGAATACTCCCAGCGACAGGAGTGAGAGAATCAATCCGATCGTCAAGGCTCCCAGAAGAAGACTCATGAATCACTCCTCGACAAGCGGCTACGAGACGGGTCCCATCCAAATCGCACCACGAACAAACTCGCTTTCTCCCACGCCTTCCGTGGGCCGGTCGTCATTCAGCAAATGAAGCACTCCCTGCAGCGATTCGTTATCAAACAAGGAACGAATAGTATCCTTCAGATCAATCTCGCCCTTTTGCAGGTGGCGGTAGTTGAAGGCTGCAGCGTGAAAGTGTCCGGAAAGCGGCGATTTCGACCCCAAGGGCCGAAGCACCGAGTTCATCTCGTCCTGATCTCCGGTCGTCACCAGACCGACTCCAAGAGCCAGGCTGCGTGAGTAGGCGCGCTCGGCCGTGAAGGTCAGCCAGTCGCGGACTTCGGGAAACTCGAACGGCGCGCCCGGCGAGTTGGCCTGGGTCGGAGGCCGGCGCAGCGCGGCGCCCACCAATCCCGCAGTCTCCGCCAGGATCACCATCCCCATGCGGTCCGCAGCTGTGAATTCCAGGCCCGCATGGACAAGTTGGCTGAGAGTGATCGTGCGAGAGTCCTTATTCGCCTCGAACCGCGCCATCTTCGCAAAGGACCCTTCAATGGATGCGGCATAGCAGACCTGGACATGCGCCACAGAGGTTCCGACGGGAACAAAGTAATCCGGAACGTTGGTTCCGTCCGCAGGCAGGTAGGCGACCGCCCCTGCGGCAGCCAGGAATTCACCGAAGCGGCCCTTGCTGGTTTCGTAGCTATCGCCGAGCGTCCCCAATCCCATTGCGAAGGCTGATTCTTGAAAGGTCTGCGTGGTGCAGTGCTGTTTCTGAAACCGGCAGCCGCGCAGGAGGGCCGGATCTCCGATCAGGCCGGCTTTCATCTTTGACCCTTCGGAAAGGGTAAAGATTTCGAAGGTTCCCTCCGGCCGTTCAATCTGTTCGCCCCGCTTGGGCGAAGCCACCGGAGTTCGAACTTCGTCGGCCTCCGCGTGCGTGATTTGCTCCGCCGAGAGCAGCACGTCCCTCAACCCGGAGCGCTCAATCAGATCCTCCACTTTTCTGGAAGCGCTTCGGATAGTGAAAACTCCCCGGATGGCCTGCAACTGCTTGTAGCATCCAGCCAGCACGCCAATTCCCGCCGAACTCATGAAGGAAACTTGAGAAAGGTCCAGGGAGATCTGGTGCAGACCCTCACGAACGGTGTCATCCAGGGTCGTAGCCAACAGTGCAGCCCAGTAGGCATCCATGTGGCCGATCACCTGGATCTCGGCACGTTCGCCGACGATTTGCTTTTTGATCTCCATACTCTCGTACAGCTGCCAGTCCGTTGGCGCCGTGGCGCCCTGACTCACGCCAGCATCTTGGGCAGGTTTCTTTACTCGGGCAACTGCGTGGTCACTCTCATGTTCACAAGATGATGTTCCATTTCTCGGTCACTTCAATCCGGCTGCCTCTTCGTTGGGACGGTTACCTTGACCGCGAGCCCAGGTGGAATCTTCCAGGGATCTTTCAAACCGCGCAGGGCCTGCTTATTGATGACGAGTCTTTCCGGAACGATATTTTTGACACCGATGGTAGCAGGATTCAGGCCGTTCAAGATTCGAGAGGCAAGATCTCCTGAGAGCACGCCCACTTGGTGATAATCAGCTCCCAGGGCAAACAGAGCGCCTCGTTTCACCGTAGCGGGATCATTGGTGAAGACAGGAATTTTTCCTTCCCGAGCCGCCGCCACCACAGAATTGATCGCCAGTTCGACCGTATTGTCGCCGCCGACCCAGATGGCTTGCGCTCCGCGCTCCACAACGGACTTGGCTGCCTCCAGCACACCCACAGAGTTGTCAACGTTGGCTTCCAGAAGTTCGATTCCCATCGCTTTGCACTTTTTGCGTGCCTTCAGGACGCAGGCTTCGGAGCACTCCTCGGCTGTATTCCACACCACCCCCACGCGCTTCAAACCCGGGTACATTTCTCGCGCAATTTCCATGGTGTGCCCAACAGGCTGGAAGGAGCCGATGCCAACAAGGTGTCTGGGGTGGTCATGCGGACCGGTCCCATTAATGCCAACACCCGCCCCGTAAGGGTCCGTTACACCGGAGAAGACATGGATGACTTTTCCGTCCTTATTGGCGTTGGCCATGGCCTGCAAACAAGGCGTGCTGGAGGTGAGAACAATATCGAACTGCCCGCTCACAATGGCTTTGGCGATGGTATTGGCCGTTGCAAAATCATTCTCGGCGTTGAATCGCTGAATGGAGACCGTCCGGCCGTCCACAAACCCGTTCTTCGCCATGCCGTCAACCATGCCCGCGACGTTTTGATCAAGAGCGAGGTTGGAAGAAAATTGGAAAATCGCCACATGCCGAATTGTTTCAACCGCCGGTCTATTCTGCTGAACCCTCCGGTTCCAATCGGAAACCAGCAGCACTGCGGCGGCCGCGATGATCAGTGTGACGCCAAACACTAGCTTTCGGATCGCTGATAACATGGCTGTTCAGGACCTTCGCGAATGCAAACGCATTTGAGCCGGTATTTGACCTGCCCTGGTTTCGCTACCACTCGGAGTGAGAGCGTTTATATCACAACTTCGGCATGTGAAACAGTTCTTGGTGTGACCATGGGACTATAGGCCGCTGGTACCGGCGACTCATAACCGAGCGCCGAGAGGTCCTGCGCTACTCACACCCGATCGAGGTCCTACATGAAAGCTTAGAGGGAAGATGGTCGGGGCGCCCAGATTTGAATTGGGGACCTCTTGGTCCCGAACCAAATCACAAAGCATATAGTTGGCTCGTTCACTCCTTTCCTACGCTTAGCATCACGGTATAGCACGGTATTCGGCAGGTTTTGTGGCCTGGGTTTATCGCATCATCAAAGGCAGCAAAAATTTGCTTCCTGATTGAACCCACGCGGATAATCTTGTCCTCACATCACAGGAAAATAGGGAGCGTTTCAGACTAGGAGCAATTGTGGACATGCGAAAAAGAGAGGTCAAAAAGATGGGGTAAACATCAGGGTGCAACTCATAGTGAGCGGGCGGTTAATAACTCGGTTTTGAAAATGTTTCGTGTTTTCTATTGACTCCATTAGTAACCAACGCGTAGTGACATGCCCGGCATTTTGGGTACCAAGTGAAAAGAGAGAGAATTCACTTGAGGAGGACCGAACATGCCGACGAAGAGGTACAAGCCGGAGCAGATTGTGAACTTGCTCCGCCAGGTTGAGGTAGCG
>JBJKPU010000093.1:0-6454 GCA_046706005.1 Terriglobia bacterium | reverse complement strand
TCTGGCTGAAGCGCTGGGAGCAAATCGGGTTTACACGGGCAAAAATAAATGCGAATATCTCGTCGAACTCGCTTCGGAAGACGTGTTGCGCTCACTCAAACCCGATCACTCACGCCTGCGGGAGCTGCCGGTGCGCGGTGTGATCGTGACCAGCCGCTCAGCCGCGCCGGAATTCGATTTTGTTTCGCGATTCTTCGCGCCCGGCTCGGGCATTGATGAAGATCCCGTCACCGGCTCGGCCCACTGCTGCCTTGCGCCTTTCTGGTCAAAGCGCCTGGGCAAACCGGAGATGACGGCGTATCAGGCTTCGCCTCGTGGCGGGATTGTTCGCGTTCGCGTTGAGGGCGAGCGCGTGAAACTCGCGGGCCAGGCCGTCACCGTTCTGCGCGGCGAACTCGCAGGATGCGCAGCCGACGGAAAGTTTTGAACCAGCCTCAGTTTTCGCTTCCGGGTGAAATTTTAATGTAATCCAGCGGCGCGTATTCGTGGCCGTCGGGCGCGCCATCAATCGTGATTTCATCTCCGGGCCGCAGCGCCACGCCGTGAATCACGCGCCGCGTCGAGGAACTTCCGCTCGGCCGCCATGCCGGAAGGTGCGCATCGGCCTTCCACTCAACGATCCGTTGCTTATTGACCATCAATTGAAACGTGGACACGCCGTTAAACTGGTCAAAATATTCCACGCTGATTGTGAACCAGCCCGGCCGCCCGCTGTAGCTCACGCTCGCCGTGCATTGGGTTTGCGGCGGCTCGCATTCGATGGCCTTGCCGCCTGAGGCCGCTTCCCACGGCCTGACGTCCACAATCTGGTAGCCGTCCAGCTTCATCGCCTCTGCCTCGGTGCGGTCGGGATGATGGCCCACGCGGCCTTTTGCGTCGGCAATGTTCGACTGGCGATTGAACCAGTCGCAGATTGCATCGCGCCACACAATCGCCGCTCCCGATTGATATTCGAGCATCGCCAGCGTCTCCTTGTAGCGATTCTCGTCCACCAATCCGCGCAGCGTCTTCCAGTCGCGAACCAGCCCCGCCGCCTCCCGCGCTCCCGCGTAATGCGAATCGTAAATGTACTGAATCACCGTCTGCCCCGAATGCAGCCGGTAAGTGTAAGGAACGTGATGCATGAAGAGCAGAAGATTTTCCGGGCAGGTCTTGAGCGATTCGTACATCTTTGCGACCGGCGCCGAATACTGCCCGATGTATCCCGTGCCCGTGGCCACCGTGCGGTCCATGCCGATGCCTTCCGGCGTAGCGCGAATCCACTGGCCCCATCCGTTGTGCTCGGCCGATTGCGGGTCGGGACCGTAATGCGCGCCCAGGATGTTGGTCAGCGTTCCCAGGCCCAGCGGCCCGGTGTAATCCTCGTAAATCTGCCAGGAGCGCAGCAGCATGCTGGTGATCGTTTCGTCCACCTTGGGATTGAATCCGAAAGTCTGTCGCGTCCATTCCTCTGAGATTTCCCGCGAACTGAGATTCGGATTCCACGCAAGCCTTCCGAAGCCGTAAAGATTGGCCATGGCCAGCAGGCTGCCCATCCACGTCTGCCCGTCCCCGACGTTCGCCACGCCCACGAATCCGCCCAGCGGCTGATGAAACACGCGGCCCGCCACCAGCGCCTTTACCGGCGTTCCGGGGCGGCCGTTCACCTGCATGTCAAAATCGAGCGTCGTTTTCCACATCGGCACCAGAAAACACAACTGCTTCTGCTGGCCGGTATATTCCTGCGTCACCTGCAGCTCAATCGCTTCATTCGTTTTTCGAAGGCCGCCCAGCAGCGGCGACGCGGGTTCGCGCACCTGGAAATCAATCGGGCCGTTTTTAATCTGAATCACGACGTTTCGGTCGAACTGTCCGTCCAGCGGATGAAAAATGTCGTAGGCGGCGCGGGCGCGATCGTTCTTGGGATTGCGCCAGTCGAGATGGTTGTTATAGACGAACGCGCGATAGACCAGAATCCCCCCGTGCGGAGCCAGCGCGCGGGCAACTGTGTTGGCCGCGTCCGACTGCGAGCGGTTGTAAGTTGCCGGACCCGGCTGGCCTTCCGACCCCGCCTTCATCAGAAAGCCTCCGAAGTCGGGGATGGCGGCGTAAATCGCGTCCGCCTTCTGCTTCCACCAGGCTTCCACTTTCGGATCGAGCGGATCGAACGTGTCCAGATCGCCGAGAAGCTTGGGCGAGGCCAGATTGACTGAAATTGAAAGCCGCACGCCCCAGCGCCGGAAAACGTCCGCGATGCGCGCCAGTTGCGGAACGTACGCCGCCGTCAGCAGCCGCGGATCGGCATTGACGTTGTTCACCGTGCAGCCGTTGATGCCGAGCGAAGCAAGAAATCGCGCGTAATCGCGAACCCGGCCCAGGTCCTGGACCACGTGATTGTCGTTCCAGAAAATCGAGCGCCCGCCGTAGCCGCGCTCAATCGTGCCATTCAAATTGTCCCACTCGTTCACCCATCGAATCGGCGCGGCAGGTTCGGAAGTAACATTCAGATTCATGATCGGTTCGCGCAGCGCGATTCTGCGCAGCAGAGCGAATGCGCCGTAAAGCACGCCGCGCGCGTTCACGCCCGTGACCACCAGGCACTGCCGTCCGTTGATCGTCATGCTTCGCAGCAGGTAGCCGTCTTTTTCCAGCTTGACGCTGAGCGAGCTCGCGGGCGCGGCGGCGCGCAGGTCATCGAGCGTCGCCAGCACAATCGCGCTTTCCTTTGGCAGTTCGCTTTCTTCGCGCAGTGTGCGTCCCAGCATCCCGCGCACTCCTCGAACCATCTCGTGCTGCGCGGAATGAATGACCGGTGAATCTCCCAGCGCCACCACCACCGCCGGCAGCCGGCGATATTGCGCCTGGGCCGTTGCGCTGTGAATGCGCTCATACCGCAGCCAGCCACGGATTCCCGTATCGGCGCGACTTGGAAGCGGAATCAAAAGAAAGATGACGATTGCCAGCAAGCCGGCAAACTTTACAGGTAGGTTAAAGATGATTTTGTCAGGCGTAGGTTTTCTCCCCGCAGAGGTATTTGCGATAACGCAAGCGCCAGGATGGCGAAGGAGAATTCTAGCACCGGCGGGCTGGAGGGAACACCGTTAACTGTTCTGATTTTCGACCAGTTGCTTGGCGCGCTGGGCGGGACAAACAAAAAGTCCTTCGTATTATGGGGCTCCGATTGGAAAAGGATTGCCAGGCCAAGAAGCGTTTGGAACTCGCTCGAACGCCATCGTCGAGCAAATTGGCAACGTCACTGATAAACTTCCCAACAAATGGGCCGACTTCAGCAGAAATTCGGATCCAGATGTCCGGCGGCGGGCGGGTCGGTCGTCACCCTCTGGAGATCGCCTCCATACGCGTTCGCCTGTGGTCCCAGATGCTGAACAGCACCCTCACAATGAGGAAAATCGAAAGCGCCCATACGATGAGCAGCCATCCGTTCCAAATATTAAGGGGGAGGTTTCGAAAGAACTCGAAAATCGGGTGCGCGAACAGGAAAAAGCTGAACGCGGCCCATGTGGAGACGAGTAGCATCATTGCACGCACGCGTGGAGGCGGGGCCTCCTCGAGGCGGAACTCGTACGCCGCCAGGAGCAAAACGTAGGGGACGACGACGAACACTGAGTAGAAAACAAGGTACAGGTAGAGGCCCAAAAAGGCATCAGCGATCCCGAAGCGTGCGAACTGACGGTGAAACTCCTGCCACACCCACAGCGACTGCTCACCTCTGAAAGCGGCGCCTATGAACCACGGGAGGACCACGAACGCCTGGACGCCGTAAACCACTGCCAGAACTTGTTTCAACGAATCGCACCCCCAAACCGGGCGACGGCTCGAAACTATACCAGCGATTTAAGGACGCCGAACAGGGAGAGGACGAATGAAAGCAGGCCCAGACCGACCGCCAGTCGGACCAAGCGGTCTGGATGAAATCGGAGAAGCTGAAGCTCGCCCCAGGGCCCTCTGCGCTCTGACACGCGGAGAGCGACGGTTTGGCCGCACTTGATTCCGAGCCTGTCCCGATACCAAGAACTTATCACTAGGGCGGTGGACGGGTCCGTTATCTGCCTGCGAGGGCCTGAGTTGTAATCCCGCACGAAATTGGCGTCAAGCGCCCGGGCTTCGCACCAAACACGCCTACGGTCTTCCACGCGGGACACCCGAACGATAGTTCGGGAGGCAAGCGCCGGGGAGCCGATCCAAATCCACGGTGCGCCCGACTCCCCTGCCAGGGCGGCGAAGATCGAATACTGGTTGTCAGGCTTCGCCATCTCCTTGAGTTCGCCACACCAACACTACAACCGACGCCGGCGACCTAACTATTCTGGCTTTCGACCAGTTGCTTGGCGCGCTGGGCGGCGCGGACGACGGCTTTGATCAGCGTGACGCGCAGGCCGCCTTCTTCGAGTTCCAGAAGGCCGTCAATAGTGCAGCCGGCGGGCGTGGTGACAACGTCCTTGAGCTTGGCGGGGTGCTCGCCGGTCTCGAGCACCAGCGCGGAAGCGCCCAGCAGCGTTTGCGCGGAGAGTTCGGTTGAAAGCTCGCGCGGCAGGCCCATCTTCACGCCGCCTTCGGCCAGCGATTCGATCATCATGTAAACGTAAGCGGGCCCGGAAGCGGAAAGTCCCGTAATGGCGTCCATGTGCTTTTCGTCGGCGACCACGACGCGCCCCATGGAAGCAAAAATCTTCTGCGCCACGGCAAGGTCCGCCTCGGTCGCGTGCTGGCCTCGAGCCACCGCCGTCATGCCATGCCCGATCAGGCACGGCGTGTTGGGCATGGCGCGAATCACGCGCGCCCGGTGCTTCAGTTCGCGTTCAATCAGCGCCGTGGTGACCGATGCGGCGGCGGAAATAATCAGCGCCTCACGCCGCAGGACGGCGCGCGTTTCCCGCAAAAAGCCTTTCACCTGCTGAGGCTTCAGGGCAACGATAATCAGGTCCGCGCCTTTCACCGCCCGGCGATTATCCGTGCCCACCTTGACGCCGTATTTTTTGGAAAGCGCCTCGGCGCGCGGACCGTGGGCCACGGTCGCTTCCACGCGGCCCGCCGGCACAAAGCCCGAGCGCAGCACGCCCGCGAGCAAGCCTTCGCCCAATTTCCCGGCGCCGACAAGTGCCAATTTCTTCATGCTGGGAATCTCCTCCAAAAGTGCCGAGTGACAAGTGACGAGTGACGAGCGGGAAAAAAGCTGTCAGCCTTCTGCCCTCTGCTCGAGGCACCGGATTATCCTGTCCACGACCTCAACCGGCCCGCCCGTCACTGATCACTCTTTCTCAATAGAGTGCGCCGCAAGCCATTCAACATGCGCCTGACTTCAGCGACAGCCTCGAAGGCATCGCTCGCCGTAACGGACTTCATGAACCCCAAATCGACGCCCAACTGAAGTTGAGTGTCGAGTTCCGCCGCTGAACCCTCGGCGTTGGAGATAAACTGAACAAATTCTCCCGTGGACTTCCGCGCCTGGCCTTCAGCGACGTTCGAAGGGATCGAAACCGCCGCGCGGCGCATCTGGGAAACCAGGCCGTATCTTTCCTCGCTCGGGAATACGGCAGTGAGCTCATAGATTCGGCTGACCAGTCTCATCGCCTTCTGCCATACGAGAAGATCGCGATATCCGCGAGGCTTCGGTTTCCCTTCCGGCTCGTCACTTGTCACTCGTAACTCGTCACTTCTCTTATCGCCTTGCCTGGGCCTGGGCCGCCGTCGCTTCCTCCTTGGCGGTCTGGATCCAGGGCATCATGCGGCGCAGCTCCGAGCCGACTTTCTCGATCAGATTCTCTGAAGCCCGGGCGCGCATATCCAGAAACTTCTTCCGCCCCGCGGCATTTTCATCCATCCATTCTTTGGCAAAGCTGCCGTTCTGAATCTCGCCCAGGATTTTCTGCATCTCCTCGCGCACATGCACGTCAATCACGCGCGGGCCACGCGAATAATCGCCGTACTCCGCCGTGTCGGATACCGAATAGCGCATGTACTTGATTCCACCCTGATAAATCAGGTCCACGATCAGCTTCAGCTCGTGCAGGCACTCGAAGTAGGCGATTTCCGGCTGATAGCCGGCTTTCACCAGCGTCTCAAATCCCGCCGTAATCAGATACGACACGCCGCCGCAAAGAACCGTCTGCTCGCCGAAAAGATCGGTTTCGGTTTCTTCCTTGAAGGTCGTGCGAATCACGCCCGCCTTCAGGCTGCCGAGCGCCTTGGCGTAAGCGAGCGCTGTCTGATCGGCGTGGCCGGTTGCATCCTGCTCGACGGCGATCAGCGACGGCACGCCGATTCCTTCCGTGAACAATTCGCGCAGCCGGTGGCCGGGACATTTCGGGGCGATCATCACTACGTCAACATTCTTCGGCGGCACCACGAACTTGAAATGAATATTGAAGCCGTGCGCGAACAGCAGCGTCTTCCCCGCCGTCAGGTTCGGCTCAATCGCTTCCTTGTAAAGCTTGGACATGGGCGGATCGGGCAC
>JBJKPU010000092.1:0-8558 GCA_046706005.1 Terriglobia bacterium | reverse complement strand
GAACTTCTCATGCCAGATGACGTCGAAGATTCGCAATCATCGCTCCGAGGCCGCCGGGATCAAATCCGCATTAGCCTAACACAAGGGAGCCGCGAGGCTGTCCGAATAAAGAACCCGTGTTGACAAGGGCTCTTCGTGGTGGTATTACTTATTTGTAGAAGTAATGGGAGGCAGGATGGAAACCGCAATTACCGTCAAAGGCCAGGCGACCATCCCGAAGGCCATCCGCGAGCGGCTCGGGCTGAAGCCCGGCGACCGCGTGAAGTTTTTCGTCCACCCGGACGGAACGGTGGTTCTGTTGCCCAAACTGCCGGTCAGGGCTCTAAGGGGCATCCTGAAGCGGCCGCGACGGCCCGTGTCCATTGAGCGGATGCGCGAAGCCGTCGCGGAGGGCGCGGGAGGGCTTCGCCGCCGCAATCGGCGCCGATGATCGGCATCGACACCAACATCCTGGTCCGGTACCTTACACAGGACGACCCGATTCAATCTCCAATGGCAACTGAAATCATGGAGTCCCGCATCAGCGAAGAAGAGCCGGGCTTCGTGAGCGTCGTGGTCACCGTCGAGACAGTGTGGGTTCTTGACCGGGCTTACGGCTTTTCGGACGGCGAAATCGCGGCGGCGCTGGAGCGGATTCTCCAGGCCGATGCGCTGGTTGTTGAAAGCGAACAGGAAGTGTTTGCGGCCACGATGGCGCTCAAGGAAGGAACCGGCTCGTTTGCCGACGCGCTGATTGGCGCGCTCGCGGCCCGGGCCGGTTGCAAGCGCACCTTGACCTTCGACAAAGCGGCCCTGAGGCTGCCGGGATTCGAACTCGCCCGAGGGTAGGCGCGCGAAATCCGGTTCGCGGTCGTTTGGTGACGCCCGGCGGCATCGTGTACAATCGGGTTTCGCAAGAGCACAACCTCGGGAGCCCAATCCAAAACCGGAATGACGCCACTTCTAGAAGGCCTGAACCCTCAGCAGCGCGAAGCCGTGGAGCACGGTGACGGCCCGCTGCTGATTCTGGCGGGCGCGGGCTCGGGCAAAACGCGCGTGATCACCTATCGCGTGGCGCATTTGATTGAAGCGCGCGGCGCGGCGCCGGAAAGCATTCTGGCCGTGACCTTCACGAACAAGGCAGCCGACCAGATGAAGGATCGCGTGGCCGGGCTGCTTTCCGAGAATCTCGAAACGTGGCCGCACATTTCAACTTTCCATTCCTTTTGCGTCAGCGTGCTGCGGCGTAACATTGACCGGCTCGATTACTCGCGCGACTTTTCGATTTACGACGAGGACGACCAGGCGCGCGTGGTGAAAGCCGTGATGAAGGAGCTGGGGCTCGATGAATGGTTCCTGACGCCGCGGGCGGCGCTGGGGAAAATCAGCTACTACAAAAATCGCGGACGCAGAGCGGCGGAGCTTTATCAGCAGGCCGGCGATCCGGTGACGGAGCGGCTGGCTTCCGTCTATGACCGCTATGAGCGCAAGCTGCGGCAGGCAAGCGCGCTCGACTTTGACGATCTTCTGCTGAAAACCGTGGAGCTTTTTGAGAAGTCCGAGGAAGTTCGCGAACGCTACAACAATCTGTACCGGCACCTGCTGGTGGATGAATATCAGGACACGAACCGCGTGCAGTACCAGTTGATTCGCGAATTGACGCGGCAGCACAAAAACATCTGCGCTGTGGGCGACGAGGACCAGTCGATTTACCGCTGGCGGGGCGCGGAAATCGAAAACATTCTGAACTTCGAGCGCGATTTTCCCGGCACGCGCATCATTCGCCTGGAACAGAATTACCGCTCGACGCAGACGATTCTGGACGCGGCGACGGGCGTGGTGGAACACAACCAGGCGCGCATCGGAAAAAAGCTGCGCACCGACCAGGGCGAAGGCGGGCGCGTGGGGCTCTATGAAGCGGCGGACGCGGAAGAAGAAGCTTATTTTGTGGCGGGAGAAATCGTGCATGCCCTGCGCGAAGATTCCGACGCTTCCGTCGCCGTGCTATACCGCACCAACGCGCAGTCGCGCGCGTTTGAAGAAGCGCTGCGCAAATCGAACGTCGAATATCGCGTGGTGGGCGGCGTCAGTTTTTACGAGCGCGCCGAGGTGAAGGACGTTCTGGCTTACGCGCGGCTGGCGCTCAATCCGCGCGACGACGCGGCGCTCCAGCGCGTGATCAACACGCCGGCGCGCGGCATCGGGCAGACGACGATCGAGAGGCTGAGCGAGGCGGCGGGCCGGAGCGGGCGGACGCTGTGGCAGACGATCCAGCAGGAGTCGGACGCGCCCTCGGGCGTGATCGGAGACCGCGCGCTGCGGGCAATCGGCGGGTTCAGAAATCTGATGCGGCAGCTTGTGGAAGAAGCGTCGCGAGTGACGGTGACGGAATTTTTCCGCAGCATTCTGGAGAGGACCGGCTACCTGGAAGCGCTGCGCGCCGAGCAGTCGCTGGAAGCGGAGAGCCGCATCGAGAATCTGCGCGAACTGGTGGCGGCGGCTTCGGAAGCGGCGGACCGCGGGGAATCGCTGGCGATGTTTCTGGACCACGCGGCGCTGGTTTCCGGCGCGGACGGGTTCGACGAGCGGGCGCGCGTGACCCTGATGACGCTGCACAGCGCCAAGGGCCTGGAATTCACGGTGGTGTTTCTGCCGGGCCTGGAGGAAGGACTTTTTCCGCACAAACTGTCGCTCGAGGACGACGCGGGAATCGAAGAAGAGCGGCGGCTGTGCTACGTTGGCATGACACGGGCGCGCAGGAAACTGAATCTGAGCTGGGTGCGGCGCCGGCGAAGTTACGCGCGCGAGGCGCGGGAGGAAACGCAGCCGTCGCGCTTTCTGGCCGAGTTGCGGCGGGAATTGATCGAGCCGCTGAACACGCCGATGTTCGCGCCCAAGCCGCGCACGGAGTGGCAAGGCGCGATGAACTCGCGGCAGAGCGTGGAAGCGTTCTTTTCCCGGCGCAACGGCCGGGGCGCGGCCCGTTCAGAGCGCGATCAGGTGCGGCGGGCGCTTCCGGAAAATCTCGCCCGCTGGCAGCGCGGCGCCAAGGTGAGGCATCCGAAATACGGCGTGGGAACGGTGCTCGATTCGGAGGGCGACGGCGAAGATACGAAGCTGACCGTCAGTTTTCCGGGCCACGGGCGGAAAAAACTGGTAGAAAGGTACGCTGCGCTCGAACGGGTGTAGCGGCCACCCCGCCAGGCGGGGTCGGCGCCACGCCTGGAAGCAGGTTTTTGGGTAGCGCTGAAAAACGGGTAAAGTGGATCACAAGGCAATGAGAAAGAAATGCAGCGTCGCTCTGGGGCTTGGCCTTCTCTTCGTTCTGCCGGCCTACGGAGCTTCCATGAGCGCGGCGGACATCATGCAGAAGGTCGCTGCCACTTACAGCGGCCTGACGGCGTACCACTTTGTAGCCGTCAACTCGCTTTCGGTGTCAGGACACTTTGTTTCAGAAACAGAAATGGATCTCTCCGCCGACGGGCCTGGGACGTACCACCTTGACTACCGGACCCCCAGGATAGAGGTTCTCCGAATTGGCAACGGCAAGACATCCTGGACATACATCCCGGAGAAAAAGTGCTACACGGTGGCACCGGTGGCGGCATTCCTCCCCAAGGCGGGTGAGCAGGACCGGGATTCCGGAGACTCCGACTATCTGATCCAGACACAGGAACTGCTCATTTCACGATTTATCGACCTTGCCCATTTTTCCCAGATCGTCTCACTAGAGAAACAGGACCGAATGAAGGTTTCCGGCAAGAAACGGAAATGTTATGTGGTTCGCATGCCGACTCCCAATGGGTTCACGGAACTTTGGGTTGATCAGGACGATTTTCTGGTATTGCGGGTTCGATCAATCCAGCATGTAAAGACCAGGGGCGGCGGCTCGGCAATGCTGGAGGAGAACATCAAGATGAAAAAGGCGGAAATTGGAAACCGCCAGGAAGCAAGCTATTTTGAATTTACGCCGCCGCCCAAGGCCGTGAAGGTGGAAACCCTGGGGCTTCCGGGAGAGAGCTCCCGTCTGGTCGGGTTGACCGCCCCTGATATCTCCCTTCGCACGGTCTCCGGCGGGAAGTTTGACCTTAACACCCTGCGGGGCAAGGTTGTTCTTATCGACTTTTGGGCGAGCTGGTGTCCGCCGTGCCGGGAGGAACTTCCCACCATCGCAAAACTTTACGAACAACTGAAAGGCACCGGGACGGTCGTCGTGGGGATTGACGACGAAGATTCCGGGACCATCCGCAAGTTCCTGGGGAAGAAAGGATATGATTTTCCGACCCTCGTGGATGAGAACGATTCAATCCATAAAGCTTACGACGTCCGCGCCATTCCCACCGTCCTGATCATCAACCGCCAGGGTGTGATCGTCGATCATCTGGTCGGAGGCCGAGGGGAAAAAGAATTGACCACGGACTTGAAGAAAGCCGGCGCCTGAATTCCAGACACCGGTACGTGAAGATCCGGCAGAGGGAGAAACCGTAAATGAAAACCAAGAGCGTGAAAGACAAGGCGGAACGAAAGAAGCTGAAGCGCGCGGCGCGCAAGAAGAAGGCCGCCAAGCCGAAGCGTGATTATCCACGCGGCTCGCGCAAGCCAAAAGTTAAGAAGAGGGGTCCGGGCGGACCGGCGAAGCGCTAGCCCGCGCAACCTTGCGAAGGACGGGCCGGGAGGGTTCGTCCTTCACCGTTCTCATCGATCTCCTCGCGGTTCAGGGAGTTTATGCCGAGCCAGCTTTTCAAGACCAAGAGCATCGACAAGCTGCTGGCGGATGCCGAGCGGCCCGAACACCGTCTGAAGAAGACGCTGGGGCCGTGGTCGCTGACGGCGCTGGGCATCGGCGCCATCATCGGCACGGGGATTTTTATCCTGACCGGCACGGCGGCGGCGGGCGAAAAGCTGGAGGTGCATTCGCTGATGAAAGCGCCGCTGCTGAGCGTGCTGCTTTACGGCCATCATGCCGTGGGCACGGCGGGGCGGCCGGGCGCGGGTCCGGCGATTGCGCTTTCCTTCTTTCTGGTGGCTATCGCGTGCGGCCTGGCGGGGCTTTGTTACGCGGAGCTGGCTTCGATGATTCCCATCGCCGGCAGCGCCTATACGTACACCTATGCGACGCTGGGCGAGATCATCGCCTGGATTATCGGCTGGGACCTGATTCTGGAATACGCGGTCAGCAACATGGCGGTGGCCGTGGGATATTCCGCCTACTTCGATTCGCTGCTGCAAAGCTTCAACATCCATATTTCCGACAAGTACATGACGCCCATACTGAACTCGTCGCTGCGGCCGACGGGCGCGTATTTCAATTTTCCGGGCTTCATCATCGTCATGATCCTGACGGTGATCCTGGTGACTGGGATTCGGGAGAGCGCGGGCGCGAACAACATCATGGTGGGCGTCAAGCTGCTCGCCATTCTGATCTTCAACTTCGGCGCGCTGAGTTACATTCATCCTACGAACTGGAAGCCGTTCATGCCCAACGGATTTCAGGGCGTGCTGACGGGCGGCGCCATCGTCTTTTTCACTTACATCGGCTTCGATTCGGTTTCCACGGCGGCGGAGGAAACGAAAAATCCGCAGAAGGACGTGCCGTTCGGCATCATCGCGTCGCTGATTATCTGCACGATTCTCTATTGCACGGTGGCGCTGGTGCTGACCGGCATCCAGCCCTGGCAGTCGCTGCGCAACGCCGCGCCGGTGGCGAACGCGCTGAAGGCCATCGGGCTGGACAACCTGGAGCGCTGGGTGACGGTGGGCGCGCTGACGGGAATGATCAGCTCGCTGCTGGTGTTTCAACTGGGGCAGGCGCGCGTGTGGTTCGCCATGTCGAGAGACGGGTTGCTGCCGCGCGTTTTTTCCAGCGTGCACAGGAAATTCCGCACGCCGCACGTCAGCACCTGGGTGGCGGGATTCTTTGTGGCGATTCCGGCGGGCGTTTTCGACATCGGCACGCTGGCCGATCTCTCCAACATTGGAACGCTGTTCGCCTTTCTGCTGGTTTCGCTGGGCGTGCTGATTCTGCGGCGGCGGCAGCCGGAACGCGCCCGCGGATTCCGAGTGCCCTGGGTGCCGTTCGTGCCGGTGGCTTCGGTGATCTGCTGCGTGATTCTGATGGCCAGCCTGCCCGTCGAGACCTGGCTGAGGTTTGTGATCTGGCTGGTCATCGGGCTGACGATTTACTTCTTCTACAGCCGCCGACACAGCGAGTTCGCTCGGCGGAACGGGAACGCTGTTCCGGCCGGCGGGTCCGGCCATGCGAACTGAAGCGCCGCGGCCCGCGGTCGGGTAGAATAAGATTAGTCGATGGGTGACACCAAAACAGCAATTCGAACCACGAACCGAATCCGGCGTTTTGCCGGAGCGCGGGCCTGGACGGCGCGCGCGCTGAGCATCGCCCTCGCCCTGGGATTGCTATCGCCCGTTTCCGCCTTCGCGTGGGGACCGGGAGCGCATCGCATGGCGGAGGACTGGGCATTGAGCACCCTGCCGCCTCCCATGCGGGCCTTCTTCGAACATAATCGAGGCTTCCTTCTGGCGCACGCGAACGACCCGCGGCAGTGGACCAAGAAGGACCGCTATGAAAAGATGCGGCAGTACATTTTTCTCGACAAGTATGGCTCCTTTCCTTACCTTAAGCTTCCGCACAATTACCAGGCTGCGGTGCAGGTGTTCGGCGAGGGGAAAGTGAAATCCAACGGCGTTCTGCCGTGGCAGATCGGGGAGTACAGCCTGAAGCTGACGAACGCCATGAAGGCCGGCAAATGGGATGAAGCCCGCGAGGACGCCGCCGCCCTGGGTTTTTACGTCGCGGATGCCCACGACCCGCTGCATACCACCGAAAACTACGACGGCCAGCTGACCGGCCAGACCGGACTGGGCGAGCGTTTCGGAACGCAGTTGTTCGACCGCTATTCGCATTTCTTTATCTTTCGCCCCAACGATGCGGAGAAAATAGACGACCCCACGGGATACGCTTTCCAAATGGTGCTGGAAGCCCATACGTGGGTGGATCAAATCATCCTGGCGGATCGTCTTGCCCGCGACGATCTTCCCGGCTATAACGAGGATTATTTCGACCGGTTTTATTCGCGGGTGGGCTCCACGGTCATGAAGGAAATCAGCATGGCAGCGCATGACGTGGGGTCCTATTGGTACACTTCCTGGCTGAACGCGGGCCAGCCGGCGCTGCCCTCGCACTGAGGCGGCTTTCCGGCGCCCGTCAATTTTCTGTTCTCAGTTACAGAATCCGGAGCAAGTGAGGGACCGGATACGGAGAACCGGGAGCTGAACTGGAAAGACACGCGATGCCATCAGCGACAGAGTCTTTCATTTACGCCCTGCCGAAAGTTGAGCTTCACATCCACCTGGAAGGCAGCCTGCAACCGGACTCCTTGCGGGAACTGGCGCAGGAGAAGTGCCGCCTGGAGGCGGAGTCCGAGGAATGGATCCGGGAGCGGGAGCGCACCGGCTACCGCTACGCCAACTTTGCGGAGTTCATTGAGGCCTTCAAGTTTGTCGCCGTCCTGCTGGAAACCCCTCGCGACTACGCGCTGGCCACTCGACACCTGATGGAGTGGCTTGCCGCGGAAAACGTCCGCTACGCGGAAATCACACTCTCGGCGGGCGTGGTCCTGTGGAAGAAGATGTCTCTCGAGGCCGTCTATGAAGCGATCCGCCGGGCGGCGCTCGATGCAGAATTGCGCCTGGGCCTGTGCGTCAACTGGATCTTTGACGCTGTGCGCCAGTTCGGACCTGAACCGGCGCGCGAGGTTGTGAATTTTGCGGCGCGCTATCGCGACGAAGGCGTGGTCGCTTTTGGCCTGGGCGGGGATGAACTGGCGGGACCGGCGGAACAGTTTGTGGACGTCTTCCAAAAGGCGCGGGATGCCGGGCTCCACGTCGTCTGCCATGCGGGCGAAACCGGCGGGCCGGAAAGCGTCCGCGCGGCGGTGGAACTGCTCGGGGCGGAACGTATCGGGCACGGCCTCGCGGCCCTGAGAGATCCCGCCGTCATGGCGCTGCTGCGCGATCGCAAAATTCCTCTGGAAGTCTGTCCCACCAGCAACGTGGCCACGGGAGTTCTGAAGAAGTTCGAGGATTTTCCCCTGCGCCGGATGCTGGACGCCGGGCTCACCGTCACGCTCAATTCGGACGACCCGGCGCTGTTCGGGACCAGCGTCCTCAATGAGTTTGAGAAGGCGGCGAAAGCCTTTAATCTGTCCCGCGATGAGCTGGCGGCATTCTCGGAGTACGCCGCGCGCGCCGCCTTTCTGGACAAGGACAACCGTCAAAAGCTGCTGGAAGAGATTGCTTCCGCGGCCCGCCCTTGACTGCCCCCGGCGCCATTAAAAATCCCATTGACAATTCCACGGCTTCTGCGTAAAATCCGAAATTCGCTGTGATGATGATCAATTCCAATCAGGGGAGGCGGGCCGCAGAGCGGATGTGTTGTTGTAAACCATCCGTCGCGGTCGTGTCTCTGGAATTGATCAGCCTGTAAAAGTCATAGCCTAAAACAGGACTCATCGAGACGCCCGCTGACGGAAACACCGTTAGCGGGCGTTTTTGTTTTTTGG
>JBJKPU010000091.1:0-15110 GCA_046706005.1 Terriglobia bacterium | reverse complement strand
GGCGGCACTCCGCTGTGGTATGAATCGCAAACCGTCAACGCGAATGCCGCGGGCGAGTACACGACGCTGCTGGGCGCGATGACGGCAACCGGCGTGCCGATGGATCTTTTCACTTCCGGCCAGGCGCGATGGCTGGGCGTGGCAGTTCGCGGACTGCCCGAGCAGTCGAGAATCCTGCTGGTGAGCGTGCCGTACGCGATGACCTCGGGCAACGCGGAGATGCTGGGCGGGAAGCCGGCCGCGGATTATCTGCTGGCCTCGCAGAGTGGAACGACGACAACAAGTTCGACGACGGTCGTCGGCACGAGTTCAACTTCAACGACCGGCGGGCGGACGGCGAAGCAGGCGTCGACGGCGAGTCCGCAGAGCATCACGACGGGCGGGACGACAAACTATCTGGCAGCCTTCTCGAACAACACCGGCGGGCTGGGAAATTCGATTATTTATCAGGACCCGACGACGAACGACATCGGCATCGGGACTATCACGCCTCTGGCCAGCGCCGAAGTCGCGGGACCTCCGAGCACCTCAACGCCGGCGACGGTACTGGACTTGTCACGCAACTACAACACAGGGGCCGCCTATCTTTCCGCGGCATCATTTCTGCTGTCCAACCCGAAGGTGGGAACCAACAATTCGAGGTTGGACATCGCGCTTCGGAACGGCAACAGCAACCACGACGTGCTGCCGGATGCAACGGTGATGTCGCTGGTCAGCAGCGGCAATGTCGGCATCGGAACGACGAACCCTCTGGCCAAAACCGAAGTGATGGGGACGCCGAGCACCTCGACGCCGGCGACGGTGCTGGACTTGTCACGCAACTACAACACAGGGGCCGCCTATCTTTCCGCGGCATCGTTTCTGCTCTCCAACCCGAAGGTGGGAACCAACAATTCGAGGTTGGACATCGCACTTCGGAACGCCAACAGCAACCACGACGTGCTGCCGGATACGACGGTGATGTCGCTGTTGAGCAGCGGCAATGTCGGCATCGGAACGACGACCCCAACAACAAAGCTCGACGTGAACGGCACCGTGACGGCAACCAGCTTCAGCGGCGACGGCTCCGGCCTCACGAACGTCGGCGGCTCGACGACTTTGATTACCGGTTCGACGGCCACGCTGACCAGCACAACGGGAGCCGCTGCTGCTGCGTTGACGAACACTGCGGGCGGGGCGATTATCACAGGAAACAACGCAACCGGCCAGGTCTTCAGTGTGGGCAACACGGGGGGCATCACGAGTGGCGCGCTGGTGACGACGCCTGAGGTGACGACGCCTCAGGTACCGAACAGCACGAACGATTGCACGGCAGTCACGTCCGCTGTGCCATGTACCTCGGCCAATTTGCTGGCGGGCTACGGCGCCGGGAAGACGGTTGCCGGCGCGAACAAGACTGCAACGGGAGTGATCGGGGCAACCATTGGCGGCGGCGGCGGCACTGACAGTGCTGGTCATGACTTCGGAAATTCGGTGGGCGCCAACTGGGGCACAGTCGGCGGCGGGCTTGAGAACTCCACGGGCGGCTACATTGCCGCCACGGTGAGCGGAGGTTGGGCTAACACCGCCAGCGGCTACGTCGCTACGGTTGCCGGAGGCTATTCCAACCAGGCCAGCGGTGACCACTCCACGGTGGGTGGAGGCGAGTCCAACAGCGTTGCCGCCGGTTGGTCTACAATCGGGGGCGGCTACACTAATTCGATCAGCGGTACTACCAACTTCGACGACACCATCAGCGGGGGTGATGGCAACCTTGTCACCGCCTACGACGCCGGCACAGTTCCCGGCGGCTACAGTAATACGGCGGCCGGCAACTTCAGCTTCGCCGCCGGATGCGAGGCAACGGCCAATAACAACGGCTCGTTTGTCTGGGACGGTTCGGGCACGACTTCCCAGGACACTTGCGGCGCGGCGGTTTCAGACTCTGCGGCCGGGCAGTTTGTCGCGATGGCACCGGGGGGGTTCAAGTTTTTCGCCTCTACTTCGACGACGAGTCCGGTATTCGTCATTGCGCCAACCACCGGCAACGTCGGCATCGGAACAGGTGCGCCCTCTTCAATGCTCGACGTGAGCGGAACCGTCACGGCAACGTCCTTCGTCGGTGACGGTTCGGGCCTCACCAACGTCGGCGGTTCGACGACCGTGATTACCGGCTCGACGGCAACGTTGAGCAGCACCAGTACGACCGCCGCAGCCACGCTGACGAACAGCGGAGGCGGAGCGATCCTCTCCGGCAACAACCCCAGCGGGCAGGTGTTTGGCGTAACGAACAGCGGCGGCGCCTACTTCGCCGGGAGCGTGGGTGTGGGGACCACCCAGCCTCTGACCAATCTGGAAATTGCGGGATCGTCGAGCACATCAACGCCGGCGACGGTTCTGGATTTGTCGCGCGGTTACAACACGGGCGTCGCTTATCTTTCGGCGGCATCGTTTCTGCTGTCGAATCCGCATGCCGGGACCAATAATTCCAGGTTGGACATCGCGCTTCGGAACGGCAACAGCAACCACGACGTTCTGCCGGATACAACGGTGATGTCCTTGGTCAGCAACGGCAACGTCGGCATCGGGACGACATCGCCGGGCGAACCGCTCGACGTCAGTGGCAATATCAGGACAAGTACATGTTTCCTTGCCGGGAGCACGGTGGTCGGAGGCACCTGCTCTTCAGACGCGCGCCTGAAGGCCGACATCCGGGCCTTTACACCCTCGCTCGACCGCTTGGCTGAGCTTCAGCCCGTGCGCTTCAAGTGGCGCCCGTCGAATCCGGCGGGTTATCGCTTCGGTTCCGGCAACTCGATGGGGCTCGTCGCGCAGCAAGTCAGGAAGATTTTCCCGCAGATGGTCTCAACCGACAAGAACGGCTATTACCAGGTCAATTACAGTCTCTTGCCGTTCATGCTGCTCGCGGGCGAAAAGCAACTGAAAGCGCGCAACGACAGCCTGCGGGCCCAGGTGAAAGAGGCGCAGGCGCAGATTGCGAGCCTGCGCCGGATTGAAGCCGCGAAAGATTCGGAGGTTGCCAAGCTCGCGGCACAGAATCGCAAGCTGGCAAGCGAGGTCGGGCAATTGCAGAAGGCAGCTTCGGCGGTGGAGGCGCTGGAAGCACGGCTGAAGCGAGACGAAGCGCGGAACAAGGCCACGCGCACGAAACTGGCTCGCGTGATGCGGCAGTCAAAGAAAAATTCGCACACTGAGCTTGCCCGAGTTCAATTCTGACTGCAAGGTCCATGGGGCGGGCTTGCGGGCTTAAAGGGAGTCCGCCAACTGCATCAATTTGTCTCCTGTAGAACCGCACGTGCGCGACGATTTACAGCGAGAGCCTGCCTTTTCAGAGAATTGAATTGGCTTGACGGTGTTTTCTCTTGTGGGCTACCGTCATAGAGATAAGCTGAAAGGCGGGTCTAGACACTGGTGGTCGATTTTCGGGACGGGGGAACGCGCTTGAGGGTGCGCTCCGCGGCCTGGGAATTGAACCCTATCCGCCGCGCTGAAGCCGTGCCATGGACGTTTTTGAGCTGACAAAAAAGCTAGTGGACCTCGAGTCGGTGACCGGCAACGAAAAGGCTTGTGCCGACTTTGTCGAGGATCATCTCCGCCAAATCGGATTCCGGCCTGAGCGCCAGCCGGTTTCCGCCGAGCGCGCGAACGTGTTTGCAGCGCTGGGACGGCCGGAAATCGTGTTCAGTACGCACATCGATACCGTGCCGCCGTTCATTCCTGCGCGTGAGGATGAAGCATTCATTTACGGTCGCGGGGCGTGCGATGCCAAGGGAATTCTCGCCGCGCAGGTGACGGCAGCCAAGCGTCTGAAAGACTCGGGGGTCCGAGATTTCGGTCTTCTTTTTCTGGTGGGTGAGGAGACGCTGAGCGATGGCGCGCGCGTCGCCGATGCGAATCCACCTGGAACGGAATTCCTGATCAATGGCGAGCCAACGGACAATCTTCTTGCCGTCGGGACGAAAGGGATTCTGCGGGTTGACATTGAGGCACGCGGCCGGACGGCCCACTCGGCTTATCCGGAACTGGGCGAGTCGGCGATCGAAAAACTGCTGGACGTTCTGGAAGATCTGCGGCGCCTGCCGCTGCCTCAGGACTCCGTGCTGGGCCCTACGACAATGAATATTGGTGTGATTGAAGGCGGGCGAGCGTCCAATGTGGTGCCCGATCGTGCCACGGCGCAAGTGCTTTTTCGCACCGTGGTTGACTCCGAGGGCCTTCGTGTCCGGGTCTCGCAAGTTCTTCAGGGCCGGTGTGAGTTTGAATTTATCCGGTCAACTCCGCCGCTGCATATGGAGCGACTCGACGGGTTTGAGACGAAGGTGGTGGCGTTCACCACCGACTTGCCAAACCTCACGCGATGGGGCAAGCCGCTGCTTCTCGGTCCGGGGTCGATCAATGAGGCGCACACGGAACACGAAAAGGTTTCCAAGTCCGATCTGGCGCGCGCCGTGGATCTATATTTCAGCTTGGTTGGGCAATTGAAGGCGAAGACGAAAACCGCCTAACCCGCGCGGCCGCTGGCATTTTGAAGGAAGGGAAAAGTGAAAAAGCTGGAAGTTGGAATTTTGGGCGCAACCGGAATGGTGGGCCAGAGATTTCTGAGCCTGCTCGAACATCATCCCTGGTTTGAGGCCACGTGGCTCGCCGCCTCAGACCGCTCGGCGGGCAAGAAATACGAGGAAGCTTGCAACTGGCGGCTCGCCAGCCTCATGCCACAGGCTGCGCGCGGACTGATGGTTCATGAGTGCAAGCCTGGCCGCTCGCCGCAGTTGATTTTTTCCTCGCTTGATTCCAAAGTTGCGGGTGAAATCGAAAAGGAATTTGCTCACGCAGGGCACGTGGTGGTTTCAAATTCCTCGAACCACCGCATGGACGCCGACGTGCCGCTGCTGATTCCGGAGGTTAATGCTGACCATCTGGCGCTGGTCCGGGCCCAGCGCAAAGAGCGCGGCTGGAAGGGGATGATCGTCACCAATCCGAACTGCACTACCGTGGGGTTGGCGATGTCGCTGGCCCCGCTCGATCGCGCGTTTGGAGTGGAGAAAGTTCTGATGACCAGCATGCAGGCGGTTTCAGGCGCAGGTTATCCCGGCGTGCCGACGCTCGACATTCTGGGAAACGTCGTACCCTACATCGGCGGCGAGGAGGAAAAAGTCGAGCGCGAAACGCAAAAACTTCTCGGCAAACTTTCGGACGGCCGCGTGAAGCCGGGTGATTTCCTTGTCAGTGCGCAATGCAACCGCGTTCTGGTCGAGGATGGGCATACGGAAACGATTTCGGTTTCGCTTCGGAATAAGGCCGCCATTGAGGATCTGATTAAAGTTTGGCGCGGTTTCCGTGGTCTGCCACAGGAGCGCGATTTGCCTTCGGCGCCCAAGCATCCTTTTGTCGTGCGCGAGGAGCGTGACCGCCCGCAACCCAAATTCGACGTGAACACTGAGCATGGCATGGCAACCGTCATCGGCCGCGTGCGGCATTGTCCGGTGCTGGAATTTAAATACGTTGCGCTCAGTCACAACACGATTCGCGGCGCCGCCGGTGCGGCGTTGCTCAATGCCGAACTGATGAAATCGGAAGGCTATTTGGATTAGATTCAAATTTCCTTATGGCGTCTGCAGACGAAAACCGCGTGGTCAAACTAGCCTTACTCGGTTACGGCAAAATGGGCAAGGTCATCGCGCAACTCGCGCCTGAGCGCGGGTGCGAAGTGAAGCTTGCCATCGACATTGACAAGAATGCAGACGGCGCTGCTATCACGCGTGAAGACTTCAAGGGCATTGACGTGGCGGTTGATTTCACCACGCCCGGCGCCGTGGTGGAAAACATCCGCCGCGCGGCCGCGATTGGCGTGAACCTGGTGGTCGGCACGACGGGTTGGAACGACAAGCTCGACGAAGTCCGCGACATCATTGAGCGGAGCGGCGTAGGCATGGTTTACGCGCCCAACTTTTCAATCGGTGTGCAGCTCTTCTACAAAATCGCGCGGCAGGCGGCGGCGGAGTTCGCCCGATTTCCCTTATACGAGCCTTACATTACCGAGGCTCATCACAAAACGAAGAAGGATGCGCCTTCGGGCACGGCCCTCGAACTGCAGCGCCAGATCCAACCGGCTCTGGGCTCAAGAGAAATTTCCGTGGCCAGCGTGCGCGCCGGATTCATTCCCGGCATGCACGAGCTGGGGTTCGATTCCGAGGCGGACACTGTGATTGTGCGCCACACGGCGCGCAGTCGGCGCGGCCTGGCGGAGGGCGCTCTTTATGCGGCACGGTGGGTTGCGGGAAAACGCGGTTTGTTTAGCTTTGCCGATGTTTTAGAATCGAAATAGCAGATGTAGATTCGCGCGAATGAATCTCCTAATCGCGCATGAGGAGGGCGATCATGGCGTTCGATATCAAAGGTTGTGGAACAGCGTTGGTGACGCCCTTCAAGCAGGACGGCTCAATTGATCAAGAGGCGCTGCGGCGACTCGTGCAATTTCAGTTGCGCGAGGGCATAAATTTCCTCGTGCCCTGCGGGACCACGGGTGAAACTCCGACGCTCGAGCACGGCGAGTACCTGGGAATTCTGCGCCTGGTGCTCCAGGAAGCCGACGGCAAGGTTCCGGTCGTCGCCGGCGTGGGTGGTAACAACACTCGAAAGGTTTGCGCGCTGGCGCGCGATGTTGAGCAACTGGGCGTCCATGCAATTCTTTCCGTCGCGCCCTATTACAACAAGCCCACGCAGGAAGGGCTCTACCAGCATTTCCGAGCCATCGCGGAGTCAACGGAGCTTCCGGTGATTCTCTACAACGTCCCTGGCCGCACTTCCTCGAACATCGAGCCTGCCACGGTCGCGCGCCTGGCGGAGATTTCCAACGTCGCAGCCATCAAGGAAGCAAGCGGCAATCTGGCGCAGCAGATGGAAATAATTAGAACCGCACCCACCACGTTTCGAGTGCTCTCGGGCGATGACGCCGTCACTTATCCCCTGATGGCGCTGGGCGGCGCCGGTGTGATTTCCGTGGTTTCCAATGTGATTCCCCGGACGATGACTGAACTCACGCGGCTGGCGCTCGATGGAAAATTCGAGCAAGCCCGCGCTCTTCATTACCAGTTGCTTCCTTTCATGAAGGCCAATTTTATTGAGACCAATCCCATTCCAATCAAAGCCGCGCTCGCCATGATGGGCATGATCCAGGAAGTCTATCGCCTGCCGATGTGCCCCATGAAGCCTGAGAACAAGGCCAAGCTCGAAAAAGCTGTGGCCGCGCAAGGGCTGCTCCAACCCCAGAAGGTCTAATCTGAAAGCAGGAAGAGGGAAGAGTCATGAATACGAATTCGGCATTGGCCGGCAAGGCGGAACAGTTTCTGAAACTGCACCACGGTTCGAAGCCACTGGTTCTTGTAAACGTTTGGGACGCGGCGAGCGCGATCATGGTCGAGAACCTGGGGTTTTCGGCGCTTGCCACATCGAGCGCCGGCGTCGCCTACGCGCATGGTTATCCCGACGGCGAGCATATCAGCCGTGACGAAATGCTCGTGGTCGTGGCGCGAATTGCGTCCCGCGTTTCGGTACCGCTCAGCGCCGACCTGGAAGCTGGCTACGGAGATGTGGCGAAGACTGCGCGCGAGTTGGTCAAAGCCGGTGCCGTGGGTTTGAATTTCGAAGACGGCACCGATGATCCCGACGATCCGCTGGCTGAAGTTGACGAGCAGGCTCGAAAAATCAGGAAGATTCGCGAAACGGGCGATGCGCTCGGCGTCCACATCGTAATTAACGCGCGCACGGACGTTTATCTGGCCCAATTCGGCGAGACGGAAAATCGTTTTGATCTTGCTGTCGCTCGGATGAACGCCTATCGCAAGGCTGGCGCGGATTCACTTTTTGTGCCCAGTGTGCAGGACGCGGAAACCATCGGCAAGCTGGTCAAAGCCGTTGACGGACCGCTCAATATTCTGGCCGGTCCGGGCACGCCGCCGCTCGCAGAACTGGAGAGGCTGGGCGTGCGCCGTGTGAGTCTCGGTTCGTGGCCGATGCGCGCAACCATGGGATATTTCCGGAAATTCGCGCAGCACATGCGCGACCAGGGAGATTTTGATTTTGCCGGCGAAGGCGCGCCGACTTACGCTGAAATGAACAAATTGATGAGCGATGAATCCTAGTTTCTGATTGCCTAGTCTGATTTCCAGACTGGCATCTTGCCAATTGCGTTTTCCCGTATAAAATCACTGACATGAGCCTTGAAACTTCAATTGCAGAATTGTTTGGCCGCTCAGGACGGGATTACAGTCCCGGCGACCTTGCGCTGTTTGACGAGTTCAAGGGCGAGTTGAATGCTGGACGAGTGCGCGCGGCCGAGCCGGATGCAGGCTCGCCGATGGGTTGGAAAGTCAACGAGTGGGTGAAGAAGGGCATCCTGCTCGGATTCCGCATGGGCCGGATCGCGGAAATGCCTCCCGCTGATTTTCAATTCCGCGACAAGCACACTTTTCCGCTCAAGGAAATTCCCGCCGGCCAGAACGTCCGCGTGGTTCCGGGCGGCTCTTCGATTCGCGACGGTTGCTACATCGGCAAGGACGTTGTCTGCATGCCGCCGATGTACGTGAACGTGGGCGCCTTCGTTGACGACGCTACGATGATTGATTCGCACGCTCTCGTCGGCTCCTGCGCGCAGGTCGGCAAGAAGTGCCACCTCTCCGCCGCGGCGCAGATTGGCGGAGTGCTGGAGCCTGTCGGTGCGCTGCCGGTCATCATCGAAGATGAGGTTCTGGTGGGTGGAAATTGCGGCGTCTATGAGGGAACCATCGTTCGCAAAGGCGCGGTGCTGGCGGCAGGCGTAATCCTAACCGGTTCGACGCCGGTTTACGACTTGGTCCGCGACGCCGTTTACCGGCGCGACGGTGAAATGCCTCTGGTCATTCCCGAGGGTGCCGTAGTCGTGCCGGGCGCGCGCGCCATTTCCAAAGGCCGCGGCAAAGAACTCGGTCTTTCACTTTACACTCCCGTCATCATCAAATATCGCGACGAAAAGACAGCCACGGCTACGCGGCTCGAAGAATTGTTGCGCTGACACTTGGTCCCACCAGCAATCCGACCGTTGATCGAGCGGCGCTCCCGCTGCCTTCTATTGGTTGACAGCGGGTGCGCCGCGTGGAAGACCTCTGACAATGAAATGGTCTTAGCCCGCGTTATAGATCGTCAGCGGTCTTCTGAGGATAAATCGAAGGTTGGTCTCGCTGCGAAGATAGATGTCTTTCTTGCCGGTTGCGTATGCTGATGTGGCGCCGGCTCCGCCGCCGATACCTGCACCGATTGCCGCACCCTTGCCGCCGCCTACCAGGGCTCCGAGGACCGCGCCTCCCCCTGCCAGTCCGGCGATCCATTTAGCGTCATGCTTCTTGTGAGAACGTCCGCGCCAGGCGCGTTCGGAAGTTTCGAGGTTATAGGATTTGCCGCCGAATTTCACCGAAACAAGCTCGATCCCAAGTTCTGCCGGAGTTTCCAAATGGCCCGAGGGACGCGCGGAGACGACCCGGCCCCGCACTTCAGCTCCTTTCGGAATTGCTACCTGCCCGTTTATTTCGATGGGACGCGCCACTGTGGCGGCGAAGCTGTCACCGCTGTGGCTGATTGAAGACCCGAGGCTATCGACCAAACGAACTTCCAGATCAGTTCCATTCGGAATCGTGAGGGGCGCCGCGCTCTGCTGCATACTCTTCTTGGCGCTTGCCGCCTCTGCAGTCCCACCGCTCCTGCTTCCGCAGCTGGCGAGCATGCCGCAGGCGGAGATTAGAAATACAGCAGCAATAATTCGAAGAGTTCTCATGACATTTCCTCCGTTCTGATGCCACTGAATGGAGCAATGCGCTTGCCAGTTCGCTAAGAAAATATCCCGGTCCGTTTCAAGGAGTTGAATCGAAAGAACTGATCAATGACCTTGTCAACTTTTCTGTGCCAGTGTAGCCGCCCTGCAAAAATTTCACACCTCAGGGAAATAAGGTGATTCTATTCGCACGATAAAAAATTCGAATTTAACGATTGAGTTCAACAGCGGTAACGTTGGATTTTGGGGTAAAGACTAAGATGAAAAACAAATCATTATTGGTAAAAGTTCCGGCGACGGTAGGCAATTTCGGGGGCGCGGAAAAATGCGCTGCTCTGGCACTCGATTCTGCGCTGAACGTGAAGGTGACTCCACGGATGGATGGCCGCGTGGGGATTCGCTACTTCGGCGAAAATGGCGAGCGTGTGCCGCGTGACCGGACAAATCTTGTCGTGCGCGGTATGGAGGCCGCACTTCATCTGGCGGGCCGCGAGTTCCACGGCGCAGACTATGAGATTTACAGTTCCGTCCCTGTCGCCGTCGGGCTGGGCTCCAGCACCGCTGCCGTCCTGGCCGGTCTGATCGCGGCGGACAGCCTTTACGGCCTTGATCTCGATGAGAAAACCATTCTTGACCTCGCGGCGATCTATGAGAGCCGTCATGACAATCTGCAGGCCGCCTGGCTCGGAGGCTTCGTCGTCTGCGCTGAAGAAGGTGGAAGATCGATTTGCCAGCGGACGCTCGTGCCGTCGAACTTTTCTGTCAGCGTGGTCGCGCCGGACGCGCCGCTGGAGGCCGGACGCGGCGTTGCCGGCGAGTCAGTGCAAACCGGCGCGCAACATTCCCGTCGCGCTTCGGCACTGACTGAGTACTTTTCCATGCCGGGCAGGAAGATGCTGAAAGATTTTGAAATTCCACTGCCACCTACCTGCGAGAAGCAGGTGCCAGGTCTGGAAGACGCCCTGCGAGTTCAAGCTCCAGGATTGCTGCTTGCCTTTGTTTGCGGTTCCGGACCGGCGGTCGGCATTCTGGCGGAAGACGATCCGGAGGAAGCGATCAGCGCCGTGCGCGCCTGCTTTAGAAAGGCCGGTGTGAGCACTACCTTTGGAATTTTCCGGCCCTCGAATTCCGGGGCGCGCGACTGGAACGCCGTGCGCGCTGAAGTAGTTCTGCCATTCCGATCTTCCGGCAGGGAAGCCACCACACCGCAGATGCATTAGCCAACGAATTGCTCGGTGTTGCCAACTCACAGTTTCTAAATGCTTAAAGGCTGCATCGGCGCGTTTTGCGTGGCTTCCCTCAATAAAATGGGCAAACCGGCGATCAAAATGACTTAAAAAAGGGGTTGACCTTTTCCTGCCTCCCGTGCTACTTTACCTACCGACTGGTCGGTATGCCCCGGATAACTACTTTGGCTTCAGGCGGGGCGGGGCCGGGCCGGTTTGAGGTCGCTGGGTAGGGAGCTATCATCATGCCTGTTACTGGTTCAGAGATTCTGCTGGAAAGCCTTCGCCGCGAGGGCGTGGACGTGATTTTCGGTCTGCCGGGCGGCGCCGTGCTGCCTCTTTATGACGCCCTTTACAGCGGCGGCATTCGCCATCTGCTGGTCCGCCATGAGCAGGCTGCGGCCTTTGCGGCGGACGGCTACGCGCGCGTAACGGGCAAGCCGGGCGTTTGTCTGGTGACTTCCGGGCCGGGCGCGACCAATCTGATGACCGGGCTGACCTCCGCGCTGATGGATTCGATTCCCGTCGTGGCTCTCACAGGACAGGTTCCGGCCACGCTGATCGGCAAGGACGCTTTTCAGGAAGCGGACACCGTGGGCATGGCTTTGCCTGCCACCAAGCGGGCCTTCATGACGCGCAAGGCGGCGGACATCCCGGCGGTTATCAGCGAGGCCTTCCGGATTGCCTCCTCGGGCCGTCCCGGGCCGGTGCTGGTGGATCTGCCGAAAAGCGTGCTGATGGAAATGGCCGAGCCGAAATATCCCGCCCGCGCCGCGACTGAATCGCGGGCGAAGAGCTGCGAGTGGACCAAGGAAGAGATTGCGCAGGCGGCGGACATGATTCTGGAAAGCCGCCGCGCCGTGTACTACGTGGGCGGCGGCGTGATTGCGGCGGAAGCTTCCGATGAGATTCGCCAACTGGTTGAGCTTACGGAAGTTCCGGTGACGACCACGGTAATGGGGCTGGGCGCGTTCCCGTCGCGGCATCCGCTTTCGCTGGGCCTGCTGGGAATGCACGGGTCTTACGCGACGAACATGGCCATCTGCAACTGCGATCTGCTGGTGGCGATCGGGGCGCGCTTCGACGATCGCGTCACGGGGCGGATTGACGGCTTTGCGCCGAAAGCGAAAAAGATTCATTTCGACGTCGATCCTTCCGAAATCAACAAGAACGTTCAGGTGGACCTGGGGCTGGTGGGCGACGCTAAAGGCGCGCTGCAGGCGCTGATTGCGGAACTGAAGCGGCGCCGGAAGCCTGGGAACGGCGGCGAGCGGCGGCAGTGGCTGGACCGGATTGAAGTCTGGCGCGATGAGCATCCGCTGGCTTACGACAAGTATTCGAACGTCGTGAAGCCGCAGTACGTGATTGAATCGGTTTCACAACTGGCGGATGACGACGCCATCATCGGCGTTGACGTGGGCCAGCATCAGATGTGGGCCTCGCAGCTTTACAACTTCCGCAAGCCGCGCACCTGGCTCTCTTCAAGCGGACTGGGCTCGATGGGCTACGGTTTTCCGGCCGCCATGGGCGCGCAGATGGCCTATCCGGACCGCCAGGTGATCGTGTTCGTGGGCGACGGCGGCTTCCAGATGACGCTGAACGATCTGGCGACCGTGGTGCAATATCGCGTGCCGGTGAAGATCGCGGTGGTCAACAACCGCTCGCTGGGCATGGTGCGGCAGTGGCAGGAAATCTTTTTCGAAAAGCGCTTTTGCGACATCGACCTGAATTTCGCTCCCGACTTCGTGAAGCTGGCGCAGGCTTACGGCATCAAGGCGGCGCGCGTCGAGCATCGCACCGACGTTCCGGACGCTATCCGCGATTTCCTGAGCGATCGCGAGCCGCGGCTGATTGACTTCTGGGTTGATCCGTCGGAAAACTGCTATCCCATTGTTCCGCCCGGAGCCACGCTCGCCGATATGGTGGTCGAGCCGCCGCGCGTCATGCTGGAAGAGGAAGTTCTGGACGACCTTTGGGCCATTTGAAGTATGAAGTCAGAAGTCTGAAGTCTGAACGATAGGCGCCGGGGGCGAAGGACTGAAGACCGAAAACTGACAACTGACGACTGAGAACCGTTGGCTGAAAGCTGGCTGCTTTTCACAAATCACGAATCACGGGAGTCTTGCTATGCAATGGCTGCTGGCGTTGGAAGTTGAAAACGATCCGATTTCACTCTGCCGGTTGATGAACGTCTTCCGCCGGAAGGGAGTCGGCCTGGGTACGCTGACGCTGAGCGGGGAGCCGGATCGCTACTCGCTGGTGGCGGTGGTGGACACGGCGGAATCGGCCGTGGACCATCTGTACAATTTTCTGCGGCGGACGGAAGGCGTGCGCCACGTTACCTGCTACGGCAAGCAGGAATCCTCGGAAGCGTCCTTTGTCTATATTGACGCCGGACAGGACTCGGCGAACCTGGACCGCGTGCTCGCCGCCTTTCCGGAGTCGAAAGTGGTTTTCGCGAGCCACGGGAAGTTTCTGCTGGAAACTCCGGGCGAGGGCGGATTGAAAAGCGACCGGCCTGCCGGCTCCGAGTTTCTGCCGCTGGGGCGGATTCTCTCGACGCGCACGGCGCCGGCCCGCGAACCGGTGGAAGCCGTGGCGAGCTGAAGCAGGCGGCCCGGCGGAAGAATCGGGTACGCGGAAGAACGGGATTTCGACGGGAAATATTCACACTAAGAACTGACAACTTAAAACTCAAAGCTTTTAAAGCCAAAGGAGTGGAGCTATGGCGCAGGTGTACTACGAAAAAGACGGCGATGTGAAAAATCTTGAGGGCAAGACGGTGGCCATTATCGGCTACGGCAGCCAGGGACACGCGCACGCGCTGAATCTGCGCGACAGCGGCGTGAAAGTGATTGTGGGATTGCCGGCGACGAGCGCCTCGCGCGCCAAAGTGCAGGCGCAGAAGCTCGAAGTGTACGATCCGGCGGAGGCGACGAAGCGCGGCGACGTGGTGGCGCTGCTGGTGCCCGATCCGCCCATGTCCAAGCTTTACAAGGAAGAGATTGAGCCAAACCTGGCGGCGGGGAAGACGCTGGTGTTCGCGCACGGCTTCAATATTCATTTCAAGTTCGTCGTGCCGCCGAAAAATGTTGACGTGGTGATGATCGCGCCGAAGTGTCCCGGCCACCGGCTGCGCGAATTGTTTACGGAAGGAATCGGCGTGCCGTCGCTGGTGGCCGTCGAGCAGGATGCGACCGGCCACGCCGATCAGACGGCTCTGGCTTACGCGAAGGCGCTCGGAAGCCTGAAGGCGGGCGTGATTCGGACGACGTTCAAGGAAGAAACCGAAACCGATCTTTTCGGCGAGCAGACGGTTCTGTGCGGCGGCGTGTCGTATCTGATTACGGCGGGATTCGAAACACTGGTGAAGGCCGGCTATCAGCCGGAAATCGCCTACTTCGAGTGCCTGCACGAACTGAAGCTGATTGTGGACCTGATCTATCAGGGCGGCATCAAGTACATGCGCTATTCGGTTTCCGACACGGCCGAGTACGGCGATTATTCTCGCGGGCCGCGCGTGATTGACGCCCACGTGCGCGAGGAAATGAAGAAAATCCTGGGCGAGATTCAGAACGGCAGCTTCGCCAAGGAATGGATGGATGAGAACACGGCGGGGCGAAAGAAGTTTCTGGATATGCGCGCCCAGGCCTCAGAGCATCTGATCGAGAAAGTCGGCAGCGAATTGCGCCGCATGATGCCCTGGATCCAGACCGCCAAGGAAGAAGCCACGGCGGCCCAGGCGCAGGCACGGCGATAAACTGCCGGCAACTTTACTTTTCAAGGAGTGAAATGACCCCCGCGAACAAACCTTCCCATGCCGGTGACTCGGCCGGGTTCCGTCCGAAGAAGCTGGCATTGATCGGCGCGGGAAAACTGGGCGAAGGCCTGCTCGCGGGCGTGCTGCGATCGGGATTCGTTCCGGCGAGCCGCGTGGAAGCGACCGTGGCTCACGGTCCGCGCGCCGAAGCGCTTTCCAAAAAATACGGCGTCAAAGTCGGCACGGATAATCGCCGGGCGGTGAAAGGCGCGGACCTGATTATCGTGGCGCTGAAGCCTCAACAGGTGAAGGGTTTTTTGCG
>JBJKPU010000090.1:0-3637 GCA_046706005.1 Terriglobia bacterium | reverse complement strand
GGGATTGTGTTCTTGATCGATCAACTCTCGAGCCTTTTCGAACTCCTGCCGCGTCGCCGCCGGCAACGCCAGTTCCGCCGCAGAAACCGTAGGCTTACTTCCGGCGGGCGCCTTGGCGGGCTGCTGCTGCCCCTGCAACGGTCTAAGCGTCAGCGTGACATACGCGGTGGGCACGCCGGAGAGGTCAACCCGTCGGGAAGCATCCCGGTATCCCGCTTCGTGGGCGACCACGGCATAAACAGCCTGAGGTATGCTGTTGACTTCAAACTGCCCCCGGTTATCTGTTTGCGCCTGGGCGACGATACTCCCGCCGTTGAAATCCTCGATCGAAATCATGATGCCCTGGGCTGCAGCCGAGCCATTTGAATACCTGACCTGTCCGCGGATCTGGACCATCGCCGGGCCTGGAGTAGTCGGCCCCTGCTGCGACCAGGCAGGCCGAGTGAAGAGCGTCAGGCCGCACAACAAAAGGACGGGAATCGAACGGCGGAGGAATTTCAAAAGTCGCCTCGCTGGCAAGGCGCCAGAGAAGATGGGTCGAACCGGGTCTGAATCAAAATGAGGAGGGAGGGCCGACTGGCCCTCCCTCGTTGCTAAGGTGCTTTTGCCTGACCCCCACCTAGAAGGTGAGCTTCACCACGCCGCGCATATGGAACGGCTGCTGGAAGGAGGAGAACAGGTTAGGCGACGGTTTCTGGTAGTCGGGGTTCGGCGTACCAAATCCCAGGTCGAGGTTCTGATTGACGTCAATGAGTGTGCGCTTGTTGGCGATGTTGAAGAGATCCCAGCCGACCTCCACACCAAACCGGTCTGACAGTTGGTGAGTGTAGTCAAGGTGCAGGTTAACCTGACCCATGGGAGCCGTCCGGCCCTGCGAACCGCGACCGCCGATTGGTACTTCGCCGGGGTTCAGGTAAGCAGGGTGAGCAGCAAGCTCATTGAGCGGCGTACCGGTCATAAAGGTGATTCCGGGGCCAATCGTCAGGCCTTTCGCAATCCCCCGCGGAACCGTGTAAGCGCTATAGAAATTGACGATGTGCGTGCGATCCGTGTTGAGCGGTCCAGGCTTAAACTGGTCGCCCAGCAGGCCCAGCTTGCCCGGCGTAAAGTCAAACAGCGAACTGATGCCGGGGTCGGCCTGGCCGTTGTCGTTGCGGAACGCGCCTTCATAGTTCCCAAAGAGCCTGGCGATGCGCCAATTGGCCATCAACAGCCAATTGTTGCTGAACGACTTGTTGAATGAGAACTCCACCGCATCGTAATTGCGAATGGCAGCGGGGAAGCCGTCCGGAACGCCGTCCGGAGTGGGCGCGCCGGGGACCAAGCCATTGGCGCCCGTCGGATTGAAGCAGGCGCTGCCCACAACGTTTCCGAGGGAGTCCTGCTGATTGACGTCGTTGAAGGGTGCATTCCCATTCGCGTCCAGGCACGCCGACGGAATATTTGTGATATTCCCCGCGTTGTCATAGGCAGGCGTGTACACGTGCTCGATGGGGTTGGTAAACAGGTCAATGTTGGGCCCGAGATTCGCGATGACGTAGTTGTAACCAACACCACCGAATCCGAACAACTCAGGCGGCAGAATGTTGCCGTCTTCAATCAGCCTCTTCAGTCGCCGGTCGATGTACCGGGCGCTGAAGATAACACCATGAGGAAGCTCGCGCTCGATACCGACCGTATACTCGTCGTTGTATTCCATCTTGGTGCCGGCTGCGATGCCTTCGCCGACCGCTTGCTGGGTGACGGTGATGCCGGTGCCGGTTCCGCAGGCGGCGGCGTTGGTGCAAACGCCGGTGCTGATGTTCAGGCCGGCTCCAGTCAGCAAATGCGCCGCATCCAGCACCGGTGTCACCGTTCCGTAACCGTTGAGGGTGACGACCTTCTGGCCGGCGGCATTAGTGGTATAGGCGGGCGCGAAGTAGCCGTTTTGGAAGTCAAGCTCGCTGCTCAACGACCTCAGGGCCATGTCCAGCGGCAGGACGTAATCGAGCCGCGTGTAATTGGCGTAAATCTTTGTCTTTCTATCGCCGATGGGATCCCACGTGACTCCCGCGGACGGCAGCCAGTTGTCCGTGAACGAATAGTGGGTTGCGATTCCTACCATCCGCTGTTGCTCAGTCCTCAATCCCAGGTCAATCGTGAGGTTCTTGTTCAGCCTCCACGAGTCCTCAACGTACGCGGCGTTGTACTCGTTGTTGGTTTGGAAGCTCGGCGGTCCCCAGAGGCCTCGAACCTGCTCGAGTGCCACAGGGGTCATGCCCAAACCGGGAACATTCATCAACGGGCAAAGTGTGCAGCTGGCGCTCCTGGTCTTGAGGTAGTACTCAGCGCTGGTCTGCTGGCCAACAGCCTCCTGGGGCACACCCAAACCAACGACGCTGTCGCCCGCGGCGTTTGTGGCCGGAATGGCGGCAGTCGGACCGCTGTAAATGCGGTCGCCATTGTAGTGGTCCATCTCGTAGTGATACCCGATCGTGAACGTGTGGTTGCCCAGGAAATCGAACATCTTCGTGGTGGAAGCATCCAGCGAGTAGTTGTCAGAATTCGTGTTTTGCGAGAATCCGAGTCCCACCGGAACAAACTCGCCGCGCTGGCCCGGCAGGCCCCCCGTTTGGGTCAGGTCGATGATCTCGCTCAGGTTTGAAGTCGGAATTTCAGTAAAGTCGCTGTGATTCCAGGTGAAGTCCGCGCTCACCAGCCATGTGGGTGAGAGCGTGCCTGTGTAATGCCACACCATGTTGCGGCTGCCGTATTGCAGCTTGCTGAACCGGCTCGTATTATCGGCCGTGAGACTGCGCCACGGGCTGTTGCCGGTGTGCGAAGGCGAGCCGAAGAACGACCAGTCAATCCGGTGATTGTCGTTGATCTGGTAGCTGATCTTGGTCGCGTAATTATAGGTATTCGTTCTCAGCATGTACGGCCCGTTGGCAAACAGAGCGGAGGTAGGAGGAGCCAGCCGCCATTGCCGGTCGTAAGTGGGGTCGAACGAACCAAAGAAGAACAGGTGCTTCTTGGCGCCCGGCACCGGACCGCCAAATTCGCCCGCCGCGTCATATCCACCAACGTGCAACCCCTTACCAGGCTGGCTGACAATGCCAAAATCTTCGGCTTGCAGCCGAGTGGCTTCAAAGCCCTGGGGCGCGAAGTTGACCGTAATCGCACCGTGATATTCATTGCCGCCCGATTTCGTCACGATCTGAACAACGCCGCCCGTGGAGCCGCCGTATTGCGGCTTGAAGGACGCCGTATTCACGTTTACTTCCTTGACGAACGACATCTGCATGCCCGTCCCGATGGCTCCGTATTCAGCGCTCCAGACGCCGAACGCGTGGTAGCCGGGGTCGGTCACGTTGACGCCGTCAGCCAGGTATGTGTTCTCCAGGCCGGAACCTCCGGAAATGGAGGGGTTGGACACCCCTGTACCGCCCCCACTTGCCACGCCGGGCGCGAGGTAGAAAAGGTCCGCCACACCTCGTCCGATCGGAAGCTTGGAGTACGCCGTGTCCGTGATATTTGTAGTTGTGTTCGTTGAGCTGGTGTCAATCCGGACCGCGGGGCTCGAAACCTCAACGACCTGCGTCGCCTCGCCCACGACCAGCGTCACCTTGATTGACGCGACCTGGTTCACGGTCACTTC
>JBJKPU010000089.1:0-12923 GCA_046706005.1 Terriglobia bacterium | reverse complement strand
TTTACGCCGAAGGTCAGCGGCGGTACGTCCAGACCTTCTCCGCATACGCCAGACAGTTCCTCGACCAGATGGAAAGGCCGGACGTCGATTCCGTCGAGGGGCTGAGCCCTTCCATTTCCATCGAGCAAAAGAGCACCAGCCGCAGCCCTCGTTCCACAGTCGGAACCATCACCGAAATTTACGACTATCTTCGCCTGCTTTACTCGACGATTGGAATCCCCCACTGCCATCAGTGCGGCCGGCCGATCTCCCGCCAGACGACGGACCAGATTGTCGCCTCCATCATGGCGCTCCGGAAAGATGACGCGAGCGACCGGGTGATGATTCTCGCTCCCGTGGTTCGCGGCCGAAAAGGCGAATTTCGAAAGCTTTTCGAGCGGTTGTCAGGCCAGGGTTTCGTGCGCGCCCGCGTGGACAAACACATCCGCCAACTTGACGAAGAAATCAGATTGGACCGGCGGCGCAATCACACGATTGAAGTCGTCGTGGACCGCCTCCTGCTCAAGCCGGGCATCGAAGACCGCCTGACTTCTTCTGTGGAAACGGCGATGAAGCTGGCCAAGGGCCTGGTGCTGGCCGCGGGGGTGGACGGAGATGAGCAACTCTATTCGCGCGAATGGGCTTGTGCCGAATGCGGCATCAATACGCCGGCACTCGAACCCCGCTCATTTTCCTTCAACAGCGTTTATGGCGCCTGTCCGGAATGCCGCGGTCTGGGAAGCCGGTTCACGTTTGATCCGGCAAAAGTGGTGACGGATTGGTCGCGGCCGCTTTTCGCGGGAGGACTGGGACCGGGCTCGGGTTCCTCCTTTCTTCGCCGAAGCATCTCTCGTTTAGCTGAAGAAAATGCCTTCGATCTCAAGACGCCTTTTGAAAAATTCCCCCAGCGGATTCAGAACCTGATTCTTTACGGCAAGTCGCGACGCGGGGCGCGGGCTGCGGCAGGATTCCAGGGAATCATTCCGCTTCTCGAGCAATGGGTGAAGGAAACTCAGTCGGAAAGCTATCGGGAATGGTTCAGCCGGTACATGTCGGCTGTCGATTGTCCGAAATGCGGTGGACAGCGCCTGCGCCCGGAAAGTCTGGCGGTGACGGTGGCGGGGCTTTCGATCGCCGGGTTCACGGCGCTTCCGGTTCAGAAAGCGCGTGAAACAGTCGCCGGGATTTCGCTTAATCCCCGCGAGGAAACGCTGGCGCGCAGAATCCTGAATGAGATTTCGGCACGACTGGACTTTCTCTCAGCGGTGGGGCTGGAATATCTCAGCCTCGACCGCTCGGCGGCCACGCTCTCAAGCGGCGAAAGCCAGCGAATCCGATTGGCCACCCAAATCGGCTCAAAATTGCGCGGCGTCCTTTACGTGCTCGATGAGCCGAGCATCGGGCTGCATGCCCGCGACAACCAGCGGCTGCTTTCTACTCTGGAGGCCCTGCGGGACATGGGCAACACGGTGCTGGTGGTGGAGCACGATGAGGAAACCATTCGCCGCGCTGACCATGTTGTCGATCTAGGGCCCGGAGCCGGAAAGCAGGGCGGATATCTGATTGCCAGCGGGCCACCGGCAAAGATCGCCCGCACGGAGCAATCGCTCACCGGCCGATACCTTTCCGGACAGCTTCTGGTTCCAGTTCCGGAGATACGGCGCGCGCCGAACGGCTCGCGCCTGTCCGTGCTGGGAGCCCGGGCGAATAACCTGAAGAATATTGATGTTCATTTTCCCCTTGGGCTTCTGATCGTCATCTCCGGCGTTTCCGGCTCGGGAAAATCCACGCTTGTGAATGACATTCTCTACCGCGCCCTCGCTAAAAAGCTCTATCGAGCGATTGAAGAACCCGGGGAGCATCGGGCCGTGCTTGGTTCGGATCGGATCGACAAGGTGATTGTCATTGACCAATCTCCAATCGGCCGGACGCCGCGCTCCAATCCCGCCACTTATTCGGGACTCTTCACTCCCCTGCGAGAACTCTTCGCCGCGCTCCCCGAAGCGCGCGAACGAGGATATCGCGCCGGCCGCTTCAGCTTTAACGTCAAGGGAGGCCGTTGCGAAGTCTGCCAGGGTGAAGGACAGCGGCGCATTGAGATGAGCTTCTTGCCGGACGTCTTTGTCCATTGCGAAGCTTGCGGAGGACGGCGATACAACTCTGAAACGCTGGCCGTGAAGTATAAGGGTCTGTCCATCGCCGATCTGCTGGACATGACCGTGCGCGACGGTCTCGGCTTGCTGGAAAACATTCCCCAGATTCGCCAAAAGCTGCAAACCCTCGACGACGTCGGGTTGGGTTACGTCCACCTGGGCCAGCCCGCTACCACGCTTTCCGGAGGCGAGGCGCAGCGAATCAAGCTTGCCCGCGAATTGAGTCGCAGGCAGACAGGACGAACGCTTTATATCCTCGACGAGCCCACGACCGGGCTGCACTTCCATGACGTGAAGCAATTGATGGAAGTTCTCAATCGCTTGACAGACCTCGGCAACACCGTCATCATCATCGAGCACAATCTGGATGTGCTCAAACAAGCGGACTGGATCATCGATCTCGGGCCCGAAGGTGGCGAGGGTGGAGGTGAGATCGTGGTCGAGGGCACGCCAGAAACCGTGGCGGGCTCGAAAAAGTCTTACACCGGACGCGCGCTGGCGGAAATCTTTGAGAGAATCCGCTCCCAACTTGGCCACGGTCGCGGCACCGCGGAATGAAACTGAATCCGACAACCCCTGATTGAGGCGGCTCCGGGAGAGATTCAAAAACCTGCCTTCCGAGAAGCTTTCCTTCGCTTGGCTGCGCCGCTGTGAAAGACCGAGATGAGCCTTTACCATTTTCGTCCTCTGGACCTCGACCGGGTCAAAACTTACCCGCTCAAGTCTCGTGCGAGCAAGGTTTCCGTCAAGGACTTTGCCCGCGTTGGGCGCGGCCTGAAGTCGATCAATGAATGGGTGAACTCACTTCCCCGCATTCTGGCGGGTGAAGATTTCCGCGGAATCGTCGAAGCCATCCTGAACGCGAAGAAGCGGAAGAAGCCGATCATCTGGGGTCTGGGCGGGCACGTGATTAAAGTCGGCCTGGCCCCGGTGCTGATTGATCTGCTGCAGCGCGGTTTTGTCTCAGCCGTGGCCATGAACGGCGCGGCGCTGATTCACGATTTTGAAATTGCGCTTGCCGGCTCGACCTCCGAGGACGTCCCGCGGGTTCTGGGCCGGGGAGAATTCGGCATGGCGGAAGAAACCGGCCTGTTAATCAATGTTGCGATCGTCGAAGGCTGCCGCGAGGAACTCGGCATCGGAGAAGCGGCAGGACGATTTCTGAACAGGAGACTCGCGGCGCGGCAGGCGCCGTTCCGGCGCTATAGCCTGCTCAGCGCGGCATACAAAGCGTCCATTCCGGTCACCGTCCATGAGGCCATCGGCACCGACATCATCCACATGCATCCTGCGACGGACGCTCGTGCGCTGGGTGAAGGTACGCACCGCGATTTTCGACTGTTCGCATCCGTGGTGCGAAAGATGAGCCACGGCGGCGTTTATCTGAATGTCGGTTCGGCGGTGGTGCTGCCCGAGGTCTTTCTGAAGTGCGCCAGCCTGGCCGCGAACCTGGGCGCACCCTTGCGGGGAATCACAACCGTCAATCTCGACTTTATTCAACACTACCGTGCAACTCAGAACGTAGTGCTGCGGCCAACCTCAACCAATGGGCGAAGAAAAGACGAAAGTCGCGGCTATGCCCTGACCGGCCATCATGAAATCATGCTTCCGCTGCTTGCGGCGGCGCTTTCCAACCGACCACGGAGCCGTTAATGCCCGACCTCATGCCGGACCAGCCCAATCAGCCTGAGACGACGCCTGCGGAAACCCCGCCGCAGGGCAAGCCGCCGCAAGACTTGTGGAAGCTGCGCGATCTGGTTCTGCTGATTATCTTCGTCCCGGTCGACCTCGTTCTCTCGAACGTTCTGGCTTACGCGGGATACGTGGCCCTGAAGCCGTTCATGCACTGGCGTGCGACGCCCAGCGCGCTTGGGGACAACGCGATTTTTCTGCTTTGCCTGCAGGCGATCTTCTACGTTTTCCTCTTCGCTTACATTTATCTGCTGGTGAAGGTCCATTACGGGACGGCCTTTTGGCATGCCCTGCACTGGCGAAAGCTCGGGCTGGGCCGGGCAACGCGTTACTTTCTGGGCGGCGTTGCGCTCTCGATGTTCGTCATGCTGGTTCCGACCTTCCTGCCGGAAAAGAAATCGTTCCCGCTGGAAAAAATGTTCAGTTCCACCTCCAACGCCTACGCGATTGCTTTCTTTGCGGTCGTGGTGGCGCCGTTCATGGAAGAATTGCTCTTTCGGGGAGTGCTCTTCGCGTTTTTTCAGAAGAACGCCGGCCTGCGCTTTGCAATCTTTGGAACCGCCGTTCTATTCGCGGGCCTGCACGTTCCGGAATACTGGGGAGCGTGGGACCACGTGGTTCTGATCCTGGTGGTGGGGCTGGTGCTCTCCACGGTGCGCGGCCTGACCGATTCCCTGACGCCCAGCGTCATTCTCCACGCCGCCTACAATGCGACGCTGATGGCCGTGCTGTTTCTCCAGACGGACCAGTTCCGCAAGCTTCCGGAAATGATTTTCCGATAACAGACGGGGGCGGAGGCTCAGGGCCGCCGCTGCAACTTACGGGCTGGAAATAGAAAGAGCCTCAGGCTTCGCGCGCCTGTTTGACGTCAATGTGCAGGCGCTTGATTTTCTGGTTGAGGGTGGAAAGAGGAATCTTGAAGCGCTCGGCGGCTTCGGTCTGGCTGCCGTTGGTCAGCGCCAGCATATCCAGGATGACGCGCCGCTCGAAAACTTCCACCATTTCGAAAAGCGACTTGCCGTTGTAATCGATGGGGTGAATGTCGTATGCCGGTTCGTCGCCATCCGCGCTGACGTGGTCAGGCAAAACGTCGGGGCCCAGGACCGTGCCGGAACTCAGCACCACCGCCCGCTCCACGGCGTTCTCCAGTTCGCGGACGTTTCCAGGCCAGTTGTGATCCATCAGAATCCGCATCGCTTCCGGCGTAAAAACCAGTCCCTGCCTGCCGTTTTCCTCGGAATACTTCTTCAGAAAATGCTCGACCAGCAGCGGAATATCCTCCTTGCGATCGCGCAAGGGAGGAAGCTGAATGGTGATTACGTTCAGCCGGTAGTAGAGGTCTTCGCGGAATTTGTTGGCCTGAACCAGCTTCTTTAAATCGGCGTTGGTGGCGGCGACGATCCGGACGTCCACTTTGATGGTTTCCGTGCCGCCCAGGCGCATGAACTCACGCTCCTGAATAACCCTCAGAAGCTTGGCCTGGGTTTCCACGCCGACGGTTCCGATTTCATCAAAGAAAATCGTCCCCTGATCCGCCACTTCAAACAGTCCGCGCTTGGTTGCGATGGCGGAAGTAAAAGCGCCTTTGACGTGGCCGAAGAGCGTGCTTTCCAGCAAGTCCACGGGCATGGATCCCGTATTGACCGGCACAAACGGTTTTTCCGAGCGAGGGCCGGTGGCATGAATCGTCTTGGCCACGAGTTCCTTGCCGGTGCCGCTTTCTCCGGTAATCAGAATGGTGGCGCGGCTGGCCGCCACCTGGGTGACCAGGTCAAAGACCTTCTGCATGCGTTCGCTTTTGCCCACAATGTTCGGAAGACCGAACTTTTTGAGGGCACGCCGCAACTGAGTGTTTTCCACCTGGAGGCGCGACCGGTCGAGAAGGTTGCGGATTTCCAGCAGCAGCTTGCTGTTATCCCAGGGCTTGGTCACGTAGCTCTCCGCGCCCTCGCGCGAAGCCTGGAAGGCCGTCTGGCTGGAGTCGTAGGCCGTAATCATGATGACGGCCACATCCGGAGATTCCCGTTTGAGGGATTTGAGGACGTCAATGCCGTTCGAATCAGGCAGGCTGACGTCGAGCAGCACCAGGTCAAAGAGCTTGTCTTCCGCCTTCTTCAACCCCTGAGTGCCCGTCGAAGCCGACTCGACGCGGTAGCCCTCATACCCGAGGAGCTGTTCGAGGCTCTCCCGAATCTCCTGTTCATCGTCAACAATCAGGATGGATCCCTTAGACCGCATGGACGGGTTTCCTCGCCGCAGGTAATTCGAGCCGGAAAGTGGTGCCCCGGCCGACAGCGCTCTGGACGTTAATCTTTCCGGAGTGCTCGCGAATGATTCCATAGGCGACGGCCAGCCCGAGGCCCGTTCCACGGCTGGAGGACTTGGTGGTGAAGAACGGGTCAAAAATTCTGCGCAGGTCTTCCGGCGGAATTCCCACGCCGTTGTCCGTGACTTCCACCAGGACGGAAGAATTCTCCGCTTCACTGGCCAGCGTCAATTCGCCGCCGCGGGGCATGGCGTCACGAGCGTTCATAATCAAATTCATGAACACCTGCTGGAGTTTTCCGGCGTTGCCGTAGACCGGGGGGAGATCCTTGGCAAGCTGGAGATTGATGACAATGTGCGAACTGTGAAGGATCGGTTCAACCAGCGATTGCGTTTCGCGCAGAATCCGGTTCAAGTCCTGCTCGCTGCGCTCGCTGCCGCTGACTCGCGAGAATTTGAGAAGATTGTTGATAATTTCGGAGGCCCGGAAACCCTGCTTGACCACCTTGTCCAGGACCCGGGAATTGGGATGGTCAGGCTCCGTCTGACGCAGCAGCATCTGAACCTGCGAAGTGATAACGGCGAGAGGCGTGTTGACCTCATGGGCCACTCCGGCCGCCAGCATCCCGATGGAAGAGAGTTTTTCAGCCTGGACCAACTGGTCTTCCAGATTCACCTTTTCGGTGATGTCGGTGAGGATGAGAAGGCGTCCGATAACTTCATCGCCTTTCCCCAGCAGGGGAACGGTGGAAAGATTGACGATCATTCGATCCCCGCGGGCGTTCTGCAACCGGAACTTGTAAAGGCTGCCGGCGCGCCGCGGCTCGGCGGCGGTGGGCAGCTCGGCCAGCAACAGGGGAGGAAAGATCTCCGCCAGATTCTTTCCAATCGCCTCGTTTCGCGCCAGGCCGTAAAGCTTCTCCATGGACGGGTTCCAGGACTCGACTTTCTGCGACAAGTCGCAGGCCAGCACGCCGACGTCAATGGACTCGATAATGCTCTCGCTGAAATCCTTCAGCGTCTGGTACTCCACGACTTCGCGCTCCAGCGACTCGTAGAGGCGGGCGCTTTCCAGAGCAATCGAAACATAGCCGGAAATGGTTCGCAGCAGATCCACATCGTCACGGGAAAGAAAATCACCGTGATGGGTTTTGCCCAGGCCCAGAAATCCCAGCGTGCGCCCCTTCGCCCTCAAGGGGAAGTAATAGTGAAGGCCGAGTTGAGCGATGGCCAGCGCCGAGGAAACCGAATAGCCGAAGGCCTTGCGCGGGCTCTCAAAAAACACATAGCCCTTCTGCATCTCCGGGCGCGAAGCATCCAGAAAGGAGAGATCGAGCGTGTCTTCGCAGGCGATGCCGCGGGATTTGGCCAGCTTCAGCTTTCCATCCTGGTCCGCCAGAAAAATCGCCAGCCGATCCACAACCAGCGTGTCGCCCAGGCGCTGAGCGGTCTGGTCCAGCAGGCCCTCCACATGAACTTCGGAAGTGAGATCGCGCGCGAACTGCAGCAAGGTGTCGCGATAATCGTAACGCTCGCGGTTAAAGAATCGCTCCAGGCGCAGTTGAATCCAGTTGACCAGAGGCTGGAAAAGCAGCGCGGTCACAATGATGGCCAGGAGCCATCCGCCGCGGCTGCGGACCACTTCCGTATCCCGGAAAAAGTCCGCGAAAACGAACACCAGCCCGAAATAGAGGCCGACGATAGCCGCCGTGGCCAGGGCATAGGCCGCGCCCCGCCGGAAGATCACGTCCACGTCCATCAGGCGGTAACGCACGATGGCGTAACCGAAGGTCAGGGGAAGCAGGACCAGCGAAAAGACGGAATACTTCATCCAGGTAGCGGTGAAGCCCAGGCTGAGAAAATACGGAATCGCATAAAGAACCACGAACGGCCCCAGGCCCAGAACCGTTCCGCCAAGGAGCCACTTCAACTGCTGCTTGACCAGAGGAACGGCCGCCCGGCGGTAAGAAGTCAGAAGCACGGCGGCGCCCGCCGCAAAGTAAACGGCCAGAAGAGCCATTTCCGAGCCGTCGATCAGCCAGCGCACGGTCAGCTCCGGCAGCGGCAGAACGATGAACCCCGCCATCACCAGCGTGTGAAACGCGAACAGAAGGGTTCCCGGCAAATAGACCAGCGGAAGGATGTAACGCCGCTTCTGCATAAAGGGCCGGCGCTCGGGGAAAGTGAGGCAAAAATGCAGAAAGATCGCCGGCTGAAGAATCAGCGCGAGGTCGTCCAGCCAGTAAATCGTGGAATCAAAAAGGTTCAGCTTTCCCGTATAGGAAAAAGCGTAAAGGACGAAGGACGTCAGACAGAAGACGTAAAAATGAAGCGACTTGGGAGCCGACCAGCGGCGCAGGAAGACAAACGCGCCGATGAGCAGATAAAGCAGCCCAACCACTTCCAGGAAGTCGCGGATGGAGCGCGAGCGATTTTGCGGAACGATGATGACTTCCGCAGGGAATGTTTCACCATCCCGCTCCAGCGAATAGGTGGCCCTTGACCACACCCCGCTCTGGAAGATTTCCTTGGTGGCATCAACGGTGCGGTGAACGTCGTGCCCATTGATGCTCAGAAGGTAATCGCCCGCCTGGATCCCGGCGCGCGCGCCCGGACCATTTGGATTCACCTTCACGGCGCGGAGTCCCAGATGGGACTCGACCCAGGTGACCCCGTCCGTCGGAATGCGGTAAATGCGCTTTTGCCGGAAGTTGACCGCTCCCAGGAAGACCAGGGCGATGCTCACCACAGCCAGCAGAACCGTCAGGAATCGAAATGGCAGGCGTCGGCTCATCTGTGACTCAAACCAAAAACCTAAAGGACAGCAAATCTGCTAATTACGTGAGCAAATCAGCTTCCAGCAGCAAAGTAAGTCCAATAAACAAAGCTAATACAATCAACAAGATGGAGCCAGTCTCCACATAACACAATTGGTACTACCGATTTCTGCATACAATCTACGATTTCCCATAGCCAAATGACACTTCGCGCTGCGACACTCTCTCCGTGACAATTCCCCACAATCCATGGAAAGTCCGGTTGGTGACGTTAAAAGCGAACGGCGAAGCCACCTCGCAGGGTCCGGTAGGCCGATGTCAGGACCACCGGATTACCATCCGAATCGGCCACAGCGACGGAGCCTTGTCCGAGCAGGTTACGGAATTCAGCGAGGGCTTCAAAATGCGCGGGCAGGAAGGCGACAGTAGGCAGAGGTTGCCGGATTTCGATCCCGAGGAAAGGTCCCATATCCATACTCGCCAGATCATAGGGATCAACCACGGTCACGCGGCCTGAAGGCATCCATGCGTAGGAAGTGACAATCTGCGTTTGACACGATGGAACCCGGGCCGAGAGTCGGGCGGAAATCATATCCGTGTGCTGAGGGCGCAAATAATCGGCGATCTGGTTCCGGCCTGAGCCGGGGGCGAGCGACGGCGCAGTAGCTCCATGCCTGGCCGGGGCCAGGGCGCTGCCGTTGGCGTAAGCCACGACTACCTCAACGTAATCACCCAGCCTCCGCTCATATTCAGCTCGAAATCCTTTGCTGGAATAATTCCCAGCGCCCACAGCAACACCGCCGCCGACGCCGTTCGAGAGTAGAGCTCCGTCAATTCCCGCCCAGCTAGCGGCGCCGCCGACGCCCCAAACCGCGGCGTTGTGAACCGAATCGCTGTAGGCGGCCAATTCCAAGCGGGAAGAACTGTTGATCCGATGGCGAACGGCCAGTTCCATGTGCTGGACGTTCTCAATCCTGAGATGCGACCCCTGCAAGGTCACCCGCGGGAAACTGTCGAGGCTCTGGACCCGGCCCAGAACCGTTCTGTCATTTGCGGAATTCGGCGCTCCGAATACAAAAGCCACCTGAGTCGCCGGAGCCGCCTGGTATTCAACCGTCATCCGCGGACGGAGCGTCTCCGCGGTGGAGAACCCGTCCAGATAATCCGCTTCCACACCCGCCGTCACGGTGACGGACTTCGAAAGCCGCCTGGTGCTCATGTAAGAGATGGCGGCGCCCCGGACATCGCTGGCCGCGGGCTGCCCGGCAGCCTGAAGCGTTCCGCCCTGTGCAAAGCTCAACCGGTGAACGGAGAGGCTGAGTTCCTGGGGAGCATCCGTATTCAGACCGCGCCGGAAGGAAGCGACGAAGGATGAACCTTCAACGCTGACGGCGCTCAGAGACCCCGCGACGAGAACATCGGAGTCGCGGCCCAGAGGCCGAAGGTAAGCCATAACACTGGTGGTTCCCGGATCTTCCGAGAGTGAGTCGTGGGTCCCGGGCACCACGCCGATGACTCTCTCATCGGGCAGAGGATTCCTGGATTGTGCCTTGGAAGCTTGCCGGGCCCGCTGGAAGCGCAGGACGGGGCGGGTCACATCCGAAGTGCGGAGAATCCACTTCCAGTCATCTCCCCAACTCGAGAAATCGGGGCTCGTCTTTTGCAGACGGAACGGCGAAAAGAAATCGCCCAGAACGAATTTCTGCTTGGTGGTTTCGCCGGCGGCGACGCGGACTCTGTCTCGCATGGCCGGAACGCGGGTGGCGGAGACAATCCGCAGCGAGTACCACCCCGGAGCGAGGTGCTCAATCGAAAAGCGCCCCTGCGCGTCGGTGGTCACGCGCTCGATCATGCTGCCGATGGTCTCGGCGGCGCCCAACTGCGGACCCATCAGGAGCACGGTCGCCCCCATGAGCGGATTCCCTTCGCTGTCGCTGACGGTTCCGGCGACGCGGCCAAAATCGCCGGCGGCGGCGTGCGAGGCAACTCCCAGGCCGGCGCAGAGCAAAGCTCCCGCGGCCACGCCCGCAAGCCAGCGCCGATATGCCGATGAATTTCTCATTGCTCTCGACTGAATCTCTCGGAACGGGACCGGGTGTTTCTCTTCTTCCTCACCATTTTACTCTATTGCGGCTTCACTCGACCTGGAACGACGCCGACCGTTCCTGCGTGGAGTTTTTAATGTGGTCGGTGATCTTCACCTTGATGGTGTATCTTCCAGGCTGAAGCTCCTTGACCGGCAATTGCTTTTCGACCGTCATTTGTTCCGCCGCGTCCTTGATGGTCGCCGATGACTCGGTCTGATTCAGGATCGTTTTGCCGTCCTTCGAAAGCACATAATCCACAGTCGCCTGCGGACGATGGTCCTTGGGACCAACCCCCAGATTATACACCTGCATGTAAATGCCGAGGGTCTGATCGGGCGTAAAAATATCATCCACGCTGGGGCGGACGTGCGTGCCGCCGATCGTCCATGGCCCCCTTCCGACCTCGGCGGCGGGCAGCGGGTGAATGTCGTCGGCGAGAATCAGCGAACTGGTCTGCAGGCTGTTGTCGTTGAACTGCGGCACCATGATTCCAACCGCCGTGGACCCCATGTGGCCGTTATTATCGTCCTTGAGAACGATGCTGAGTTTATAGCGGTCGGGGCGCAGCGGAACGGTGTACTGATACACGGATTTCCGGGTCACCCATTTCTGGAAATCGTGCTGAGGAACATCCAAAACCATGCTTTGCTCGAAGGTGTCGGCGATCCGGCCGCTCAGCGTGCTGAGCTGCCCGAAGACATCCAGAACAGCGTGCATCACGCCATCCTTGTTCTGGAACTCAATGTCCTTGTTGGCAATTTGAATGGTGATGGGCGTGAGGACCGTCGCATCCGTAACCTTGATGTAGTCCGTGCGCACCTTGAACGGAAGCAACTGGGGAGACAGGGCCGAGGTGACGACCGCCCGCAAGTCCTTGAACTTCACGGCCGGCGGCTGGAAGATCTTCGAGTAAAGCTCAAGCCGATTGAATTCCCGGGCGCCGCTCATCATCATGGTCGAGGTGACTTCAGCATTCGATCCCGCGCCCTGACTCTGCAACGTGGTTGGGCTGATGACCGCGTTTGGATTAAAGATGGAGCCGATGGACACAGCACCCTGGCAACCTGTCATGTCGCCCGGAATTTGCGCCATCGCGTCCTTTTCGCACGGATTCATCGTCAGGTGGTATTCCCCGCTCATGGTGGGGTCCACAAACTCCAGCACGACGTTATTGCCGATCCCCGGAATGTACCGGTAGCGCCACACTTCAAACGGGTAGGTTTGCATTTCCGAATTGGCGCCCGGGCCGGCGTAGGGAAGCTCGTTGTTCCCGGGAACGTAAGTCCCGCCGGTAGGGTGCGAGGTAATTTCGTCGGGCGGACCGTACATAATGTAAATGCGGCCGCGATCGGTCTTCCAGCCGGGAATCCCGGAACTGAAGTGCTCATTGGCGTAAGCGATGCGGCGGTAGTATTCCTCTTTGTACTCGTTATATGGGCTTCCCGGATTGGGATTTCTTCGTTCCCAGAACGCCTCAATAAACTGTTCCTGTTCCTCAGGCGTGGTGAGCTTTAGAAAGGCTTTCCGTTCGTCCGGCGTGATGATGTAAGGAACTTCCTCGGTGAGCCACTTCTTGTAAGGGCTCTCCATCTCCTTCCTGACTTTTTCTTCGCGTTTCTTCTCCCGCTTGGCTTTGCTTTCCTTGTGATGGATGCCCAGAACCGGAGCGGCGCTCAGCAGACCTGCGGCGAAAACTCCCGCGAACAGAGTCAAGCTGGCTGACCGAACCCATTTAAACCCGGAACCCACGGGAAAAGCCTCCTCCACCTCAACCCGGCGCAAATCAAGAGCTGCTTTTGAATGGTATTTTCTGCAATGTCGAATGTCAAGCTTTGAGGTCCCTTGGGTGATGTCAAGCTGCTTGTGTAAAAAGATGGAGGGTGCGGTTTTTCCATTGAGACTTCTCATTCATTCCGTTGAAGATGGCATAGATGATTCGGTCGACGCTCTGGACGTTGACGAAGCAGACC
>JBJKPU010000088.1:0-20101 GCA_046706005.1 Terriglobia bacterium | reverse complement strand
CCTTGTCCTTGCCGCCGATTTTCACTCCCGCAACTCTCCAGAAACTGTAGTCGGGATATTTTCCCGGTCCGCTGATCAGCAGATTTTCCTTTTCATAAACCAGATTCTGCCGGTGGTACTCGCCCATCTCGAAATCGGGCGTCAACTGAATCGCGTAAGTCGGGCAGGCTTCCTCGCAATAGCCGCAGAAGATGCAGCGCGAAAAATTGATGCGGAAAAATTCCGGGTAGCGACGGCCGGTCTGGTCTTCGGTGGCCTGCAGCGCGATGCAATCCACCGGGCAGGCCACGGCGCAGAGGTAGCAGGCCACGCAGCGCTCGCCGCCATCCGGGTCGCGGCTCAGAATAATGCGTCCCTTGTGCCGCGGCGGCAGATAAGGTTTCTGCTCGGGATACTGCACGGTTTCGCGGCGCGAAAACGTGTGCAGCAGCACGTGCCACAAGGTTCGAAGAACACTCAGCATAGCCGAAAACCTTTCAATCCCCCGGCGTCACTTCTTGAACGCCAGCACCGCCGCTCCCGTCACCAGCAGATTCACCAGCGCCAGAGGCAGCATGATTTTCCATCCCCAGGTCATCAACTGATCGAAACGCGGGCGCGGCAGCGCGGCGCGCATCAGAATAAAGAAGCAGATAAAAGCCATCGTCTTGATCACGAACCACACGATGGGCGGCAGCCACGGCCCCTGCCATCCGCCGAAGAAAAGCGTCACGATCATGGCGGAAATCAGAACCAGGCCCAGATACTCGCCCACGAAAAACATTCCAAATTTCATCCCTGAATATTCCGAATGGAAGCCGGCCACCAGTTCGCTTTCCGCTTCCGGCAGATCGAACGGCAGGCGCCGCGTTTCCGCCGTGCCCGCGATCATGAACAGAATGAATCCGAGAATCTGCGGCACCACGAACCACATATGCCGCTGCGCTTCCACAATGTCCGAAAGCCTGAAGGAGCCGGTCATCAGCACCACGCCCATCAGCGCCAGCCCCATGAAAACTTCGTAGGCCAGCATCTGCGCCGAAGCTCGCAAACCGCCGAGCAGCGAATATTTGCTGTCCGACGACCATCCGGCCAGCACCACGCTGTAAACGCCCAGCGACGACATGCCCAGGAAAAACAGCAAACCGACGTTCAGGTCGGCGACGGAAGCTCCCGGCGCCCACGGAATCACGATGTAGGAAAGCAGCACCGTCAGCATCACGATTCCCGGCGCGATGATGAAAACCGCCTTGTCGGCGAATGGAGGAATCCAGTCCTCCTTGAAAAAAATCTTGATCATGTCCGCCAGCACCTGAAACAGCCCGAACGGCCCCACGCGGTTCGGCCCGTAACGGTCCTGCCAGAGCGCGAGCAATCGCCGCTCCAGCCAGATCAGCCCCGCCGCAAGATTCAGCGGGATGAAGATGACCAGAAAAACGATGATCAGATGTTTGACTAAAGGATTCATGCCTTAGCGATCCTCGTCCATGCCGGAAAACTTCCTTCGTCCACCGGAACCACGCCCGCCGGAACGCCGGCCGTCCCTTTGGGCAAATCGGCGCGCACGCTGACGGGCAGCCGGTGTCGCGCGCCCGCCACGGTGATTTCCACCTGCTGGCCTTCCGTGAATCCCAACTTTGCGGCGTCCGCGGAATTGAGCGCCAGATACGGTTTGGGCGCAAGCTCGGCCACGCCGGGCGCGAGCCGGCTCAGTTCCTCCGAGCCGAAAACGTGATAGAGCGGAATCAGCAGCCATTCATCCGCGCGCGCCGCAAACGCCTGCGGCAGGCTCGGAGCGTGCGCGCCGTTCGCCGATTGTCCCGTTTGCAGCAGCCGCACGCCGGGATCGCCGCCGCGCAACGGGCCGTCAATTTCCGCCTGAAACTTATTGACTGACTGAATCGAGTTCCACCCCGGTGACCAGAAAAACGGCTGCAGCGATGACGGAGGCTGGTTCGCATAACCTTCCATTGAAAACGACAGCGCGGAATCCGCATCGTCGGGCGGCTTGGGCTCGCTCACGTTGATGTTGGCCAGCATCGCGGTTCTGCCGCTGTAGCGGTGCGGCTCGCGCGGAACTTTGGTTCCCACCAGGCGCGTCGCCGCCGTGGGCGCCGCGTTTTCAATTCCGGCCAGCGCCGGCACGGCACGCGTGAGCGAAGCAATCACATGATCCAGACTTTCCCAGGCCGCGGCCTCGCGCCTTCCGGCGGCCAGCAGAATATCCCGCGTCCACAGCCAGCCTTCCTGAATGTCACCCTTCGGCAGGTAGGACTGGAAAAATCTTTGCGCGCGGCCTTCGCTTGAGACCAGCGTCCCGTCCGATTCGGCAAAGGGCGCGGCAGGCAGCGCCACCTCCGCCTTCGCCGTGGTTCGCGTGTTCACCGAATCGAGCGCGATCACGCGCCGGGCGATTTCAAAAAATTCATCCACGGCGGCTGCGGGCGCGCGCGAGTACAGATCGTTTTCGAGAATGATCACCGTGTCGGCGGCTTTCTCATGCACCGCCTTCAGGGCGTCGCCCAGCTTGCCGCCGCCCAATATCGCCAGGCCGATGGTGTTGCACTCCGGCGCCGCCAGGCTCAGCGCGGCGTCCTTGCCGGCCTTGGCGAGGGCGTGCGCGATGCCGGCCGCCGCTTCCATCACCGCGGCGGAATTCAGGCTCGGCCCGCTCACGATCACGGGCCGCTTGGCGTCCTTGAGCGCCGCGGCGATTTTCTGCACGAGTGCACGTTCTGTCTCAGCGAGATTTGCAACCGCCGGCGCCGAAGAATCAATGGCATTCGCCACTGCAAATCCCAGCCGCGCCAGATCGTCCGGAGCGCCGTGATAAATTTCCGTCGCCGCGTCATCCAGGCGTGTCGCCGCCGCCGTAGCGATAAAGAGCGGCCCTTTCTCATCCTGCGCAAGCTCACGCACGGCGAAATCCAGCCAGCGCGGAATCTTTAATTTGTCCGCCTGCTCGAGCGGCTGCTGCCGCACTGATTGCCGCAGAGCCAGCGCCATTCGCGGTGCCGTGTTGGAAATGTCTTCGCCCAGCACCAACGCCGCATCCGCCTGCTCGACTTCCTTGAGCGACGGCAGCCGCGCCGGCGTTTTGGAAAGCAGATCGAGCGTGAGCAGGCTCAGGCGATGACCTCCGTCGGAAAAGCCTGCATAAAAATTGGCCGCGCCCACCATGGAGCGCAGCGCGAAGTTCGCCTCGAGCGACGCCCTCGGCGAGCCGATGCCGATGACGCGCTTCGATTCATGCAGCATCGCCGCCGCGCGTTCCAGCGCCTTCACTTTCGGCGCCGGATGCAGCTTGCCGTCCTGGCGCATCAGCGGCTCGCGGATTCTCTCCGCGCTGTTCACGAATTCGTATCCGAAGCGCCCGCGGTCGCAGAGGAAGTAGCCGTTCACTTCGCCGTTGTACCGGTTGACGATGCGCCGCAGCGAACCGTAGCGCTCGCCCGGACTGGTGTTGCAGCCCAGGCCGCAGTGCACGCACACCGAAGGCGACATCTGCAGATCCCACTTGCGCGTGTAATGCTTCCGGAGCGTGGCGTCCGTAAAAACACCGGTGGGGCAGATTTCCACCAGGTTTCCGGCAAACTCGTTTTCCAGCACGCCGTCTTCCTGCCGCCCGAAGAAGACCTGATTGCGCAGCGAGAAAGCGTCCAGGTCGCGCCCGCCGGCGTAATCGCGGTAATAGCGCACGCAGCGGTAGCACTGGATGCAGCGGTTCATTTCATGATTCACCAGCGGGCCCAGGTACTGATTGCGGTAGGTGCGCTTGGGGAAGATCGTGCGGCGGTAATCGTGCCCGGTCATCACCGTCATGTCCTGCAGGTGGCACTCGCCGCCTTCGTCGCAGACGGGACAATCGTGCGGATGGTTCAGCATCAGGCCTTCGACCACGCCCTTGCGAAAGTCCGCCGCGTCTTTGTCGTCAATTGAAATCCGCGTGCCCTCCGATGCCGGAGTCATGCAGGCCATCACCAGCCGTCCGCGCTTGTCGTTTTCATCCTTGAACTGCTTCACGGCGCACTGCCGGCACGCGCCCACCGAACCCAGCGCCGGATGCCAGCAGAAATAAGGCAGGTTGAAACCCAGTCCCAGGCAGGCCTGGAGCAGGCTCTCATCCGCCTTCACTTCATACGCCTTGTCTTCGACAAAAATCTTGGCCAAATCTAACTCCAGGGGCAGCGTTTTTCGCGGATGTGCCGCTCAAAATCCTCTCGGAAATATTTCAGCGCGCTTTGCAGCGGTTCGGCCGCTCCGGGCGCGAGCGCGCAAAACGTGTTGCCGGGCGCCGTCATGCGGCAGATGTGCTCGAGCCGGTCGAGATCGCTCATCTGGCCGCGGCCCTGCTCGATGGAAGCCAGAATTTCCTCCGCCCAGGAAAGCCCGCTCCAGCAGGGCGTGCACCAGCCGCAGGATTCCTGCGCGAAAAAATGTTCCAGATTCAGCACCATGCCCACCGGGCAGGTCTGGTCGTCGAGCAGAATCATGGTCCCCGTGCCCATGCGGCTGCCGGCTCTCTGCACTTCCGTAAAATCCATTTTGACGTCGAGATGCTGTTCGACCAGAAAATCCGTGGATGCGCCGCCCGGCAGCACGCCGCGGAACTTGGTGCCGTCGCGCATGCCGCCCGCGTGCTCTTCCAGAATTTCGCGGATGGTCACGCCCATGGGCAGTTCCCACAGTCCAGGCCGCTTCACTTTGCCGCTTGCGCCGTAAAGCTTGGTTCCCGCATCCTGGCTTTTGCTCAGCTTTTTGAACCAGTCCGCCCCGTTCGTCATGATGTGCGGAAGGTTGGAAAGCGTTTCCACGTTCTGCACGATGGTCGGCTTGCCGAAAAGCCCGGAAACTTGCGGAAAGGGCGGCTTGGTGCGCGGATTGGCGCGCTTGCCTTCCAGCGCGTTCAGCAATCCGGTTTCTTCGCCGCACATGTAGCGCCCGCCGCTCGCGTGGACGTACATTTCCAGGCTCGTGTCCGTCCCGAAAATGTTTTTGCCCAGATAATTTTTCTGATAAGCCTCGGCGATGGCCTTGCGCAATTCGGTGATGGAAAGCACATATTCGCCGCGCACGAAAATATAGGCCACGTCGGCTTCAATCGCCCTCGCGGCGATGATCATGCCTTCCACGACCTGATGCGGAGTGGATTCCAGCAGCAGCCGGTCCTTGAAGGTTCCGGGCTCCATTTCGTCGGCGTTGCAGCAGAGATAAGTCGGATTCGGAGCGTTCGGGCCGGTGGGCACAAAGCTCCACTTCATGCCGGTTGGAAATCCCGCGCCGCCGCGCCCGCGCAGCCCGGACTGCTTCACCAGTTCGGTCACTTCCTTGGGCGCCATCTTCATCGCCTTCTGCGCGCCCGCGTAGCCGCCCGCGGCTTCATACGCCTTCAAATCCATCGGCGCGCCGTCGGCCTGAACGTATTTGGTAAGAACCTTTTCCATTTCGTTGCAACTGCCGCGAACCCCAGAGACGTCGGTCCGCGCTATCGTTTACTTATATTTCTCCAGAATCTTCTCCACCTTCTCGGGATCCAGATCGCGGTGCAAATCGTCATCCACCATCATGGCCGGAGCGTGATCGCACGTCCCCAGGCAAACGATGGGCAGCAGCGTAAACCGTCCGTCCTGGGTGGTCTCGCCCATCTTGACGCCCAGTTTTTCCGTCAGGCTCTTCTTCAGCTTTTCGTAACCCATCACCCAGCAGCTGACGCTGTCGCACACCATGATGACGTGCCGTCCGACGGGCTTGCGGAAAATCAGGTTGTAGAACGTGGCTACGCTGTCGAGCTCGTCCGCTTCCATGCCGAGGATTTCCGCAATGTCCTTGAGCGCCTCGTCCGAGACCCAGCCGCGCTTCCGCTGCACAATCTTCATGGCGTCAATCGAGACCGCCTGGCGGCTCGGATAACGCTTCATTTCCTCTTCGATTTCGTGTCGCTCTTCAGGACTCAGCACATCAACTCCATCGGAACTCGCCTTGCTTCGTAGCGCCCACCTTCAGGTGGGCACTATCGATCAATATCCGCCAGCACGTAATCCACACTGCCCAGAATGGCCAGCAGGTCGGGAATCATCAATCCGCGGCACATCACGGGCACGGCCTGCATATGCGCAAACGACGGGGCGCGAATCCTTGTGCGGTAGGAAACCGTATTGCCGTCGCTCACCAGGTAGTAGCCGTTGTTGCCCTTGGTCGCTTCAATCGCGCCCAGCGCTTCGCCGGGCGGAATCACCGGGCCCCAGCTCACGTTCAGAAAATGCGTGATCAGGGTTTCGATATCGTGCATGGTGCGTTCTTTGCGCGGCGGCGTGGCCAGCGGATGGTCGGATTTGTAATCGCCTTCCGGCATATTGTTCAGGCACTGCTCGATGATCCGCAGGCTCTGAATGATTTCCGCCACGCGCACTTCGGCGCGGCCGTAGCAGTCGCCGCGATTGGAAGTGGGAATATCGAACTCGAAATTTTCGTAGCCGCAATACGGCTGTTTTTTGCGGAAGTCCCATTCCATCCCGCAGGCGCGAAGCATGGGGCCGGTCACGCCCCAGTCCAGCGCCTCGTCCAGCGTCAAATCGCCCACGCCCACGGTGCGGGCCTTGAAGATGACGTTGCGCATCACCTCGCGGTCGTACTCCACCATGTGCTTGCGCATGCGGTCCACGAAGGCGCGGAACATTCCTTCCCAGCCCTTGGGCAAATCCTGCGCCACGCCGCCGATGCGGAACCACACGGGGTGCATGCGCGCTCCGCAAACCGCTTCGATGATGTCGAAGGCGTGCTCGCGGTCGTTGAAGGTGTAGAACACCGGAGACATCTGCCCCAGGTCCTGCGCGAACGTTCCGTACCACACCAGGTGGCTGATCACGCGGAACAGTTCGCACATCATTACTCGAATCACCTGCGCGCGCTGCGGAACCTGGATGCCCGCCAGCTTTTCGATGGCCGTCAGGTAGGCCAGCTCGTTCATCACGCCGCCCAGGTAATCCACCCGGTCGGTGTAAGGCAGAAAAGTGTGCCAGCTCTGGCGCTCGCCCATCTTTTCCGCGCCGCGATGATGGAATCCGATTTCCGGCACGGCGTCCACGATTTCCTCGCCGTCCAGTTGCACCACGATGCGGATCACGCCGTGCGTTCCCGGATGTTGCGGGCCGACGTTCAGAAAAATAAAATCCGTTCCGTCCTCGCTGCGCTTCATGCCCCATTCCTCGGGGCGGAATCGCAAGGCTTCCTGCTCGCGATCTTCTTTATCCGGCGTCAGCGTGAACGGTCCGATTCCCGTTCCGCGCGCCGGATGATCCTTGCGCAGCGGATGGCCCACCCAGGTGCGCGGCATCAGAATGCGCTCCATGAAGGGATGGCCGTCGAACTTCAGGCCGAACATGTCCCACACTTCGCGCTCGTACCAGTTAGCGTTGGGCCAGATGTCGCTCGCCGTCGGAACGCTCAGCGCGCCTTCTTTCAGCGCGACTTTCAATCTCAGGTATTCGTTGCGGTCGAAGGAAAGCAGGTGATAGACGACGGTAAAATCTCCGGCGGGTTCGCCTTCACGATGCCGGTGCTCGCGCTCGTCAATCGCCGTCAGGTCGTAGAGCATCCGGTAAGGTTCGGCGATTTCAAACTTCAGAAAGCGGAGAACGTCATGAATCTTTTCGCGCGGAACCCAATAGGCCGGCACGCCGTCCCGTCCGGGCTGCGCTGTCAGCGTCCCCGCGCCGAACTTCGTTTCGAGTTCCTGGCCGATGCCTGCCGTTGCGATCATTAAATCTCATCCGGCGGCCGCAGATTCACCGCCTTGATTCTCTCCGCCTGTTTCAAATCCCGGTTGGCCGCCATCGGCATCCGTTCCACGCCCTGCGGTCCGATCACCCAGGAAAGCGGCCGCTTCTCGTTGCCGACGAGTTTGTGCAGCAGCGTCACGCCTTCGAGAAAAGCGTCCGGCCGCGGCGGGCAGCCCGGCACGTAAACATCCACGGGCAAAAACTTGTCCACGCCCTGCACCACGCTGTAAATGTCGTACATGCCGCCCGAATTCGCGCACGACCCCATGGAAATCACCCAGCGCGGTTCCATCATCTGCTCGTAGAGCCGCTGGATCACGGGCGCCATTTTGATGAACGGCGTTCCGGCAATCACCATCAGGTCCGCCTCTCGCGGCGTGCCGCGAATCACTTCCGCGCCGAATCGCGCAATGTCATACCGGCTGGTGATGCTGGTGGCCATCTCCACAAAGCAGCAGGAAAGTCCGAAGGCGAAAGGCCAGATGGAATTGCTTCGTCCCCAGGCGATCAGATCCTGCAGCCGCGAAAGGATGACGGTTTTCTTCACCTGCTCTTCCATGCGCGTCGCTTCCGCCGCCGCCGCGCTTGCTCCCGGTTTGGACACCGTGTAATCCATAATCTGTTATCGTCTACGATTTCCTTCGCCGCCCCTTCGGCGCCCAATCGAGCGCGCCCAGCCGCCACAGATAAACCAGCGCCGCGGCCAGTATCACGATGAAGAAAAGCATCTCGATATAGCCCGTCCAACCCAGCTGGCGCGCTTCCAGCGCCCACGCATAAACGAAAACCGCTTCCAGGTCGAACACCACAAAAAACATGGCGACCAGATAAAACTTGGCGTCAAAGCGCACATGCGCCGAACCCTCGGAAAGGATTCCGCCTTCATACGGCTCGCCCGTGGCGCGCTCCGAGTGCCGCTGTCCAAGCAGCGAGGACACCACCACCATGCCCACGATAATCACCAGCGCGAACAGGAAGTAAACGACAACTGAAATCAACGTCATACGGGTTTAGATGCCTCGCGTCTGCTTCGGCTGCGTTGCGGGAGAAATCCCCCGCCCGAGCCGGTGACGCCTGCAATCAGAGTCCTGATTCCACGGAGCCGATTTCAATCGCTTTCGTCTTTATCTCAAACAGGTCCGGCACTAATTGCCGCCGGAAACGGTCGCTTTTACACGGACACCGGGGTTCTTCAATGATGGCCCAAAAAAACATCCAATTAATGAACCGTGAATCATACCATAACCCGCCATGCCCGAGTAAAGTCCCAGGCGACCGTACGGTCCCTCGTTCCGAAATCCGGCGCACCGCCCTGCGCAAACGGACCAACTTACGAGCGTCGGCCCCGCAATTTCTCGGCGTGCTCGAATATCTCAGTCAGTTCCTTCTCCGTCATCATTGGTGCGTACTGCCCCCACGCCCATTTGCCTTTCATCCTTGGACGCTGAGCTATCATATAGTAGCCGATGCGATATTCTTCCCGACCGTCGTCCCACTTGAGCTTATGGATGGCGAATGCCTTGTGCCGGCTCGATTCGGCCATAAAGACTTCCTCGTCAACTACTTTATAAGATGTTCGCCGGCCGCTAATTGTCTTCATTTTCGTTATTTTCCCTAACCTAGAGGGGAGCGGTGGATTCATGTGAGCAACCTTCCTTTGAACTGGTTCGGTCCTGCCTGGCCGCAAACGAACCGCAATTCCCTTCGCAAACATCGAACCTGAGATGCCATCCGGCGCCGGTAAGGGTTCGCATTATAGGACCTGCCGCCAAGTCGCGGTGTGACGGTCATCACACCAGTGCCTGTTCCGCCGCTTCCGTCCCGGTGCGAATCGAATCGGAAATTCCTATTCCCGAATACGAGTTGCCGCACAGAAACACGCCCGGGCAGCGGGCGAGTCTCGCGCGGATTCTTTCCATTCGCTCCGCGTGGCCCACGGAATATTGCGGCATGGCGCGTGGCCAGCGGTAGATGCGGTGGAAAAGCGGCTGCGCGTCGAGCCCGAGAATCTCCCGCAATTCGCGCAGCGCGATTTTCAGCATCTCGCCGTCCGTCAGGCGCAGCGCGTCCGGGTCCCGTCCGCCGCCCAGAAAGCACCGCAGCAGCGCCTTGCCTTCCGGCGCGCGGCTGGGAAATTTCTGATGCACAAACGTCGCGGCCAGCATCCGCCGCTCTTCCTTGCGCGGAACCAGAAATCCGAATCCCGCCGGCAGCCGCAGCCCGGCCGCGCCGTCGTAAGCCAGCGCCAGGGTCACCGCCGAAGTGCATTCCATGGATTCCAGTGTGCGGGAAACATCCTCCTCAATCCCTCCCGTAAGGCGCGCGCTTTCCCGCGCCGGCAGCGCCAGAATCACTCTGTCCGCCTCGAACGTCACGCCCTTCTGGCAATGAATCCGGTACCCGCCCTTGCCTCCGCTCAACGGTTCCAGAAAAACCGCGCGCCGGTTCAGGTGAATCGAGCCGGGCTCGAGCCGCTCCGTCAGCTTTTCCACCATGCGTTCCAGCCCTTCGCGCAGCGCCGTAAAAAGCGGCGGCGCCGAAGGCGCTTCCCGCCCGGGCTGCGCCGCGGCCCGCCGCGCCAGCATCTGCTTTCGCGCCCGCAGCGTGCCGCGAATCAGGCTGCCGCTTTTCCTCTCCATTTCCCAGAAGCGCGTGAGCACGGCCCGCACGCTGAGCCTTTCCGAATCGCCGCCGTAAACTCCGGCCAGCAGCGGATCGGCCACGTTCTCCAGAATCGCGCTGCCGAAATGGCGGCGCACGAAATCCGCCACCGATTCATCGGCGGGAAAGGAATCGCCCCGGCGCGGCCCGGAAAACCAGTCGCGCGCCATCGCACTCAGGCTTGAAAATGGAATCAGAGGTGAGCGGAAAACCGGCCAGAGTTTGGTCGGCACCATCAGCATCAGACCTTCGGGCAGCGGAACCAGCCGTCCCTCGTGCACCACGTACGTCCGCCGCTCGGCGTCGTTCGAACCGATCAGTTGATCGCCCAGTCCCAGCTCGCGGCACAGCGCCGCCGCCTGCGGCTTTTCGGTCAGAAAGCTGTCCGGCCCGGCCTCAATCAGGAAGCCTTCCACGCGCTCGGTGCGAATCACTCCGCCCAGCCGCGGCCCGGCTTCAATCAGGAATTCCTCGACCGGCGCGCGCGCCTGCCGCGCTTTGGCAAGGCGGTAAGCGGCGGCGAGTCCGGCAATGCCTCCGCCCAGCACGGCGATGCGCCGCGTTTCGCCGCCGGCTTTTTCAGCCGCGGCCGGTTGCTCGCCCTGGAGCGATTCCTCCGTCACCGCACCGCTCCGTGGCTGGGAGCTGCGGCCCGCGTCCTGGCAATCGAGGCCAGGGCTTCGATGAACGCCGGGCTCTCGTTCAGCGATTCCGAGCGTGCCACTTTCACGCCGCGCTTCTTTCCGTATTCGCGGAACACCACGTCAATGTCATAAAGAATTTCCACGTGGTCGCAAACGAATCCCACCGGCGCTATCAGCGCGTTCCGGTAACCCGCCGCCGCCAGCTCGTCAATCTGCGATTCCACCGTCGGCCCGATCCACGGCTCGCCGGTCATGCCCTGGCTCTGGAACGCCAGCCGGTAATCATCGAGGCCCAGGGCGCTCGCCACCAGCGCCGCCGTTTCCCGCACTTGCTGGTCGTAAGGATCGCCGCCTTCGATGGTCCGCTCGGGCACGCTGTGCGCGGTAAAAATCACCGGCACGCTTCTTTCGGCTTCTGCTTCCGCGAGCGCCAGCGCCGCGGAAACCTTCTCGCGAAAAGCTTCAATCAATCCCGGATGGTCGTGCCAGTTCTCGACAAAATCCCACTCGTCGCCGGGCGCGCCCTTGGCCATCGCTTCCTCAAGATATCTGCGGTAAAGCCCCGTGCTGGTGCGCGAATTCTGCGGCGCAAGGCACAGTGCGATGATTCTCCCTAATCCGCCCGCCGCGATTTTCGCGACAGCCTCGGGAATAAACGGTTTCCAGTTGCGCATTCCCACAAAGACCGGGCGCCGCAACAATTTCTCCAGCGCTTCCGCCTGCTGCATCGTCAGCCGCAGCAGCGGCGAGCCGCCGATCTGCGCGTAACGCTCCGTAATTTCCTTCACCGCCGGTTCCGGCAGCGGACGCCCGCCTCTCACCTTCAACAGAAATTCCGGAATATCTTCCAGCCGATCCGGCGCGCCGTGCGCCAGCAGCAGCACGCCCCAGCCTTCGCCTTCAGCTTTCGCCCGGCCTGAACTTTCGCCTGCCAAACTTTCCCTCCCCCGCGCTTATTGCAACCGGCCGCGCCGCACGCCGCCTTCGTGGACCATCTCCACCAGCGCGCGCACGTTTTCTTCCGGCGTTTCGGGCAGCACTCCATGCCCCAGATTGAAAATGTGCCCCGGCCGTCCGCCCGCCTGCTTCAGGATTCTCTCCACCCGCCGGCGAATGAAAATCTGATCGCCGTAAAGCGCCAGCGGATCCAGATTGCCCTGCACGCCCACGTCGAATCCCAGGCGCCGCCACGCTTTGTCGAGCTCCACGCGAAAGTCGAGCCCGATCACGTCACCACCCGCCTTCCGCATGTCCTCCAGAAATTCTCCCGTCCCCACGCCAAAGTGAATCACCGGCGTTCCCGGCGGAATCGAGTGAATCAGCCGCTGCGTGTAAGGCATCACGAATTCGCGATAATCCGACGGGCTCAGGCATCCCGCCCAGGTGTCAAAAATCTGCACGGCCTGCACGCCCGCCGCAATCTGCGCGTTCACGTAATCGGCCAGATTCACAACCAGCCGCATCATCAATTCGCGCCACGCGCCCGCGTCGCGATACATCAAAGTTTTCGTGTGCCGGAAATTTTTCGACGCGCCGCCTTCGATAATGTACGACGCCAGCGTGAACGGCGCGCCCGCAAATCCAATCAGCGGCGTTCGCCGGTCGAGCGACGCCCGCGCCAGCCGGATCGCCTCAAAAAGATATTCCAGCGACTCCTCCGGCTCCGCCTCGCGCAGCCGGTCCACGTCGCGCGGCTCCCTCACCGCCGGCTTCACCACCGGCCCTTCGCCCTTGTCGTATTCCAGCTCAAAGCCCATCGGCTCGACGATCAGCAGCAGGTCGGCAAAAATGATGGCCGCGTCCACGCCCAGTTTTTCCACCGCGGAAACCGTCACCTCGGCGGCAAGCTCCGGGTTCTTGCACAATTCCAGGAACGGCACGCGCGCCCGCAATTCGCGGTAATCTTTCAAATAGCGTCCTGCCTGCCGCATCAGCCACACCGGCGTCGCGTCCACCAGTTCTCTCCGGCAGGCCCGCAGGAACCGCGAATCCTCCCACGCCGGCCGCTCCTCCGGCTTCGACTCCCTTGCCTCGCTTTTCGTTTTCGTGCGACTGGCGCCGGCGCTTGCTCCCGCCTTTGGCGCGGGACCGTTGGAAATCTCAGGATCTCCGCCTGCCGCGCCGTTTGCTTTCTTTTTCAGAATTTCCGCCGCGCGTTTTGCCGCTTCCGTAATCAGCACGCCCATCTTCGGAGGTGAAGCTTCCAGGTCCACCGCGATTCCGTGCCGCAGCAGCGCCTCCGAGCACGTCGGTCCCACCGAGCACACCGCTGCCCGCCCCAGCGCATTGAGAAGCGCCTCCTTCCGCCCCGTTCCCTCCGCCACGCCCATCACGTGGTCCACCTGCACGGCGTTCGTGAACAGAGCCACGCGCGCCCGGCCTTCGATCACCGCTTCGATTGTCTTTTTGAGCGGCTCAAGATTTTCCGGCAGCGCCCAGCGATAGACCGGCACGCCCATCACTTCCGCGCCGCGCTTTTGCAGTTCGGCGATGAAGGCATCATTCGGCGCGCCGTATTCCTGGATGGCCACTCGGCTGCCGCGCAGCGTAAATCCGCGCGGATTTTCATCCAGCTCCTGCAGAATTTCTCTCCAGGTGTTGGGTTCGGGGACGGTAATCGTCACCGGCACGCCCAATTCGCGCAGAACTTTGGCGGGCTTCGGCCCGCGCGCCACCACGGTTGCGGTGGAAAGTCCGTGAATGATTTCTTCCCTCGGATAGCGCGTTTCCAGCGCGTCCGCCAGCGCCCGCGCGCCCACGCCGGTCATAAAGATGACGCCCTGGATTTCCCCCGCCAGCAGCTTTTGCGCAAAGGCAAACGCCGGTGCGTTGTCGGCCAGCGGCACTTCGCGCATGGCCGGTCCCACCTGCGGCTCGCCGCCCAGCTTCCTGACCAGCGTTGCGATTTCCTCGGCGCGCCGGCTCTCAAAGCAGGCCACGCCCAATCCCTTGAAGCTCGGAAGTTGATTCCTGGTTTCAATTGTCATGGCGAATCCGGAAGCGCCTCCGCGCGTCCCGGCAATAGACGAGTCTAATGATTTTTTCCTCTTTGCGCCACCACTCTGCGCGCTCAAAACTTTTCACGCCCATGGCGCGCTCCCGCCCCAGCGTGGCTGGGCCGGCTTCATTCCCCGCAACCAGACTGAATCATTAATCCCGGCGGAAACTGCATCTGTTTTCGTTTACATCCAACCGCAATTGAACTAAGTTATTGGCGCGTTCGCAGGAAGGAGTTTCCTAATCATGCGCCGACATTTTCTACTGACAGGCATCATTCTCATTTCAGCCGCCACCGTAGTGCTGGCGATTGGAGCGGCGGGCCGCGCGCAGTCCACGGCCTCGAAGAAGCCCGCCTCGCCCATGGAATTCCATTTCCCCACGCCCGCGGAATTCGCCGCCATTCGCGCCGGTTCAGCGAAGGAGCGCAACCGCGAATTGAAGTTGTTGGGCATCAAAGCGATGCAGCCGCCCGCCACCGCCTATGACATCGGCAAGCCGGGCAACGCCAATTACGACGAATCGAAAGCCAATCCCTATCCCAACCTGCCCGCGCTACTGGTGATGAACGACGGCCGGAAGGTGACGACGCCCGCCCAGTGGGCGCAGCGGCGCAAGCAGATTCAGGCGATGTTCGCCGAGTACGTTTACGGCAAGTATCCCGCGCACATTCCGCCCGTGACGTGGAAAGTGGACAGCGTGCGTCAAATGAAGGTCGCGGGAATCCCGGCTATCGTGAAGCACGTCACCGGCCGCGTGGATAACTCCGCCGACCCGGCCATCACCGTCAACATTGACGCCGACATAGTGACTCCGGCCAGTACCCGCGGCAAAAAAGTGCCGGTGATCGTCGGCGGCGGAATGGTCCATCCGTTTCACTTTCATTTTCCGCCGCCCCGCCCCGGCCAGATCGTTCACCGCATCGCCATGCCCAAGAATCCGCCGGACTCATCCCGATTGCTGCTGGAAGCCGGATGGGGATTTGTCCAGTGGAATCCGACCGAGGTGCAGGTGGATAACGGCGCCGGTCTGGACAAGGGAATTATCGGCCTGGTGAACCGCGGCCGTCCCCGCAAGCTGGACGACTGGGGCGTCCTGCGGGCGTGGGCCTGGGGCGCCAGCCGCATTCTCGATTATCTCCAGACCGATCCCGATGTGGACGGCTCCAAAGTGGGAATCATGGGCCATTCGCGCGGAGGCAAGATGGCGCTGGTGGCCATGGCTGACGATCCGCGCTTTGCCATTGCCTACGTTTCCTCTTCCGGCGCCGGCGGAGCAGATCTCTTCCGCCGCCATTATGGCGAGACCATCGGAAACCTTTGCAGCTCGGAGGAGTTCCACTGGTTTGCGGGAAATTTTATGCGCTACGGGGCGGTCGGCCATTCCACCAATGAGATGCCGGTGGACAGCCACGAATTCATCGCGCTGATTGCGCCGCGGCCCGTCTTTATCGGCGGCGGAAAGCTCATCACCACTCCCGAATACGCGCCCGGCGACGCCTGGCAGGATACACGCGGCATGTTTATGGCGGCGGTTGCCGCCAGCCCCGCATGGAGGCTCCTCGGTTACACGGGACTGGGAACCACCACGTTTCCGCCCCTCGGAACCTTCATTGACCGCGGCCGCATCGCCTTCCGGCAGCATCAATACGGCCACACGCCGGCGCCCAATTGGCCCTACTTTATTGAATTCGCCAAAAAGCAGTTCGGCCGGAAGTGATGCGCTCGGCTGAACCCGCCGTTGCACCGCGGCAATCAGGCGCAGTCATCCACCGGCTGCCGCAAGAATGCGGTGGTCCGGTGGGAGTTTTGTTTTCGTGGGGATTTCGAGCGCCGCGGACGGACCTCTTGAGAATGAGGTCCGGGTAAAACCGCCTACGCCAATCGCAGACCGCTCATATCATAATGCACGGCCTGCGGCTGGCGTTGGCGAGTCAAAGGCGTCCGTTAGTACTCCATAACAAAGCCGCCTGCGGCCTTGTCGAGTTTCTTGTCGTCAATCTCGTTCTTCTGAATTTCCGCCTGCTTCTTCTGCTCTTCGGTCAGGTTCTTTTCGTCTGCCATGTTTGTTCTCCCCTTTTTGAAATCGGCCCTCGCAGAACAGGCGATCAAACCCGCCCTTTGCCGCGGCCGCAGCACACCGTGCCGGCGGCTAGAAACGGAGTCCGCCGGAAGCCTTCTCAAGATCCTTGTTCTCAACCTCGTTCTGCTGAACTTCCGCCTGCTTCTTCTGCTCTTCGGTCACGATCTTTTCGTCTGCCATGTTTGCTCTCTCCTTTTTTGAAATCGGCCGGCGAAGCTCAGGCGCTCCGAACGCCTTTGCCGCGGCCGCAGTACACCGTGCCGGCAGCTAAATGCGGAGTCCGCCGGAAGCCTTTTCCAGATCCTTGTCGCTGATCTCCGGATTCACAACCTGCTTCTCTTCCACCTGCTGATCTTTCACTTCCTTCTGGTCAGCCATTTTCGTCCTCTCTCTCGCAATCTGAATTTCGGCGCCCGTCGCGCCGGGCCGGAACAGGAAAAAGTCTCTTCAGCCGGCCAGCGCCGGTCGGCCCTCTATAGCCCTTTAAACCCTGAGGTTTTGGATACCCAAAATCTACCCGACCGAATCATCCGATCGCGCGCCGTTTTTATCAGCCCTCCTGCAACGCCGCAACAGTTTTGTTTTCAATCATCACGGAGAGCGAGATAATATGCACGTTAAAAACTCTCAATGGGCTTCTTTCAATTCATGTAACTTGATGATAATAAGCTTATTAAACCTATAAAACGTGGAATTAGTCTCGCCCAAATCCACTACACTATTTTCGCGCCACCTTTCCAAGTCGAGACTAAAAACACGTGTTGTCCCTACGGTTCCGCGTCTGGCAATCACGGCCCTGGAATGCTCACTTTTTGGGTTTTGGATTTGCGCCGGCCAGCGGCATGCCTGCTCAGATCTTGAGTTCCACGCCTTCGCGCGCGCCGAAGATAATCACGTCGGAACCCAAATCGGCGGCTCGCCGGCGGCAGAGTTCCACCATTTGATCCACGTCCTCGTCGGCCCTTTCCGGGTCGTGGTGGAAGAGCGCCAGCATTTTGACCCTGGCCTGGATGGCGAGGTCGGTGGCAGTAATGCAACTCGGGTGGCCCCACCCCGTTTTCTCGGCATAATCTTCGTCGGTGTACTGGCTGTCGCAGACGAGCAGGTCGGCGCCCTCCACAAAATCAACCAGCGGCTTCCGGACCTCGCGGATTTCGCCGTCCGGCCCGGGCTCGTTTGCGGCGCGGACGAGAAGGCGGTCAATCTCGTTGTCCGTTGCATAGACGATCTTCCGGCCGTCCTGCCGGAACGAGTATCCGATGCATCCTCCGGGATGCTCCAGCGCGTGGGTCCGGATGCTGACGCCGCCGATTTCCGCCTGCCCTCCGTTCAGGTGGCGGGGGCTGATGCTGGCTCGAAGGTCGGCAAAGCTGATGGGGAAATAGTCGGAGGACATCTGGCCGGAAAGAAGATTGTAAAACCGGTTGTCGCCTTCCGCCAGCCCGTAGATCAGGCAAGTGTTCCCCGGAACGTAAACCGGAGTGAAAAACGGAAATCCCTGAATATGATCCCAGTGGGCGTGGCTCAGAAACAGGTGGATGGTTTTGGAGGCGGGCTCGCGCCTCATCATCTCGGCGCCCAGCTCGCGGATTCCGGAGCCCGCATCGCAGATGAACAGTTCGGTCTCCGTCCGCACCTCGACGCACGCCGTGTTGCCGCCGAACCTTCGGGTTTTGTTCCCCGGCGTGGGAATGGAACCTCGCGTGCCCCAAAATTTGACCAGGAAAGTCACCGTCAGCCCTCGCGATAAATGAACACCGCGTCCGCAAGCTGGAGAATGTCATCATCCCGCAGAACCGCGGAATGAATTTTCAGCCCGTTCAGATAGACTCCGTGCAGGCTGTCCAGATCCAGAAGGGTGTATTCCTGATTGCGGCGCCGGATCACGGCGTGCCTGCAGGAAACTTTGTCGCTGGCCAGCGTGATGTCCTCGCCCGCGCCACGGCCGACGGTCATTTCCTCTTTGCTCAGCTCGAATCTGGCCGGCGCGCCTTCGCCCTCCACCAGTTGAAGAAAATGAGATTTCCCCTTTTTCTCGAAACGGGCTACTTTGACATCGCCTTCGCTCGTCGTGTGCCACCTGGAAGGCTCGCCCATCGCATTTGCTCCTCAGTCCGGCCGCGCCGGAACTCAATTTCGGATTGTCTGATTACCGGCGCGCTCCGGCGGGTGCATCCGGATTTCCGGTTCCTGGCGGATGAAAGACGGAATCCTATCGCCGGTCGCAAGGCCTGTCAACGGGCGGAGCCCGCCGTTCCGGGACTCCGGAGCCGCGCACGTTGCCGCTGCTCAAAGATGAAGCGGCAACGTCGAGTCACGGCTCCGAACGAGCTGCAATCCTGCCGATGTCAGTGGCCTGTTTCTCAGAACTGCACGCGCGCCAGCTCTGTGCGCGAATCTTTCTTCTCCCGCCGCGCGACGCGGGCCAGCTTGACCTGCATCGCTTTGTCTCGCGCTTCATCCTGTTTCAGCCGCGCTTCCAGCGCTGCAACCGCCGAAGCTGTCTTCTGCAGTTGCGCCACCTCGCTGGTCAGGGCTGCGATCTTCGCGTCCTTGGCGGCACCGGCCTTCGCCAGTTCCCCTATTTTCCGGCGCTCAGCCTGCACCTGGAATGCCAGATCGTCGTTGCGCGTTTTCAGCTCGCGCACGGCTTCCAGCGTCATGAAGGGCAACTCGCTGTAATTCACCCGCTCGTAGCCGTCGGCGTCGGTCGAAACCATTTGCGGTAATACTTTTTTGACGTCTTCCGCAATCAGCCCCGCGCTTCGTTCCGTGCCAAAGTGCCGTTCGGGAAACTCTTTTACCCTCCAGTTGAAATGAACCGGGCGCAACTGGGCAATCCTTGACAAGAGCTGGGGATAAGGCTCGATGCGGGTCTTGAACCTCCGGTCGGAGGAACACGTCCCGGCAATCGTCGTGCCTCCCACTTTCAAGCAGACATTCACATTGACGTCCCCGCCCGACGAGATCGTCATGCGCGTCGTCTGCCCGGAGCCCGCGCCCGAGGTCATGAAAACCATTCCCGCGCCCGTTGCAGCTCCCGACGCCGATGCCGCGATAAGATAAAGGCTGTCCTGAAAGCCTTGCATGCGGAAGCTGTTGTAAACGTCCCCGCTATTATTGGCGACGAACAGCGAGTTGGAGTTGGTGTTGTATCCGTGGGGAACGTTTCCAATCAAGATATCTCCGTCGTATACCTGTAGAGCGTCGGCGGGCGTCGTCGTGCCGATGCCCACCTTGACGGTCGTGTCCCCCAACACCAGAGCGTCGCTTTCTGCGACCTCAGCGTGGGCGCCGATGGCGGTGGCGTTGTTCAAATTGCCCGCGCTGACGTCCGCCTGATATCCCAGGGCGGTGTTGTCGGTACCCGTGGTGTTCGAGTAAAGCGCCTCGTCGCCGCTGGCGGTGTTGAGGGAGCCCGTGGTGTTCTGATCGAGCGCGTACGCGCCGCTGGCCGTGTTGTTGCTGCCCATGGTGTTGGAGTAGAGCGCCTTCGTGCCGCTGGCGGTGTTCAGGTCGCCGGTGGTATTCGAGGTAAGCGCCTGGTCGCCGCTGGCGGCGTTATAGTAGCCCGTGGTGTTCGAGTCGAGCGCATAGACGCCGCTCGCGACGTTGGCGAAGCCGGAAGTAAGGAGACTGAGCGCCCCATAACCCACAGCGACGTTGTCTCCGTAGCCGGCGTTGCTCCCGCTTGCGTCGGCAGTGAAATTGCCCGCAGACTGCCCCACGAACGCGTTATTCACGGAGTTGAAGCAGCAGGCGTGGATGAACGGAACCCCATTCATCGTGATTACGCCCACGCTGGCTCCGTTGGTTTGCGCCAGGTTCAGGTCGCCGCTCAGCGTCGCCGTCGAGCCGGTGATGGTGGTGGTTGAGCCGCCGACGTTGGTCAGCCCGGAGCCGTTGCCGGAAAAATTGGTTGCCGTGATCGTTCCGTTCACGTCCAGCTTTGTTGTTGGC
>JBJKPU010000087.1:0-21713 GCA_046706005.1 Terriglobia bacterium | reverse complement strand
TCTCCCACCACTTCCATGCCCACCACGTAATCGTTCTTGTCGAGATCGATGCCGCGCACGCCGTGAGCCTGGCGTCCCATGTCGCGCACGTCGCTTTCCGAGAATCGAATCGCCATGCCCTCGTGGGTGGCAAGGAAAATCGTATCGCGGCCCGTGGTGCGCTTGGCGGCAATCAGTTCGTCGCCCACGTCAATGCCCATGGCGATGATGCCGCGCGACATGGGATTGGAAAATCCGGCGAGGCGCGTTTTCTTGATCACGCCCTTTCGCGAAACCAGAGTGACATATCCTTCGGCGGCGTAAGATTCACCGTCAATCTCGACTTCCTTCGATTCCTCGGGAAGCTCGCGCACGGCCACCAGCGACGCCACCTTTTCCTTCCCCACCAGGTTGATCAGGTTGACGATGTTCTTGCCCCGGCCCGCCGCGCCGACGTCGGGAATTTCATAAACCTTCAGCCAGTGAACGCGGCCGGAATTGGTGAAGACCAGAATGTAACTGTGGGTTGAGGCGATGAACAATCCCTCGACAAAATCCTCTTCGCGGGTCTTCATGCCCAGGCGGCCCTTGCCGCCGCGGCCCTGCTGGCGGTAGGTGGAAAGCGGCGTGCGCTTGAGGTAGCCCGTGTGCGAGAGGGTGATGACCACGTCCTCGTCCGCGATCAGATCCTCCAGCCGGATTTCCGCCTGCTCCTCGATAATCTCCGTGCGGCGGGCGTCGCCGTACTTCTTCTGGACCTCCTTGAGCTCATCCACGATAACTTTCCTGAGCACTTTCTCGCTGGCCAGAATTTCCTCAAACTCGGCGATCTTTTTCTGCAGCGCGTCGTATTCATCCTGAATCTTGTCGCGCTCGAGAGCGGTCAGGCGCTGCAATTGCAATTCGAGAATGGCCTGCGCCTGGCGCTCGGTGAAATCGAATCGCGTGATCAGACCCCCGCGGGCCTCGGCCGGCGTCTTGGAAGCGCGAATCAGTTTGATGATGGCGTCCAGGTTCTTGAGCGCCTTCAGAAACCCTTCCAGGATGTGGGCGCGCTCGCGCGCCTTGCGCAGGTCGTATTCGGTGCGCCGGCGAACCACGTTCACGCGATGCTCGATGAAAAGCTGAATCGCCTCCACCAGCGAGAGTTCGCGCGGCTGGCCGTTCACGATGGCCAGCAGAATCATGCCGAACGATTCCTGGAGCTGAGTGAACTTGTAGAGATTGTTCAGAATCACTTCCGGCTGTTCGCCGCGCTTGACCTCGATGACGATGCGCATGCCGTCGCGATCGCTCTCGTCGCGGATGTCGGAGACGCCCTCGATTTTCTTGTCCTGGACGAGGTGCGCGATGCGTTCGATCACTTTCGCCTTGTTCACCTGGTAGGGAATTTCCGTAATCACGATCTGCTGCTTTTCTTTCGCGGGCCGCTCGATGGCCGCCTTGGCGCGCATGGTGAACTGGCCGCGACCGGTGGAGTAGGCGGATTCGATGCCGCCCTTGCCGTAAATGTATCCGCCGGTCGGGAAGTCCGGCCCGGGCACAAGCGCCAGAACGTCTTTGATTGAGGCGTTGGGTTTCTGAACCAGCAGAATTGTGGCGTTGATGATTTCCGTCAGGTTGTGCGGCGGAATCTTGGTCGCCATGCCCACGGCAATTCCGTCCGAGCCGTTGATGAGCATGTTGGGCACGCGCGTGGGCAGCACCAGAGGCTCGTCGGTCGATTCATCGAAGTTGGGAGTGAAATCAACCGTTTCCTTTTCAATGTCGGCGAGCAGTTCTTCCGCCAGGCGCGCCAGACGGCACTCGGTGTACCGGTAAGCCGCGGCCGGGTCGCCGTCAATCGAACCGAAATTGCCCTGGCCGTCAATCAGCGGATAGCGCATGTTGAATTCCTGCGCCATTCGCACCAGCGCGTCATAAACGGCGGCGTCGCCGTGCGGGTGATATTTCTTGATGACCTCGCCCACCACGCCCGCGCACTTGATATAGCGCTTGTCGCTGGTGTTGCCTTCCATGTACATCGCGTACAGGATGCGCCGATGCACGGGCTTCAGGCCGTCGCGGACGTCGGGCAGGGCGCGCCCGATGATGACGCTCATCGCGTAGTCGAGATACGACTTCCGCATCTCGTCTTCAATGTTGACGGGAAATTCCCGCGCCGGAGGCTGCAGCGGCGGCTGTTGCGTGTTTTCCTGATCACCCATGCGTTCAGTTCCTTAGTTTCGGTTAGATATCGAGATTTTTCACATCGAGGGCGTTCTGCTCGATGAATTCGCGGCGCGGGACGACGGCATCGCCCATGAGGACGGAGAAGATATCCTCGGCGGCCTCGGTGTCCTCAGCGCGGACCTGAAGCAGCGTCCGCTGTTCGGCGTCCATGGTGGTTTCCCAAAGCTGCGTGGGGTTCATCTCGCCCAGCCCTTTGAAGCGCTGCACGGTGAAAGACTTTTTGCCGGCGTTCATGACGCGCTCGAGCAATTCTTTGCGGTCTTCGATCTCGATCTTGTCGCCGTTGCTTGAAATCACGAAGGGCGGCTTGTCGTTATCGCGCACGCGCTTGTGGAGATCGAGCAGGCGGCGGTAATCGGCGCTGGAGAGCCAGTCCCAGTCAATCACGCGGTCACCCAGGCCTTCGCCTGAAAAGTGCAACGTGTAAAGATTGTGCTCCTCGTCGAGCTTGATCTGGGGCTTGAAGCCTTCGAGCTTCAGCTCCTTGGCCACGTGCTCGAGCTTGGCCTTGTCCTCCAACTCCATCTTTTTCCCGAGCTCGGCCTTGAGCAGCGCGTCGATGGGCCGCGGATCGCCCATGCGCTTTTCGAGCTTGTCGAACAGGTCCACGTATTCGCCCAGCGCCATCAGAAAATTCGTCAGGTCGCCGCCTTCCAGCCGAGTTTTCTTGCTTCCATTGCCCACTTCCACGGCGTGGTCTTCCGTAGCGCGCTTCAGGACCTCGCGCCGGAATTCCTTTTCATCGCGAATGTAGCGCAGGCTCTTGCCCTTCTTGATCAGATAGAGCGGCGGTTGGGCAATGTAAACGTGCCCGCGCTCGACCAGCTCCGTCATTTGCCGGTAGAAAAACGTCAGCAGCAGCGTGCGGATGTGCGAGCCGTCCACGTCGGCGTCGGTCATGATGATAATTTTCGAATAGCGCAGTTTGGCGGCGTCGAAATCTTCCTTGCCGATGCCCGTGCCGAGCGCCGTGATCAGCGCGCGGATTTCCTCGTGCGCCAGCATCTTGTCGAAGCGGGCCTTTTCAACGTTCAGGATTTTGCCGCGCAGGGGAAGAATCGCCTGATAGCGCCGGTCACGGCCCATCTTGGCGGAGCCGCCCGCCGAATCGCCCTCAACCAGGAACAGCTCGCAGCGCGCCGGATCTTTTTCCTGGCAATCAGCCAGCTTGCCGGGCAGCCCGCCGGAATCGAGCGCGCCTTTGCGCCGCGTCAATTCGCGAGCCTTGCGCGCCGCCTCACGGGCGCGCGCCGCATCAATGGCCTTGCCGGCGATTTTGCGGCCCACGGTGGGATTCTTTTCGAAATACTCCATCAGCTTTTCATAAACAAAGCTGGCGACAGCGCTTTGAATGTCGCTGTTGAGCTTGCCTTTGGTTTGCCCTTCGAATTGCGGCTGCGGCAACTGTACGCTGATGACGGCGACCAGACCTTCGCGGACGTCTTCTCCCTGCAGATTGTCTTTGACGTCCTTGAACAGGCTCTGATTCTGCCCGAACTGATTGACGGCGCGGGTGAGCGCGGAGCGGAATCCGGAAAGGTGCGTGCCGCCGTCCACGGTGTTGATGTTGTTCGCGAAGGAAAACATGGTTTCCGCGTAGCCGTCGTTGTACTGGGCGGCGACCTCCATGTGAACGTCGTCCCGGTCGGCTTCCGCCTGGATGGGCGTGGGATGAAGCGGATTCTTGTTCTTGTTGAGGTGCTTTACGAACTCGGCGATGCCGCCGTCGTAATGAAACTCGGCCTGCTTGTTGCTGCGCTCGTCCTTCAGATGGATTGTCAGGCCCTTATTGAGGAATGAAAGCTCGCGCAGGCGCTGAGTGAGTGTGTCGTAGTTGAATTCGATTGAGTCGAAGATTGTTGCGTCGGGGATGAAAGTGACTTTGGTTCCGTGCCGCTCCGTTTTGCCGCCGCGCTTGAGTGGCTCGACCGGCTTGCCGCGCTCGTATGACTGCATCCAGGTAAAGCCGTCGCGCCAGATTTCGAGGTTCAGCCACTCGGCCAGCGCGTTAACCACGGAGACGCCGACGCCGTGCAATCCACCGGAAACTTTGTAGCTGTTGGTGTCGAATTTGCCTCCGGCGTGAAGCACGGTCATGACCACTTCCGCCGCCGAGCGTCCTTCTTCCTTGTGCATGTCCACAGGAATGCCGCGGCCGTTGTCAACCACGGTCACGGAATTGTCGGAGTGGACGGCGACGTCAATCCTGTCGCACTGGCCGGCCAGCGCCTCATCGACGGCGTTGTCCACCACTTCCCAGACCAGGTGGTGCAGGCCCATGGGCCCGGTCGAGCCGATGTACATCGCCGGGCGCTTGCGGACCGCTTCAAGATCACCCAGGACCTTGATGCTTCCCGCATCGTAGCTGGAACTCGCAGTGGAATTTTTCCCCTTGGCCACTCTCGAAAACCTCCTAGACGCGCATCGGCATGACGACATAGCGGTACTCGTAGGACTTGTCGTCCACCGGCCGCAATTGCCCCGCGCTTTGCTCGTCCTTCAACTCCAATCGAACCTTGGCGCTCTCACCCACAACACCCAGAAAATCCAGAAGATACTGGTAATTAAACCCGATCTGCAGGGCTTCACCAGGATATTCCGCCTCAAGGGTTTCGTGAGCTTCGCCATATTCGCCGCTCGAGGAGAAAATCTCCATCTTTCCCTTGTCAAGCTGAATGCGAATCGCGCGCGAGCGTTCGTCGGCGAGTAGAGCTACCCTCCGAATCGCATCCGCGAGGCCGTTCCTGTCCAAATCCACCAGGCGCTTATTCTCACGCGGCAGGACTGCTTCGTAGTTCGGAAATTGCCCGGTCAGCATGCGGGAAATCAGAGTGCGCTCGCCGACGGTAAAGAACAGGTGATTCTCATCCTTGGCGAACTTTACCGTCATGTCTTTGCCGCCCTCAGCAAGCAATCTTGCCAGCTCGCTCATCGCTTTTTTGGGAATCAGCACTCGCAGCTCGTTCTTAAGCCCCGCGATTTCCACCTTACGTTCCACCAGAGCCAGCCGGTGTCCATCCGTCGCCACCATCATGGCGCTCTCAGGCTTTAAAATCAGAAGCGCGCCATTCAACGTGTAGCGTGATTCCTCTCCGGAAATTGCGAAGATTGTCCGCTGGATCATCGTCGCCATCACGTCCGCCGGAAGAGTTGCGATCTGCGCCGCAATCGGAGGTAAAGCAGGATAATTATCCCGCGCCATTCCAACCAACTTGAAGGATGAGCGCGCGCAGTTAACCTGAATCCAATGATTTTCCAAAAGCTTGAATTTGACTTCAGCCTCCGGCAGCGAGCGGACAATCTCCAGCAGCCTTTTCGCCGGAACCGTTCCCGAGCCCTCTTTTTTGGCTTTCGCTTCACATCCGCAATGAATTCCCAGTTCCAGATCCGTTGCACTAATGCGAAGTTTGGATTCCGACACTTCCAGGAGAAGGTTGGAAAGGATCGGAATGGTCGTCTTTTTTTCGACAACACCCTGTGTGAGGTTGAGCTCTTTGAGGAGATCACTCTTCTTCACTGCGAATTCCATTTGTTTATCCTAGCCTCTCACTATTTAGTAGTAGTAGGGCCCTTGATATTGTGGAAAATGCGCTACCCATGGTTCGTTATCGCTGATTTACGCCACCTGAAATTCACAATCCGAACGGGGCACTGTGAATTTCTTTGGGGTCATTTCCTACCGTAAGTTTTTCACAGCCCTTTCCTCAGTTTGCTGCCGTTGAAGATGGAAGTAAACCTAATTTAATGAGTCACTCAGCCTGTTGAGAAGCCTGTTTAAATCTTTGTCGTTCTTCCTTTTCTCATCGATCTTTGAAATGGAATGAAGAACCGTCGTATGGTGCTTTCCACCAAACTCCCGGCCGATCTGGGGAAGCGAAGCCGGGGTCAGCGATTTTGCCAGGTACATTGCAATCTGCCGCGGAAAGGCCACGGCGTGGCTGTTATTCTTGGCCTTGAGTTGGTTGACGCTCAAGCCGAATTCGTGGCTGACCACTCGCTGGATGTTTTCGATGGAGATGCGCCGCTCATCGAGGTCCACCAGATTCTTCAGAACCTGCTGCGCCATCGGCAGGTTGATTTCCGCGCCGGTCAGCGAGGAGTAGGCAATCAGGCGGGTCAGCGCGCCTTCCAGGTCGCGCACGCTGGATTTGATCCTTCCGGCGATAAAGTCTTCCACCGCGTCCGGAACCTTCACGCCCTGGGCATCCGCTTTTTTCGCCAGGATGGCTCTTTTCGTTTCAATATCCGGCGGCTGCAGGTCCGCCGAGAGTCCCCAGGCGAAGCGCGAGCGGAGCCGCTCCTCGAGTCCGCGGATTTCCTTGGGCGGCTGATCGCAGGAAATCACCACCTGCTTTTCCGCTTCATAAAGCGTGTTGAAAGTATGGAAAAACTCTTCCATGGTCCGCTCTTTGCCGCCGATGAATTCGATATCGTCCATCAACAGCACATCGACGTTGCGGTATTTATCGCGAAAGGAAATCATCTTGTCGTAGCGCAGCGAATTGATGACTTCATTCGTAAAAGCTTCCGAGGAGACGTAAGCCAGCCGGCATTCCTTTTGCCGCTGTTTGACGGCGTGGCCGATGGCCTGCATCAGATGCGTTTTTCCCAATCCCACGCCGCCGTATAGGAAGAGCGGGTTGTAAGTCTTTGCGGGATTTTCCGCCACGGCGCGCGCCGCCGCATGAGCGAACTGGTTGCAGGAGCCCACGACGAAAGTCTCGAATGTGTATCGCGCGTTCAACTGATGATCCACGGAATCGAAATCGAGCCTGGTTTGAACCGGCCGGGCGCCGCCGTCCGCGGCCCGGGGTGCTTTTTCCGCGGCGGGATCGGTGACGAAGCGCACCCGATCGACCTTGAGCTCCAGGTGCTTGATCGCATCCCGCAGCGCCCCCGCGAAATGCTCCTCGATCCAGTCCTTGAACTCGCGGTTGGGCACGCGAACCACAAGCTCGTCCGGCTCCATGTGGCTGAAGCGCGCCGGCTTCAGCCAAGTCTGGTAGCTTTGAGGGTTGACCTTGTTCTTGAGGTAGCCCAGAACTTCCTGCCAAGCGTTCATGGCGCCTTCGCGGGAGAGGGATGTGCCGGCTCGCGGAGGATTCAGCGGAGGCTGGGTCGCGGCTCGGTCAACGGGCAAGCGGTTTGCGAGCGTCGTTGCCAAGCGTCGTTAAAGTCTTCCCTTTCTCCGTTCCGTGATGGCTGAATCGTTCCGAGAGGGCGTTCTACTTGCCTGAAATGTCCGCCTGCAATCTGTTAGATTAACACAAAACGCGCACCCATTCCAGCCGCCCGCGCCAGCGGATTTTCGCGCGCCGAACGCGCCGGAAATGGAATTCCGGCAAGCCGCACCGTCGCGGTTACGGCTTCGCTATGGCGAGGTAGAGAACGCAGGCATGAGGGCGTAATGTGACCTTCAGCGCGGTGGCCGCGCCCAGGTTTTTGTGTTCCCACAGATCGCGCAGATTGTAGGCCCTGCCGTTTTCAAGGCCCAGCTCGATCCAGGGCAGGTCCACCTCGAGCGGGCCGTCGCTGCGATTGAAGATCGCAAGATAATGGCCATGGCCATGCTCCGGCCTTGCCGTCCAGATGGTGATGGTGTTGGAGGTGATCAGCGGGCGGTTGTCGGTTGAAGCCTGATCCACGGCCAGCACGGCGCGATTGGTTTCCAGCGCCGTGGTCCAGGCATCGTTCTTCATCAGGTCGCTGCCCAGAATCAGCGGCGAGCGCATGATGCACCACAGCGTCATCAGCGTTCGCTGCTCGTCATGCGTGAATCGAGTCCAGCGCGCCTTGCCCAGTCCCGGCCGCGGGCCCACGTAACCGAGCGGAAGCATGTCGGCGTCCGGCCAGTGGCCGGGCCCGATGTCAGGAGCCCATCCCACGGCGGTGGCAAACTGGCCGTGCAAATCCTGCGACCAGCTTTCGCTTCCGGTGGCCTTCCAGTTGTCCCAGAAGTCGTCCGAGATTCGCCACATCTGCGCGTACTTCGCCAGGTCCGCCGCGTCCGCGAGCGAGGCCGGTCCGGGCGAAAGGCTCAGGACGATATCCCGGCCGGTTTTTTCAATGGCGCGGTGGATCATGCGCAGCTCGTCCAACTGGAACGGGCGGCTGGCAATGCAATCAACTTTGAGAAAATCAATGCCCCAGCCGGCGTAGAGCTTCATCACCGAATTGTAATAGGCCTGCCCGGCGGCGTTCGGCATCACGCCGTAGTTTTCTCCGTCCCAGCGGCAGGTCTCCGAAGTGTTGGCGGCGTCGGCGGCGTGAAAGTTGGAATCCGCAATGGGCAGATTTTTTTGAACGGCCAGGCGGGGAATGCCGCGCATCATGTGGATGCCGAACTTCAGCCCCAGCGAATGCGCATAATCCGCCAGCGCCTTGAAGCCCTCGCCATTCGCGGAAGACGGAAAGCGATTCACGGCCGGCTGGTTGCGGCCAAACTTGTCCATGGTGTTGCCCCACGGCGGACGTCCCCAACTGGGCCGCGCAAAATACCAGCCGCCGTCAATCACCACGTATTGCCAGCCGTAAGACCTCAGATTCTTCGCCATCCAATCCGCGTTGGCCTTGAACTCCGCGCCGGTAATCGTGGCGCCGTAAGGCTGCCAACTGTTCCAGCCCATGGGCGGCGTCGGTGCCAGCAGTCCGGCTTCAGGTTTGCTCTGCGCACCTGCAATCGGCACGGCCACCAGCAGAAGAAGAATCGCCGTCAGAATGATTCGTCGCATCGCAGCTCCGTTGATCGAACTTTTCAGGATTTCACGCCAGGCTTCAGAGCATACTCCAGCGGCGTGCGCGGGCAAAGAGGAAATGCCCGGCGCGCGGGCAATTTTCAGGATTTCAGGAGCGAGTCCCGGCGGTCGACGGCCGGCTGGATAATCGGGTTCGTTCGGCTTCGTTTGGAGCACTTTTGTTGATAATAAAAGACTTATCGGCTTCGTTCGTAAAAAAAGATTGTTTTTTTCGGTGTGTTTTCAGCTTCCCGAAGCGCGTCGCAGCCGCATCTGGAGCGGCTTCCGTGCGGTTTTGAATGCTGCGCAAATAGCACGTTTCGGCATTGTTTCAATGTCCTCAGCCGCCCGCCGGGCCCGATGGCCGTCCGGCGGAAAAGGCTAAACTGTTCTGTTATCATAACATAATAGTTAACAAAGGTCAAGCAAAACCTCCGGAAGGGGAGCGTTCGCGAGAACATAACAGTAATCATTGTGCCGCAGGACGTCCTTATCCCTTAATTGGAAGCCCAGGTCAAACTCCATGTCCTGGGCGATGTCCTCCGGAAAGTGCAATGCCGAATAGATCTCCCGCCACTCGATGAGCTGGAGCGAAACCCCCTTGGCCTTCATCTGCTTCTGCGCCGCGCGGAACTTGCTAGCCGCGGCGGGGGTAAGCTCTCCCAGAACCGCAAGCTTTGCGGTCAGGGACGTCTCGTCGGGGCTGGACTTTGAGTCCCGCTGGAAATCCGTCCGGAGGCGTTTGACCTGCTTCGATATCTCGTAGTCTCCGGTTTCGTCCAACAACATCTCTACCGCCGCGACGAGATCGTTTACCCCCTCGTCATTGAATGTGACTGGGGAGTGGCCAGAGGTGATGTTCTCGAGGTCAGGGCATTTGCATTGGTAAACCGTATACGAGGCCAGGTCCTTGACATAGAAATCGACCCCGCCGTCTCTCGCTCCGTCCGTGAACACGAACCCCTCCTCGCTTGTTGTTTCGAAGGCCTCTGCCGTCAGGTAGTCGAACGCCTTATGCTCATCAAACTCGCGAAGGTATGCGTCCCCGACCCGCTGCAACTTCTCCACAATTTCCGCGACAACCTTCGCGTACTCCTTCGCTGTTGGCTCTCCGGGCCGCTTTGCTTCAGAGACCATCATCCCCTCCTGGCAGGTGAAAGGGTCAGCCGGCACGCTAACTCGTTCACAGATTTAAGGGGGGATTAGATCATAACTAAGAGGCGAGGTAAATCTCGGTTTCGGTTTTGATGACCGAGAAGATGGGCTCGCGGGATTTGGCGCTGGCCTCGTAGCGACGCCACGCTTCTTCGAGCGACGCGGCGACGACCGAGTAGAGAACCTCGCGGCGGTCGAGGCCGATAAAGAAAAACTTCTGCTCGCGGAAGACGACTTTGGATGGCAGTCCCATGTCCGGCCCGGAAAGTCCCGAATCGGATCGATCCACGAAACCGCCCTGCGGATCAAGCCAAAAATGAAACGCCTCGACGCAGAACGCGACGCGCATCAGACAGCCGCATAATTTCGTGAGAGCGAGCCCGGCGAACGCCGCGTCAGATTCAACGCCGAGCGCGAGCCGCCGCGTTCGCAGCGCCGCGACTGCCGTTGTTCCGCTGCCCATGAAGGGGTCCAAAACCAAATCGCCTTCGTTCGAGGCGGCGAGGAGAATGCGTTCAATCAGCGCCACGGGTTTCTGCGTGGGATGTTTGCCGAAGCGTTTTTCCTGGCGGTCGGGCGCGGCGACGGTCCACACGCTCTTCATCTGCTTGCCGCCGGCAATCTGCTTCATCAATTTGTAATTGAACGTGTGCCGGCTCTTTTTGTTCTTGGCCGCCCAGATGACGGTTTCCGTGGCGTGGGTGAAGTAGCGGCAACTGAGATTGGGCGGAGGATTGGGTTTGACCCAGGTGATGTCATTCAGCAGCTTCATGCCGAGCTGCTGCATGGCGAAGCCGACGCTGTGGATGACGTGCGCCGTTCCGCTGACCCAGATGGTTCCGTTGGGCTTGAGCAGGCGCTGGCAGGCGGCGAGCCACTCGCGATTGAACAGGTGCATGGCGTCGGGGCCGGGCGAGCGGTCCCACGAGCCTTTGTTGACGCTGACCATGCGGCCGGCGTGGCACGTGATGCCGTCATTCGAGAGAAAATACGGCGGGTCGGCGAAAATCAGGTCCACGGAATCGGCGGGCAGCAGGGGAAGAATCTCCAGCGAATCACCCTGATAAATCCGGATGCCATGGCGCGCGTCATGGAAAACAGGCGCGGGCAGTTTTGGATTGACGATTTTCGATTGCATTGAAATAGAATCCGCAGATTGCGCCGATTTTACAGATTAAGAGATTCGAGCGAAGCCGTTGGCGCCGAGCCACGCCTGTTCGCAGACATCAAAAGGCAATGTCTGCGCCACCCGGCGGATCGGATCGTTGATCGAAGCACGGGGGTTGTCAAGGCGCGGATTGCTTAATCGGCGGCATCTGCGTAATCTGTCCACGGGAGGAAGAGTTGAGCGGACGGGAGAGAATCGTGGGCGTGATTCCGGCGCGGCTGGAATCGACGCGCCTCGAGCGGAAAGCGCTGCGGCAGATCGCGGGGCATCCGATGATTGCCTGGGTCTATCGCCGGGCGAAACAATCGAAGAGCCTGGATCGATTGCTGGTGGCCACGGACTCGGAAGAAATCCGCGAATGCTGCGAGGGCTATTCCATTCCCGCCGTGATGACCGCGGCGCGGCACCGCTCCGGCACCGAACGCCTGATTGAAGTCGCGGCGAAGGAGCCGGCGGACGTTTACGTCAACATTCAGGGCGATGAGCCGATGATTTCCGCCGTGCACGTCGAGTTGCTGATTGCGCCTTTCCGCAGGAATCCGGAAACGCAGGTGACGACGCTGAAGGTGGAAATTTCGCTTGCGCAGGCGAGGAATCCGAATAACGTCAAGGTGGTGACGACGGCGGGAACGGACGGCACGGAACACGCGCTCTATTTTTCACGCGCTGTGATTCCGTTCGATCGCGACGGCGCGGGCGGCGTTCGATACTACAAGCACCTGGGACTTTACGCTTACCGGCGCGAGGCGCTGGAACGCTTCAGCCGGCTCGAGCCGTCAACACTCGAACTGGCGGAGCGCCTGGAGCAATTGCGCTTTCTTGAAAACGGAATTGCTATCGCGGTGAGCGAGACGCAGGAAGATTCCATCGGCGTGGATGAGGAAGCGGATATCGCGAAGGTGGAAGAGTTTTTCAGGCGCGCGGGAACGCAATTCCCCGAGTAGCACCGGACCGAATCAACCGCGAGCGCGTGCCGCCATTACCGCTCGCCGATCAAATAGCGGCAACCTGCGGGGCCCATGCGCGCGGAATGCACGGCGCGGGCGGGAACGTCACAGCGCTCTCCTGCGCCATAGGTTTTCGTCTGGCCCGCAACAGTCAAAGTCATTTCGCCTTCAAGAATGATGTGCGCGGTTTCCATTGAATGCGTGTGATCGGGATACGCCGCGCCGGGAGCGTCCTGCCAGACGTAAGTGCTGGTGAAGCCTTCATCGTGAAGCTGCTTTTCAAGATCCTTAAGAGTCATAACGGGAATCAGTTTACAGCAGCGAGCTTATTGTTCAACACACCATGATAATGAACGGCGGGGGCCGGCCATATCCCTATCGGCTTTGCGTCATAAAGTACTTGACAAGACATAGCGATGGGTGTATAAACCCTGCGATGGCCTCGATTCGTCCGCTTCGCGATCCCGCAGCCAAGCCGGTCGGCCTGGAAGACCGCGCCATGGACAATCTGCGGTTTATCCGCGAAACCATGGAAGGCGCGGCGGCGTTCACGGCCGTTCCGGGCGTGGGCGGAATGCTGATCGGCGCGGTGGCTCTGGCCGCGGCCTATGCCACGTGGCACGCGCCGACGCCGGACCTGTGGCTCGCCATCTGGGTGGCGGCCGCGGGAGTTTCCGTGGTAATCGGTGGCCTGGCGATGGTTCACAAGGCGCTGAAGGCGGACACTTCAATTCTTTCGCGGCCGGGGCGCAAATTCGCGCTCAGCCTGGCGCCGCCGCTCGCCGCCGGAGCGCTGCTGACGCTGGCGCTCTTCCGCTCGGGTTCCGTGGGAGTTCTGCCCGGCCTGTGGCTGCTGCTTTACGGCGCGGGCGTGATGACGGGCGGCGCATTTTCCGTGCGAATCGTTCCCGCCATGGGACTGTGCTTCATGGCGCTGGGTGCGGTGGCGCTGGCGTCGCCGGCAGCGTGGGGCAACATCTTCATGGCCGTGGGATTCGGCGGGCTGCATTTGATTTTCGGAGCATTAATCGCCTGGAGGTATGGTGGCTAAACCCAACGTATTGCGAAACCGGCGCGAGGAAGCGGCGGAATCGGAACAGGAAATTCGGCCGGCGGTTCCGCGAGGCGGGACCGGCGCGGACCGCGCGGCTTCGCTCGACCGGCTGATTCATGAACGGATGCGGCTGGGCATCGTGAGCGCGCTGGCCGCGAACGAGTCGCTGAGCTTCAATGAATTGAAGAAGCTGCTGCGAACTTCGGACGGCAACCTGAGCGTCCACGCGCGCAAGCTGGAAGACGCGCGCTACATCGAGTGCACCAAGTCGTTCGACGGGCGCCTGCCCAAAACCGAGTTCCGGCTGACGGCGCTGGGGCGTCGGACGCTGGAAAATTATCTGAATCACATGGAAGCCCTGATCCAGGCGGCGCGCGCGCGGTGAGGCGCGGCCCCTTTTTTTGTGGAGGCACTTTATGACGCAAAGTTCAAACGCGCAGGCTCTCGACCGGAACAGTTTTTCGCCGCAAGGATTGGCGCTGGCCGCGGCGGCGTGGCTGCTGGTGCTGCCGGCGGCAATTTTTCTGGCGGCGGCGGCGCTGCGCGAGCTGCAGCCGAGGATGTATGAGCCGGCGCGCACAAGCTGGCTGATTTTCGAATGGGCCACGGCGCATGTCTCGCACCTGGGCGCGGCGGTGCTTTTCCTTCTGCTTCCCGGCGTGGCGCTGGCCGCGGGCCTGGGTGCAGTCTGGCATCGCTGGAAGACGAGTGCCGCGTTGCGCGAGGACGCTGCGGCTCTGCTGGCCGTCCTGCGGCGGCAGATGCAAACGTTTTTGCTTGTGGGCGCCACGCTGCTGGGGGCGGCGATTCTCACTTTTGCCGTCCACCAACTGATTGTGGGGTGAGACGGCCATGCAAGGACCGAACCCGGAGGTTTGATTATGGGCAATCAATTTGAGTTTCATTCCGACGGCCTGCACGTGGCCATCATCATGGACGGCAGCGGCCGCTGGGCGCTGAATCGCGGCAAGGCGCGCCCGGAAGGCCATCGCGCCGGCGTGGAAGCCGTGCGGCGAACCGTCGAGGCGGCGCCCGTCCTGGGCGTGACCACGCTGACGCTGCACGCGTTTTCCGCGCAGAACTGGCAGCGGCCGCAGGGGGAAGTGCGCAGCCTGCTCAGGATTTTTCAGGATTTTCTGCGCTCGGAAGTGCCGGGCTGGATCGCTTCCGGGGTTAAAGTTTCCGTTTTCGGACGGCGCGACCGGCTGCCTTCGAGTCTGGTGCGCTCGATCGAGCGCGCGGAAAAAGCCACCGCCGCGGGCGAGCGGCTGCACCTGCGACTGGCCATTGATTACTCGGCGCGGGAAGCGATTCTGCAGGCGGCAAAGCAGGCCGGCGAGGACGCGACGGAAGAGGAAATGACGCGAGCGCTTGCAGTGCAGAGAGACCGCACACATCGCGAAAGCGGCGATGTATGCGCCACGCGGGCTGGAGATGAATCAGGCGCGCCGGACGTGGACCTGCTGATCCGTACCGGCGGCGAGCAGCGGCTTAGCGATTTCATGCTGTGGGAATGCGCCTACGCCGAGCTTTATTTCACGCCGTGGCTGTGGCCGGATTTTTCCGAAGAGCATCTGGAGGCGGCGGTGAGGGAATTCCATTCGCGCGACCGCCGGTTCGGCCGCATCCCGGAACGCGTGGCGGTGTAGCGGCGTTGTTTTCGTGGTTCGTCAGGGCACGGTTTTAACCGTGCCGACGAGGCGGGCGCCGCGGGCGGCTTCAGCCGCTGAAGGCCGGGCAAGCGCCTCAGGGGCTGAAGCCCCTCGCAACCCGGCCTGATTGGCACGACTGAAGTCGTGCCCTGACGCAGCTCGGGCGTTACGGAGTCACAGGGTCACAGGGTTCTTTCTTTATTAGCGCTTCCGGTCGCAAAATCAGGAGGGGACGGGAAGGCTGCTTCCATGGACAATCAGGCGGAGCCGAAAGGCGCTCGCACAGGGCTGGAGATTCTGACGGCCGCGCTGGTGGCGGGCGTTGCGGGAGATTCGCTGCTGAGGACACGGCCCGGCATCAACATGCTGATCTGGTCGGCGCTGCTGGTGGCGCTGGTCCTGATGCTGGCGCACGGGCGGGCGGTGGTTTCGCGCGGCGACGACTTTGCCGGCGCCGCCATGCTGCTGATTTTTGCGGCGGGCTTCGCCTGGCGCAGCGCGCCCATGCTGATGTTTCTGAATCTTTTCGCCATCGGCGTGGTGCTGGCGCTGGTGGCGCTGCGCTCGCCGCTGGGAAAGCTGGCGGGCTCGGGCCTGATTGATTTTGCCAAAGGCGGACTGCTGGCCGCGATCGACGCGGCGTTCGGCGCGATCCAGCTTGTCTTCGGCGACATCAATTGGGGCGAAGCGGTGCAACCGGGATGGCCTCGGCGCATGTTGCGCGTGGGCTGCGGCGCTCTGCTGGCTGTGCCGGCGCTGATCGTTTTCGGCGCGCTGCTGATGGGCGCGGACAGCATGTTCCGCCGCCTGATTGTGGACACCTTCTTCTTCAATCTGCCCAACCTCGCCGGCCATATTCTTACGATCGCCTTCCTGGCCTGGATCGTGGCGGGAACGCTGCGCGCCATTCTGCTGGGGCGGAAGATTACGATTCGCGGCGCGGAGTCGCGGGTTTACTCGATGGGCGCTACGGAAATCTCGGTGGCGCTGGGATTGGTGGACCTGCTGTTCTTCGCTTTCGTGTGCGTGCAGTTCCGGTATTTTTTCGGCGGCGCGGCTCGGGTGATGGTGACGCCCGGACTGACTTACGCGGAATACGCGCGCACCGGATTTTTCGAGCTCGTAACGGTGGCGGCGCTGGTGCTTCCCATGCTGCTGGGCGCGCACTGGCTGGCGCGGAAAGAAACGGCCGGCGACAGGAAAGCTTTTGCCGCGACGGCGGGCGTGATGGTTCTGCTGGTGTTCATCATCATGGCGTCGGCGCTGGAGCGGATGAGGATTTATCAGCAGCAATACGGATTGACGGAACTGCGGGTTTACACCACGGCCTTCATGCTGTGGCTGGCGGCGGTGCTGGCGTGGTTCGCGCTGACCGTGCTGCGCGGGCGGAGGAAACGCTTCGCCTTCGGCGCCATGGTCACAGGCTTTGCCGCGATTGTGGCCCTGAACGTTTTGAGCCCGGACGCGCTGATTGCTCGCGTCAATATTCAAAGGGCCGCGCAGGGAAAAAAGTTTGACGCCAACTATACCGCCTCGCTCAGCGCCGACGCCGTGCCGGCCATCCTGGAGGGTTTGCAGCGGCTGCCGCAGAAAGAAAAATGCGCGCTCGCGGCCAGAGTCAGGCAGAACTGGTCGCAAGGCGAATCGCCCGGCTGGCGAAGCTGGAATTATTCGCGCCGGCGCGCAGGGAAAATGATTTCTGAAAACAGCGCGCTGCTGAATGATAGAGCGTGCCAGTAGCAAGAGCGCACGAAGATTTTTCACAAAGGAGAAAACGATGCAGACGAACCAGACTTCAACAGGCACATTGCGATTTATTGCCGCGGCGGAATTATTGCTGATCCTGCCGGCGGCGGTTTTTATGACTTCACTTTTTGTGCGCTCGGTGATGCGGCCGGAACTGGGGCCGGCGCAGGCCGCGCAGTTTCTGGTGGATTGGTACGGCGCGCGGCCGCTGGTGGGACTCGACCTGTTTCTGATTGCCATGCCGCTGGCGGTTTTTGTGCTGGGCTTCGCGAGCGCGCTGGGCCGCTGGAAGCGGGACGCGGCGCTGCGGCAGGCGGCGCGGGAAACGATGGCCGCCGTGCGCGCTCACCTTTCAACGCTGCTGATTGCGGGCGCGACGGTTGCGTCGGGATGCATCCTGGTGATTGTCGCCCTGCACGTGATTTCCGGCTGACAGTCGAGGCGCCATGACAAGAGCCGCAGGCCGTAAAGGCCTGCGCTACAGCCGGCGCGTGAAGGAGGTTCGGCATGAAATCGCGATGGTTCAAGGAGTGGGGCTGGTTCTACATTCCTGTTTCCGCGATGGGCTGGCTGGCGGTGCTGGTGACGCTGGCTTTCTGCCTGAACACTATCGTGGCCATTGACCGCCATTCGCATTCCGTGAGCGACACGCTCTACGGAATCTTTCCTTACTGGGTTCCGGCAATGCTGGTGCTGAACTGGCTGGCGTCCAAAACTTCCTTTTCTTCAAAATCCTGACGCAAAGAACGCGGAGTGCGTTAAGGAAGATGCAGGGGCGCACGGCCGTGCGCCCCTACGATTTGCGCGCGAGTGCGCCAACGGCGTAGGCTGGATGTAGAAGAGCCGCAGGCCGTAAAGGCCTGCGCTACGAAGGAGGCGAATGGGAAAAGAATTTGAAGGCAAGACGGCGATTGTGACAGGCGGGACGCGCGGCATTGGATTTTCCATCGCGCTGGCGCTTGTGGCGGAGGGCGCGAAAGTTTTTATTTGCGGGCGGGATGCGGCGCACTTGAAATCGGCGCTCGCGGAATTGCGCAAATCGGGCAAAGACGGCGTGGACGGAATCGCGGCGGACGTGAGCCGCTACGATGATTGCCGCAAGCTGGTGCGGGCGGCCGTCGAGAAATTCGGCGGGCTCGACATTCTGGTGAACAACGCGGGCGTGGGATTTTTCAAGCCCGTGGACACGATTACTCCCGCCGAGTGGGACGGGCTGATCACGACGAATCTATCGGGCGTATTTTATTGCTGCCGCGAGGCCATTCCGGAAATGCGGAAGCGCGGCGGCGGATACATTTTCAATATTTCGAGCCTGGCGGGCGTCAATCCGTTCCCGGGCGGCGCGGCGTACAACGCGTCGAAGTTCGGGCTGAACGGTTTCAGCGAAGCCATGATGCAGGACGTGCGGCACGACGGCATTCGCGTGAGCTACATCATGCCCGGCAGCGTGGATACGGATTTTGCCGCTGCGCCCGGTGGGAAGAAGCGCGAGACCTGGAAGCTGACCGGCGAGGACATCGCCAAGGCCGTGATCGATCTCTATAAGTTTCCGTCCACAGCGCTCGCCAGCCGCATTGAGATGCGGCCGTCAAGACCGCCGAAAAAGAAGTAGGGGCGATTCGTAAATCGCCCCTACGGTTGTTGCGGGATTCGCTGACGTCAGAAGACGATGGCTGCGCCGGCCCGGGAACCGGGCGCAGCACGCTGCGCCCCTACCGTTCCAGCGGCTTCATGATTTCACCCAATAGGTCGGGCTTGCCTTCGACGCGCTCGAGATGCGGGAAGCGCGGGCCGCCGTGGTAATCCACGGAAACAGTTTTGTAATAGCCGTCATTCAGGACCAGGAGTTGCATCGGACCGGAGCTGGACGTGCCGGCCTTGAGCGCGTCCATGAAGACGTCCCGGTTGAAGGCGCGGCCGTTGACGGCGACGATTTTCATTCCCGGCGCGATGCCCGCTTTGTAGGCCGGCATGGTGACGACGGAATCGCTCACGGTGCCGTCGGCGTGGAGCAGCAGGCCGAGTGAAAACTCGGCGTCGAGGTAGTGGCGGACCTCGAATTCATCCTTCTCGAGCTCGGAAGGCTTATCGGTGTAAACCAGCTTCCAGCCGCCGTTTTCAAGGCCGCCGCGGGGCGCGCCGGGAGAAAGCGTGTCCAGCCGCTTGCGCAGGAATCCGCGCCAGTCGTAAGGGACAACCTGATTGAGCGCGTTCACGACGTCATCAAAAGTGTAGGTCTTGAGCTGCGGGCCGAGGTTCGGTCCGCCGTAGAAGAGATGGCAGAAATCGGTGATGGATTTTTTGCCGTGCGTCTGATCGTGAATGATGGTGTTGACCCAGAGCCAGATCAGGTCGCCTTCGGGATAGTAATCCACGCTGCGCCGCCAGTTGGCCCACTGGCGCGGCGCGTAATAGAGAAGCTGCGCCTCATCGGCGGTGTCCTGAAGCGGGCGCCAGGTGCGGCCGGGACGCGCCGGGCCAAGCTGCGCCGCAATCAGAGCCAGGTAATCGCGATACTGAGCGGGAGTCCACAGGCCGCTGCGTTCGGCGAGGAGCGGGCCGAGATAATCGGTGAGACCTTCGTAAACCCAAAGCAGATTGGTTTCCTGCGGCGCTTCGTAATAAGGCGGGCTGAGCGACTTGGGCCGGCGGAATTTTCCGTTCCAGGAATGAACGAATTCGTGCGGCAGCAGGCTGGCCATCAGCGTGCGCATGTGAGGATCGACGAGCGAGCGCTCGGGCACGCGGCTGTCATCGGATTCATGATGCTCCAGGCCGAAGTGGGCGACGTGATCGCTTAAAGTGAGCAGGAAATGATAATCGCGATAGTGGCGCGCGCCGAAAAGCAGGCCCGTCTGCGCGACGAGGTTGGTGTAATCCTGCTTGAGCTTGGGAGTGACGTCGAGCGCGGCTTCGCTGTCAGCGGCGATGTCCATCACATGATGAATGGGCTCGCCGGGCGGCGTGACGTTCACTTTTTTCAGATACTCGCCGGCAATCACCGGGGAATCCACCAGGCGGTTGAGCGACACAGGCTTGAAAGTGATTTCGTTGCCACTGGAACTTTGAACCGGCAGCGGCGTGCCCCATTTCCAGCCGTCGGGAAGTTTTAAAGTCGGCTCAAAAGTGATGTCCTGCGCCAGCACGCCGGCGGGATAGAGCACGTTCTGGTTCCAACTGATGATCACCAGCTTGTCGGTGGCGGAAGCGCCGGCGCTGAAGCCGGAAGTCACTTCCGGTTCGAGATAATCGAACTTGATTTCCAGTTGAGTGGCGCCCGCAGGCACCTTGAGGTGAATAGCGTACATATCCAGCAAATCGCGCCGCCAGGTGACGGGCTTGCCGTCGGCCGTGAAGTGCAGGCCGGCCATGTTGATGATGGGGCCGTCAGGCGCGTGCTCGCCGGGAATCCATTTGGGATAGTAAAGCGTGAGCGGGCCGGGCTTGACCGGCATGGTCATGACAGTATGAATGATTTTCATCGGCGCCTGAGTGGCGTCCACGGTGAGATGAATCACGGGGCCGGATGCGGCAAGCAGGGGAACAGTAAGAAACAGGCTGAGGAAAAACAGCGAAAGACGATATCGGAACAAGTGCATCGAAATAACTCCTTCTGGTGAGTTTGAGAAGAGACGGATGCCCTACGCCATGAAAAGCAGGTGAAGGAAGATTATAGGCCTTCGGGATGTCAGAAAACTCTCTTTTTGAGGCGCGCCACGTTGAACTTGGCCGTATCGGCCACGGCCATCACCGCCATCACACCCGCCTGAACGGGATCGGTGACGACGATGTCGGCGGCGTCGGGAACGCTGCCCGCCATGTTGAGGCTGACGACCAGCAGGCCCTGGGCGCGCACTTCGCGCACCGCCTGCTCGATTTCGCCGCCCATCAGCGCGCCGGCCAGCACCAGCGCGCGGGCTCGCGGCAGGCGGGCCACGGCGCGGACGGCATCGGCCAGCGGCTGCTCGCCGACCAGCGGAATGGTGTCCACGGAAATGTGCTCGCCGCGAATGTTATGCCGGTCGGCTTCCGAGATGGCGCCGATTGCCACCTGGCCGACCTGCGCGCCGCCGCCCACCACGATGATGCGCTTGCCGTAAATCTTCATCAGCGTATCGACGACGGTCGCTTCCATCACCACGGCCAGCGCGGCCAGCGCCTGAGCCAGAGCGTCGGCCGGGCCGGGCAAATCGATTTCAAAATAGACGCGCGCTTCGGGCGGCGTTTCGTCAATGATGGCGACGGAGGCGATGTTCGCCTGATGCTCGGCAATCACGCCCGTCATCTGATGCAAAACGCCCGGCCCGGATTGGGCGCGAACCAGAATTCCTGTTCTCATTTTCACTCCATGAACGAACCGCCTTGAGGAGTCCGCGAACCGTGCGGGGCACGACCGAATCTTGCCGTGCGCTCAGCGGGAAGGATGGAGGTCCCTGCGGAGGAGCTCGTTTGTCAGACGGCCGATGGAAACTCCGCGCTTGCGCGCCCGCAGACGCAGCGCCTCCGCAACATCCGGCGCGATCGGGATTTCGTAATAACGGTGGCGGAGCTTGCCGACCACTTTCACCGTGCGGAAGGCGTCGGGGTACAGAGTCGTGTCGTGCCTGTCCCAGAACTCAGCCGCATCGTCGTAGGCGGCAAACTCATCAGGAATCGGATCCACGGGCTTCTTTTTGCTCATGAAAATACCTTCGCTCGGCGCGGGTCATATCGCGGGCCGTGATGGGAAGCACGGCGCCACGGACCTTGCGAATAAAGAAGACAACCAGATACCGGCCGGCCGCCGTCTGTCCGTAAGCGACGTACAAATGCTCGCCCTTGACGCGCCCCTTTTCGGCCATCCGGACGTGAGGTTTTGAGAATAAAATCTCCTCGACCTCTGCCGTTATTATGCCATGCTTACCGGCAATCTTGGCGACGAACTTCTCATGCCAGATGACGTCGAAGATTCGCAATCATCGCTCCGAGGCCGCCGGGATCAAATCCGCATTAGCCTAACACAAGGGAGCCGCGAGGCTGTCCGAATAAAGAACCCGTGTTGACAAG
>JBJKPU010000086.1:0-43014 GCA_046706005.1 Terriglobia bacterium | reverse complement strand
CCGTCGCGCACCGCGATTATACTGACGTCGCAGGAAAAAGGGGCCGACGAACAGCGGCAGGACGAACACGAAAAGTTCGAGCCATTGATACCACGGTCCCGATGAACCTTCGTTTTGGCTTTGCGCCGGCGCCTCGCCTTGGCCCTCCGCCGGATTTTGCGGCTGCCCGCTGAGTGATGCCAGCGTCACTCCGCAGTCCTTGGCGATTACACTGGCCACGCTCTCAGTCCAGAACAGCAGCGCGGCGCTGAAATTGCCCTTGCGCAGAAGCGGCAGAGCTTCGCGCCCGAAATGGCCCACCATGCCGTCGGGCAGAATCGGCTCAAGGCCGTAGCCGACTTCAAAACGGTACTTTTTTTCGTTGGGCGCGAGAAAAATCATCACGCCGCGATCTTTTTGCTTCGGCCCGATTCCCCAGCGCGTGGCAAGATCAATCGAGAAGTTATCAATCGGCTCGCCCTCGAGCGACTTCACCGTGACCACCGCAATCTGCGCCTGCGTTTTCCGGTCAACTTCCGTGCAGATGTCCGTCAATTTTTGACGCACGGCGGGATTGATGACGCCGGCAAAGTCGTTGACGTAACCTTGCGGCTTCAGATCCTTGGGCAACTGCGCCCTGGCCGGCGGAGCGAGCGCCGCCGCGGCCAAAAGCACTGCCAGAATAATCGGGATTTTCGCCTTCATGCCGAACCTGGGATCGTGATTTGTCATTTCGCGGGCCGGATAGTAATTCTCTCGCGCCACGCCACGAACGTCAACGCCCCGCAGCCCGTCAGGGGCTGCCATGCTGTCAACGGTTGGCGCGAAATAAGAGGTCATGAAGATGATTGCGATTCAGGCAGGGCGTATTTGGGCAGGCCGCAGTGCAGGCAACGCCGGGCGAAGGCGTTGTGATACCACCATTTGGCAAAGAACCATTTTCCGCATCTCGGACACTTGAAAAGCTCGCATCGAGTGCTCGTGACAATCAGAAACGCCAGCCAGCCAATCCCTACAGCAATGCAGAGCGGCGCTGCATCCGGCGAGCGTTCCGCTTCTCTAACCGCCAAAAGCAGGACCGGCACCCAGCCCAAAGCGGCAACCAAAGCCCAGTTCCGGCGCTTGCGATATTCGTTCCAGGGATCGGTGAAATCGCCCATGTATCTTTATTCTAACTCACAAGTTTCAAGCCGCGCAGTCACACGCGCCCCGGGTTTGTCGTATCATCATCTGGGGGCAAAAGTGAACACTCGCAAGAAAATCATCCGGCGCCCGAAACACGGCGGCAATCCAACCTGGAGTTACAGCGGGCCCTGCGGCCCTGCTCATTGGGGCGAGCTCGACGACGCCTTCGCGCCCTGCAGTCATGGCCGGCGCCAGTCACCCATTGATATCCGCCGCGCGCGCCGCGCCGACCTTCCGCCCATCCGCTTTGGCTACAAACCGTTTTCTCTGCGAATCATCAACAACGGCCGTTCGATCCAGATCAACGCCAAACCGGGCGGCTCGATTTCAGTGGGCAGAAAGCGATACCGCCTCGTGCAATTTCATTTTCACAAGCCGAGCGAAGAAAAAATCCGCGGCAGGCGATTCGCGATGGTCGTCCACCTTGTGCATCGCGACGCGAAAGGAAACCTGGCTGTCGTCGCCGTTCTTCTCAAGAAAGGCAAGCCGAGCAAGTTCATTCAGCTTCTTTGGGATCATCTGCCGCCGGGCGAGGGGACGGAATACGTTCACAAGAATGTCAAAACGAATGCCGCCGGGATTCTTCCCCGCCGCCGGTCCTATTACACTTACGGCGGCTCGCTCACCACGCCTCCCTGCACGGAGGGCGTGACCTGGTACATTCTCAAATCGCCGGTCGAAATCTCAGCCGCGCAAATCGCCGCGTTCGGGCAATTTTATCCGCACAACGCGCGCCCCATCCAGCCAGGGAATGGCAGAGAAATCCTCGAAAGCAGGTAACCACGACATTCCGCCGGCTTCCGCTCCTCTGGCGCCCGCGTTTCGAGCCCCGGGTACGATTTTTCTTGACTTTTATTACCCGATAGTGTAAGTTATCTAGTAGTACATGCGACGCCAGTCTTCCAGCGCCAACGGCGCACACCCTTCTCCAGGCAAAAAAGCCAGAAAAACCTCAACTCGTCATCGCGAAGCCTCGCGCCGCAATCTCGAAAAGGCTTGGGAATCCACGCGCCGCCACTGGGAGAAAACTCCCGCCCGGCAGGAAACCTCCCGGCGCAACATCAAGGCCGCGCAAGCCGCCAATCGCCGCCGCCCGCGTAAATTGTCGCAGGCGCAGCTTGACGCTCTGCGCCGCAACATGGCCAAGGCGCGCGCTGCGCTCAATTCGCGAGGACGTTCGCCCGAGCACATCGCCAAGCTTCGTGAAAGCATCGCGCGCGCCCGCACTTTTCAAACGGCCCAGGGCCGCATCGAGCATGCGAAGAAGATTCTTTCCCACGGCTTTTATTCCCGCCTGCTGCGCGAGACGCCCGTCGGCCGGCTGGGAGAAGATTCGCAGGATCACGCCCGGCTGCATGAACTGGTCGCGCGCTATTTTGCTCCCGCCAATGAGGAGGAAGCTCGGCTGGCCACGGCGCTCGCGAACGCCCTGTGGCGCTATCACCGGCTCTATTTCGCGCAGGCCAAGCAGCAGATGCAGGCGCTCATTTTCTTTCTCGACGAAGCGCCGCCCTTCGTCAAAAGTTTCGAGCAGGCCTTCGATTTTCGCGCCTACGAATTGCTCAACGTTCTGCTCGACCAGCGAGTCTGGTGGCGCAGGGAAAAAACCATGCTCGGCGCCATCGAGCGCCTGATGCGCCGCCTCGTTCGCGCCCGCGCCGGCCGCCCCGTTCCGTGGTCCACGCGCCTCTACGGCCCGCGCAATCAGCGCGATGATTTCGAGGAGAGCCTTCGCGAATCCGATCACTTCGACCGCCTGATGACCCGCCTCGAATCCGGCTCCCCCCTCGAACCGGACGATATGATTTGACTCCCCCCGTAGCGCGGGCCATTTTGGCATTTCCCCGTAGCGCGGGCCTTCACGGCCCGCGGCACTTAAGAAATGAAAAGATCACAGGCCGCAAGCCGTCGTTTCCCCGTAGCGCGGGCCTTCACGGCCCGCGGCTCTTAATGAAAAAAACCTCATGCCTCCATCTCCCCGTAGCGCGGGCCTTCACGGCCCGCGGCTCTTGATCAAAGAACGAACCGCAGGCCGCAAGGGCCTGCGCTACAAGAGCTTGACATTGGGATTTGACGGCAGGTAAACGCGGTCAATCCCAATGCGGGCTGGGCCCTGCCCACCGTGTGAGTGAATGCTGGACCACGGCCAATCTTCGACTTTCGCCACAAGGCCCCGCGCCACAGGGTTTAGGTGGATGTAGGTAACGGCTCCTTGATACTCCCTGACGGTCCGAAGCGCATGTTCATAGAAACGAGCCTGCCAGATGCGCGGCCCGATGCCAAGCCGGGAACCGATCGCGTGGCCTGACCTTTCCTTGACGAGCTTCATGACCTCAGAGATGGAAAATGGCTCGCCGATTCCGAAAATCGCGTGCCAGTGATCGGGCAGGAATACCCATGCCGTGAGGACGAACCCCAGCCGCCCTCGGGCAAAATCAAGCGCTCGGGCGAGCAGATCGAAATCCGAATCCCCAAGCCGGACGGCGGGCGCCTGTGACCTCGACGCTTGCCCTGCCCGCTCCGATGCCCGCCGTACATTGCATGTCACGAAAAAGTAGGCGTCCGAACGCACCGGCCGTCTTAGCCTCGACATGGCCAGCCATTGTATCACCGTGGCGCAGGCCTCCGTTTCCCCGTAGCGCGGGCCTTTACGGCCCGCCGCTCTTAAGAAATGAAAAGATCACAGGCCGCAAGCGTCTTTCCCGTAGCGCGGGCCTTTACGGCCCGCGGCTCTTAAGAAATGAAAAGATCACAGGCCGCAAGGCGCCACTTCCCCGTAGCGCGGGCCTTCACGGCCCGCGGTCGTTAATCAAAGAAAGAACCGCGGGCCGCGAGGGCCTGCGCTGCACCAGCCACAATCTTTGCCAAAAATGCCGGTGGGCGGTTAAAATAATCAAGATGGGTGGAGCTTTCGGCAGGGCTGAGCCCTGCCCTCCTGACGAAACTTCATGGCGACATATTTCCAGACAGTTCTAGGCAAGGTCATCGGGACGAAGAACGAGCGCGAGCTGAAGCGCATGCGCGACGCCGTGGAGGCGATTACCGCGCTCGAGCCCGAGATGAAGAAGCTGACCGACGAAGATTTTCCCCTGAAAACCAAGGAATTCAAGAAGCGCCTGGCCGATGGCGAAACGCTCGATGACCTGCTGCCGGAGGCTTTTGCGCTCTGCCGCGAGGCCGGACGCCGCACGCTGAACATGCGCCATTTTGACGTCCAACTGGTCGGCGGCATGGTGCTCCACCAGGGCAAAATCGCCGAGATGAAAACCGGCGAAGGCAAAACGCTGGTCGCCACGCTGCCCGTCTATCTGAATTCGCTCGAAGGCAAGGGCGTGCACGTCGTGACCGTCAACGATTACCTGGCCAACCGCGACGCCGCCTGGATGGGTCCGATTTACCGCCTGCTGGGGCTTTCCGTGGGCGTGATCGTGCACGACCTGGACGATGAAGAGCGCCATCAGGCGTACGGATGCGACGTCACCTACGGCACGAACAACGAATACGGATTCGATTATCTGCGCGACAACATGAAGTTTGAGCTTGCGGACTGCGTGCAGCGCGTGCACAACTTCGCCATCGTGGACGAAGTGGACTCGATTCTGATTGACGAGGCGCGCACCCCGCTGATTATTTCCGGCTCCTCCGAGGAATCGACGGAAAAATATTACCGCGTGGACAAAGTGATCCCGCACCTGAAGGAAAAAGAAGATTACGAGGTTGACGAAAAGCTGAAGACCGTCAGCCTGCTCGAGCCCGGCATCGCCAAGGCGGAAAAAATCCTCGGCCTGGAAAACATGTACGACCCCGCCAACATGGAGTACATCCACCACGTTTATCAGGGTCTGAAGGCCCACACGCTGTTTCTGCTGGACCGCGATTACGTGGTGAAGGACGGCGAGGTCATCATCGTGGATGAATTTACCGGCCGCCTGATGCCCGGCCGCCGCTGGTCCGACGGATTGCACCAGGCGATTGAAGCCAAGGAAGGCGTCAAGATCGAGCGCGAAAACCAGACGCTCGCCACGATTACTTTCCAGAATTATTTCCGCATGTATAAGAAGCTGGCCGGCATGACCGGAACGGCGGAAACTGAAGCGGCCGAGTTTGAGAAAATCTATAATCTTGAAGTTGTTATTATCCCGACCAATAAGCCCTTGATTCGTCACGAGCATGCCGACGTGGTCTATCGCACCGAGCGCGAAAAATTCAATGCGGTGATCGAAGAGATCAAGGAATACCACATGCGCGGCCAGCCCGTGCTGGTGGGCACCATCGCCATTGAGAAATCCGAGAGATTGAGCGCCGCGCTGCGCAAATCGGGCTACCTGCCGAAACATTTTGAGGAATTGCTGAAGGCGGCGGGAATCGAAGGACCCAAAATTGAGAAGTGGGCCAAGGACCTGGCGGCGCAGCACGGCGAGGCTCTGGACTGGCTGGTGCGCGCCGGTGTCAGCTTCTCCGCCCTGAAAAAGACACTGGGCGAAGGCCGGTTCAAAACTCTGGCCAAGAACCCAGACGGCAAGCGGGGCGAGTTCGTCCAGGCCATTTTGAAGCAGCGCGAAAAGCGATATTTCGATTCGCACCCGCCTGAACTTGAGGAATCGAAGGTTGCGGGGCTCGCTGGGCTTGTACAATCAGCCGGAGACAAACTGAAGCCCGTTCTCGACTACCTGATCGAGATTCAGTGCCGCCCGGCGCGCCTGGTCGAAGTACTCGAGCAACGCCGCATCGAACACAACATCCTCAACGCCAAGCAGCATGAGCGCGAAGCTCTGATCGTGGCGCAGGCCGGAAGCATCGGGTCAGTCACCGTCTCCACCAATATGGCCGGCCGCGGCACCGATATTCTGCTGGGCGGCAATCCGGAGTTTCTCGCGCGCGAGGAATTCCGCAAATCGCCCGACAAATGGCGCGACAAAGGATACGATCCTGAACCCCCTGAGCGCCCCGCCCCCAGCGCGCCTGAGGAATTCCATCAGGCTTATGTCGCCGCTTACGGCGAGTGGCGCAAGAAGTGGGCCGAGTTCGTCAGCCGCTTCAAGCAGGGTACGGACGGCGCCCACGATGAGGTCATCGATCTGGGCGGCCTGCACATCCTCGGCACGGAACGCCATGAGGCCCGCCGCATAGACAATCAGTTGCGCGGCCGCGCCGGCCGCCAGGGCGACCCCGGCTCCTCACGCTTTTATCTTTCGCTCGAAGATGATCTGCTGCGAATTTTCGCCGGCGAAAAAATCTCCAATCTGATGCACCGCCTGGGCATGGAAGAAGGCGTGCCCATCGAATCGCGGCTGATTTCCAAGCGCATCGAAGCCGCGCAAAAGGCGGTTGAAGGTCAGAATTTCGAAAGTAGGAAACATTTATTAGAGTACGATGATGTAATGAATAAACAACGGGAGACCATCTATGGCCTCCGCAAACAGTTGTTGCAGGGCGAAGACCAAAAGGAGTTTCTTCTCGACGCCATGGACCGCGTGGCAGACTGGCTGGTCACTTCCTATTGCCCCAAAGACCAGCACCAGGACCAATGGAACGTGCAAGGACTGCGCAACGAAGCATGGAGCCGCTTCGGCGTTGATCTGAACAAGCACGACCTGAAGTACGAGCCCAGGCTGCTGGGTGCTCTGAGCGAAGAGATCAAGCAGATTGTTCACGACAAGTACGAAGAGCGAGAAAAGGTCTGGACCGAAGAGCGCATGCGCTTCCACGAACGGATGATCATGCTGCAGGTGGTAGACGCACAATGGAAAGACCACCTGCTGGTCATGGACCACCTGAAAGAAGGTATCGGACTGCGCGGCTACGGCCAGCACGATCCGCTGGTCGAATACAAGCGCGAATCCTTCGACCAGTTTGAATCACTGATGGACCGCATTGAGGACGAAACGCTGCGTTTCATCTTCCTCATGCGGACGCCGGAAGAAGAAGAAGAAATGATCCGGCAGTACCAGCGCAAGAAGCGCCGCGAGCAACAGGAAATGCAGATGGTGGGGGGCGGCGTGATGCAGAAGCCACAGCAAGTGGTCCGCAAGGAAAAGATCGGCCGCAACGATCCGTGCCCGTGCGGCAGCGGAAAGAAATATAAGAAGTGCCACGGCGCACCCGGCGCCGGCGGCCCTCCTGCCTCTGGCGGCGCGACTCCCGTCGCTGCAGGAAAATCCGGCAAAACCGAAGCGTAAGAACCACGTCAGGCGGAACAGGAGGTTTCGCGGAAGCTCCGCGAAACTTCCTGTTTCCCGACATGTGCTGATTGTTCCCTCTACTGCCCGCCTTCCTCATTCGGCTTGATGATAACGAAATAGCCTTCGCCATTATGGATGACGCGCAGCAGAGTTCGTCCTTTGGCTTCACCAGCCAGGCGGTTGAAATCGCTGACATTCCGCACCGGCTGCCGGTCAATGCCCGTGATGACGTCACCCCGGCCCAAGTAGCCGGAGATTCCGGCGGGGCTATCCGGGCTAACATCCGTAACGACCACGCCCGAAACATTGTCCGGCAGGTTGAGCTGCTGCCGAATGTCGGAGGTCAGGTTCTCCACGCGAATCCCACGAAGGGTTCCCGAAGATGGAGCGTGCCCTTGGCCGCCGCCCTCGCTGTTCTGCGCCGTCAGATTCGACGGCCGCTCACCCAACGTCACTTTGATCGTCAAGGGCTTGCCATTGCGCAGTATGCCCAGCGTCGCGACCTGGCCGGGATTCATGGTGGTGACGACACTGGTCAGATCTTCCGCTCCCGTCACAGCGTGGCCGTTCACGCTTCGAATCACGTCGCCGTTTTTGACGCCCGCTTTATCGGCGGGGCCGCCGTCAGTGACGTTCTGCACCAGCGCGCCTTTAGTATCCGGCACATTGAACTCCTGAGCCATATCGGAGCTCAGCGAGGTGATCTCGACGCCCAGATAGCCCCGGCTGACCTTGCCGGTTTTGATCAGGTCCTCCATAACATGTTTTGCAGTGTCGATGGGAATGGCAAAGCCGATGCCGATGAAGCTCCCTTCGCCACCCGGACCCGACTGGCCGCTGAGGATAGCCGTGTTAATGCCAATCACCTGGCCTCGTACGTTGACGAGCGCCCCACCGGAATTGCCGGGGTTAATCGCGGCGTCAGTTTGAATAAAGTTGACCAGATTGTTGGGGCCTTCAACGCCCTGCCCCGATCGGCCCAGCGCGCTGACCGCGCCGCGCGTGACCGTGAAGTCAAGGCCAAATGGATTTCCGAATGCCATAACGATGTCGCCAACTTTAAGTTGGCTCGAATCGCCGAGATCGGCAACCGGCAGCTTGTCAGCATCAATTTTGAGCAGAGCGAGGTCTGTGTCCGGATCGGCGCCCACGACCTTGGCCTTGAACTTGCGCTTGTCGTGGAGTTGAACTTCAATCTTGGTGGCATGCCGGATGACGTGATTGTTGGTCAGGATGTAGCCGGAAGCAGACACGATCACGCCACTTCCCAGCGCGTGCTCGTACTGCTTTTGCGGAATTTGCGGAAACATGTTGCCGAAAAACTGACGGAAAAAGGGGTCGGAAAAGAAAGACGACATCGGAGGGTGGGTGACCACCTGCGTGGATTGAATCGAAACAATCGCCGGCGTTACAGACGCGGCGATGCGCTCGTAGGCCTTGTTCAGATTCTCCAACGCCTGAATGTCATTTCCGTCCAGACCCTGGCCACTCGCCAGGGCGAAATCCGAATACCCGCGATGCCCCACATAGAGCATCCCCGCGAGAGCCAGGCACAGCACGCCAATCAGCGTCAGGCTGAGGCCAAGCAGGTTCTCGCGCAAAAAACGACTTGTAGTGGGCCGCATTTAAACTTATCTCCTTTGCTTCAGATTATCTCAGTACCATAAGGACAGACAAGCCGACTCTTATAATAAGATGGCGATTCCGCCATTGAGGTTGACTCCTTTAGAAACATAGCTTCGAGCCCGTCCCACTCGGCCGACAAAACCATCCGTCTAATTGGACGGCCCGAGGAGCGCTTCGTAAGCGAATCCTCCCCACCAACGGCAGACTCTGCCAGGAAACTGGTTCCTATTCAGATTAACAGAGGAAGCTGGATGAGGAAAGCCGGGCATCGCAGCCGGGTCCGGCTTTTCAGGTTTGGGATTTCCCGCCTGTTGATGGAATCGAGTGTGAACTGTCTTGAAACCGGGCTCAGAGGCGCAGCGTATTCCGCAGGATCCGGAATGCCACCGACGGGCGCGCCCGGCCGGCTCACATCTTCTTGCGACCGTAAGCAGTGACCAGGGTTTGTCCCAGGTTGCCGCTGACACGGCTCAACTGAATGTCATAGTGGACGGCATAGCCGCCCTGGTCCGTGACGTTATTGCCCTGAACCGACCCGACAAAGTATCCGCTTGAACCGCCGCCGCCCAGAGTCACGCTGGCGTTGGGAGCATTGACGACGGCCGAGATTGCGCCGTTGCCGCCAAGGGCCACGCTATTGCTCCCGGCGTAATTGATAACCACCGCCTCGGGCGGAGTGTTCGTGCAAGGCTCGGTGCAACTGATGCCGTTCGAGATTCCGTTCCCTTTGATGGAAAGGCCGGTGGTGCCGCAACCTGAGCCCTGGACGTTCAGCACCACGTATCCGGACACCGCAATTGCCGCGTTGCCGCTTTCACTGACGCATCCAATGTCGTAGTAAACAGGGCTCAAAGCGCTGGGACCGCCGACCAGGTTGACCTGAGTCGAGCCGGAAATATTGATACTGTTAATCAGGTATGGGTTCCCCTTAGTACCGTTCGGCCCGGTGATCGTTGAGCAGTTGCTTCCGGACATGCAGTCGTAGGCGGATGCCGGAGTGGGGGGATACGCCCCCGAAAGAGCCACCTTGAACGGCCACGGTGAGGTACTGAGAGTGGACCAAACAGGATTATCTCCTGCTGCCGCTATGTCAGGTACAGTGTCGGCGGTGCTGATGGTCGGGGTGCCGGTCGGAAAATTCGTCGGGAACGTTGGGATCGCAGGCGGATTGATGTGGGGACCGTCAATCACCTGGCCGTTGACGGAACTGGTATTTCCATTGTAGCCGCAAGCCGGGTTTGAGCTTGGCGTGCAGCAGGACGAGCCGCCCGTAGGGCTAGAGCCGATCGTCACGTTTCCGGAAACCGTCACATTGCTTCCCAGAGAGACGTAGCCGTTCGAGCCCACGCCCGCGCCGGAAGCAATCACGTTGGTTGAAGCCGAGTCGCAAGACCCTGAGGCGACGGAAGGATTGCCACCTCCATAGGCTCCCAGGGAGGAATTGAACGCGTCCGTACAGGTTCCCGCGCTGCCGCTCATCGTCACCGAGCAGTAGCCGTACATAGCGTTGCCCCAATTGGGCAGGAATATCGGCTGAACGATCGCTTCTTCCTCAGCTTGCGCTAATACGGTACTGCCCCCCGCCCCGTACCACTTGGCTAAAGCCGTAATTTTCCACGTCTCAACCGGATTTACGGCATAAGGCGGTGATTGTCCTACATTGACAGTCTGATAATTGAGGAGTTGCGCGTTGATCCAAAACTTGCCCAACGTATTCCCATTAGAATCGCTTATCGTGGCGCCTGACGAAGGGAAATCTGTCGTGAACGCCGTCGTCACAAGAACCGGAGTGGACTGCGTGTTGTAAATTGTGGTCGGGAAGTTCGTCGAGCCGCTGCCGTTGTTGTAACCGATCAATTGGATCGGGCTGCCGGCAGTACAAGGCGCGCCTGTGGCGCACTGGACGCCGGAGTATTGGGAAGTAAAGAGATAGAACGGCGTGCCACTATCCTGAGCAGCGTAGTAATAGGAAGCAGGGTAGCAGGCCGGAGAACTGCACGAGGGAGGCAGGATCGCGGACCCCGTCCAGGGATTGCTTTCCTCAACGGGCTGGTAATGGCTGCTGCGAAACCAGTTGATGGCCCTCTGAATGCCCGCTTTAGCCAAGTAATCGGCTTCAGTGTCCAGGCGGTAGTTGTAGCTGGCAAAAGTTTCGGCGCGGGCGGTAAAGACAATCGTGGCGGCGAGCACGGAGAGAACCAGCATGGAGAGCAGGACCAGGATCAGGGCAATGCCGCGTTCCCTTCTGCCCCGATCAACCTCGGATTTTCGCACGGTCTGCGAATTCATCGAACAGCCTCCTTACTGGTAATAGTTCGACGGGAACGCCATCGGCAAGCTGGGCGGCAACAACGGAAGATACGACGTGCCGCCGGCGTTGTTCACGTTGATGGCCGCGGAAAGGTCGAGCGGGCGGATCTGTGTGGCCATCGTAAACCACTGCACGACGCCGGTTTCAAGGCTCTTGGGATTCACCGCTACGCTGACTGTCACCTGCACGGTTCCAATCACGGTAATCACGTTGGGAACTACGCCCAGCGTGACGACGTTGGGATACTTGAAGATCGGCTCGCCGGTCGGGCCCCGCTTATTGGTGGCGTCGTAAAGCACATTAGGCACGAACAAATAAGCCGGCTTATTGTTGGGCACCGTGTATCCCGAAGGCGTCGGAATGTCGGTATATTGCACCTGCGTCACTGAGCGATACAGATTGTACATCGTATAAGTTCCCTGGTAGTCTCCAGTCGTAACGCTGACCGTGGTCGCAGGGCTCGTGGTCGGATTGAGGCTGTAAACGACGTAATTAATCACGCCATCCTGGTTGATGTCACCAAAAAATTCCAACCGCTGGTCGGTGGACTCAGTGCTGGGCGTCGTGGCGGTAGCATTGTAGAGGAGCCCGGAACCGTATGGCAGCTTGTAGCTGATCACCGGTGAGCCGGAAGCATGCGCCGTCAGGAATTTTGCCTTAATCTGATTTGGACTGCCGCAGGAAGAAGTATAAGCATTCGAAGTGGAAAGGACCTGAATCAATTCATAACTTGTGCCGGAGCCTACAGAGACGTAGTCGCCGGGATTGATCCCGCTGATGTCGCCGGAGCCGCCGGCGGCGTTATTCAAAGTTACACACTGCGCAACACCCGATGCCGGCACAGCCGCGGCAAGCGTCTTATTCGACGTGAAATTGGGATTGAAGCCCGCCTGGCCGATTTCCTGGGTCATCACTTCGAGGGCGGCACGGGCACTCTGGCTGGCCTCGGCGGACATCTGATTGCCCTGAAAGCGCTTTTGCGCAGCCACCAGAAACGGGAAAACGGCGGACATCAGCAGCACGATGATGGCAACGGCAACCAGTGTTTCGAGAAGTGAGAAGCCTGCCGGCGTCCTCCGTGACTTGCTTTTCCGCCCTGCGAGCCGGCCCGAGCACGGGGCCGCACGGCTTGGGAGTGGAATTGCACTGGTCGATCGAATCATTTCAATTCACTCCTAGTTGGGATCCGACAGATAGCTGGTCAGGACTACAATAGGTTTGGTCGCGCCGGAATTGACCGCCAGCACGGAATACACGGCGACGGAGATTTCCTTCGCTCCCGGGGCACCCGGCCAGGAAGGAAAGACCGAGCTGGTTGAAGTCGCATCCGTAATCTGCCACATCCGAATATAGCCGGCAGGCGTCGGAACCGCCGAGCAAGTGGCGGCAGCGCCGGTGGTGGGCAGTTGTATTCCGTCGGCGCTGAGAAAATCCATGTACCCGATAGACGAGCCCGAACCCGGGCAAGTTAACTGAGCCGAATAAGAGTTGTCTGACTGTTCTCCCGTCGTTCCGCCCGCGAGCAGGCCCTGGTTCCATCCCGATGCGCTGATGTTCGTCGTGTTACAGCCCGCCGGGGGTGTGGACGTGTTACAGCTCGTAAAGTCGAGAGAAAGCAGCTTCTCCATCTTGTCCTGGGCGTAAATGGTGGCGCGCGTGACTTCCGTCCCCTGATTCTTGTTCGTCACCGTCGCCTCAAAAATCAGGCTGCCCAATCCAAACACTCCGATCAGCGCCACCAAAGTGGCAATCAGGGCTTCTATCAGCGATGTTCCACGGTCTCCCCGGCCCATTGCTTTTCCTTCCCGCCGCATGCCCACCTGCAGCGCGGCTTTCGAACCCTACCTCTTCTCCCAGGCTCCGGCGACTTTGTCCCAGTTGTAAATGGCCACGCCGCCGCCAACCGCCACGGTCACAGCATCAACCTGATTGCTGGCGTTGGTAAAATAGACCACGGCTCCGCCGTTGATGAGCGGACTTCCACTGCTGTCCACAGGCGAGCCCCGCGTGTTGAAGTAAATGTAAAAGGGGTCCGGATTAGTCGGGCAACCCGAGGGATTCGCTGAAATCTCACCGGGATACTTACCCGCCGTGACCACTGAAGGCAGACAGCTCGCGAATGAATCACCCTGGCTCAGATACTGAACGCCGCTGGGAATCTTCGGCAGCTTGAGGAGCGGTGGAATAAAAGCAGTCGAGAACGAATTATATGCCGAGGTGCAATTAGAGTCGGTCGTCGATGACGTATTCCCGCAAAGATGCTCATCCCAATAGGAATTGGCCGAGACATTTACAACCAGCCGGAAGGGCGCATAATTGGACGCCGCCTCCATTCGCGAGACGTTCAGCATGCTCGACACCGAGGTGGCATCCGAGTGCAGTTTGTAAATCTTGATTGCCGTCCATGCCTGCGGAATTGCGATGGCAGCGATGACAAGAAAGATCAGGACTACGATCATGAGTTCAAGCATGGTAAAGCCTTGAGTTCGCCGCTTTTTCAATCTCGCCTCCGTACGCCCGCTCCTCCGCCACGACCCCGGAAAAGCGGTTGAACTCTCTTCCAACAATTTTCGAGGCGCCATCAAACCCATGCTCGCGAGAAAATCCCCTTACTTGGCTCCTACTGTAGCCCAATCAGGCTATGATTACAAGCCGATTGAGCGCGTTTACCCGCTGTTTACGCTGCAATCCAGATTCCACTTCATTAAAGCCCTATATCATTGATAACAGAGCCTACAGGCTTGGCTGCCCAACGCATTTCGACTAGAAATGACTCTCAGGTGACACTTTCTGTCGGGCAGCCCCGAATCTGAGTGGCAATTGACGGATGGCTGAAACCTGATTTTCTCGCCCGGCGTATTGCTTCTCGAAGAATCGCTAAAAGCCTGCGGCGGAAGACGAAAAATTCCGATACAATGCCCGTGGGCCGCGTGGGTAGCAGCGGACCGGAATAGCCGATGACTTTTCTTTCTCACGTGCGAACGATTCTCGAGTTCCCGCTCTTCAACATCGGGACCCAGGCGATCACGCCCTATGACCTGATGGCCGTCACGGTCACGATGATTGTCACCATCGTTCTGGCGCGGCGGATCCGCCGTCTGCTGGAGCTCTATTTCCTCAAGCGCCTGCCGGTGGAAGCGGGAGCCCAGTACGCCTGGGCCGAACTCTGCGAATATCTCGTCTGGGTCGTCGGATTCTTGATCGGCCTGAAGCTGCTCAACATCAATCTGACGGCGATCGCCGTCGTCGCCGGCGCGCTGGGCGTAGGCATTGGCTTCGGCCTGCAGAATGTCGTCGCTAATTTCGTCTGCGGCCTGGTGCTCCTGGTTGAACGGCCCATCCGAGTGAATGACCGGATCTCGATGGAAGGCGCCGAAGGCAACGTGCGCGCCATCAACTTCCGCTCGACCACGATCCAGACCAACGACAACATTTCCCTCATCGTCCCTAACTCGGAATTCATCAACAGCAAGGTCATCAACTGGTCGCTGGGCGATCCCACGGTGCGCATCCACGTTCCCGTCGGAGTAGCCTATGGATCGGACATGAAGCTGGTCACGCGCACGCTGCTCGAAGTTGCGGTCAGCGATGAAGGCGTCCTGAAGCATCCCGAACCCGAGGTTCGTTTCCTGGAGTTCGGAAACTCCTCGCTCAATATGGACCTGCTGGTCTGGACGGACAATCCCGCCTTGCACCTGCAACTGCGAAGCCGGCTGAATTACGGGATTGATGCCGCGTTCCACGCTAACGGAATTGAAATTCCTTTCCCGCAGCGTGACGTTCATATCCGCTCCGCAACGGGTCTCGCCGAAGCTCTGAAGGCCGCCGCGAAGCCTTGATTGTCCGTCACGGGTCGCCGGAACCGCAGCACCGATCCACTGCCGTGCTTGGCGTTCATTGCCACGAACAAATCGAATCGTCTAGAATAAAGTTCCGGACCAAAGCTGCCTTTGCCCGGGCCCGGAGAATCTGAAACTCGTGAATCTTTCTTCCATTGGCCCGCATCGCCGTTCGTGGTTTCGTGCTCCCTTCCTGCTGATTCTGGCCCTGGCCCTGTGCGTCCCGGTGGGAGGCACGGCGGAGAGCCGGCAGATTGTCTTTTATTTCCCCGGCTCGCACAGCATCCTGCCCGTCACTATGATCGGCCGCTCGGAATATCTCCCTTTGCTGAACCTCATCAATCTTTTCACCCGAATCGACCGTCTGCAGGGAAAGAGAAAATCACTCGGCATCTGGTTCGGCAGCAATGTGATTGAAGTGCGCCAGAACGACAAGACTGTCTCGCTAAACAACATCAAATTCAAGCTTCGCCAGCCGGTACGCGTCCGGGACGGCGCATGGGAGGTGCCCACCGACTTCCTGACGGAGGTCCTGCCCACCCTCGTCAATCAGAGCGTCGTGTATCAGGCAAGCGGCAATCGAGTCTTTATCGGCGACGTTCATCCTTCAACGTTCACGGTGCGCATCGATTCCCTGCCCGGCGGCGCCAGGCTGACCATCCAGTTCACCGGCAAGGTTCAGTTGCGAACGGCGGCGCGCAACGGCAAATGGGTTTTCTACCTGGGAGGGCATCCCGTCGAGCCGCTGGAATCAAACCTGACCTTCCAGAATCCCTACGTTTCCGATCTCCAGTTTGACGACCACGACGGCGTGCCCAAGCTCATTCTCACGCCGACTTCCGTCGGGCTCGATATGTTTCCCAGCCTGACCGGCGAGGACAAAGTCCTTGTGGCCCGGGTTGTGAAGCCGGGCAGCCCTGCCGAGGCGAAGGCCGCGGAAACGCCGGCGCTGCCGCAGCCGCAGACACCGGGTCCCGAGGGCTCGCCCCCGGTCGAGCAAGCTCCCGGCTCCGGCGCTCCTCCCGCACCGGGAACCACGCTTCCCGTCGTCGTGCTCGATGCCGGGCACGGCGGTCCGGACAGCGGCGCGCGCGGTCAGAACGGGCTGCTGGAAAAGAATCTGACCGCCCAAATCGTCTCTCGTGTTCGCCTGGCCCTGCTGGCCACCAACCGCTATCGTGTGGTCCTGACCCGCATCGGTGATGCCGACCCCAGCCTGGACGACCGCGACGCAACGGCCAATATTGTCCACCCCATTGCCTTCATTTCGTTTCACGGCGGCAACCTGGGCGCCGCGATTCCGCGAATTAATGTCTATACCTACGTGCCCTCGGTGCCGCCCGATCAGGCGCAGGCGTCCTCGCTGTTTGTTCCCTGGGGCCTGGCCCAGCAGGCTTACGCGGACCGCAGCCGGCAGCTTGCCGCGGCGCTTCAGCAGCAATTGCAGGCCACCACGCACGACGTTTTCGGCCAGCCCATCGCCGCCCCGGTGGCAGTTCTGCGCAGCGTGGCCGCGCCCGCCGTAGCCATCGAAGTTGGAAGCCTGGCGCCGGATACCAACGGCGCTCCCCTGACTTCCCCGACTTTCCAGCAGCAGATTGCGGACGGGGTCGTTCGCGCGCTGGCTCAATTCGGGGGCGGAGTTTCCTGAAATGAAGGCACGCAGAATCATCCTTATGAGTATCCTTCTGGCCACCGTGGTCGCGGCCGGACTTCTCTATTTCTCGAAAATCAGGAAGATCCTTTTTCACAAGACTTCGCCCCGAATCGATCAGACGGCGCGCACCCGCCTGCGTGAGCAGGCTCTACAGCCGCCCTCCGCGCCGACGGAGCTCATCACTCTGTATTTCCCGTCGTATGTGGATGGCAAGCTCCAGCCGGAAACCCGGTCCCTGGCTCTCGCCCCCGATGACACCGACCGCATCCGCCAGGTCCTGCTTGCGCTGATTGAGGGCTCGCGGCAGGGGCGGTCCAGTTCCCTGCCGCCGTCAACGACGATTCGGGCGGTTTTTCTGACCAGTGACGGCACCGCGTTTCTCGACCTTTCGCAGGACGCCGTCGCGAATTTCGCGCCGGGAATCGAAAGCGAAATGCTCGGCGTGTACTCCATTGTCGATTCGCTGGCCGCGAACGTGCCGGACGTCAAGCGCGTCAAAATCCTGGTGCAGGGCCAGGAAGTTCAGACGCTCGACGGCCACATCGATCTGACGAATTATTTCGTGCCCGATCCGTCATTGATCGCTCAAACTCAATAAGCAAGGGAGATCTTTCCATGGCTTCAACGCCCCGTTCTTTAACCGGCCTGCTCTATTCCGGAGGAAAGCTGATTCGCGCCAATCATCGCCCGGCGCAGGAGATCCGGCCGGTCGAAATCGTCCCCAACTTCATTTCCAGCGCTGAAGGCTCCGCGTTGATCCGCCTGGGCGAAACTCAGGTGATCTGCACCGCATCGGTCGAAGAAGGGTCGCCCTCGTTCCTGAAGGGCATGGGCAAGGGATGGATTTCCAGCGAATACGCCATGATCCCGCGGGCCACCGATACGCGCACGCCGCGCGAAGCCAGTCGCGGGCGGCAAAGCGGCCGCACCATGGAAATCCAGCGGCTCATCGGACGCTCGCTGCGCGCCGCGGTTGACCTTTCGGCGCTGGGTGAGCGGACCGTCTGGATTGATTGTGACGTCATTCGCGCCGACGGCGGAACGCGAACCGCTTCCGTCACCGGCTCGATGGTCGCGCTCGGCCTTGCTTTCCAGAAACTCGTGAAAGCGAAAACCATTCCCCGCAGTCCGCTGAAGGACTACGTCGCGGCGATCAGCGTGGGCATTATTGCCAGCGAAATCCTGCTTGACCTGGAATATGCCGAGGATTCGAACGCCGACGTGGATATGAACGTCATCATGACCGGTTCCGGCAAGCTCGTGGAAGTTCAGGCGACCGCAGAATCCGAACCTTTCGACCATGATCAGTTGGCGGAAATGCTCCGGCAGGCGGAGACGGCCATTGGCCGCCTGGTCGAAATTCAGCGCGGCATCCTCAAGGAAGATTTCGCCAGGCCTGCGCCCGGCACGCGGGGCTGAGATCACGCCATCTCAAGGAAATGGGATGGCCGGCTTCGTCCGCCGGCCGGATTCCGACAAACGACACGATGAATTCATCGCGACTCCTCTATCTTGCGTCCACCAACAACGGAAAGCTGCGCGAGTATGCCGCCGCCGCACTCGATTTTGGAATCGACGTGCAGCCACTTCCCGGAATGAATCAGATTGCTCCCTGCGTCGAGGACGGCGAGTCGTTTGAGGAGAACGCCCGCAAGAAAGCCCTTCATTATTCCGCGCTCACAGATGAAATGGTTTTTGCCGACGATTCCGGAATCAGCCTGGATGCTCTCGGCGGAGCGCCCGGCGTCCGCTCGGCCCGCTTTGCTGGCGTGGAAGCAAGCGACGAAGAAAACAATCGGAAACTCCTTGAGGAAATTGCTCGCATTCCCGGCACCGAACGCACGGCCCGCTACATTTGCGTAATCGCGCTGGCGCAGCACCGGAAGATTCTCACCGTCGTCGAAGGCCGGGTTGAAGGCGTCATCTTGGATGAGCCGCGCGGCTCGAACGGCTTCGGCTACGACCCGTACTTTTACTATCCGCCGTTCAAAAAAACTTTTGCCGAACTCACGCCGGAGAAGAAATTTACCGTCTCGCATCGCGGCGAGGCTTTCAGAAAGCTCCTTGCCTTCCTTGGCGCTTCCCACGCCTGAACGCAAACCCACGGTCGGGAATTTCTTACAAACCGCCCTGCACAAATGACACGCTTCCGGCAATCCATCACATCTCAACGCACTGATTACACGCAGCTTACCTGAGAACCAGACTGGCATGCCACATGCTTCACATTATTGTGGTTTTCGATCGCCCTGTTTGGAGGAGAGAGCTAAATGTTTTCAAGAAGAATGTTCCAAATCGCTTCAGTCCTGGTGATTCCCCTTTTGACTTTGGGGTGCGCCACAAAAAAGTTTGTTCGCAACGCTGTGAGTCCGCTTGAGGCGCGCCTTGGGCAGAACGAAAAGAAGACTGCTGACAACAGCCAGCAGATTACGGATGTTGATCGCAAGGCTGAAAGCGGAATCGCCGACGCCGCCAATCGCGCCGACCAGGCATCACAAGCCGCCGGCAACGCTCAGACTTCCGCCACTCAGGCTCAGCAGACGGCAGACAAAGGTCTCTCGCAAGCCAACGCGGCGCTGCAGGACGTTCAGAACGTGGACAATTTCCAGCCGGTCAAATCCGTGACCGTCCTGTTCGGATTCAACCACAGCAACCTGACGTCCAACGACAGGCAGAAGCTCGATGAGCTGGCGAGCACGGTCACAGGCATGCGGCATTACGTCCTTGAAGTTCAGGGCTACACGGACAGCACCGGCCCCGCGAAATATAATCTGGCGCTCAGCCGCCTGCGGGCGCAATCGGTGGTTCGCTACCTGACTCTGAACCAGAAAATTCCGCTGGTGCGCATCTACATGCTGGGCTACGGAGAAAATGCTCCCGCCGCGCCCAACAAAACCCGCGCCGGCCGCAAGGAAAATCGCCGCGTGCAAATCACTCTGATGTCGCCCCCCATCGGACAGCAATCTCAGGCGGCCGCGGCAGTCCCCGGCTCTCCCCTGACCGCCCGCAAGTAAAAACCACACACGTCCCCGATGCCGGCCCGTGAGGAAGTTCAATCCTCAGGGCCGGCTCGGCCCCGAGTCGCGTCGAAGGGCAACAGCCTTTCCGTGCTATATTGTTCATTCCGGCATGAAATCCCGGCGGAAGGAATATTCGCGGAGGAGGAACGCGCTTGGCAGACGTGAAGAAGCACGAACCGGCTGAAAAAAAGGACGAGCGGCATCAATACGTCAATTTCGCGTTTTACAAGGTCGATCCCGCCTGGCGGCGGCTCCCGGCCGAGGACCGAAAGCGCGGCAAGTGCCAGTTCATTGACGTAGTCCGGTCCTACGAACCCGACATGCTCGTCATTCCCTATTCGCTGGTCGGCATCCGCGGCGATTGCGACCTCATGCTTTGGCGTATTTCCTACGACCTCCGCAAATTCCAGGAAATGACCGCGCAACTGCTCGCCACTGACCTCGGAAAATATCTCACGACGCCGTATTCCTATCTCGCCATCACTAAGCGCTCCACCTACGTGCGCGACCATCGCCACGAAGGCCAGGAAGGCACGCGGCTCAAGCTCGCGCCGGGCAAATTCCGCTATCTCTTCATCTATCCCTTCATCAAAAAACGCGAATGGTATCGCCTCACGCCTCACGCCCGCCAGGGCATGATGAATGAGCACATGGAAATCGGCCATCGCTTTCCGACCGTGCGTCTGAACACAACCTATTCCTTCGGCCTGGACGACCAGGAATTCGTGGTCGCGTTCGAAAGCGACAAGCCGGAGCACTTCCTGGACCTCGTCATGGAACTTCGTCACTCCGAGGCCAGCAGCTACACGGAGCGCGATACGCCCATCTTCACCTGCGTTCACGATGAACTCGAGCCGACGCTCGATACACTGGGCGGCTGAACGATTTTCGTCTCTCGAAATATTCGCCGTCCGATTCTTCCTGAAATGATATCTTGTGCATTCGCCCCCGCTGGATGGAAGTTCGCGGGCAGCGCCTAGTTGACGATCATCAAAATCACTCGGAGGACAAGCATTCATGAAAGTCGGTTTTATAGGATTGGGCGGCATGGGACTGACCATGGCGCGAAACCTTCTGAAGGCCGGGCATGAACTCACCGTCTGGAACCGGACGGCAGCCACGGCAAAAAAGCTCGAGCCGGAGGGCGCGCGGGTCGCGGCCACCCCCGCCGAAGCCTGCAAGGGCGAAGTGCTGATTACCATGGTCAGTGATGACCACGCGCTGGAAGAATTATTCTTCGGCAAACACAATCTTCTCGCGCAAATGCCGTCAGGCGCCATCCATCTTTCCATGAGCACCATCAGCCCGGGCATCAGCCAAAGGCTCGCGGAGGCTCATGCTAAAGCCGGAAGCATTTATGTAGCAGCTCCGGTTTTCGGCCGGCCCGACGCCGCCGCAGCGGCCAGGCTTCTGATTGTCGCCGCCGGACCCGCCGCCGCCGTCGAGCGCTGCCAGCCGCTTTTCAGCGTGCTCGGAGTCAAAATTCTCGTGCTGGGCGAAGATCCGCCCGCTGCGAACGTCTTCAAAGTTTCAGGAAATTTTCTGATTGCCTCCGTCATCGAAAGTCTGGGCGAGGCCTTTGCCCTGCTCCGCAAGTCCGGAGTGGATCCGCGCCTTTTCCTCGAAACCATCACGGCCGGCCTGTTTTCAGCTCCTGTGTATAAGGTGTATGGCGGGCTGATTCTGGACGAAGCGTCTCCGAGTGAAGGCTTCGCGGTCCGCCTTGCGCTTAAGGACATTCAGCTGGTGCTAGGCGCCGCCGAAAAGGCTGCCGTTCCCATGCCCATGGGCAGCGTCGTCCGCGATCATTTGCTTGAAGCCATGGCAAAAGGCTGGCAGGAAAAGGACTGGTCTTCGCTCGCGCGTGTCGCCGCCGCAAACGCCGGAATCTGACCGCGCCTTTGCGGCACAAGGAGAATGAACGTGGCGAAAGCCAAAAAGAAAGCTCCGTCAAAGAAGAAGCAGGAATACACTTCCAGGCCGCGCCTGAAGCGCATTTTCGCGGCGCTCGACAAGCATTTTCCCCAGGCCGAGTGCGCCCTGCTTCATCACAACGCCTTTCAGTTGCTCGTGGCCACGATCCTTTCCGCGCAATGCACGGATGAGCGAGTGAACAAAGTCACGCCGGAACTTTTTCGCAAGTACCCGACCCCCGCGGATTTTGCGGCGGTCGATCCGAAAGTCCTCGAGGTGGACATTCGCTCCACTGGCTTTTTCCGCAACAAGGCGAAAAGCATCACCGGCGCGGCGCGGAAAATCGTCTCCGATTTTGGCGGCCAGGTGCCCCGAACCATGGACGAATTGCTGACTCTTCCCGGCGTCGCCCGCAAGACCGCGAACGTCGTGCTGGGAACCGCCTTTGGCATTCCCAGCGGCGTGGTTGTGGACACGCACGTTTTCCGCATTTCGCACCGGCTGAAACTTTCCAAAGCCAATGCGCCGGAAAAAGTCGAACAGGATTTAATCGGGATCGTGCCCAGGGAGCGCTGGATCAGCTTTGGGCATCAGGTCATCTGGTTCGGGCGGAAAATCTGCCAGACGCGAAAACCGCGCTGCTTTGAATGCCCGTTGGAATCTCTTTGCGACTCGCCCGAAAAGAACCTCACGCCTGCGGCGGCCTGAACGGCCTGATTCCCAGGTTGATGCGGTCACGCTGCCGGCGATTGCCGTTATGCGGGGGGTTCGATGGGAACGCGGTCTTCACTGCGGGCGGCGATTTCACGGGAAAGTTCCGGCGGCGGGACAAACGTTACTTTTTCCTGAATGCCTTCGACTTCCTCGACTTCCACTCCCTCACCGCTGATTTTCAGAAACTCCACCACTTCCTGCACCAGATGCTCGGGCGCGGAGGCGCCGGCCGTCACGGCTACAACCGCGAGGCCTTCCAGCCATTCCGGCTGAATCTTCGAGGAGTCGTCAATCAGAAAAGCGCGCGCCCCGGTCGTTTCCGCAACTTCGCGCAGCCGCCTGGAATTGGAACTGTTGTCCGACCCCAATACCAGCACCAGGCCGGCGTCAGCACCCATCTTCTTCACCGCCGTCTGCCGGTTTTGCGTGGCGTAGCAGATGTCGCCGCTTGCAGGTGTCACCAGATTCGGAAATCTTCGGCGTAGCACGTCCAGGATGACTCTGGCATCGTCCACGCCCAGCGTCGTCTGGGTCACCACAGCCACGCGCTCGGGATCGGGTACCTGAACCGCTTCCGCCTGCGCCACCGTACCCACCAGTTGAATCCGGCCCGGGACTTCGCCCATCGTGCCTTCCACTTCCTCGTGGCCGGCGTGACCGATCAGAATCAGCGTTCGGCCTTCCTTTGCGAAGCGGACGGCTTCGAGATGCACCTTCGTGACCAGCGGACAGGTCGCGTCAATCACCCTCAGCGCTTTCGACCCCGCCGTCTTGCGGACTTCCGGCGAAACGCCGTGGGCGCTGAAAATCACCACCGCGCCTTCCGGCACGGCGTCAATTTCATCCACAAAAATCGCGCCCTTGCGCGCCAGCGATTGAATCACGTACCGGTTGTGAACGATTTCCTTACGCACGTAAACGGGCGGCGCAAACAATTCCAGCGCGATGTTCACCACGTCAATGGCGCGGTCCACTCCGGCGCAAAATCCGCGCGGCCGCGCCAGAAGCACCCTTTTTAGACTTTTCGCCGTCACGTTTTGACGCTCCCGTCCATTTCGGCTGAAACCCTATGCTAACAGAGGCGCTTGACCGGGTCAAAAGGCCGATCGCTTCGCAGCGCGCTCAATGTCAATATCCGTGCCCCAGGAACCGTCGGCCGCGTGCGCGACGTGGACTCATTTTCAAATCGCGCCCTGCCGGAACTGTTCCACCAGATGTTCGGACGAACGCAAAGTAAACGCAAGAATCGAAATCGTCGTGGTCTTATCGGTGCAATTCAGGAAAACGCTCGCGTCGCAAACGAAAAGATTCGGAACGTCGTGCGTCTGGCCGAAGCGGTTGGTGACTGATGTCTTGGGATCGTCGCCCATGCGGCACGTTCCCGTTTCGTGCAGGCTGTAGCCGGGCATCTCGGGATGGTCGGCCGCGCCCCACAATTCCCCGCCCGCGGCGCGAAGCACTTCCGCGCAAACCTGTTTCGAATGCTCCCACATTTTGAGCGTATTTTCGTCCCACTGAAAATGGATGCGGACGCAGGGCCGGCCGTAAACGTCCTTCGCCACGGGATCGATATCCACAAAATTCGTGTCCGAGCGCAGTGAAGGCGCCTGCACCGTGAAGTCCACCGGCGCGGGATAGTAGCGTTTAACGGCGCGCTTGAAGGATGAGCCGAAGCCCTCCAGCCGGTCGTAGTAATACGGAAACTCCTGGCAGCCCCCGTCCGGATAAACCGAGTAGCCGCGAATGAAATCTTCCCGATGCGGATTTTCTAGGTTCTGCCAGCGCGGCATCCAGGCGATGGTGCTGGCGGAAACGTTGTCGGGAAAGCTCGGCTGGCCGAGCAGTTGCGGCAGGCATCCGTAAGCCGACGTTCCATAAAGATGATCGCAGAGATTCCGGCCCAGCTGTCCGCTGGAATTGGCGATGCCCGTGGGCCAGTGGCGGGATTTGGAATTCAGCATGACGTGCGCCGACTCGATGCAGGATGCGGAGACCACCACGGCTCGGCCGTAAACTTCCTCTTCATGGCGAGTGATGCGGTCCACGTAGGCCACGCCGCGCGCCCGGCCGTTCCCGTCCACAAGAATTTCCCGCGCCAGCGCGTTGGTGCGCATTTCAAGTTTTCCCGTCTTCTCCGCCAGCGGCAGAAAGAAATAAGGCGAAGAGAAGAAGGCTCCGATGTCACAGCCGTCCGTGCAGTTGCCGCAATAATGGCAGGCCGGGTGCCCGGCGTGCGCCCTCGTCAGTTGCGCGATGCGATCCGGCAAATAGGGGACGCCATGCTTTTCGCAGCCGCTCTGCAGAATGTAATCCAGGCAGCGGAAATTCATGGGCGGCAGATAATGGCCGTCGGGATTCGACGGCCTGTGCTGCACGGTGCTCGCCACTCCAATCATCTGCTCGACACGCGTGTAATAAGGAGCGATCTCCTCGTAGCTGACCGGCCAATCCACGTCGTAGCCGTCACGCGAGGCGGCCTTGAAATCAATGTCTCCCATGCGCGCCGACGACCGGCCCCAGAAGTTCGTTTTTCCGCCCACCGCGTAACAGCGCGGCCACATCCATTGAGTGCCCGGCGCCGTGGTGTAAGTGATTTCGTGCTCCCAGATTCCCTGGACGTATTCATTGTCCATGTAGCCGTAGGATTGCGCGCGCGTCTTGGGATCGCCGAAGCCGCGGAACTTCATGTCGTAAGGCTGGCGGTGATTGCGAAAATCTTTGGCGGGAACCAGCTTGCGCCCGGCATTGAGCGCCACGACGGAAAGGCCGGCTTCCGTCAGCGTCTTGATGGCTGTGCCGCCGCCCGCCCCCGTGCCGATTACAATCACGTCATAGACTTTTTGCGCCATGCGATTTCCTCGAGGCTCCTGCCGGTTCTCTTCGCAGAGTTCAGACCTTCGGCGGCGGGAGGTGCTTGTGTTCAGGATCTCCTTTGTGCGGGCAGGCGGGCGACTCGGCGTAAAGCTGCAATCCGGGATAGTTGATTTCCTCCAGCCCGACGCGCGACGTGTAATAACCCATCACCGTGTATTCGCGGGCCAGGTGGAAGAAAACTTGTCCGTCTTCTTCGCCCTGCCGATGGCGGTCGCGATAGGCGAGACGACCGAGCATCGCGGTTTGCTTTTCAGGCGCGAGATCAAGGAATCGGCCACCGTCCGTGCGTTCCGCTTCCGCGTCCAGCCACGTCAATCCCAGCCGGAAGGGATACTGGACGCTCTCATCGTGCGCAACCATGAAGTCAATGAACTCGGCCACGCCGGCTTCCTTCGCGCCGGGCGTGCCGTCGGCGGGGATAATCATATCCGTCAGCTTTTCCAGAGTGGCGTATTCGTGAGTGGAGAAAAACGTCGGTGTGTAGCTGGCAGAGCGGGCGGCGGCCGCTCCGCCAACGTGGGATTCGCAGGCAAAAGTCCAGCGGGAGAATCCGCCAACCCGGCTGGCCGCCGCAGCCATCGCCAGCGCGCGCAAAACTTCTCTTCGATTCATCCCCTGGCCGGCCATGAGAACCTCCCGAACTACGCGCGTTCGATTGTAATCCTGCGGTCATCGCCACCGAGCATCTCGATGGAGATCCGAACCTGCCATTGGGCCCGTGGATCGCCGAACTTCTCGCCCCATTCGACAATAAGCACGGAATCCGCGTCAATCAAATCGTCCAGTCCCAGGGTTTCCAGCTCGCGCGTTCCCTCAATGCGATAGAGGTCCGCGTGATAAACCTTTCGTTCCCGCCCGTACTCGTGAACCAGCGTGAATGATGGGCTGGTGACTTCTTCCTCGCGCCCCGCGCCCAGGCCCGCAACGATTCCCTTCACCAGCGTCGTTTTGCCGCTTCCCAGCTCTCCCTCAAGAAGAATCAGGCACGGCCAGGTCAGCTCGCGCGCCAATTCCCGTCCCAACGCCACTGTTTCCTCGGCCGAATGCGTGACGATTTGTCGCGCTGTGGCAGTGCTTGCGCGGGCCGCAGCGCCTGATGGATTCTTCAGCTCGCCTGCCAGTGATCTTCCTCCCTGCTAAGTTTTCGAAAAGCGAGCGGAAGACTCTCGAGAATGTCGCCGGCGATCAATGGCGCTTCACCCACCATTTCCGCCGCCAGGTCGCCCGCCAGCCCGTGCAGATAAACGGCGGCCGTGACAACTTCTCCCGGCGGACGCGTGGGAAATTGCGCCAGCAGCCCGGCCGTCATTCCCGTCAGCACGTCGCCCGAGCCTCCGGTCGCCATGCCGGGATTGCCCGTGGGATTCACCCAGACCTCTCCCGAAGGCATTGCAATCAGACTGCGAAATCCCTTGAGCACCAGAACGCAGCCGCGCTCGCTCGCGAACTTGCGGGCGATTTCAATTCGTCCGGCAACAACATCCGCGGTTTTCTTTCCAATCAAACGGGCCATTTCTCCGGGATGAGGCGTAAGCACTCGAACCCGGCCGTCGGTCTGAATCGCGTCCGCGCAGCCCGCGAAAGCATTCAGGCCATCCGCGTCGAGCACAATCGGAATCTTGTAACGATTGACGATAGCGCGCACCAGTTCTACCGTTTCGGGCGCTGTCCCAAGCCCCGGCCCCACGGCCAGCACGCTCTTCCCTTCCACCAACCGGTCGAGGTGGCCGTCCGAAAGTGCGCGAAGCGAAATGCTTCCGCTCTCGGTTTCAGGCAAAGGCTCCGTCATCAGTTCCATGCCCATCGCGGCAACCGTGGGGAGCACGCTTTTCGGAGTCGCGACGGTCACCAGGCCCGCGCCCGACCGCAGTGCCGCGCGCGCCGACATCGCCGCCGCTCCCGCCTTGCCGAACGATCCCGAAATCACCAGCACATGACCGTACGTTCCCTTGTGAGTGTTGCGGCGGCGCGGCTCGGCAATCCATCGAACGTCTTCGGACCCCGCGAGGGTTAGGAACAGTTCATCGTCTTTTTCGAGAAGCTCGGGCGGTGTGCCGATTTCTTTCACGACCCAATCCCCAACGAATTCGCAAGCCGGCGGAAAAACGTGGGCGCGTTTGGGCGCCGTGAACGTCACGGACGCTTCCGCGCGCAGCGATTCGCCGATCAGATCGCCCGAATCGGCGCCAATGCCGGAGGGCAAATCCACAGCCACAAACTGCGCTTGCGGAAAGTCGTTGGCAAGATCCAGAACCACGTCGCGCAGCAGCCCTTCCAGCGGCCTGGAAAGCCCCGTACCCACCAGCGCGTCCAAAATCAGCGTCGCGTCATTGAGCGACGGCTTGGCGCGGCGCCACTCCTCGGCGCTTTGGATAATCGTTGGCGCAGCGATTTCCCGCAGCCGCTCGTAGTTAACCGCCGCGTCGCCCTTCAATTTCGCCGGATCGCCGAACAGCAGAACCTCCGGAGCAATCCCCTGCTGCCGAAGCATGCGCGCCACCACCATGCCGTCGCCGCCGTTGTTTCCCCGGCCGCACACGATCAGGAGTTTCTGCCGGTCAAGCGGTCCGTAATACTCGGTCAAAAATTCCGCCACGCCGCGCCCGGCGTTTTCCATCAGAGTCAGGCTGGGCACGCCGGCCTTTTCCGTCGTCAGGCGGTCAATGCGTTGCATTTCGGCTGCGGTCAGAATCTTCATGTGTCAAACGCCCGCGAGGGATTGCAAATTCTTCAGGGAATGGGAATCGCCCATGACGATCAGCCAGTCGTCCGGCGAGAGGCTCTGCGAGGATTTGGGATTGAAATCCAGTTTGCCGTTTTCCCGCCGCAGAGCCAGCACAATCACGCCGACTTTGCCGGCGAGGTCGGCGTCGGCGAGCGTCAAGCCGGCAAGCTTCGAAGGACGGGCAACCCGAATTTCCTCGATTTCCAGATTCAGGCCGGGATCGCCGAGCCCGGAAAGGGCGAGGTCAATGAAGTGCTGTACGTTCGGCCGCGTCATGGTCCGGGCGATTCGCGCCCCGGCGTAAGTGTAGGGCGAGACCACGGCGTTCGCTCCGGCGCGGATGAGTTTCGATTCGGCGTCCTCTTCGCTCGCCCGGGCGATGATGGGCAGGTTCGGCGCCATGCCGCGCGCCGTCAGAACAATGTAAACGTTCTGGGCGTCGGAAGTCACCGCGCTCGCCAGCGCCCGCGCCTTCTCGATTCTTGCCTGGCGAAGAACTTCTTCGCTTGAACCGTCTCCGACAATCAATGGGAACCCGTGCTCCTGCGCCCATTGCGCCTTCACCGGGTCTTTTTCGATGATGATCAGCGGCAGGCCGCGGGCTTCGACCTCCGTGGCGACGCTTCGTCCCACGCGGCCCACTCCGCAAATGATGTAGTGATTTTCGAGGCGGGAGATTTCTTTTTCCATGCGGCGGCGGCCAAAAAAAGTTCCGAGCTCAAATTCTATCACTGCCTTGGTCAGGCTTCCAATCGCAAAGCCGACCACCACAATCCCCAGAAACATCAGAATGACATTGAATCTTTCGCCTGCCGCGGAAATTTCATTTTCGGGTCCCGCGCCGATGGTGGAAACCGTCATCAGCGTTGCATAAAGAGACTTAAACCACGGCCAGCCTTCGATCTTGTGGAATCCAACCATCCCCACCATGAGGAGGGTCAGCATGAGAACCGCAATCATGATTGCGGTGCGTTTGCCTTTGAAGGTTGGTTGCCGGGCCACTTCGCCGCTCCGTCGAGGCGGTCGTGTTTCGCCGCTTACAGCATCCACCCGCCGCTGACGTTCAGAACCTGTCCGGTAATGAAAGCCGCCTGCTCGGACGCAAAAAATCGGACCGCCTCGGCCACGTCTTCGGCCGTCGCCGGCCTGCCCACCGGGAATCGGGCGTCGGAAATGCGCTCCGCCTCTTCGCGCGAAAGTTCCTTGTCGTCAATCGTGGCGGGATTGACCACGTTGACCGTGATTCCGTATCGCGCTTCTTCCAGGGCCAGCGCCCGGCTGAAGGCCACCACGCCCGCTTTCGCGGCGGCGTAAGCGGAAATTTTCGCCTGCCCGAAGGCGCGCTCGGCGCCCACCGCTCCCAGGTTGACGATTCTTCCCCAGCGCTGGCGGCGCATAATCGGCAGCACGGCCTTGGAAGCGTGAAAAACGCTGGTCAGATTCGAATTGACGATGGCCTGCCACTCCTCGAACGTGGTTTCAAAAACCGATTTCCACTCGAAGTCGCCGACGTTGTTGACCAGAATATCCAGCCGGCCGAATTGTTTGGCGAGCCGGGGAATCGCTTCGCCGATCCGCGCCGGGTCGGTGACCTCTGTCTGGATCAGAAGGCTATCCGTGCCCATTCTCTTCAGCGCGGCGGCGACTCTTTCCGCTCCCAGCCGGTTCGTGCGATAGCCGATTCCCACCTTCACGCGCGCCCGGCCCAGCGCGAAGGCGATTTCCTTTCCGATGCCTCGCGACGCTCCGGTAACCAGCGCAACCCGATTCTGTAGTGACACAGTTAAAACCTCTTCCGGCGGACTTTTCCAACCAGTTTACTGAAGTCAGCGGCCTTCGACAATCAGTCCTTCGCCGCCGCTGGAAACACGGGCGACAATCAGCGTCATATCATCCTGCAGTTCCGGGCTCCCCGTCCAGTCGTTCACGGCGCGGTAGATGGCTTCCGCCAGCCCGGCGGGCGGGTCATCCAGAGCCCGCTGGACGGTTTCAATCACCCGGTCTTCTCCGAACTCCTCCTCGTAGCTGTTTTGCGGCTCGGTAATTCCGTCCGTAAACGCCAGCAGAATGTCTCCCGGCTCCAGGCGAATCTCCGCCTCCTCGTACGGCACGTCCCGGAACAACCCCACGGCGGTTCCGCCGGTCCACAGGCGCTCGACGCGGTTCTGGCGAAACAGCATGGGCGCCGGGTGCCCGGCGTTCGTGTACGTCAGATTGCCGCTGGTCGCGTCGTAAACGGCATAAAAGAAGGTCGCGTATTTTTCAATCTGCGTGGTTGCAAACAACTGCCGGTTCAGACGCCGCACCACGTCCGCGGTTGAGATGACGGGCAGCGGCGAGCCGTTCCCTTTCGAGGACTGATGATACCATTGCGCGCGAACCGCCGACTGGATTGACGCCATCAGAAGCGCGGCGGAAATCCCCTTGCCGCTCACATCGCCCAGCACCAGCGTTACCTTGCCGCCTGCCTGGATGAAATCGTAATAGTCGCCGCTCACCCCTCGCGCCGGAATACAGGCGCCGAAAAGCTGAAGACCGGGAACTGCCGGAATGTTTTGCGGAAAAAGCTGCGTTTGAACTTCGTGCGCGATGTCGAGTTCGTTTTGCAGCCTCAGTTTTTCCTCCGACTCGCGCAGCAGCCTCTGGACCGACGCCGTCATGCTGTCGAAGGCCACGCCCAGGGAGGTCAGCTGATCGCGCGGCGGAACGTCGATCCGGTAAGCCAGGTCGCCCTTTCTCACTCGCTCCGTCGCATCGTAAAGATTGTCCACCGTGGTTGTGATGGTACCGGTCAGCCGGACTCCGATCACCAGCGCCGCAATTTCGATGGCAAGAAAAACCAGGCCCACCACCATGAAAAGCGTCAGATAAACGCGCGAGTAACGGCCCAGCGTTGTCAGCAACTGGCGATTGACTTCCCAAAGGCGGGAGGTCACCAGCACCAGGACGGGCTGGCTCAGGCGCTTTTCGCTCTTGCCGTTCCATTCCACGGGATTGAGCGTCGAGACACCGAAAATGCTGGCGTCAAAAACGTTCGCCCGCGGCGGGACGGCGATCGTCTTTGACCGCAGCGTCGCTCCCGGATACTTGAACCCCTCCTCGCTGGTCGTGATGTTTCCCGACGACTGAAATGACGAGCCCGTCGAAGGCGGTCCGGAACCGGGAATCACGATGGCGACGGGGCCGATGCCCTGGCCCACGCGGTCAAGCAGTCCGGCATCGAGCGGCTCGCTCATAATCAGCGTCAGCCGTCCCACCGAGGTATCCTCCTGATCGACGGCGCGGTAAATAATTCTTCCCTGATCGATCACGCTGCTTGCAAATTCCTGTTCCGTCAGCCACGTGGGCACCGTCACGCCTGTCGAGAGAGCGGTCCCGTTCAATTCGAAGGCGCGCACGTCGCTTCCCACGCGCAGCGTGACTTCCAGTCCCGGATAGCTGGAGACGTAACGGCTGAGTTCCTGCGAGTAGAAGCGCTGCAGATGGTTCAGCAGATCCTCCGGCTTCTTGTATTCCGCAAGGTGCGCTTCGTGAGCGACGGCCCGGTTGATCTGATGAAGCACTTCCAGTTGTTCCTGCAATCGCTGCGTCACCAGATAGGCCGCAAACTGGCCGTTCAGCATCACCACGCCGACCACCGCCAGCACCACGATCAGAATAATGGGAACGACGGCGATAAAAACGTAGGCCACCATCAGCCTGCGACGCAGGCGCCACAAGACTCGGTCCTTGAAGAGGCGGATCAGGCGGAGGAGGTAGTAAGCGCCGGCAACGAGGGCGGCCACCCAGAACAGCAGCCAGAGAACCGCGGGCGCTCCGCCGGAGAACCTGTCCGCCAGCCACAGGGCGGCTCCATAAACGGCGACGGCCCAGAAAGTGAACCGCGCCATCGGACGCGTCCGGTATTCGTGCCGGAATGATTCAAAGAATCGCTTCCACATGTTTCGCAACATTTACTGGAAGCCGGGCGCAAAGCGGAAACAGGAGCACGGGATTTCTCGATGCGCGACTCAAAGCCCGTCGGCAGGATCGCCCCGCCGGATTCCCGGTCACGCCTTGGCCTCCGGAACATTCGCGCCGCTCCGAACCCGGCTATGGCGGCGGCTGTAAGTAAAGTAAATGACCAGGCCGATCACCAGCCAGACCAGCAGCCGGATCCACGTGGTCATCGGAAGGCTGGCCATCATAGCAAGAGAAATCAGCGCGCCCAGAATCGGAATCACGGGAACCCACGGCGTTTTGAACGGCCTTTCCAGATGCGGCCGGCGCACGCGCAGCACCCAGACGCCGCAGCACACGATGACGAACGCCAGCAGCGTTCCGATGTTGACCAGCTCGGACAAATCCTTTATGGAAAGCACCGACGCGAAGATCGCAGCAAAGGTTCCGACCACAATGGACGTTTTCCACGGCGTGCGGAAACGCGGATGAATTTCGCTGACCCACGGAGGCAGCAATCCGTCGTGCGACATCGAATAAAGCACGCGCGACTGGCCCAGCAACATCACCAGCATCACGCTCGCCAGCCCCGCCACCACTCCGCCGTTCACCATCACGCTGCCCCAGTGAACGCCGATGGCCTGCACGCCCACGGCCACGGGATCGGCGACGTTCAGCGTGTAATACGGCACGATGGCGGTCAGCAGCCCGGCCACCACGATATAAAGTATCGTGCAGACAATCAGCGAGCCGATGATTCCGATGGGCATGTCCTTTTGCGGATTCCTGGCTTCCTGCGCCGTCGTGGAGACGGCGTCAAAACCGATGTAAGCGAAGAAAATCACCGCCGCGCCGCGCGCGATCCCCGACCAGCCGAAATCGCCGAAGTGGCCGGTGTTGTGCGGAATGAACGGATGCCAGTTCGCCGCCGCCGCCGCCGGATGGCGCAGCACGAAATTGACGGCCAGGCCGATGAACACAAAAACCACGGTCATCTTCACTCCCACCAGAATCGCGTTCATGTTGGCCGATTCGCGCACGCCGACCACCAGAACAAACGTAACCACCGCAATCGCGAGAAAGGCGACCACATTGAAATGCGCCGTGACATGTGGAAGCGATGCGATGTTCACGTGCGCCGTCGTCAGTGTTTGCTGAAGCGAGTTGAGCGTTGCCCACCTTCCCTTATAAAGAACCATCTCCGTTCCCGGCGTCGAAATCCACTGCGGAGGCAACTGAATTCCGAAATCGCGCAAAAAGCTGACGAAGTATCCGCTCCAGCCGGAGGCGACCGTCGCGGCGCCGAACGAGTATTCCAGCACCAGGTCCCAGCCGATAATCCAGGCCAGAAGCTCGCCCAGCGTGGCGTAGCCGTAGGTATAAGCGGAACCCGCAATCGGAATCAGGGAAGCGAATTCGGCGTAGCACAAGCCGGCAAACGCGCAGCCGATTCCGGCCAGCGTAAAGGAGAGCACGATGGCGGGTCCGGCATTGGTCGCGGCGGCCTGCCCGGTCAGAACAAAAATGCCGGCCCCGATGATGGCGCCGATCCCGAGCATGACCAGATGGACCGGGCCCAGGGCGCGCTTCAGTGTGTGCTCGCCCTTCTCTTCGGTCTCCGCCAGAATCGCGTCGAGCGGCTTGGTGATGAACAGATTGGACATTCAGTCCCTCCCGAATCAGATCAAATCTCGCCCGTAGCTTCGGCAGCCGGCGAAAAATTCATTTCGCGATTTCCGTGCGCGACCGGCTCCGCCACCAATAGTAAACAGGAATCCCCACGGCCACAATGCTGAGGCCCGCAATGCTGCGCATCGCCTTGTGGGTCAGCAGCGCCCATTCCACGAAAATGGCAAACGCGATGTAGAGCGCCGGCACCACCGGATAGCCCCAGGCGCGGTAAGGCCGTGGCGCATCCGGCCGCGTGCGGCGCAGACGGAACAGTCCCAGAATCGTCAGAATGTAAAACAGCATGACGGCAAAGATGACGTAATCCAGCAGGTCGTTGTACGTTCCGGAAAGCGTCAACAGCGCCGCCCACACGGCCTGGACCACCAGCGACACGGCGGGCGTATGATGCTTGGCATCCACCGTGCCCACTTTCCTGAAGAAAAGCCCGTCGCGCGACATCGCGTAATAGACGCGCGCTCCGGCCAGCGTCATGCCGTTCATGCATCCGAAAGTCGAAATCACGATGGCCGCCGCCATCAGCGCGGCTCCTTTATCTCCCATGATGACCTGCATCGCGGCCGTCGCCACGCGGTCCTCGGCGGCGTGCTGGATGCCGGAAAACGGCAGCACGCGCATGTAAACCCAGTTGCAGAAAAAGTAGATCGTGCAGACCGTCATGGTTCCGATGCCCAGCGCCAGCGGCAGATTTCGCCGGGGATTGATGATTTCCTCGCCCGTAAACGTCACGTTGTTCCAGGCGTCGGAGGAAAACAGCGGGCCGACCAGCGCCACTGAGAGAATTGTGAGGGTCGCAATATCCCAGTGCGAGCCGCCCCAGAAGCTTTGCACGTGCTGTTCGACGGGCTTGTGGCTCGAACCCCACCAGACTCCGATTCCCACCAGGCCCAGCAGCGCCGCCACTTTGAGCGTCGTAAAAATATTCTGCAGCCAGGCGCCGGTCCGCAATCCGCGAATGTTGACGCCGGCGAGAAAAAGCAGCGTCGCGATGGCAACCAGTTGCTCGGTTGAAACCGCCAGTAGGGCCGTGTGGCCGAACACACTGACTTTTCCCCAATCGAAAACATAACGAGTGTCGGAAATCCACGGAATAAAAAATCCCAGATACTTCGCGAACGCCACGGCCACCGCGGCAACGGTTCCCGTCTGAATCACCAGAAAAAGCGTCCAGCCGTAAAGGAAACCGAACAGTGGGCTGAAAGCTTCGCGAAGATAAACGTATTGCCCGCCGGCTTTGGGCATCATCGCCGCCAGCTCGCCGTAGGTGATGGCGGCGGCAACCGTCATGCCTCCGCTCACCACCCAGGAAAGCAGCATCAGTCCGGGCGACTTCACCTCGCGCGCGATTTCCGCCGCCACAATGAAAATGCCCGACCCGATCATCGAGCCCATCACGATGGTCGTGCAGTCAAACAGGCCCAGGCCCTTCACCAGCCCGCTGCCGGCAGACTGCCCCGCGGTTTTTTGATTGGTAGTCGTGGACATTTTCAGAACAAGCCGCCGCTACCCTAGAACTCGCAGAAACTCGCGCGCCCGCGCTGCAATGTCACCAGTTGCGATCAGACCTTGAATCAACGCCACCGAATCCGCTCCGGCCTCGATTGCCGCGCCCGCATTTTCCAGCGTGATGCCGCCGATAGCCACCAGCGGCTTCGTGGTCAGCCGCCGCGCCTGCCGCAATCCGTCAAGCCCCACCGTCGGATCAGGCCGCTCCTTGGATCGCGTCGCGAAGACGGGCCCGTAGGCCACATAATCCGCCACGGAATCCTGCGCCTCGCGAACCTGATCCGGATTGTGAGTTGAAAACCCGATCAACTTTTCTGATTCCAGCACGCGCCGCGCCAGTTCCGGAGGCAGATCGTCCTGGCCCAGATGCACGCCGTCGGCCGCGACGGCCCGCGCGATATCCGCCCGGTCGTTGACGATAAAAGTCCCGCCTTCCGCCCGGACTCGCCTGCACAGGACCTGGCTCGCCTCGAAAATCTCCCGCGAGCTTCCCTTTTTGTCGCGATACTGAATCAGGCGAACGCCCGCCGAGAGCAGCGCTCCGGCCAGGTCTTCCACTGCATGCCCCTGCGCCGCCGAGCGGTCGATTATGGCATAGAGGCGGGGGATTCGGAATGCCATCAGCGGGTTCCGTTACAATTGGGATGAGCCATTGCGCGAGAAGCGCGTCAGGAAACTGGTATCGAACTTTCCGGCGCAAAAATCCTGTTCGGCCAGGATTTTCTCATGAACGGGAATCGAGGTGGCGATTCCCTCAATGACGAACATTTCCAGCGCGCGCCGCATGCGCCGGATGGCCTCGTCGCGGTCGTGCCCGTGGACCACCAGCTTGGCGATCAGCGAATCGTAGTAGGGCGGAATCACGCCCTCGGCGTAGGCGGCGGTATCCACGCGCACTCCGGTGCCGCCCGGAACGTGAAAGCCGGTAATTTTTCCCGCGCAGGGCGCAAAAGTTTCCGGATTTTCCGCGCAGATCCGGCACTCGATGGAATGGCCACGCATGGGCACGGTCTCGCCTTTCACCGGCAGCGGTTCTCCGGCGGCCGCCAGAATCTGCATCTTGACCAGATCGAGCCCGGTCACCATTTCCGTCACCGGATGCTCCACCTGAATGCGCGTGTTCATTTCCAGAAAGTAGAGCTGGCGGTTCTCATCCATGATGAACTCAACGGTTCCCGCGCTCGTGTACCCGACTTCCTGAAGCGCCCGGATCACCTTGCCGCCCACTTCCTGCCGCAGGGCCGCGTTCACCTGCGTCGAGGGAGATTCCTCCAGCACTTTCTGATGCCGCCTTTGAATCGTGCACTCGCGCTCGCCGAAGTGCACCACTCTTCCGTCCGGTCCGCCCATCACCTGGAACTCAATGTGGCGCGGCGATTGGACATACTTTTCCAGATAAACTTCCGGCGAGCCGAAGCTGGCCTGCGCTTCGCTCTGCGCGGTCTGCAGAAGATGGGGCAATTCCTTGGCGGTGCGAACCACGCGCATGCCGCGCCCGCCGCCGCCGGCTGAAGCCTTGACCATCACCGGAAAGCCGACCTTCTTCGCCGCCTTCAGCGCTTCCGCCTCGGTCGTCACCGTCTCGCTTCCCGGCAGCAGCGGCAGTCCCAGTTCCGACATGCGCTTCCGGGCGGCGATTTTGTCGCCCATCAATTGAATGATTTCCGGCCGCGGGCCGATAAAAGTGATTTTGGAAGTTTCGCAGACTTCGGCGAATTTCGGATTCTCGGCCAGAAAGCCGTATCCGGGATGAATGGCCTCGGCGTCGGTGATTTCCGCCGCCGAGATAATGCTGGCGATGTTCAGGTAGCTTTCCGAACTGCGGGGAGGGCCGATGCAGACCGCCTCATCGGCAAACCGCACGTGCAGCGAATAGCGGTCCGCCTCCGAATAAACCGCCACGGTGCGGATGCCGAGCTCTTTGCACGCACAAAGCACTCGCAGCGCGATCTCGCCGCGGTTGGCAATCAGGATCTTTTTGAACATCGATGCTTTTCGCGCCGGGCGTCCCGGGGACTGGCCGCCCCGCAGGAGCCGCAGACGCATCCGGCCTATTTTTCGCGCGAGGGAGTGATGGCAAACAGCGATTCGCCGTACTCCACCGGCTGTCCGTTCTCCGCGTAAATCCGGACGACTTCGCCCGCCACTTCGGATTCAATCTCGTTCATCAGCTTCATCGCCTCGATGATGCAAAGCACCTGGCCGACGCGCACCGCGTCGCCGGGCTTCACAAAGGGCGGAGCATTCGGCGCCGGCGAAGCATAATACGTCCCGACAATCGGAGACTTGACGATGTAGAGCCCTTCGGCCGCTTCGCCCGTGGAGGCTTCCGCGCGCGCCGTCACTCCTTCAGGCGCGGGCGGAGCCAGCGGTGCCGAAGGCTGAATCTGTTCCGAAGCAGCTGCCGTGGGCGCCTGGGAAACCAGCATCGGCTCCTGCTGCAGCACGCCGCGCCGGATGTGAATCCGCACGCCGTCCTTTTCCAGCTCGAATTCGCCCACCTGGCGGTCAATCAGCAGGTCAATGAGGTCCCGGATCTGCTTCAGGTCCCAGCCCTGCTTCGCCGCGCCGCTTTGTGGTTTACTTTTTCCGGCCATGCCGCTCCCTCGCGCTAGCCCAGAATCCAGTCGTCCTTGGAAACGGGCGTCAGAATCTCGGCGCCCTCTGAATCCGCCAGCACGGTGTCCTCAATCCGAATCCCGCCGAAGCCTTCCAGGTAAATTCCCGGCTCGACGGTCACCACCGCTCCGGCCTCAATCCGTGACTTGTCCCTGCCGCCCAGGCGCGGAAGCTCGTGAATCTCGATTCCGACTCCGTGGCCCGTGCTATGCGTGAAGTAGCGATCCAGGCCGCGGCGCTTCAGACTCGTCCGCACGGCGCGGTCAACTGACCCGGCCGTGACCCCGGGCCGAACGCTTCCAATACCCCGCTCCTGCGCTTCCTGAACCGCCCGGTAAAGCTTTCGGACACGCCCCGGCGGCTTACCCAGGTAAACCGTGCGAGTCAGGTCGGACGCGTATCCGTGGAGTATAGCACCAAGGTCAATGATAACCAAATCTCCCTTTTCCAATAACTTGGAGGACGGCGTGGCGTGCGGCAGGGCGGTCCTGGGCCCCGAAGCCACGATGGTATCGAAGGCCGGACCCTCGGCGCCCTTGCGCTTCATCCGGTATTCCAGCTCGGCGGCAATGTCCAGCTCGCTCACTCCCTGCCGCACCTGCGGCAGGACCTCTTCCAGCACTTCCGACGTCAGCCGGCAGGCCTGCCTCACCAGATCGGCCTCGCCTGCGTCCTTGACCACCCGCAGCCGCTCGACCAGCCCGCCCGCATGGATCAGCCGGACCTTCTTCCCCGCCCGCTGCTGCAATTCCCCATACGTCCGGCAACTCAGACTAGACTCGTCAATTCCCACCCGCCGGAAGCGTTTCTTCCTGCACCACGCGGCCGCGGTTCTGACGAGCCCCTTCCGCGTCTCAAGAACCCGGTGCGCACTGGCCTGCGCGCGCGCCTGAATTGTATAGCGCGGGTCAACCCAAAGGGTCGTTCCCGTGGCTGTGACCGCCGCCGCACCCGCCGAGCCCCGAAAGCCGGTAAGGTAGAATATGTTTGGGAGGCTGGTCACCAGAAGGCAGTCCAGCCGCCGCAAGCGCAGTTCCGCGCAGACCTTCTCCTGCCGGGTGAAAATAGAATTCATGGCGATTCCAAACTCGTCCTGAAACACGAAGAGGAGGCTTGCGCCTCCTCCTGCGATTCAATGCGGTTTTGTACTCCGCTCAGCCCTTCAGAATCTTGGGCGTCACGAAGAAGAGCAGTTCCTGATCGTTGCTCGTCGTCTGGGAATTCTTGAAAAGATGCCCCAGCACCGGAATGCTGCCCAGCAGCGGAACCTGGCTTGAGGATTTCGAACGCTGGGTCACGGTCACGCCGCCGAAAACCACGGTCCCGCCGTCCGGAACCAGAACTTCCGTCGTCGCCGATTGCGTATTGATGGACGGAGCGACGGTGGTCAGCAGCGCGCCGGGAGAATTGTTCGTGATTCGAAGCGTCAGAAACACATTCCCGTCGTTCGTCACCTGGGGCGTGACCTCCAACTGGAGGGACGCCTGGACGTACTGCACGCTGACCGTGTTGTTGATGGTGGTCTGCACCGGAATCTGAGTTCCTTGGACGACCGTTGCCTGAACGTTGTTCTGCGTCACGACCGAAGGCCGCGAGATGACTTTGGCCTCATCGCGGGTTTCCGCGGCGGCCAGCGCGGCGTTGATCAGATAGCGCCCGGCCTGGTTGGAAAGGAAGTAAACGCCGAAGCCGCTTGCGCTGGCGGCGGTCACCGGAGTGGTCGTCGCCGCCGTGGCCGTTGTGGCTCCCACGCCCTGGCCCGTGGCGACGGAGTTGACGATGTGGCCGGTGGAATTGACGGTGGCCAGAGCCAGCGCCGACTGAAGCGTGCGCGCGAAGTCCGTGGTGGCGCGGATAATGCGGGCTTCAATCGAAATCTGCGCCGACTTCTGGTCGAGCTTGGTAATCACATTTTCAATGATCGGAATCTGCTGCCGGACGTCGGAGATAATCAGGGTATTCGTACGCTCGTCCACCAGCACGCTGCCGCGCGATGAAAGCGCTCCGCCGCCCACCCATGACTTCAGCATGGTGGCCAGCGCCGTCGCCTTGGCGTAATTGATGGGACGGAAAACGGTCACCAGCGGCTCGGCGTCAATCTTGGCCGCCGCCAGCTTCTTGGCTTCCTCCTGCTCCGACTGCAGGGTTGAAAGCTTGGCGATCCGGAGCACATTGCCTTCCAGCACCTTGCCCAGTCCGTTGTCCTTCAGCACGATGTCCAGGGCCTGGTCCCACGGCACCGAATCGAGCACCATGGTCACGGACCCGTTGACGTCCGGGTCCACCAGGATGTTCAGGCCGCTCAGTTCGTGAATCAGCCGGAAAAAGTCTTTCAGGTCCACGTTTTTCAGGTTCACGGAAATCGGCGCGCCGGTGTATTGCGGCGTTCCGGAAGCTTCCGAGCCCGAATCCTGCGCTGGAATCGCCGCGGGCGCGGCCGCCGATGATGTCGTCGAGATAACTTTAGCCGCTGAATCGGCTTTCGCCGCCTCCGGATTATGGCTCACCGGTTCCGGCTTGGGAGCGGCAACGGCCGGAGACTCGGTCCCGGGCAGCGCGCTCTGGTACTGCGCCTGCGCCGGCGGCGGAACGGTTTCCGCCTTCACCATTTCAACTTTGGGCGGCTGGTTGGCAGCCGGTTTCAGTTGCGCCGGCTGAACCGAAGCTTCAACAGCCTTCAGGGTTGCGGCCGGCTTCGGCTGCGCCGGCGTGATTGAAGCTTCGTCCGTCTTGGCGGGTGACGGAACTGCCTTTTCAGGCGAACTCTTGGCCACCGCCGTCCTGGAGCTCAACTGGATCTGAATGCCGTCCGGATCCGCCTGGACGTCAAAAGCCGGGTTGCCGGTCAGGTCGGCCACAACGCGGATGATTCCGCCGTCCTCGGGCTTAAAGCGGCCCAGCCTGACTTCCTTCACAAAGGGTGAATCCGCCGTAATCTTCCACTGGTTGGAATCGTTCCGCGCGCCCCTCAGGTCCACGACCAGGCGGGAAGGATTCGACAACTGAAAAACGTGATAAAGAGGCTCATGGTCGGCGGCAACGCGAATGATGGTCTTCTGGCCCGCATCGGCCTGCTCGATGGAAACGTGGGAGACACGGGTGATGGCCTGCGGAGCGCTCTCTGCCGCCGCGGCGTCCGCTTTCGCTACCTGTTTCGCGGGGCCGTGCGAGGACGTCGCGGCGGGCAGAGCAGCCGCCCACAGCAGTCCTCCCGTCAGCAGTATCAGCGTTGGAAAAAGTTTAACTTTTCGTTTCATTTTCCCTCTCCAGACCCCGTACCCAGTTTCTTGACCACTTCGCGGGTCGAAATATTTCCGTTGGCCTGCTTGGTGTTTTCCGTGAAGTACACTGAGTCGGGAGTGATCTTGCTGACCACCCCGTTATAAAGCTCGTCGTTCTCGTGCAGGAAATAGGCCCGGTTCGTCGAGTTGGTCACGACTGCAATCATCGTATTCGTCTTGTCCTCGCGAACCACGCCTTCCAGCCTCAACTGCCCGATGAGCAATCCCTTCTTGCCCGGAGGCAGTGGCCCCGTGATTCCGGCCGTTTCTTCGTTGCCCTTGCTGGGCGGAGGCGGCAGCTTGAAAGGATCGCGCCGTCCTGCCTCGGAAATCTCGCCTTCATACGGCTTGGGCGCCATGCTTGCCGCCTGCTTCATCTCCCGCGCCGCGGACGAGGACTTTGAGCTCTTCTTGCCGCGACCCTGCGCCGCGGCCGTGCCCGGCGTCCAGCCCCAGATCAAGAGCGCCACGGTCAGGGCGCCGATCACGCCCGTTATCTTTCTGCGCCGAAGACCGAGTCCTGCATTGGCCATATTCCGCCCCTGATTTATCTCTTTGCGGCTGCCGCTCCGGCCTTCCCTGCGGAAGCCGGTGGCTGCGGCCGGTTGTAATAGGTGATGATGTTGCAATTCGCCGCGACCGTCTCATGCGCGCCGACCCTGTACGTTCCCATGCCGCCGCCCACTGGAGGTCCAAGCGAAAGGCCGCCCACCGTCACGATTCTTTGCTCGTGGGCCAGCCGGTTGAAGAAGTTCACCAGCGAATAGTAAGTGCCGTCCAGGTGAACCGCGAAAGGCATCTCCACATAAAGATCCTTGTGGACCAGCGGCTGAGCGATAAACGATCGCACAAAAACATCCGTGGTTCGGCCCGCGTCATAGACGGATTTGACGAAAGCGTCGGTCGCGGGCTCGTCCGGAACAATCGATTGCAGCGTGGCCAGCTGTTCCTTCAGTTGCTGGATGCGGCTCAGATACTCCGTCTGTTCCTGCCGGAACGCCTCGTTCCTGTCATTCTCGGCTTTCAGACGCACCCACTTGACGTGAATGGAATCCTTCAGCGCAAGCTCCGGCAGCGCGTAATAATAGAACACCGCGCCGGCCGCCAGCACGGCAAACGCGATCAGGATGATCGCCTGAATGTTTTCCGGAAGATCGTTAAACCCCTTGGCCATGTTTGCTTCCTTTTCCTAACGCCCGTGCCCCGCCGCGGTCGGCGTAGCCGGCTGATTGGCCCCTCCCGGGAGCGCAGGCGGCGCCGGCGGCTTGTAAGTCGTAAACAGCTCAAACCGGAACCGCGTTCGGGATTCCAGATTGTCCTGGTAATACTCCCGAAGCTGAACGCTTTCAAACTTCGAAGATTTGTTCAGAGCAGCAATGAAATCGGCGATGGCATGTACGGACTCCGAAACGCCCTTGATGTCCAGCGCATTGCCTCTCGGGTCGACCGAGGTCAGAAACAGATCCTTCGTGTGGTTGACCGTGTCTCCCAGCCCCATCATCAGGTCCACCGGGCCGGTGCGCGCCGTCTGGAGCTTCTGGATCGTGTTGATCCGCTCCTGCAGTTGCTTCAGTTGCTGCTGATAAAGAGTGTTCTGCGCCTTCACGCCCGCCAGCTCTTTCTGGCGGCTCTGCTCCTTCGACAACTGGGCCTGCTCGTAAGTGAGCTGGTGTCCCCAGTAGTACCAGAATAGTCCTGCGATGCCCATGCAAACCACGAGCGCCACGCCAAACACAATCCCCTGCCGTGCCGCCATCGACGTCGGAGCGGACACTGCTTTGGTGGTAGGAGTTGGCTGTCCCAGCAGGTTAATTTTCATCATGGCGCGTCAAAGCTCCTCAACGCCAGTCCCACGGCCACCGACATGCGCGGCGCGATTTCAGCCGTATAGGCGGGATCGAATCGCGAACCGAGGTTGACCCGGCGGAACGGATTCAGAACTTCCACCGGAACG
>JBJKPU010000085.1:0-3653 GCA_046706005.1 Terriglobia bacterium | reverse complement strand
ACCGACGGCAATCCGGATTCGTATTGGAAAAGCAATCCTTACCTGACCGCCAAATTCACCGGCGAGCCCGATTCCGCGCATCCGCAGTGGGTGGTGATTGATTTCGGAATCCTGGAAGCGATCAACGCCATTCGAATCGCCTGGGCTAACCCTTACGCCGTCGCTTACACCGTTGAATACTGGACCGGCGAGCACGCCATGGACAAGCCCGACTCGGGCGCCTGGAACGCGTTTCCGAATGGCATTGTCCGCAACGGACGCGGCGGAACGGTCACGCTCAAACTTTCTTCTATGCCCGTCAAGGCGCGTTTCCTTCGCATCCTGATGACGGAATCTTCCAACACTTTCGATACTCACGGTTCGGGCGACCCCCGCAACGCGGCGGGCTACGCGATTCACGAACTTTACGCCGGCACTTTCGACCGCGCCGGGCGTTTTGTGGACGTTGTCCAGCACGCGCCGCAGCAATATCAGACGGCGACTTACTGTTCTTCGATTGACCCCTGGCACTCGGCCGCCGACCTCAACAAGAACGCCGGCGACCAGACCGGCTTCGACCTTTTCTTCACCAGCGGCATCACCAACCATCTCCCGGCCATGATTCCCATCGCCATGCTTTATGGTTCGTCGCCGCAGGATTCCGCCAATCAAATTGCTTACCTCAAAAAGCGCGGCTACCCGGTTGGCTACGTTGAAATGGGCGAAGAACCCGATGGCCAGTATTGCCAGCCGGAGGATTACGCCGCGCTCTATTTGCAATGGGCCGGCGCGATTCATCGCGTTGATCCCGCCATCAAATTGGGCGGGCCGATTTTTGAAGGCGTCAATGAGGACATCAAGGTCTGGCCGGACGCCCAGGGCCGCACTTCCTGGCTCGGCCGTTTTTTCGATTATTTGAAGTCGCACAACCGGCTCAGCGATCTCGCCTTCATTTCCTTCGAGCATTATCCCTTCCCGCCCTGTGAAGTCACCTGGAGCGACCTCTATCGCGAAGCCGGCGTCACCCGCCACATTCTCGACGTCTGGCGCGCGGACGGCCTGCCGCCCGGCGTGCCCATGTTCAACACGGAGAGCAATCTTTCCTGGGGACTGACGCCCTACATGGTGGACATTTTTTCCGCGCTCTGGCTGGCCGACAGCGTGGGATCTTTTTTTGAAGCGGGCGGCAGCGCCTACTATCACTCGCCCATTCAGCCGGAGCCGTTGCGTCCCGGCTGCCACGGCTGGGGAACGTATGGAAATTACGTCGCCAATCATGACCTGGAAATCCGCCAGCTCACCGCGCAGTATCATGCTGGGCGCATGATCAATCTCGAATGGGTCAAGCACGGCGCCGGCAGGCATGAAGTTTATCGCGCCGAAAGCAATCTTCGCGACGAGGCCGGCCACACGCTCGTCACCGCCTATGCCGTCAAGCGGCCGGACAGCGCATGGTCCCTGATGATCGTGAATAAGGACAAAGAGAACGATTACTCAGTGCGTGTGAAATTTGAAGGACTGGATGACCGTCAGGCTGCAGGTTTTTCCGGCGAGGTTGCGCGCATCACATTCGGCAGCGCGCAATATGTCTGGCATCCTGACCAGGAGCAAAGCCACGCCGATCCGGATTTGCCGCCCGTCACGGTCACTCTTGCCGCCGGCCCGGACACAACTTTCAACCTGCCAAAAGCTTCAGTGACCATTCTGCGCGGCAAAGTCTGAAGGTTTGCGCCTCAAAATCAGAAAGCGAATGAGAATCTGCGCTGTTGGATTGTCCGCGGCATCTGAAATCGAAAGCCGCCGCGGTTGAGGGAGATGCTACGCGAGAGCTGCGGCTGCCGCGGTCACGTCGGGGAACAGCGGAACCACGGCGTTGATGCGGGTCAGGTTGAAGACTTTCTCCACGCTGCCGTGCGCGCCCGCCACCGTCAGCCCGCCGCCCGCGCCTTTCGCCTTGCCGAAGGAAAGAGCAACCACGCCGATTCCGGCGCTGTCAATATACTCGAGCCCGCCCAGGTCCAGCACCAGCTTCACCTGCTTTTTCTCCAGCAGTTCGTCCACCTGCCATTCGATCTGCTGGCACTGCCGCCCGATACTCAGCCGGCCGGAAATCGTCAGCACAACAATATCCGGCTCGAGATTCTTGACCTCGATGTTTACCATTTCTCTCCCCTCACCCAAGAAATCAGTCCGGTGATTGTAATGCTTCCTTCGCGCCGGTGCAATACCTGCCATGGCCCAAATTTCCCGCCATCAAATTCTCACCCCAGTGTAAAATATCCTGTCGAAGACTGAATTCAGTTCCCCACGCGATCGGGCGGAGGCATCGGTGATCGGCGAAACCGTTTCCCATTATCGAATTCTGGAAAAGCTGGGCGGCGGAGGCATGGGCGTGGTTTACAAGGCTGAGGACATTCGGCTGGGCCGCCGTGTGGCGCTCAAATTTTTGCCTGACGCGCTGCTTTCCGACGCGCAGGCCGTCGAGCGGTTCAAGCGCGAAGCCCGCGCTGCTTCCGCCCTCAATCACGCGCACATCTGCACGATTTACGATATTGACGAGCATCAGGGCCGGCCGTTCATCGCCATGGAACTGCTGGAAGGCGAAACGCTGAAGAACCGCATCAGCAGCGGCCTGATGGAAGTAGACGATCTTCTTGAAACGGGAATCGAGATTGCCGACGCCCTTGCCGCCGCTCACGAACTGGGCATCGTTCACCGCGACATCAAGCCCGCGAATATTTTTCTCACCCGCTCGGGAGACGCCAAGGTTCTCGATTTCGGTCTGGCCAAGCTCGCCAAAACACGCGCCCTCGAAGCCCGCCGCGGAGATGCCGCAAGCGAAAACACCGCCAGCCTCGATCATCTGACCAGTCCCGGCACGGCCATGGGCACGGTCGCTTACATGAGCCCCGAGCAGGCGCGCGGGGAAGAGTGTGATTCCCGCTCCGACCTTTTTTCGCTCGGCATCGTGCTGTATGAGATGGCTTCCGGCCGCCAGGCTTTTCCCGGAACCACTTCCGCCGTCGTTTTTGACGCCATCCTCAACCGCACGCCCGCCGCGCCTTCGCGGCTGAACGCAAAAATTCCTCCTGAACTCGACCGCATCATCAGCAAGGCGACGGAAAAAGACCGCCATTCGCGCTATCAGGATGCTTCCAGCCTCAAGGCCGATTTGCAGCAGTTGAAACGCGAGCGCGATTCGGGACGCTCGGCGGCGGCGACAGACGCTCCCACGGGCCAGAAGTCCGTGGCCGTGCTTTATTTTGAAAACCTGAGCGGTTCCAAGGAAGATGAATATTTCCGCGACGGCATGACGGAAGACGTGCTGACCGAGCTTTCCAAAATCAATTCGCTCCGCGTCTATCCCCGCGCCGCCGTGCTGCCGTTCCGCGACAAGCCGGTGGCCGGGCCCGAGGTCGGCAAGGAGCTGGGCGCGCATTACATTCTGGCCGGCAGCATTCGCCGCGCCGGCAACCGCCTGCGCATCACCGCGCAATTGATCGAGACGCGCACCGGCACGGCCGTCTGGGCCGAGCGCTACGACCGCGAAATGAAGGACGTCTTCGAAGTTCAGGACGATATCGCCCGCGCCATCACGCAGGCGCTGCGCATTCAGCTTTCGCCGCAGGAAGAAAAAGCCCTGTCCTCAAAGCCGACCGAAAATCTGCAGGCTT
>JBJKPU010000084.1:0-54299 GCA_046706005.1 Terriglobia bacterium | reverse complement strand
GGCGCAAAGCCAAAACGAAGGTTCATCGGGACCGTGGTATCAATGGCTCGAACTTTTCGTGTTCGTCCTGCCGCTGTTCGTCGGCCCCTTTTTCCTGCGACGTCAGTATAATCGCGGTGCGCGACGGTGGGGCGCGCCGTGGATCATCGGTGGCGGATTTGGCGGGGGAGGTTTCGGCGGCGGCGGAGGATTCGGCGGGGGCGGCGGTTTTGGAGGCTTTGGCGGCGGCGGTTTCGGCGGCGGCGGAGCGAGCGGAGGCTGGTAAGCGGGAGCGAATCAAATGGAAAAAATGCTGGCGGGACTGAAAGAGAAATTGCAGGCGGCGGCGGGGGAGAATCTTCGCGCCATGGTGCTTTATGGTTCGGGGGCGAGAGGCGAATACCGCGAACGCCATTCGGATTTGAATGTGCTTTGCCTGTTCGGCAGGCTCGCGGCGGAAGATCTGCAGGCGCTGCATCCGGCGGCGTCGTGGTGGCAGAAAAAAGGATTTCCAACGCCGCAGCTTTTCACTCTGGACGAATTGCGCGCCTCGGCCGACATTTTTGCCATCGAGCTGCTCGATATGAAGACCCATCACCGGATGATTTACGGCGAGGACTTCTTCAATGAGCTCGAAGTGCCCATGCAGTTGCACAAACTTCAGGTGGAACGCGAGCTGCGCACCGGACTGGTGAAACTGCGCCAGGCGATTCTGCTGGCGCCGCAAAAAGATCGCGTGCTGCTGGCGCTGATGGACGCGTCGGCCTCCTCGTTCGTCACACTTTTCCGCCACGCTCTGGTGGCGCTGGGCGAAGATGTTCCGCCGGCAAAGCGCGAAGTGGTGGAGCGCATGGCGCAGTTTGCCGGCGCGAGTGCGGAAGCATTCTGCTCGATTCTGGATTCGCGCGAGGGAAAGATCAAAGCGGGCGAATTGAATGTCAAAAAGACCTTGCACGGTTTTCTGGATTTGATTGAACGCGTCAACGAAGAGGTGGATCGCAAGCTTTGAAGCGCCGGCCCCGCAATGCGGGATCGGAATGCGCCGAGGTGGAACCCGGCGCTACAGTGGAGGATTCGAATGAAAAAAGGATGGATTGTCCTCATCGTCATCGTGCTCGCGGTTGTGATTTTCGGCGGGATGTACGTGAGCGCGCGGAATACGATGGTGCAGAAAAATGAAACCATCAAATCCGATTGGGCGCAGGTGGACGTGGTGCTGGAGCGGCGCGCCGACCTGATTCCCAACCTGGTGTCCACGGTCAGGGGCATCGCCGCGCACGAAACCACGGTTTTTACGGCGGTCGCGGACGCGCGCGAACATCTGATGAGCGCGCAAACGCCCAAGGCAAAAATCGCCGCCAACCAGCAGCTGGACGGGGCGCTGGTGAAGGTTCTGGCGCTGACGGAAAATTATCCGCAGCTGAAATCGAACGAAAACTTTCTGGAATTGCAGGACCAGTTGGAGGGCACGGAAAACCGCATCGCCGTTGAGCGCCGCCGCTATGACGACGCCATCCAGGATTACAACACTTACATCGGAATGTTTCCCAACAGTCTTTTCGCGGGTTGGGCCGGCTTCAAGCGGAATGACGCTTACTTTGCCGCTTCGGCGACGGCCCAGCAGGTGCCTAAAGTGCAATTCCCGGCGGAGAAGCCGTGATTGGCGGGAGATGAACCGGCGCGGGCGAACGTTTCAGCAGGCGCCCTTCGGTTTGCGCCCGGAAAGCTCGAACAACTTTACTGCGGCTTTGCCGAACGGCGTGCCGCCGGGACACCAGCGATCTACCACATGATACGTTCCGTCTTGCACGGCTTCCAGAATCCAACGCGCGCCGTCAAGTCCGATCGAGTTGCTAGGCGGCGGTTCGGTTGGTAAGTGCCAGAAGTTGATGTCGTTCAACGCGGCTGCGAACTCGGCCACCTGCTGGGGCCTTAGGGCGCGAGGACCGTCAACACTCAGGGGGACATGAAGCGAATCTCCGGTCCTAAACTCAACTTGCCCTGAACCATCGGGCATGACAGTGAGCGTGACGCACTCCGGAGGCGAAAAGCTGGGCAAGACGATGATTCGGTAAGTGCGCTTGTCGGGTGAGGTCGGCGGCCACATTGGCTTCAGTGCAAGGGCATAGAAAGCCCCCGAATACCACTGGACCTGAAAGGCGGCACCGCGGCCGGTGAAAGTGTGAGCCGGGAAGTAATCGACGAGGTACTCGGCGTTTGCGGCTTCAATTGTCGTCATCAACTTTTGTGCCGTCTGGAAATTGGGTGACGAGGCCGGGACGCCTGTCAGAGTTTTGCGGAGCCCTTTGAACCACGGTCGAGGAACGCCGAACATTCCTCCGCCCAGGCTGGCCGTGACCCACTGCCGGTTCGCTTCCGGCAGATGAGACATCGCCGTGAGGAACCCCTCAGGATCAGCGTTAAGGGCTTTGCCGTAAAACCATGTCAGGTAACCCATCTTGAGGAGCTTCGGGAGAACTTTCTTGTCCCCTTGCCAATACGCATCTTCGAGCTTGCTGGTTTCCTTCTCGGAATACGTGAGCTTCCTATTTGAGCCATTATTGCTTTGTGCGTAGGCCTGCGTGCGCTTGAGCGCGAGGTCACGCTGCGCAGTTGTCACCGGCCCGGTTTGCGAGCCGGCCGGTACGGCCAGAAACGCCGCGAAGATGAGGCAGGCGATTTTCATGACTTCAACGGCCCTCAGCGACGAGCCCTTCTGGCGATTCTAACACTTGAATGATGCGCAGGATTCTCCGCGCGCTGCTTTGCCGTTGCGAAACAAATTTATTTGAACGACGGGGAATCTTGCGGGATGATTCGTTCTTGCATGTGCGCATGCCATTGGGGGGGCGGTGAGGAAATGGGGAATGAGAAAAAAGTTGATCGGCGAAAGTTTCTGCAGGGGAGCGTGATGATTCCGGCGGCGGCGATTGCGGCGCGCGCCGCGGCCGGCGCGAACGAAGCGGGCGGCGATCCCGGCCCGGAAGCGGCCACGACGCACGTGTGGGAAAAGCATGAGCTGACGTTCACTGCCGAGCGCAATTATTCCAATCCTTACACGGAAGCCACTGTCTGGGTTGATCTCACGGGGCCGAATTTCAAAAAGCGCGTTTACGGATTCTGGGACGGCGGGCAGACTTTTCGCGTGCGCGTGGTCGGGACGGGGCCGGGCGTGTGGAAATGGCGGAGCGGTTCCGAGCCGCATGACGCGGGCCTGGCGTGGAAATCCGGAAGCTTCAGAGCGGAAGATTGGACGGAAGATGAGAAGCAGGAGAATTCGCTGCGGCGCGGATTTCTGCGCGCTTCGGGAAATGAGCACGCGCTCGAAACGGCGGACGGCACGCCGTTCTTCGTGCTGGGCGACACGTGGTGGTCAGCGGGGACGAATCGCTACCGGTGGCATGACGACGACCGCGAGCGGCCCATCGGCCCGGAGGCGGGCTTCAAGGACTACGTGCGCTTCCGCAAGGCGCAGGGATACAACTGGATCAGCATGATTGCCGCGTTTCCCAACTGGGAAACGGACGGCCTGCCGTGGCATCTCGTGATGAAGGACGGAACGACGGTGCGCTCGGCGTGGCTGGAGTTCGGCACGGGCAGCGCCAAAAATATGTCGAACGAAGGCGGCATGCCGTTTCTTTTTCCCGGCAAAGTTCCAGGGTACGAAAAAGTTTTTCCCGACGTGGATCGCATCAATCCGGAATATTTCAAATACGTGGACCGGAAAATCGATTACTTCAACGCCAACGGTTTTGTGCCGTTCATTGAAGTTTCGCGCCGCGACGCGAGCGAGTGCTGGAAAAAATATTACAAGTGGCCGGAATCCTACGCGCGCTTCATTCAATACGTGTGGTCGCGCTATCAGGCGAACAGCACCGTGCTGAGCCCGATTCATCTGGATATCATTCAGGAAAGCCTGGGGCCGAGGGAATTCGACCGCGCGATCGACCTGGTGCTGCGGAAATTCGGGCCGCCGCCTTTCGGCACATTGCTTTCCGCCGACGCCAATCCTTCGACGCTGGTGAACTGGGGGCAGGATTCCTGGGTGACGCTGCACCAGACGGGCAACAAACGCGAGCACGAATATTACTGGTACATGACGCAGATTTTCCGCGAATCGCGGCCCACGCGGCCGGCGCTCGACGGCGAACCTTATTATTCCGGCTATTTCGATGCGCGCGGACTGAACGGCGGTTACAAATACGGCGCGCCGGGCGGCACCGAACGCGATGACCGGTACGTGCGCTCCGCCATGTACGGCGAAGTTCTTTCAGGCGGACTGGCCGGTCACGTTTACGGCGCGGAAGGCATCTGGGGCGCGGATATCGAACCTTCAGCGCCCACCAAAATGTGGGACGCGTTCAAATGGAATTCAGCCACGCAGATGCAGCATCTGCGGACGTTCATGTTTTCAATCGGCCCGCGCTATCGCGACCTCGAACCCGATGCGGGCCTGGTGGTGCCCAGCAAGACTCATGACGTGAAAAGTTACGAAGGCTGGGCGTACGCGGCGCGCACTGCGGACAAGAAAATCTTTCTCGCTTACTTTGAAAAGAACTGCCCGCACAGCCTGATTCGCGGCGCGAAACTGGCGAGCGTTTATCGCGCCCGATGGTTCGATCCTCGCAACGGAACGTGGCAGGATGCGGGGCAGGGAACCGTCACGTCCGGCGTGGTCGGCGAAATTCATTTGCCCGATTTTCCTTCCAACATTGACTGGGGATTGAGCCTGGTTTACCAGGGGCCGGCGGCCGGCGCCAATTCTGAGTAAGCAGAAAGAAAATCCTCGCGCAAAGGCGCGAAGACGCAGAGGGCCGCAAGGTGCGGGAGATTTGACTTTTGGCGGCTGCGATGAGATTCTGGACGGCAAAAGCGAGGTGACCGGTGGCACAATTTTCCTTCAGCAGGCGTGACGCGATCAAAGCTCTGGGGTTGGGTGTGGCCGGATACTGGCTGGCGCCTTCAGGTTTGGCGCTTGCCGCTCCCGCGCCGACGGCTCCGGTGGCGGTGGGGCGATGCCAGACTTATGGCCCTGAAGTTGTGTCCACGCTCTCGACGATGTTCGACCAGATGGGGGGGCTGGAATCGCTGGTCAGGGGAAAGACGGTTGCCATCAAGCTGAATCTGACCGGCGGAGCCACGGGCCGCTATCACAACATGCCGCCGGAAATGACGCACTGGGTCCATCCGGAAGTCATCGCCGCCACGGTTCATCTGCTGGGCAAGGCGGGCGCGCGGCGGGTGCGCCTGCTGGAGAGTCCGTGGTCCACGGCCGAGCCGCTCGAGGAATTCATGCGGCAGGCGGGCTGGAACCCGAGCGAGTTTGTGAATCTTGCTCCGCGGGTGGAATTTGAAAACACGAACTATCTGGGCGACGCCAAACATTACGTCCGCATGAACGTTCCCGGCGGCGGGCTGATGTTTGCCGGCTACGACTTGAACCATTCCTACGCGGATTGCGACGTTTTTGTTTCGCTGGCCAAGCTGAAGCAACACTCCACGGCGGGCGTGACGCTCTCCATCAAGAATTGCTTCGGCAACACGCCGTGCACGATTTACGGCAGCGGCGCGGGAATCAAGGAACCGAGCCTGAAGCCGCGCGGCGGACGAATGATGATCCATGACGGCAACCGCACGCCGTCAGAAAGCGCTCCGCAACCGCTTCATCCGAATGCTTATGCCCACAAGGATCCGGGTTACCGGGTTCCGCGCGTGGCGGCCGATCTGGTGGCGGCGCGGCCCATCCATCTGGCGGTGATTGACGGCATTTACACCCAGACGGGCGGCGAAGGGCCGTGGGTCAGAGGCGTGAAACCCGTTCATCCGGGGCTGCTGGTGGCGGGCCGAAACTGCGTTAACACCGACGCGGTCTCGGTGGCGCTGATGGGCTTCAATCCCATGTCCGCGCGGGGCAGCGCGGTGTTCCCACAATGCGACAGCACGCTGCAACTGGCTGAGAGCCTGGGCCTGGGGACGCGCGATTTGTCGCGCATTGAAGTTCTTGGAACTCCCATCGAAAAAGCAAAGTTCAATTTTGCCTAGAGTCTGAATTTTCCCACGCGGAAACAATCGGGCAGGGAGTAGTGTGCGCGGGCGTCAGCGAACGATTTCAACCTTCGCGGCGCGAGCGGCGGAGCGCAGTTGCTCATCCATGGTGGCGAGGGGAAGGTCTTCCCGCCGCGCGAGGCCGAGATAAGCGGCGTCATAGGCGGAAAGTTTGAACGCATTTGCCGTTTCCAGCGCCTGGCGCACCGGCACCAGGGAGGAATCGGTTTCGATGGATTGCGCGAGCAGCTTTTCGATGTCCACGCATGCGCGCTCGGCGTCCTCCGCGTCCAGAATGCCACGCCGCCCGGCGACGGCCAGGGCGTTGGCCATCTCGAGATGCCAAAGCGCCGGAACCACAGCATGCGCGCCGCCGAGCATCATTCGGCTGACGCGCTGAGCGTAGGCCGGGACAGGCCGGGAAAGAAACCAGCGAAGGGCGACCGAGGCGTCCAGGACGAAGCGCTTCAAAGCCGGCCTTCCTCGATGAGGTCATCGACCGAAACGCCACGTGGCAGCCTGGCGCGGCTGCGGATGCCGGCAATATCTTCAAAGACCTCTTTGAGCGGTGTTTTGGAGCGGACGGGCGAAATCACCGCTGCGAGTTTGCCTCGGCGCGTAATGCCGATGGATTCGCCCTGCTCGGCGCGCTCAACGATTTCCGAGAGCCGGTTCTTGGCCTGGAACAATCCGACTTTATGCATTGGCGGATCACCTCCAATCTAGATTATTAATCTAGATTAGTTAGAGGCATTTGTCAAAACGGAGATGCGGGGAAGAAATCACGGGCGTGACCAGTTGCCTTCCATGGCCGGGGCACAATGCTTCCACCGCAGCCGCTAATCCGGCTGGGGCTGGGCGCTTTCCAGGGCATCTTCGAGGGTGGGATAGATTGCAAGTACGCCGGTGAGGCCAGTGACTTCCAGCATGGTGTGGACGCGGCTCGCGAGGCCAGCCAGCAGCAGCCGGCGCTGGTCATTGGAGCGGGAAACGTGGGCGCGCACCACGGCGCCGATTCCGGCTGAATCCACGTAGAGCACTTGAGTGAAATCCAGAATCACCACGGCGCTCTTTTCCTCGCGCATGGCGTTCTGGAAATCGAAAACGTTGGGCAGCGTCAGCGCGCCCGCGAGTTTGATCACGCGCACGCCTTCCTCTTTGATGGGCATCGGGGTGATGGTCAGCTTTAGGTCCGCCATGGCGGCAATCCTCCGTTGGACGAGGCGGCGATCAGTGCCGGCGGGGCCGTTCGAGCACCCGGCCGAATGCATCCTGAATCGCCTGCCAGACCGGGCGGAAATGGTAGCATAAAAATCGGGATTTCGAGCCGCCCGCGATATTGATTTTACAGAACTTTAACGCGATTTTTATGGAACTGTCACATTCGGAGGCCTGAAGGACCCGCTCGCCGGGAACGGCACTATCGTTCGGGTGGCGCGGACAGACGGGCTCCGCGCTCGAAACCTGCCCGGCAAGCAGCCGCCGTCCTAGATTCTGGTAATCGCCGCCAGCCCCACAAGGGTTGCAATCACTGCGCCCAGCATGTAATTGCGATAATCCTCGACGGAATTCCTGAACGCCTGGCCTTTGGTGGCCACATCTATGACAAACTCCTTGAGAAGCGCCCAGATATTGACGGCGACCACGCCGTAAAGCAGGTGGGCGAACGTCCGGCCGAAAGCCAGCGGAGTCAGCACGATGGCATAGCCGGCCACGCCGTGGCCGATCTGGATATAAAACCCGTTGTTCATGTGCCTTTTGACGCTGGCGAGGAATGCGGATTTGGCTTCTATGATTTGGCTCATTCGATTGGCGCCCCTTTGATCCGATGAAATCGCTTCCGAAACAGCTTGAGCCACAAACGCGCCCCGAAAGGCGGTCATTGCACCTACTCTTTAATTCTGGCACATCCTGAGGCAGCCGGCGAGGATTCGTGGGAGAAAAAGCCACAAATTCTCGCCGTTCCGCTACTGGATGGCAAAGATCACGTGGACGGTGGCGTCCTCCTCCACCTTTTTGGGGAACAGGTGGACGTGAAGTTGACGCGTCCTTTTGCTCATGCCCCCCATAGACTCCGCCGCGAACACGGGCCATCCCTTCGGTCGGCGCATTGTGTTGCTCGCATAGAGCACCGCGCCCAACTTTTCGCCCAGTCCGCTCAGAATTTCCGCCGCTTCCGCGCGGGCTTTTGCCGTGGCGGCGGCGATGGCTTTGTCTTCAAGCGCGCCGGGATCCTTCACGGCCCAAGTCACGTTATCAACCTCGTTCGCGCCGGCGTTTAGAGCCAGATCAACAGTGTTCTGTGCCTGCGCGACGGGAACATGGACGTTCCATTCCTGGTCGGCCTGATACTTGCGTTCTTTCCTCTCAGAGGCGGGCACGTCCGAGTCAGGCTCGACGGGCTGTATCTGCAACTGCGTCGTTTCGATAGCGGCCTTGAGAATTCCGCCGGCCTCAACCGCGTCAATGATTTTGTCCGCGGCCTTCACGTTTTCGTCAACGGTTGAGTCGCGTGTGGCGCCGAAATTCTCGTATCCGATTTCGACCACGGCGACTTCTGCATCGACTTTCACCGTCTGAGTCACCGTAACTTCGATGGTTTTGTTTGAGGGGCTGACCTGAATGTCCTGGGCAAACAGAGCGGGCGCAATCGCCAGCGCCAGCAGTCCGGCGGCAGCTTTGAGTCTCATGGTTTCCTCCTGAACCGCAACGAAGATGCGCGGATTATAGGGGGCGGACCGGACGGCGGTCAAGGCAAGAACCGCAGACGTCAAGAACGGAAGTCCGCTGCCGGTTGCAGACGGCCGGGCCGCGAACGATGTTAAACTGGTGTGTCGAGCGGATATATTTTGGCTCGCGGGGAATTTTGATGGGCGGAAAGAAAGGCGAAAAGCAGCCAAGGAATTTCGCGGTCAACCGGCAGGCAAGCCATCTGTATCATCTGCTGGAGAAATTCGAGGCGGGGCTGGAGCTGGCGGGGACGGAAGTGAAATCCATCCGCGAGGGCAAAGTGCATTTGAAGGACTCTTACGGCATGGTGAAGCAGGGCGAGGCGTGGCTGATGCAGTGCCACGTGGGAGCTTACCGGCCGGGCAGTTACCTGAATCACGCTTCGCTGCGCGAGCGCAAGCTGCTGCTGCATCGGGCGGAAATCGAGAAACTCGAATCACGCACCCGAGAGCGCGGCTTGACCATTATTCCGTTGCGGCTTTATCTGAAGGGCAACCGCATCAAGTGCGAACTCGCGCTGGCCAAAGGCAAAAAGATTTACGACCACCGCGAGGATTCCCGCCGCCGCACCATTGACCGCGAGGCCGCCCAGGCCATGCACGACCACCAGCGCCGGCATAGGTAGCCATCAGTTTTCAGCCACCAGCTTTCAGGAGCCTGCCGTGAGGTCGGACAGTTCCCCCGACCGCCGATGGCTGATTGCTGAGGGTCTTGTCAATCGCGAAGCGGAGTATTCGCCCCGCCGCTCGGGACTTCCCGGTTATTGCGACTGCGAGTCGTCGGATTTGGCGGCGCCGCGTTTGGCGGTAAAATCGAAATTAAAGCGATCGTTGCCGCCGGTGCCCTTCATGTCGTCGCCATTCACCGTAGCCTTATAGTCCATGGTGAAGGTGCCGTTGGGCGTGTCGCGCGTGACCTCAAAGGTAAGCTTGTCGCCGGACACTTCGCCCTTGCTGATGTCGGTTTCGCCCATGCGGCCGGAAATGGATCCCGTCACCTTGCTGCCGTCCTGCTTGAGCGTCAGCGTGTTGTTGAAAGTGCCGCGCGGTGTGGAAATGGTCATGTTCCAGGTGCCCGCCACGTTGGCCGGCGCGTCCTGAGCCATGGCCGCTCCGCTGATCAGCAGTCCGACGCCCAGCGCAAGCGCCAGCGCAAAAAGTCGATTACTTCGCTTCATGATTCGTCTCCTTTAAACAGAGTGTCATTTCTCGTGGTCTGAATCCCATTGGATAGTACGTCAGACGAGGCAGACCGGCGCCGGGTTACAGGCGCGCCCGGTTTGGTTTTTGAGGCTCCGCGGCCTGGCGGCCATCGCCACCTGCCGCGTCCTCAGGGCGCAAGGGCCCAGGGCGCCGGGCGAGGGTCGGTTCGGCTTGCCAGGCCGGATAGACTCACCAGCGGTCGAGCCCCTTCATTGGAATCAGGAAGAACTTTTGCAGCCGGGATAGGTCGGGAAGAAGACATTGCCGGTCCAGCCCATTTCGCGAATGCCCGCTTCGGTTGAGTAGTAGCTGCCAATCACCCAACTTTTCAGGTCGCGAAAATGATGGTGAAGCGCGCTTTGCTTTTCGCCGGAGGCGGAGTGGTCCGGTTTTTCGGAGGAGGTTTTCGGTTCGGGTGGTGCCTCGGAAGCATCGCTCAAAATGGACTTCTGCTGAGTTTCAGAAAGAGCTTTGAACGTGGCGCCGTAACGCTTTCGAGCTTCCGCATCGAACGCGGCGAGCGCGTTGAACAATCTCTGACGGGCGGGAGCGGGAACATAGGCGGTGCCCTGGGGAACGCTGTTTCCCGTGGCGAAGCTTTGCGGCGCATCCGGCGGCAGGACGCTCAGAAGCAAATCGATAAAGCGGTTGATCTCAGCCTTCTTCGAACCGGGAGCGATCAACTCGCCCAGGGCAACCAGGGTTTCGTTCTGGTGCTCGTCGAGAAAGAGCGGGCGCCAGGGCGCGGAGGGATCCGCTCCAGGCACGGCGGCGGGCGTTGCTGCGCCCGCAGGGTCTTGCCCGGGAGAAGAAGTCGAGGCAACGGCGGGCAGGGCAAGGCTGGTGCCGGCACCGGCCAGCAATGTCCGCATCAATTTGCGGCGCGTCAGACGGCCTTTGTTCGTGCCTCGATTTTCCGTGCTCAGAACTTCCGGGTCTGCCATCAGTGTTTCCTTCTTCGAAGAGATTAGCAAATCACAGCGGGACTTTCCAGGTTTCCATTGAAGCTCGATATAAATCTGGAAACGCACAAAAGCCGTGCTTGCTTTCAGAGGACTACGATGGGAACATGGACTCTTTATTTTCGCCGAGGGAATCGTTGATGGCCGTCGAAGTCTACGACGTGATTGTGGTGGGATCGGGAGCATCGGGAGGCTGGGCGAGTAAACGGCTCTCCGAAGCAGGATTGAAAGTGGCGCTCGTCGATTGCGGACGGCCGCAGTCGGACGCCAACTTCACCGAGCACAAACCCGCTTTCGAGCTGAAGTACCGGAACCTCGCTCCTGAATTGCTTCAAAGAAGACAGCCGGTCCAAACGCAGTGTTACGCCTGCACGGAATACAATCACACCTGGTTTTGCGACGATGTGGACGAGCCCTATACGACAGCGCCCGGCATGCCTTTCAGTTGGCAGGGCCGAATCCGGATGATCGGCGGGCGCACGAATTGCTGGGGGCGCTGGTCATTGCGATTGAGCGACTATGATTTGAAAGCGGCGTCCTACGACGGTTATGGCGTGGACTGGCCGCTCAGCTACAAGGACCTTGAGCCCTATTACGACCTGGTGGAAGAATACGTCGGGGTCAATGGCATGGCTGAAGGCCTGCCTCAGTCGCCGGACGGGAAATTCCAGCCGGCGATGGCGATGAACTGCGCCGAAGCGCTTGCCCGCCGCCGCATCAAGGAGAAGCTGGGCTGGACACTCACCCCGGGACGCGCCGCCAACCTGACGCGGGCGCTGAACGGCCGCGCGCCCTGCCATTATTGCGGGCCGTGTGAGCGCGGCTGCGTGACGCACTCCTATTTCAACTCCGCATTCACCACTGTTACGGACGCTCTTGCCACCGGGCGATGCACGTTGATTCCAAACGCCATGGCTTATCAGGTGCTGATGGAGCAAGGCAGCAACCGCGCGCGCGGCATTCTCTATATTGATCGCGTCACTCGGCAGGCGAAGGAAGTGCGGGGGCGAGTGGTCGTGCTCTGCGCGCAGGCGCAGGAATCGGTCCGCATCCTGATGAACTCGAAGAGCCGCGAATATCCGAAGGGGCTGGCGAATTCGAGCGGCGTGCTGGGCCACTATCTGATGGACAACGTTATGGGCGGAGACGCGGCGGGGGAACTTGAAGGTGTGGGAGAGAAGCTCGCCATCGACAGGCCCGTCAAGCCCACCGGCATGCTCCTGATTCCCTTTCGCAACCTGCCGTCCGATCCTTCAAGCCGCGCAAAATCTTTCATCCGCAGATACGAATATTTCGTTGGCACGGGCGCGGGCTTCAATTGGAGCGCCTACGGGTTCGGTAATGAGTTCAAGAAGGAGCTTCAGAAGGTCGATCCCAACATGGGGATTTCATTCCAGGGATTCGGCGAAAGCCTGGCGCGCTATGACAACTACATCGAGATTGATCCGAACGTGGTGGACGCTTTTGGCATTCCGGTTCTGCGCTTCCACGTGAAGTACGGAGAAAATGAATCGGCGATGGTCAAGGATATGGCCAATGCTGGGGCCGAGATGCTGGAGGCGGCGGGCGCGAAAAACATTCGAACTTCCGCCAAGCCGACGCTGCCGGGCTGGGCGATCCATGAGCTGGGCATCGCGCGCATGGGCAATGATCCCAAGACTTCGGTCCTCAATCAATTCCAGCAGTCTCACGATGTGAAAAATCTTTTCGTCATGGACGGCTCCGGCTTCCCATCCTCAGGCTGGCAGAACCCGACGCTGACCATCATGACGGTGTGCGTGCGCTCGTGCGACTATCTGTTGAAAGAGATGAAGAGCGGAGACATTTGAACGCCGGCGGCGGACCGTCGAGTATCTTGAGCATAAACTGAAGTACATTTTTGCAACAATCGCTGCGCTGAGTGGTGGCCTGGACCGGCGCAAGCGGATGAAACGAGGAGAACGGCTAATGTTGAATAAGACGCAATTCAGCAATCTGGTTCGAAACAGATCCTTCCGGCAGTTGCTGACCTTATGCGCTGCAATGGCAATCGCCCTGTCCTTTGCGATAGGGCAGACACCCTCCAAACCGTGGATGAACACGTCGCTCTCCGCCAGCCAGCGGGCCGAGCTGGCGCTGAAGCAGATGACACTGGACGAAAAGCTGAGCCTGCTGCACGGCAACGGCATGGCGGACGTGCCGAATTGGACGATGCCGCTGACGCCTCTGACAAATGGCGGGGCAGGCTATGTGGAGGGAGTTCCGCGGCTGGGCATCCCGCCGCTGGTGATTTCCGATGCCGCCTATGGCGTCCGCAACAGCGGCGCCAACGGACGCTATTCCACGGCGATGCCGTCCAATCTGGCGCTGGCATCGAGTTGGGATCCGGAGGTTGCGTGCGAATACGGCGCTGTGATCGGCAGCGAACTGCGGGCGCAGGGGTTTGACATGACGCTGGGCGGAGGCGTGAACCTGGCGCGCGAGCCGCGCGACGGAAGAACTTTCGAGTTCACAGGAGAAGATCCGCTGCTGGCCGGAACGATGGACGGCAACATGATGAAGTGCGAGCAGGAGCAGCACGTCGTCGGAGACCTTAAGCACTACGCGGTGAACGATCAGGAAACCGGGCGGAACTTTGTAAACGCCGTCATTTCCGAACGAGGGATGCAGGAAAGCGATCTGCTGGCGTTTCACATTGCCCTCGACATTTCGCATGCCGGCGCGGTGATGTGTTCGTATAACCGCGTGAACGGAGATTTTGCGTGCCAGAACCCGTATCTGCTGCGCGATACGCTCAAGAACGCGTGGGGGTTCAAGGGCTTCGTCCTTTCGGATTGGGGCGGCACGCACAGCACCGCAAAGGCCATCAAGGCCGGCTTGGATCAGGAGCAGCCGATGGCGACCTACTTCGGTCCAAAGCTGAAGCAGGCTGTGCAAGACGGAAAGGTTTCAATGGCGGAAATCGATGACAGTGCGCGGCGCGTGCTCTACGCCGAGTTCGCTTCCGGCGTGGTGGATCATCCGATTCAAAAGAGCGTTGTGAACGTGATGAAAGGTTTCCATGTTGCGCAGAAGGTGGAGGAAAAAAGCATTGTCCTGCTGAAGAACGAGGACAACATTCTGCCGCTGAACGGAGAGCAGGTGCACAAGATCGCCATGATCGGCGGACACGCGGATGTTGGAATGATTTCCGGCGGAGGATCGGCGCAGGTGGATCCGCCGGGTGGAAACGCCATCGCGCCGCCGGGGCATCGGGCCACTGTGTGGCAGGCTCATATCTGGTTCCCGACTTCGCCGTTGAAGGCGCTGCGTCACGCGATGCCGGGGACGGAAATCAACTACGACTCGGGCGAGAATCTGGACTCGGCCGCCGCGCTGGCGAAGAGCGCGGACGTTGCGATTGTGTTCGCGCACCAGTGGGAATCGGAAGGAATGGACCTGCCGAGCCTGTCATTGCCCGGCGACCAGAACCAATTGATCGAGCGCGTAGCGGCGGCGAATCCGCACACGATTGTCGTGCTGGAAAGCGGCACGGCGGTGACGATGCCGTGGATCAAGAATGTGCAGGGCGTCGTCGAGACATGGTACGCGGGAAGCAGCGGCCAGAGGGCCTTGGCGAATGTGCTGGTGGGCAAGGTGAATCCATCGGGGAAGCTCGCCATAACTTTCCCGGTGAGCGTGGATGACCTTCCTCATCCGGTGATTCCTCCGCTGCCGAAGATAGATTGGAGACGGCTTAGAAGATCTTCGAACGGTCCGCCGGAGGCTTTGTTGAAATACTCGGCGAACTACTCTGAAGGCGCGGAGGTGGGTTACAAGTGGTTCGAGGCTGAGCACAAGCCGGTGTTGTTTCCGTTCGGCTTTGGACTCTCGTATACATCGTACGCCTACTCCGCACTGAAGCTGGACAATAGCGGAAGCGAGCCGGAAGCTACGTTCACTGTAAAGAACATTGGCCAGCGCGCGGGAACGGAGACTGCAGAAGTGTATGCTTCTCTGCCGGGTGCCGCGGGAGAACATTATCACCGCCTGGTGGGCTGGGCTCGCGTGGATTTGCAGCCCGGTGAATCGAAAACGGTCAGTGTCAAGATCCCTTCCCGGATGCTCTCCATCTATGACGTGAAGAAGAGTGGGTGGGACCTGCTGCCGGGAACCTATCGTGTTTACGCAGGTCCTTCCTCCGCCGATACTCCTCTGCAAGGAGAATTTCAAATTCATTAGAGAACGCGTCTGGAAGATCTTGGTCCGGTAGCGCATGCGGCGTGCACCTGGATTCATGCACCTTTCATTCATCGATCCTTTGCTGGAGAATCTAATGCAAGCGATCCCAAACTGGCTTAGGAAGCACTGGGTTCCGTGTGCCGTCGTCGCGCTGCTGATGATCCAGGCCGCGCAATTCACCTACGTGGTGCATCGCGAATCGCTTACCTTCGACGAAGGCGACCACTCTTTCTCCGGTTACATGATGTGGAAGACCGGAGATTACGGCCTCAATCCCGAGCATCCTCCGCTGGTCAAGCTCCTGGCCACCATCCCGACGCTCGGCAGGAAGCTCTGGACGCCTTCGCTCCAGGGACGATTCTTCAAACAGGAGGCATATCTCGACGGCCGCGACTGGCTCGCCCGCAATGACGGCGGCAGCCAGCACCTTGTTTTCCGGATGCGCATGATGACCGGCATCCTCGCCCTCGGTTTGTCGCTCTTCATTTTCTTCGCCACAAGAGAATTCTTCGGCACCGGCGCCGCGCTCTTTGCGCTTGTCATCGCAAGCTTCGACCCAAATCTTCTCGCCCACTCCGCGCTCGTCGTCACGGACATGGGCGTGACGTGCTTCTTCGTAGCCTCCATCTACGCTTTTTATCGCTATGTGAAGAAGCCGGGATGGTGGCGACTCATCATCGCCGCTGTCACAGCCGGACTGCTGATTTCAAGCAAGCACTCCGGCGTGCTGCTTGCGCCAATGATCATCGTTCTCATCCTCTGGGAAGTCGTCACGGCAGCGGGCGGAGAGCGCCTGCGCACCGCTCTCCGCCTTGCCGGAGCCTTCGCCCTCATTGTCATCGGAAGCTGCCTCGTACTTTGGGCTTTTTACGGCTTCCGCTATGCCGCCCGGCCTGCCAGATTGCAATTGCATCCGCCTCTCGCCGCTTACACCTCGGGACTGAGCCACCTGGACCAGTCGGTGATCCATACTTTTGCGCATTGGCACCTGCTCCCTGAATCCGAGTTGATGGGCCTCGTGGATGTCAAGCTCATGTCGCAGTATTACCCCACCTTTATCCTCGGCCACAATTACTCGCATGCCGTCTGGTGGTACTTTCCTGTAGCTGTCCTCATCAAGACCACGCTCGGCCTGCTGGCGCTCCTGGCCCTTTCCATCTTTGCCATCGCCACCCGGCGGCTGCGCTGGAGCCGTGAAGTCGCTTACGTCGTCCTTCCGGCCGCCTTGTATTTCGCTATCGCGATGGCAGCCGGCATGGACATCGGTGCGCGACATCTTCTTCCCGTCTATGCCCTGATGGACATCCTCGCCGGAGGAACCATCATGGCTCTCAGTCGGCGCAACGGCCACTGGGTTCCTGTGTGGACGTGGGTCTGCTCTTTGCTGGTTGTTGCCAGCGTTGTTTCTGCGCTCTCTGTTTTTCCCAACTACATGGCCTACGCCAATCGCGCCTGGGGAGGCCCTGAGAATGCCCACAATCTTCTCAGCGACGCCAACGTGGACTGGGGTCAGCAGCTCTATCAGGTTAAGGCGTGGCAAGACAGCCATCCCGGCCAGTCCTGCTGGTTTGCCTACTTTGCTTACCCCGAAATCGATCCCGCCGTCTACGGCATCCGCTGCAAGATGCTTCCCACGGCTGACACCGGTTGGCTGGGCGGCGCCGCCATCGTTCCAGGCGTCATCAATGGCCCCGTTTTCATCAGCGCCGGCGACCTCAGCGGCTGCGAGTGGCCCAGCAGCCGGTCCAATCCTTACCGGTCCTTTCAGGACCTGAAGCCCGTGGCAAGCATCGACTACGGAGTTTTCGTCTATCAGGGAACCTTCACCGTCCCGCAAGCGGCCGTCCTGAGTCGGACGCAGAACGCCCGTGAATTGCTCCGGCAGCACCATCCGCACCAGGCGCTCACTTTGGCTCGCGAGGCCGTCGCTATCGATCCCGGGGATCTTTCCGCGGAAACTGTTCTCGCCGATTCTGCCATGGCCTCCGGCAACACGCAGGAGGCCCGCGCCGCCCTCGAGTCAGCCATCCAGGCCGCAAAGCATCTTTCGCCTGAAGAGCAGGACAGTTCTCTGGTACGTCGCCTTCAGGAAAGACTCAGCAAGCTGCCGCCGGCAAAAGCAGGTCAATGATACCTGTTGATAATGTCCCACCTCATGTTCCAGGCCGGCTTCCCCTGGTCGGCTACTTTTAGCCCAAGGTCGCTGGATCGCAAAGTTCGCCTCGCGCCCTGCTATTGGTGCGAGACTGGATTTTCGAGTTAAAGACTCGATTGAGCACGAAGTTCCAAGGGGGGAAAAGCCGGGAAGCTACGTGAGTGAGGTCGTTCCCATCAGGGACTGGTCAATGGCGCGTGCGGCGCGGCGGCCTTCGGTGATCGCCCACACGACCAGCGACTGGCCACGCCGCATATCACCGGTGGCGAAGACGCCGGGGACGGAAGTCTGGTAATTGGCGTCGGTTGAGACATTCCATCGAGGATCGAGCGCCACGCCGAGTTGTTCGATCATGCCCGCCTTCACGGGGCCGAGGAATCCCATGGCGAGCAGGACCAGGTCGGCGTCGAGCGTGAATTCGGAGCCGGGAACCGGCTCGAACTTCGGCGGAGGGCCGACGCGGACGGCATGCAGCCGGCGAACGTGGCCGTGTTCATCTCCGGAAAATCTCGTGGTGGCGACTGCCCAGTTGCGGATGCCGCCTTCTTCGTGCGAGCTTTCCGTGCGCAATTGAAGCGGCCAAAGCGGCCACGGCGTTGAGGGCGAGCGATCCTCGGGCGGCATGGGCATGATTTCAAATTGTTGAACTGATTTCGGCTTCTGGCGGTGCGACGTGCCCAGGCAATCGGCTCCGGTGTCGCCGCCGCCGATAATCACCACATGTTTGCCGGTGGCAAGAATGCCATCGGACACAACGTCGCCGGCTCCGCGGCGATTCTGTTGCGGAAGGAATTCCATCGCAAAATGAATGCCTTCGAGTTCGCGGCCGGGAACGCGCAAATCACGCGGACTTTCCGCGCCTCCTGCAAGCAACAGCGCGTCAAACTCCTTGCGCAAATCCTCCACCGGAACGTTGCTGCCGACATGCGCGTTCATCTGAAAGGTCACGCCCTCTTCGGTCATTTGCTCAAGACGGCGGTCGAGCACACGCTTCTCCAGCTTGAAATCCGGAATGCCATAGCGCAGAAGCCCGCCCACCCGATCGTTCTTTTCAAATACCGTAACTTCATGGCCTGCGCGGCGAAGCTGCTGTGCGGCCGCGAGCCCCGCCGGGCCCGAACCGACCACCGCGACCCGCTTTCCGGTCAGCGTCGCGGGTGATTCCGGCTGAATCCAACCTTCGCGGAAGGCATGTTCGATGATCGTCTTTTCGATCTGCTTGATGGCGACCGGCGGCTCATTGATGCCCAGGACGCACGCGGCTTCGCAGGGCGCAGGACAAATACGGCCCGTGAATTCCGGAAAATTATTCGTGGCGTGCAGAACGCGAATCGCATCCTGCCAGCGGTCGCGATAGACCAGGTCGTTCCAGTCGGGAATGATGTTGTTGAGCGGGCATCCCGTATGGCAGAAGGGAACGCCGCAATCCATGCAGCGCGCGCCCTGAGTGCGGACCTTATCCTCAGGGAAAGGCTGATACACCTCGAAGTAATCGCCGACGCGCTCGGCCACGGGCCGGCGGGTTGGCACTTCGCGGACGTACTCTTTGAAACCGGTGACCTTACCCATGCAGCACCTGGCCTGGCTTCTGCGTCGCGGTCTGGAGCGCCGCGCCCGGCACCCGCGGGACGCCGAGCGCCCGCTTGTATTCGTGCGGGAACACCTTCACAAATTGCGCGACCGTTGATTCCCAGTTTTCCAGGATCCATCGCGCCTGCGGGCTGCCCGTATATTCGCTGTGGCGGGTGATGAGGTCGAGTAACGTCTCAATATCTTTGGAGTCGGTCACGGGCTCCAGATCCACCGAGCGCCGGTTGCATTTGATCGAAGCGAATTCGCGGCCTGTGGGATCCAGCACAAAAGCAAGGCCGCCCGTCATGCCCGCCGCGAAGTTGCGGCCCGTTTTGCCGAGCACGACCACCAGGCCCTTCGTCATATATTCGCATCCGTGATCGCCCACGCCTTCCACAACCGCCGTCACGCCGGAGGCGCGAACGGCAAAGCGTTCTCCCGCCATGCCGTTGAGGAAAACTTCTCCGCTGGTTGCGCCGTAAAGGCAGACATTTCCGACCAGGATGTTCTCTTCCGCCACGAATTCCGACTGGCGCGGCGGATAGACGATGATGCGGCCGCCGGAAAGGCCTTTGCCCATGTAGTCGTTCGCTTCGCCTTCGAGCGTCATGGTAACGCCCGGCGTGAGAAACGCGCCGAAACTTTGTCCCGCTGAACCGTTGAATTGAATGCGAATCGTGTCTTCCGGCAGCCCTTTTCCGCCATGACGCCGCGCGATTTCTCCGCTGAGCATGGCGCCGACGGAAAGATTCACGTTGGAAATCGGCAGACTCAGGCTGACGGGGGTTTGTTCGTCAAGCGCCTGCTTGCAGTATTTAATCAGGCTGACATCGAGCGACCGCTCGACTCCGTGGTCCTGCTCAATCTTCTTGCGGCGTCCAACGTGACCGGGCAGCGGCGGTTTATAAAGAATCGAGGCCAGCTTGATGCCTTTCGCCTTCCAGTGGTCCACATCCTTGCGCTGCAACAGGCAATCCACGCGGCCCACCATATCGTCGAGCTTGCGGAATCCGAGCCCGGCCATGATTTTGCGGACTTCCTCGGCGACAAAGAAGAAGTAATTGACCACGTACTCGGGCTTGCCGGCAAACTTTTTGCGCAGTTCAGGATCCTGCGTCGCGATGCCCACCGGGCACGTATTCAGATGACACTTGCGCATCATAATGCAGCCCATTGTGATGAGCGGTGTCGTCGCAAAGCCGAATTCCTCGGCGCCAAGCAGCGCCGCAATGGCAACATCCCGGCCGGTCTGGATTTTGCCGTCCACCTGCAGGCGAACGCGGCTGCGCAAATCATTCATCACCAGAACCTGCTGGGTTTCCGCCAGGCCCAATTCCCAGGGAATGCCGGCGTGGCGAATCGAGCTCATCGGCGAGGCTCCGGTGCCGCCGTCATAGCCGCTGATCAGGATGACATCCGCGTGGGCTTTGGCGACGCCCGCGGCGACGGTCCCCACGCCCGCTTCCGCCACAAGCTTGACGGAAACGCGCGCCGACGGATTGACCATCTTCAGGTCGTAAATGAGTTGCTTCAAATCCTCGATGGAATAAATGTCATGGTGCGGCGGAGGTGAAATCAACTGCACGCCGGGAATGGAATGGCGGATGCGCGCGATCACTTCATCCACTTTGTGACCGGGCAACTGGCCGCCTTCACCGGGCTTGGCTCCCTGGGCGATCTTGATTTGCAGGTCGTCCGCGTTCACCAGATATTCCGTCGTCACGCCGAATCGCGCTGAAGCCACTTGCTTGATGGAGCTGCGCCGGGAGTCGCCGTTCGCGTCCGGAATAAATCGCGCTTCGTCTTCGCCGCCTTCGCCGGTATTCGATTTTCCGCCGATCCGGTTCATGGCGATGGCCAGCGTCTCATGCGCTTCCCGGCTGATGGAGCCGAATGACATGGCGCCGGTCGCGAAACGCTTTACAATCTCCGCCGCCGGTTCTACCTCATCGATGGGAACGGCGGGGCCGGCCGGTTTGAAATCCAGCATGCCGCGCAGCATCAGGAGGTCGCGATTCTGCTGGTTCACGATCGACGAAAATTCCGCGAATGTTTCCGGCTTCTCCTGGCGGACCGCGTGCTGAAGCTTGGCGATGGTGGTGGGGTTGATCAAATGCTTTTCCCCGCGCACACGATATTGATACTGCCCGCCGACTCGGAGTTCCGTGCCGGATTCGGATGGAGGCTGCAGGGCAAACTGGTGGCGCATTTGCGCTTCCCGAGCGATGACGGCCAGGTCCACGCCTTCAATGCGGGAGGAAGTCCCGGTAAAGTATTTTTCAACCAGCGACGGACTGAGCCCCACGGCCTCAAAAATCTGCGCGCCCTGATAGCTTTGCAGCGTGGAAATGCCCATTTTGGAGAATGTCTTGAGCAGGCCCTTATCCACGGCTTTCAGGTAGCTCTTCAGCACTTTGTCCCACTCTTCTTCAGGCGGGAACTCGCCCTGCTTGAACATATCCTCCAGCGTTTCAATCGCCAGATAAGGATTCACCGCGCTCGCGCCGTAACCCAGCAGCAGCGCGAAGTGCATCACTTCACGCGGCTCTCCCGACTCGACGATGAGCGCGACCTTGTTCCGCGTTTCCTCGCGCACCAGATGGTTGTGGACGGCGCTGAGGGCCAGCAGGCTTGGAATCGGCGCGTATTCCTCGTCGATTCCCCGGTCGGAAAGAATCAGAAGCGTGTAGCCGGATTTGATGGCCAGCGACGCGCGCCGGCACAGGCGGTCAATCGAGTGACCCAGTTCCGGCGCGCCGCCCTCGGCGCGGTAAAGCATGGGCAGCGTCATGGCCAGCAAATCTCCATGGCTCACGCGGCGTAGCTTCTCCAGGCGGAAGTTGGTGATCACGGGATGACGCAGCTTCAACGTATGTGAATTGCGCGGCGCTTCGTCCAGAATGTTGCCTTCGCAGCCGATATAGCTCGAGAGCGACATCACCAGTTCTTCGCGGATCGGGTCAATCGCAGGATTCGTGACCTGCGCGAACAACTGCTTGAAATAATTGAAAAGCAATTGCGGCTTGTCGGAAAGGCATGCCAGCGGCGTATCAATGCCCATTGAACCCACGGGCTCCAAGCCTTGCCTGCCCATCGGTCCGATGATCATTCTCAGATCTTCATCCGTATAGCCGAAGGCGCGCTGGCGCATCACAATCGTTTCGTGGTCGGTGGCTTGCACCAGGATAGGCGCCGGCAGGTGGTCGAGCGTGATCTGGTTTTCCTTCAGCCATTCTCCGTAAGGCCGCCGCGCCGCCAGTTGCTTCTTGATTTCCTGGTCGGAAATCAACCGCTTCTGGACCGTATCCACCAGCAACATGCGGCCGGGCTCAAGCCGTCCCTTCATGCGAACTTCCTCAGGCTTGACCGGAAGCACACCCGCCTCGGAGGCCATAATGACGAGGCCGCCGGAAGTGACCAGATACCGGCCCGGACGCAGCCCGTTGCGGTCGAGCTTCGCGCCAATCACGCGCCCATCGGTGAAGGCCACCGCCGCCGGGCCGTCCCAGGGTTCCATCAAAGAGGCGTGATATTCGTAAAACGCCTTGATGTCCTCGGGCATGGTCGGGTCGTTATCCCATGCCTCGGGAATCAGCATGGCCATGACGTGCGGCAGGCTGCGCCCGGAGAGAGTGAGCATCTCCACGGCGTTATCGAGCATTGCCGAATCGCTTCCGCCCGGGCTGATGATGGGCATCAGCTTTTGCATGTCCTCGCCGAAAAGCGGCGAGGACAGCGCCGATTGCCGCGCGTACATCCAGTTGACGTTTCCGCGCAGCGTGTTGATCTCGCCGTTGTGGCAAATGTAGCGGTAAGGGTGCGCCAGCGGCCAGGTCGGGAACGTGTTGGTGGAAAAGCGCTGGTGAACCAGGCACAGGGCGCTGGCAACGTCAGGCTCGCAAAGTTCCTTATAGAAATGCTCGATCTGCGGGGCCAGCAGCAATCCCTTGTAAACGATCGTGCGGCAGGAAAGCGACGGTATGTAGAAATAGCCCTTTTCCTTCAAATCGCTTTCGGCAACTTCACGCTCCGCCCGCTTGCGCGCGACGTAAAGTTTGCGTTCGAGCGCATCGGCGTCCATGCCCGGCCCGGGCCCGACGAAAATTTGTTCAATGTAGGGCTGGCTGCCGCGTGCCAGCCGCCCAATCATGGTGGCATCCGTCGGTATGTCGCGCCAGCCAAGGAAGGTCAGGCCCTCTTCCTGAACTATTCTTTCCAGGATGCCTTCACAAAGGATTCGCTCGTGGGGTTCCACGGGCAGGAAAATCATGCCCACGCCGTATTCGCCGGGACCGGGCAGGTGGAATCCCAAGCGAAGAGCCTCGCGCTCAAAAAAGGCATGGGGAATCTGCATCAGAATGCCCGCGCCGTCGCCGGTGTCGGGATCGCATCCGCATGCGCCGCGGTGCGTCAGGTTGATGAGAATCTGAAGGCCCTTGCGGATAATATTGTGCGAGGGTTTGCCCTCGATGTTGGCGACAAATCCCACACCACAGGCATCGTGCTCATGACGAGGGTCGTAGAGCCCTTGCGCCGCTGGAAATCCGTTAATGGATGATTTGTGGTTCATCCCAAGACTTATCCGCCCTTTATCGCGTGATCATGCTCGATGGAGGGAGCACCGGGCGGCCCGGAAGGCCATGCCGCATCCCGTTTGCCACCGCCGCAAGGCCTGGAGGAAACAACGCCACGGTCCGAGAGATGACGGCGTGCGACGGCAGCGGGAGATAGGAAACTACTTGCGGACCAGGCGGAAGACCGACACGACCACGGCGGAACTTATCACACCACGCACTTTTTGACGTTTCCCCCATAAATCCGTTCCGCTGCTCACCAAATCTGTTGCAGGCTCATCGGACGCAGCAACGCGAGACTATATTTTCCGTTACCCAAGCCGTGTCGGCAATCAGAAGTTTTTATCCGAGCTATAAGTTTTTGCTGATGTCCCTGGACCGGGACTTTGGCCGGTGCGGAATAATCCTGGTGGCGCAAGGTTCGAGACCTCACCTCCAGGGAGGACCCAGTCGTCGGTTGCTTGCGGGAAGGGCAGTTGCCGCAGATCTCACCATAAGGAAGACGGCGGGGAAGGACTCATCGCAACGGCAGTTCCAGGACGAAGCGTTCACAACTCCGGAATGGAAAAAAACAGGCCGCGCGAAGCGATTCGCGCGGCCTGCCGACCCGACGCTTTCAATTGTTGCTACCCTGCGCCTATTCAACCTCCACCCGCTCAATCAGCGTCGGTCCCTGGGCCAACAGCGTGGACTTCTGGCCGCTGTGACGCTCCGCCGAGAGAGTTTCGTTCTTCGGCGTGTGGAAGTAAGCGGTTTCGCCCGTGGGCCCGGCCTCGAGAGCGCGGACGATCAGCGTACCGTTCTGACGGATGCAGACCAGATCGGACCTGTCTCCGGCGGCAGACGATGCATCCACGCTCGCCGGCATGATGATGGCTGCGTCGCTGTCATTCGCTTCGCTCCGCACTTCCACCATCCGCTGGCCTCCCTGAGCCCGGGTCATCTTCAGCGTGTAGTTGCCCGGCTGAAGCGTGACCTGACCCCACTGCGCCTGATGGTTCAAGGTGAATTTGCCTTGGAAATTCTGTGCACTGCTGGTGCCCACGCTCAGAGCCGTGGCCGCCAGTGCAAGGATGACCAACCTTACAAAGTTTCGATGGACGTTCATGGCTTTTCTCCTTTTTTGAGTTCGCCAGGGCCGCCGATTTCAACCGGCTTCCCTCGCGTGGGCGTTTGCTCGTTCTCGCCTCACTTTGTAAAGCGGGAACCGGCACCGAAAACTGTCATCCCTGCCAAAAAAAGTTTTGCCCGGGAACCGGGGGCTACGAGCTTTCCTCCCAAGCCCCGCGTGGCGCCGGTATCATTCTTTGATGTGTGTGGGCCACAAGCCGAATTCGGGCAAAAGCATGAAGCCTGATCGCTGGCGCGAAATCGAGCGGCTATTTAATGGCTGGAAGGACCGAGTGGCCTGATAAAGATGCTCCAAAGGCAGGTGTGGAGCGAATTTGTAGCGGGACTGTGGTCAACTCGGTTCGAATTCAGGACATTAGCCGGAATTGCTTTGGCGCCGAATTGCTGAGGCGGATAGAAAACTCAAATTCAATCAGAAGCGGTCAACACAAAGGTTGTCTGACTAAACCACAGGTCGGAGGGGCGAACCCCTCTCCGTCTACTACCCATGTTGTTGGTTCGCAAGGACTTAGATTAGCGCCAGACGCCTCTGAACTTTTGAATATGGGGGAATGATTGCCAAGGAAACCAAATGGGAGCAAAATGCGTCTATAGCGCTTGTACTTGGCTTCAGCAAGACAGGGGTGGGATTCGTTTTCGAAGCAATCTAGTCTATGAGCCAACGACGGAGAGTCTGGCTGACGCTTACGTGTAGCGTTTTGGTGCTGCTCGCGGCGGCGATTCAATATTCTGCCGGAGCTCCTATTGCAGAAGCGTCGGGGCTGGTTTGCAGTCTAGCTTCATTTCAATCTGTGGCTGCGAGGGCAATTCCTCTTTCGAAGCCCTCGCGAGTGGAATCGAAATCGCCGGCAGGCGAAAGTTCCCATTCCTACGAATCAATTTGTTTTTTCACAAGGCGCCACCAACATCGGAATCCCAGTCCGGAAGCTTCAGGTATCCTTCATTTCTCCTTCGCATTTACTACGGCGGGACAGAACGATGAGATCGCATGGATTGACGCCTGGTCGTTCCACCGTGCTTCAGTCCGCGGACCTCCTCCTGCCTAAATTATCCGAAAACAATTAAGGTGCGCACTTTAGAGAGCTGAAAACAGCCGTTCGGGAAATCTGTACCTCGGACAAGGGAAAGGGTTGTGCCTGATACCTCTCCGGCAGGAATCGGGTTTGCCCCGAGAGGCAAGGATGGAAAAGCGGTCTGAGCTGCTTGCTCCTCGATATTCGAGGCCTCTCGGACCCTCATGGAGAACTGTATGAAGATTCGGGTAAATCGCATGGCAGCTTTGATGATGGCGGCAGGTTTGGGCAGCTGTTTAGTGCTCACCAGCGCGTGCTCGCGGAAGTTCGAAACCCATGCACTGTCAGCCTCCGACCGGCCGCCTACGGTTGCCGTGGTGCGGGTGGCCGCACAGCCCATTTCCCGCCAAGTCACTTTGGAAGCTGAGCTTGAGCCTTACCAGGAAGTGGACATCCGGGCCAAAGTCGCCGGCTACGTAAGGCAGATCAACGTGGACATCGGCTCGCGCGTGGCGCGAGGCCAGCTTCTTGCAACGCTCGAAGTTCCCGAGCTTAAGTCCGACCGGGATCAGGCGCTTGCCACGGTAAAGCGGCGGGAGGCGGAGGTCAGCCGTGCACAGGAGCAGCTCCGTCTCGCCCAATCGGCGCACCAGGTGGCGCACCTGTCATACGGGCGATTGACCTCAGTAAACCAATCCCATCCCGGTCTCGTCGCCGAGCAGGAAGTTGATGATGCGATGGGAAAAGACCAGCAGGCGGAAGCTCAGGTTTCCGCCGATCGAGCAGCGCTGGGGGCGGCGCAGGCCGCTCTGACGGAAGCACTCGGAAATCAAAAAAGGGTCCAGGCCATGCTCGATTATTCCTTTATCACAGCGCCCTTCAGCGGCGTCATCGCCAAACGATACGTCAATACGGGAACGATGGTGCCTGCGGGCACATCTTCTTCAACGCAGGCTACGCCGGTTGTGACCATCGAACAGAATGACCCCCTGCGCCTGGTGATCTATGTTCCAGCTTCACTTGTCCCTCATGTCCGAATGGGGGAGCTTGTGAAAATTCAAATTCCCAACACGCCAAAGACTTTTGAACTGCCCATCAGCCGAATGGCGGATGCTTTGGACGTTGCCAGCCGCACGATGCGAGTGGAGGTGGACGTCCCGAATCCCAAAATGGAGTTCGCGCCGGGTGAGTACGCAAATGTGGAGCTTTCTTTTGAGAATAAGAGTGCTGCCCTGGTCGTTCCCTCAATCGCGCTTGTTCGCAAAGGCAACGAGGCCGGTCTTTGGCTTGTAAATCCAGAACATCGATTGGTATTCCGGCAGGTTTCAGTCGGAATCGAGTCTTCAGATAAGACGGAGATCTTATCCGGAGTCTCCGAGAACGATCTTGTGGCGATAGGTCAAACCAGCACTTTTCAAAATGGCGAGAAGGTAAGTCCGAAGACGATCCAACTGGCCAGGAATGCGGGAGACCGCTAATGGTCCGATTCGCGCTTCGCCGTCCCTACGTTGTTCTCGTCGGTTGCCTGCTGGTCGCGGTGCTGGGCGTGGTCAGTTTGCTGCGCATGCCGGTGGACTTGTTTCCGCCCATCAATATTCCTGAGGTTGTGGTTGCCACTTTTTACAATGGCATGGCGCCGGAAGATATCGAAGGCGCCATCACCAGCCGCTTCGAGAGATTCTTTACGCTGGGCAGTGGAATTGAAAGAATTGAGTCCCGCTCACTTTCAGGCGTGAGCATCATTAAGGTTTATTTCCAACCGGGGAGCAACGCGGACTCGGACGTGGCAGAAATCTCCAATCTGGCCATGGCCAATTTGCGCCGGCTGCCCAAAGGCACGCTGCCACCTGTGGTCCTGAGGTTCGATGCTTCCAGCCTTCCCGTCTGCCTGGTTACGCTGAAGGGCCAGGGCTTGAGTGAGGCCGCAATCCACGATTTCGGGCAGTTTGCGGTCCGCAACCAGCTTGCCTACGTTCCGGGCTCGTCGGTGCCTCCTCCCTTCGGCGGGAAATACCGGCAACTGATGGTTTACGTTGACCCGGCTAAGCTGGAAGCGGCCGGGCTCGGCGTCATGGACGTGGTGCGCGCGGTCAACCAGCAAAATTTGATACTGCCCTCAGGCGATGTGAAAATCGGTCAACTCGATTATCCACTCTACATCAACAACCAAATCCCTGACACACAGGGCATCAATCGGATTCCCCTAAAAACGGTTGGCATGGCCAATATCACGGTAGGCGACGTGGGCGAGGCGCAGGACGCGGCGCAAATCCAGACCAATGTGGTGCGCGTGGACGGCCAACCCTCGGTTTACCTTCCGGTGATGAAGCAGGGCGGAGACACAAACACACTGAGTGTCGTTGACGGCGTCAAGAAAGTGCTTTCGCATTTAACCGATGTTCCCAGACAGCTTGTCGCGCAAGTGGTCATGGACCAATCGCAGTTGATTCGCAGTTCGATTTCCACCCTGATTCACGAAGGGCTCACCGGACTATTCCTGACTTGCCTGATCATTTTGCTTTTCCTGGGCACGGCGCGCGGCATGGTGGCCGCGTTTCTTTCTTTTATCCTGGCGGCGCTGGCATCGTTCATGGCGCTCGGCTTTGCAGGAAGCACGTTGAACATGATGATGCTCGCCGGCCTGGCGCTCAGCTTTTCCCGCGTCATTCAGAATTCCGTCATCGTTCTTGAAAACATTTTCCGCCACCGCGAACTCGGCGCTTCGCCTGCGGAGGCCGCATTGGCCAGTGGAAAGGAAATGGCCTTGCCGCTGCTTGCTGCCACCGTCGCGGCCGTCGTGGTGTTCTTTCCGGTGGTTTTTCTCTTCGGAGTGAGCAAATTTCTGTTTTCCGCCCTGGCAATGGCGGTGGTCATGGCCGTGCTCGCTTCCTACATCATCGCCATGACCGTCGTGCCGCTTTTTTGTGACAAGTTCATGCCGGAAGTCCGTGAAGACGCCGACGGGACGCCGGACGCCGGAGCGGGAAAGCTCGCTCCGGTCTTTGCACGATTCAATGCGGAGTTTCACCGGCTCGCCGACGGCTATGAGCGGCTCCTGAGAAACGTGCTGGCTCGTCCGCGCCGTGTGATGCTGGGCGCGGCAGCAGCAGTTGCGGTTATGCTGCTGTTCCTTCCTGTGCTTAATGTTTCCTTCTTTCCCCGGACCGATGCCGGTCAGTTTGTCGTCAACCTGAAGGCGCCGCTCGGCACCCGGTTGGAAGTCACAACGCAAGACGTGGAAAGTGTCGAGCAGATCATTCGCCAGACCGTCCGCCCGGAGGACCTGAAAGTCATCGTCTCAAATGTGGGGATCGCGCCGGGTTTTTCCTCGATTTACTCCTCTAATGCGACAACGCACAACGCCTTTGTGCAAGTGGGTTTGACGGAAGGCCACCGGGTGAGCAGTTTCGAGTACATGCGCCGCCTTCGGGCACGCCTTGATTCAGATCTGCCTCAATTATCCTCTTATGTCCAGTCGGGCGGCCTGGTGGATTCCGTCCTGACGTCAGGCGCTCCGGCGCCCATTGATGTCCAGGTCGGAGGTTCCAACATTGCGGACGATTATCAAGCCGCATCGGAAATCGCCCGGAGGGCGAGCCGCCTGCCGGAGGTTGGCGACGTCTATATTCCCGAGGATGTTGATTATCCCGCGCTTCACTTGAGCATTGACCGCGAACGGGCCGCCCAGTTGGGCCTGAAGGCCGACGAAGTTTCCGGCAACATCATCAGCGCAATTTCTTCCAACGGCATGATCGCGCCGGGCTACTGGATTGACCCGAAAACCGGGCTCGATTACCTCCTGACGGTGCAGTATCCCGAAGCGCAGATCAAGAACGAGCGAGACCTGATGAACATTCCGTTGCGCTCCTCTTCATCCGGCCAGCCCGTGCTGCTGGACGCGGTTGCAACCGTCAGCCGGCAATCGTCGCCCACGGAAGTGGACCACTATCAGCTTCGCCGGGTGATCGACGTGTATGTAACCCCCTCCGGCGAAGACCTGCGCAAAGTAGCGAACGCCATCGAGAGCATGACGCACAACATGAACCTTCCAGCGAACATTCAGGTGAACCTGCGCGGCGTGGTTCAGACGATGCGAACTTCCTTGCGAAGCTTCGGACTGGGCCTGATTCTTTCAATTGGCCTTCTCTACCTGCTTCTCGTAGCCCAGTTTTCGTCCTTCTCCGAGCCACTGGTGATTCTGGTGACGGTCCCCATGGGACTGGTCGGCGTGATGCTGGCGCTGATAGCAACCGGAGCGAGCCTGAACATCATGTCGCTGATGGGGACGGTCATGCTGATTGACCTTGCCGCGTCCAACGGGATCATCGTGATGGAACTGGCGGCCCGCCTGGCTCAGGAAACCTCACGGTTTGAGGCCATCGTTCGCGCCTGCCGCATCCGCATGCGGCCGATCGTCATGACTTCGTTAGCGACCGTCGTGGGGCTGGTTCCGATGGCACTGAAGCTGGGTTCGGGCAGTGAGGCGTATGCGCCCCTGGCCTGGACCATCATCGGCGGCCTGACCTTCTCTGTGCTGCTAAGCGCTTTCGTGCTTCCCGCCGCTTACCTCCTCATCGGACGGAGCGCGCAATCCCCGAAATGAATTCCGCCAACGATACGGAGGCTTGATGTTCCGAAAACGCATTTTGTGGCTTGGCCTGATTTTCATGGAAGGGCTCGGCGTTTTGGCGCACGCTCAAGCGCCGCAGAAGCTCACGCTCGCGCAGGCGGACGCCATTGCGCTGAGCCATCATCCCCAAGTGCAGGCGGCACAGCTCTCGGCGCAGGCCGCGGATCAAGCGACGCGCGAGGTCCGCTCGGCATATTACCCTTTTGCCTACGGGAGCTCGACGGTCGCGGGCTCCGACCCCAACAGCCGCAGCCGAATCACTGCCGGTGGGTTGAACAATCCCATCGTCTATAACAGAGTCGCCGAGGGCGTGGCCGTCGGCCAGACCCTGACGGATTTCGGCCGAACTCGCAACCTGGTGGCGAGTTCGCGGCTTGAGAGCCAGGCGGCCGGCGAGAACGTCGAGGCCACGCGAAAGGCAGTCCTGCTCGCCGTGGATCGTGCCTATTTCAACGCGCTCTCAGCCCAGGCCGTCCTGAAAGTTGCGCAAAAGGACGTCGAGGATCGCCAGGTGGTCGTCGATGAAGTAAAAGCTCTTGCCCAAAGCAAACTGAAGTCGTCTCTTGATGTCAGCTTCGCAGAGGTCAATCTCGCTCGGGCCAAGCTGGATCTTGTGCAAGACCAGAGCCAGGTTCAGGCGGCCTTTGCGATGCTTTCGCAGGCGCTCGGCTATGCTCGCCCCACGGCGTTCCAACTTGAAGAAGCGCCAACGCCGGCGCCGCCACCGTCCGATGCCTCGCCGCTCATTGATCAGGCTTTTCGCGAACGCCCGGAACTGATTGGCGGAAGATTGAGTGTTGAATCCTCTCAGCGGTTTGCGAAAGCGGAGCGGGATCTCTGGTTTCCGACTGTGAGCACGATGATGGTGGCGGGTGTGGCGCCTTATCGGCAGAAAGTATCAAACCTGGGTGAATACTACTCCGCGGCCGGCGTCAACATCAACGTCCCCATTTTCAACGGCAACTTGTTTGGAGCGCGGCACGCCCGGGCGGAGTTGAAAGCCCGCGCGGAAAGCGAGCGTCTGAGGGAGCTTCAGAACGCCGTCGCTCATGATGTCCAGGTCGCCTGGCTCAACGCCAGCACAGCTTACCAGCGCCTTGCTCTAACCCGCCAACTGCTGGATCAGGCCAATCTCGCCCTCAGTCTGGCACAGGCGCGTTATAAACTCGGATTGAGTTCCATTGTCGAGTTGAGCCAAGCCGAGCTCAACGAAACTCAGGCAGAGGTCGAGCAGACTCGCGCCAAATACGAATATCAAGTCCGGCACATTGCGCTCGAGTATCAAACAGGGACTTTGCACTGAGGCCGCTGAACATTTCCTGAATTGTCTCCATCTTTGATCATCTTAGACCACCTGCGGAAACTTTCCTGTTTGTCGATACAGGGACAATATGTAGTGCACTCCTCAGAGTCGGACACTCAGGCCCTGACTTCTTAAGTCATTTTCGAAACCTACATAAGCTTCTCGGGGGATGGGACCCGTAAGCCTTCGCGGCACCTCAATGATGCCGCACTTTACTCAAAGAACCGATGCATTTCCAAGCTCGGTTGAAACTCTCAAAGAAAGTAGATCGGTCGAAGCTCTAATTCCTAGCACCTCTTAGGAGGCCCCCGACTCTGCCGGAGGATACTTACTGGAATTGGGTGGAGGAAGGTTCTACGTGGTTGAAGGTGAATGGGATCTGCTGGGAGGACTCACCAGGTACAATTGGAGTGGTGCCGCGGGACGGAGTTGAACCGCCGACGCCAGCCTTTTCAGGGCTGCGCTCTACCACCTGAGCTACCGCGGCAGCAATCGTCCATTCTGAAATGGATTTGGAATTGTGTCAAGAAACGGCGCAAGGCGGGGAATGGCTACTGTTCCGACTCCCAGTCCTCGGGAGGGAAGTCAACACCCCAAAAGCGGCGAACCTCCACCCATTCAAGCCCGATTAGTCCTTCATTCGGTGTTCCCACTTGTCCCACCCAGACAACCACAAACTGGCCCACCCGGTTGTTTTCCTTGGTGCGGACTGAAACTTCCTGGCCCAGACGAAGCTCATAGGCGGTTCGAATGCTGGCGCCGTGCTTGCTGACACTGTAGGTGTCGGTTTCCTCGCCGAAATTGAATCCGTCCCTGTCGATGCCGCTCAGGATGATGGAAACGCGATGGTCTAGGCGGCCGCTCCGGCGGCGATTTGTGGATTCCGTGGGGGGCATCTTCAGAAACTCCTTCTCGAGTGGAATCAAGATCGCGACGAACCTTGCCAAGAACATATCTTACAGCAAGCCAGCTCCAACCGGCTGAATCCTGGAATCAGCTTTTGGGCCGAAGGCCGCCGGGCTAGACATCAAGCTAGAGCTATCGGAGGGAATTGTCAACTTCTTGAAGCCAGTCCGGCCGCTTCAAAACTTCCCGGGGTTTGGCGCCGTCCGGAGCGCTGACGATTCCGTCCTTCTCCATCAAGTCAATCAGCCGGGCGGCGCGGCCGTAGCCGAGGCGCAAACGGCGTTGGAGAAGTGACGTGGATGCCTTGCCGGATTCAATCACCAGCCGGACGGCTTCGTCGTAAACCTCATCAAGTTCGCCGGACTCTTCCTCGTCTCCCAGTTCATCACCCCGGTCGGCGCTGTTTCTGTCCTTGACCGGTTTGAGAAATTCTTCATTGTACTGAGGCTGCGACTGAGCCTTGCACCAATCGACAACTTTGCTGATTTCCTTTTCCGTGACCAGGCAACTGTGAAGCCGTTGCAATCGCGCGCTGCCGGGCGGAAGGAAAAGCATGTCGCCACGGCCCAGCAGAGCTTCCGCGCCGTTCGAATCCAGGACGGTTCTGGAATCCACTTTGGAGGCGACTCGAAACGAGATTCGGGACGGCAGGTTGGCCTTAATCAAGCCGGTGATGACGTCCACGGACGGCCGTTGCGTGGACAGGATCAGGTGAATACCCACGGCCCGCGCCATCTGCGCCAGTCGGGTTATCGATTCCTCGACGCCCTGACCGTCCACCATCATCAGATCCGCGAGTTCATCGATGACGATGACGAGATAAGGCAAAGGCTCGCCGCGCTCACCGTTCGAATCGAAGAGATTCAGGGTGGAATCGGATTCGAAGAGCTTGTTGTATTGTTCGATGTTCCGGACGCCCTGCTCCGCCAGCTTTTTAAGCCTCGTCTCCATTTCCAACGTCGCGTGACGGAGCACATTGGCCGCCAGCTTGGGCTCGGTGACGATGGGCGTGAAAAGATGTGGAATGCCTTCGTAAAGGTTCAATTCCAGCCGCTTGGGATCGATCAGGATCAGCTTCACTTCAGCGGGCGTGGACTTGAACATAATCGAAACAATCAGCGAGTTGATGGAAACACTTTTCCCCGATCCCGTCGAGCCGGCAATCATCAGATGCGGCATTTGCGTCAGGTCCGCCACCTTCATTTTCCCGGTGATGTCCTTGCCCAGGCACAATGTCAGGCGGGACGGTGAAGCCGAGAATTCGCTGGACTCGATCAATTCACGCAGGTGAATAGTCTCGCGGTGCAGGTTCGGAACCTCGATGCCCACCGTGGACTTGCCCGGAATACGGTCGATCAGAATGGATTCCGCCTTCAGCGCCAGGCAAAGATCATCCGCCAGGTTGACGATGCGGCTGTACTTGACTCCCGCCTCCGGCTTGAATTCGTAGGTTGTGACCACGGGTCCGGGATGGATCTGAGTGACGGCTCCCGTCACACCGAATTCAGCGAGCTTTTCCATCAAGCGGGAAGCTCGTTCTTTCAGTTCGTCTTCATCCACGGCCTGCTCGGTGTCCGGAGGCCGGAGCATCGACGTGCTGGGAAGCTTGTACGCGTGCGGCCCGCGTCCCACAATCTTCGGCGGCCGCGGCGAAGAAGAAGGTTCGGCCTGCTTATCGCGCGGTTGGACGGTCATCGGGGTTTTCGGCGCCTCGGCGGACGGCTTGGGACGGAGAATGTCCATCGTGCTTCCCGGCTGAATATAAGGTCCGGAGGAAGGCTGCGCTTGAGCGGGAGTGGACTGCGTGGGCGTCTGGGGAGCCGGAACAGCACGCACTGCGGCCGCGGGCGCCGGTTTGGGCTCAACCGCAACGCGCGGAGAAATCTGGCGCGTCTGCTGAACCACAACCGGCTGTTTGCCCTGAACCCGATTCTTTTCCACCTGCCGCCGCATGCGTTCGTGGCGGCGTGCTTCGCGCCAGGCGCTCCAGCGATCGGCCAGGTTTTTCAGAAACACGAATCGGGCTTTCAAAGTCATGTAGCTTTTGGCAAAAGAGAACCGCGTGACAAGAAAGAGAGAACTGAGGAACACCGCGCCGGCGACGATCGTCGCTCCGATTCGGTTAAAAACGTGAACCAGGCCCGCAGCCAGCAGATAGCCGGCCAGCCCGCTGCCCCGGACCAGGCCGTGAATCCGCGGCGTAAAGGGGAAAATTTCGAGCAATGCCATCAGCGAGCAGGCGAAGAGCGCAAGCCCCGCGGCTTTCGTCCTGGGGGAGGCAAAGGGCCGGACGAGCAAAAAACGAATGCCGACAAAAAAGAGCGTGGCGGGAAGCAGATAAGCGGCCCAGCCGAAGACCTGCTCCAGCGCGTCCGCCAGAAAAGCCCCAACCGGACCGATCCAGTTATGGACCGAGCCGGCGCCGCTAGTATTCAGAGATGGATCGATCGGATGGAAGGAAACAAGGCTGAGCAGCGTCAGGAGACCGAGGATCGTCAGCAGGAATCCCCAAAGCTCGGAACGGCGATGAGGATCCAGGAAGTGTCCGCCTGTGGAGGCGGTATCTTTCGCAGCTCCGGATGAGGAGCCAGGCATATGGCAGCCTTTCCCGGCACGAGAAGCGCGCAGATACCACGCCACGCTTACGCCGGTGGTTAAAGTCTTCAGTGCCCTGGCCAGGCTTTTTGGATTGCTCCAAGTGACGGTGCAATCCCCATCCGGTACGCATCCTATCACGCCTGAACTGTAGGGTAAACAGGGATTTGCAGGCAATTTTTAAGGATTTGCAGCCGCGGACGCGTGCCCGCGATTCCGGTCGTGTTACCAACCGCGAAGATAAAGAATCTGAACAACTGCCGCGGCGGCGAGGCAGTAGATGCCGAACCAGTGCCAGCGGCCGCGCTCAAGCCAGCGGGAAAGCCATTTGAGCGCCAGAAGGCCGGCAAGAAATGAGCAGGCCATCCCGATAAGTCCCGGCGTCAAAACCGGGCCCCATTGCACAGCCGCTCCGGCCAGATGTGCCGTGTGATAGACGCGGCGAACTTCCCAGGCGATAGCCAGCGGCGTGATCGCAACGCCCATAGCGAAACTGAAGGATTCGATTTCGGCGCGGCGGCCGCCCGTAAACAAGCCGCCGGAAATGGTTGAGCCGGAGCGGGAAAATCCACGGAAGGGAATGGCAAAGCCCTGCAGGATGCCCATCACAATCGACTCGCGCCAGCCTACGCCGTGACCATGGGAACTTGATTTTTCGGGCGAGCGCGCTTCAATCAGGCCGGCAAGGAGAATCAGAATGCCGGCCGCTGCCAGCGCCGGAGCAATCCAATTGAGCTTGTGAAAGAGCGTTTCAATCGCGGCCCGATGATTGCCGTGACCAAGGATGCGTTCGACGGCAAGAATGACGGGATAGCCCACCGCGCCGCTCAGCAGGCAGGCGAAAAAGATCAGCCAGGCGAAATACCAGAAAGCCACAGCAGACGAAAAGAAAGTCCGAAACCATTGCCGCCAGAAATAAATGATGACGGCGAACATCGTGCCCGTGTGCAGAAGAATCAGCAGCAGCGCGTTCGCCGGCAGGGACATGTTTTCATGAAAGAGCTCCGCCACCACGATGACGTGCGCCGAACTCGAAACCGGCAGCAGTTCTGTGAGGCCCTGGATGATGGCGAGAACGACGACCTTAAAGAGTGGCATAGGTCAGACTTCCAGGACCACGGGCAGGACCATAGGCCGCTTGCCGGTTTCCTGGTCAAAATGCTTGCGCAGGGCGGTGCGGATTTTTTCCTTGATCACGCCCCAATCGGCGATTTCCTCTACGTTGGACTTTTCAAGCGTCCGCTGAATTACATTGCGCGCGCTTTCTACGAGTTCATGTGTTTCATCCATGGGAATGAATCCGCGCGAGACAATTTCCGGCGGGCGAGCGAGCTGGCCGGTGTGCTCGTTGATGGCGAGGATGGGAATCACGATTCCGTCTTCAGAGATGACCCTGCGCTCCTTGAGGATTAAATCGCCCACTTCATCGAGCGTGCCGACGTCAATGCAGATGCGACCCACGGCCACTCGACCGGTCTTGCGCGCGGACTCAGGGCTCAATTCCAGCACGTCGCCGCTTTCAAGCAGGAAAACGTCTCGAATGTTGCCGCCGATTTCCCGAGCAATTCCGGCGTGGACGGAAAGCTGGCGGTATTCGCCGTGAATAGGAACGAAAAAGCGCGGCCGGACCAGGTTGAGCATCAGCTTGAGTTCCTCGGAGCTTCCGTGCCCGGAAACGTGGACGGGCGGCTGGCTGCCGTCGTCATAATGGACGCTCACGCCGCGCCGGTAGAGGTGGTCAATCATGCGGAAGATGGATTTTTCATTTCCGGGAATGATGCGGGCGGAAATTACCACTTCATCATCCGGCCCGACGGAAATCCAGCGATGCCCGTCCACGGCAATGCGCGCCAGCGCCGCCATCGGCTCGCCCTGGCTGCCGGTCACGCAGAGCGCCACTTCGTGGGGCGAGAATTTCTTGATGTCCTGCGGGTTGATCAGTAGGCCCGAAGGGATCTTCAGCTTTCCCATCTGCAGGGCGATTTCGGAATTCTGGAACATGGCGCGCCCGGCAAAGCACAGCTTGCGTTTGTAGATCTGGGCAAGGTCGGCGATGATCTGCATGCGATGGAGCGATGTTGAAAAGCAGCAAAAGACCACCAGCCCTTTCGCCACCGTCAGAATTTCCATAAAGCGCTCGCGGACGGCGCGCTCGGAAGGCGTCATGCCGGGACGCTCGGCGTTGGTCGAATCGGAAAAAAGCGCCAGCACACCCTTGCGGCCGTAATCGGCGAGCGCGTGAAGATCGCTTTGCAGATGATCGGTGGGCGTCGGATCGAGCTTGAAATCGCCCGTGTGAATCACCGTTCCGGCGGCGGTAGTGATGGCCAGGGCGCCGGCTTCAATGATGCTGTGCGTCAGATGGATGAATTCGATGTGGAACGGGCCCAGATCGAAAGGCTCGGCGGGCCGCATCTCGCGCAGTTCAATGCCTTCGACGCCGTGGTCATCGAGCTTGGCTTTCGCCAGCGCCAGCGTGAAGGAACTTCCGTAAACGGGCGCTTCCACTTCATCAAGAACATAAGGCAGCGCGCCGATGTGATCCTCGTGGCCGTGCGTCAGCAGGATGGCCAGAACCCGCTCGCGGTTTTCGCGCAGATAGGTGATGTCGGGAATGATGATGTCAACGCCGGGAAATTCGGCGTCGGGGAACATTGCGCCGCAATCGACAACGAGCAGACGGCCTTCGCATTCGAAGACCATCATGTTCATGCCGAATTCGCCCAGACCGCCGAGCGGGATGGCTTTTATGGTGTGATTCGAATCAGGGATAGCAAGTGCTCCTGCGCACGCAGTGTCAATAGAGCATCATAACACAGCAAGGGGACTGTTTGGCCCTGGCGTGGGAAGCAGACTTTTCCGATATTGCACTGCTGGGTCGCGCGCTACAGGCGTTCGAACAGCGCGCGGAATTGGGCCACGGACAAATCCTCGGCTCGGGCGGCAGGTGAAATTGAAAGCGCCGCGAGCGCGGAGTCAGAGGCCCTCCGGGAAACGAACGGCGCCAGGTTGTTGACCAGCTTTTTGCGCTTCTGGGCAAAGCAGCGTTTCACAAACTTCAGGAATTCTTCGCGGCGGGTTTCGGGCTCATCCGCGGCGTCCGGACGCATTTCAAAGAGCACGAGTGATGACTCGACTTTGGGCCGTGGAGAAAAAGCACCGGCGGGAATATGGAATGCCACGCGAGGCTTTGCATGATACTGCACGAAAACGCTCAGATAGCCGTAATCGCGCGAGCCAGGTTGCGCGACAATTCGTTCCGCCACTTCGCGCTGCATAACGAAAGCCATGGCGCGGATTATGCCGGCGAACTCGAGAACGTGATGCAGGATGGGCGAAGTGATGTAGTAGGGCAGGTTGCCGAACAGGAAGCATTGCACCGCGTCGTGCTCGCGGCATAAAGCACTAAGATCCGACCCAAGTATGTCCGCCTGGATGATTTCGATTCGAGAATCACCTTCAAAGGCATGGCGGAGTTCATCGGCGAGCTTGCCGTCCAATTCGATGCCGAGCACTTTGCCGGCGCGTTCGGCGAGGAGCGGCGTCACAGCGCCGTGGCCGGGGCCGATTTCGATCACCAGTTCGCCGGGGCGCAATCCGAGCGCGTCAGCGATACGGCTTCGATAGCGCATATCGCTCAAAAAATGCTGGCCGAGTTTGGCGCGCCGAGTCTTTTCTATTGATCGCGAACTGATTGAGCGCCGCCGTGCACCGGCTGTGCCGGGCCGCCTTGACATTGCCTGCGTCCTCCTCTAATTTAATTTATCAGCTAGTTTTCCAAAATTCGATTGGTTCAAGTTCATGAGAATAGTTTTTGTGGCCTCCGAAGGGGTTCCGTATGCCAAAACGGGGGGCCTGGCCGATGTTGTGGGTGCATTGCCCAAGGCGCTGGCCAAGCTTGGACACGATGTTGAAGTGATTCTGCCTCGTTACAGGATGACCAAATCCGCGAATGAAACGCGCAACACCGGAGGCGTGACGGTCGCGTTTGGAACGGGATTCAAATTCGCTTCTATTCTAGAAGTCACTAAATCCTCCGGCGCTCGCACATTCTTGTTGGATTGCCCCGAATATTTCGATCGCGACGGGCTCTACCAGACGAAGGGGAAGGATTATCCCGACAACGCGCAGCGATTTGCCGCCTTTTCGATGGGTGCGATCGAGACGATCAAGCGCGGCGCAAATCCACCCGACATCATCCACTGCCATGACTGGCAATCCGCCCTCACGCCGGTCTATCTCCACAGCGTTTACCAGAGCGACCGGTATTTTGAAAAAACGTCCGTGATGCTGACCATTCATAACTTGGGCTACCAAGGACTTTTTCCGGCCGAAGTGCTTCCTCAGATTTCCATTCCGTGGTCATGGTTCACGATGGACGGACTGGAATATTACGGAAGGGTGAATCCGCTGAAGGGCGGGATGGTTGCCTCGGATTTCATTACGACCGTCAGCAGGAAATACGCCGAAGAGATTCAGACGGCGGAATACGGCTGCGGGCTGGAAGGCGTTCTGCGCGGCCGGGCAAATCGGCTGCAGGGCGTGCTGAACGGAGTTGATTACGACGACTGGAATCCGGCAAAGGACAAGCATCTGGCGGCTCAATACACGCCCCGCGATTTGAAAGGCAAGGCGGTCTGCAAGGAGGCTTTGTTGAAGTCGATGGGCGTTGCCCATCCCGAACTTTCGCGCCCGGTGATCGGCATCGTCTCGCGGTTCGCAACACAAAAAGGGTTTGATCTGATTGCGGAAATCCTGGAGCCCTTGATGGCGCTCGATCTGTACGTCGTAGCGCTGGGGACGGGCGAACCGGAGTACGAAGAACTCTTCCAAAAGATGGCCGCGCGTCATCCGGAAAAGTTTCTGGTGAGGGTTGCCTATGATAACGCGCTCGCCCATCAGATTGAAGCCGGCTCGGACATGTTCCTGATGCCATCGCGGTACGAGCCTTGCGGGTTGAATCAGATTTACAGCTTGAAATACGGCACAGTCCCTGTGGTTCGCGCCACCGGCGGGCTGGACGATACCATTGAGCCCTTCGACGGAAAAAGCGGAACAGGCTTCAAATTCCGACCTTATTCGGGAGCGGCATTGCTGGGAACGCTCAAGGAAGCTCTCGAAGCCTTCCGCGAGCCGAAAGTGTGGCGAAAGCTCATGCTGAATGGCATGAAGAAAGACTTTTCCTGGGGCCAATCCGCCAAGCAATACGCGGCCATCTACGAGCGGCTGCGCAAGGAAAAACAACAAGGGCCACGACGGGCGTCGGGCTCCTGACCTTAAAAATCGGGGGAGGATTCACGGAATGGCAGGTGATCAATTGGTTTCTTTTACCGATCAGAATTTTGAGGAGGAAGTTCTTAAATCCGACAAGCCGGTCCTGGTGGACTTTTGGGCCGAGTGGTGCGGCCCGTGCCGCATGATGGCGCCAACCGTGGACGCGGTGGCCGCGCACTTTGCGGGGCGCGTTAAGGTGGGCAAACTGAATGTTGATGATCATCAGTCCGTGGCGGGACGATATAGCATTCGAAGCATTCCCACGTTTCTGGTTTTTAAGAACGGCCAGATTCAGGAACAGATTGTCGGAGCGACTTCGAGAGACGCAATGATCAAGGTCTTGGAAAAGAGCCTCTAGCCTGGCAGCCGTGTCCGGACCTTCGCGCGGCCGCGCCGCGTCCTCGTTTCCTTGCAGAGTTGAACAGGGTCTAATCCCGGCCCCCTTTTTCACTTCTGCGCAGGAGTTCAGATTAAAATAGGAACCGTCCGGTTGGGACAATCCCAAATGAGTGCGAAAACTGCCAATGCCGTAGTGGTGGGCCTTCAATGGGGGGACGAAGGCAAGGGCAAAGTTGTCGACGTTCTGGCTGAGCACTTTGACGTCGTCGCCCGGTACCAGGGCGGCGCCAATGCCGGCCACACCGTGCTGGTGGACGGCCGAAAGTTCATCCTGCAACTGATTCCGACCGGAATCCTGCGTCCGGAAAAGACGGCCGTCATCGGCCAGGGCGTGGTGGTCAATCCGGAGGCGCTGCTTCAGGAAATTGATTCGGTTCACAAGAACGGAGTTTCCGTGGAAGGCCGCTTGCTCATCAGCGACCGGGCCCACCTGATCATGCCTTATCACCGTAGTCATGAGACGGCGGCGGAAGAGGCGCGAGGCATCGGCAGAATTGGAACGACGGCCAAGGGAATCGGGCCAACTTACGAGGACAAGGCCGGCCGCCGGGGGCTGCGGGCATGCGACCTGCGGGATCCGGAACAATTCGTGAAGAAGTGCAAAGCGGTTCTGGCGGAAAAGGATCGGATCGGCGCGGCGCTTTTTGGGGGTGCGCGATTCAGCGGTGATCGCTGGGTGGAGCAGTATTATGAAGTCGCCAGAAGCCTCGTGCCTTACATGACCGACGCTTCGGTTTACTTGAGCAAGGAGATTCGCGGGGGCAAGCGGATTTTGTTTGAGGGCGCCCAGGGGACCCTGCTCGACCTCGATCATGGCACGTACCCGTACGTGACTTCCTCGAGCGCCACGGCGGGCGGGGCGGCGACAGGGACGGGAGTGGGGCCGGGCATGATCGGCTCGGTGATTGGCGTGTCCAAAGCGTACGCGACGCGTGTGGGCAGCGGTCCCTTTCCCACGGAGTCGCTGGGGCCGGAAGGCGAAAAACTGCGCCAGCGGGGCGGGGAATACGGTTCCGTGACCGGACGGCCCCGGCGGTGCGGATGGTTCGATCTGGTTGCGGCGCGGTATGCGGCGCGGGTAAATGGGCTCGATGCCCTGGTGATTACTAAACTCGACATCCTTGACGAACTGGATGAAATTCCTGTGGGCGTGGAGTACGAATTTGAAGGACGCCGGGTTGACGAATTCCCGGCTGAGATCGACGTGCTCGAAAACCTTAAACCACGTTACAAGGCCTTTCCGGGCTGGCGCGAATCAACGCGAGGGCTTCGCGATTCCCGCCGGCTTCCACAGCGTGCCCGCGACTATCTGAAGTTTCTCGAGAAGGAAGTGGGCGTGGAAATCGCCATGGTTTCAACCGGGCCACAGCGGGACGAGGTCATATGGCTGGAGGAAAGCCGCGTGGCGGGTCTGGTGCGCCAGGCAGCCGATTGAGAAAAAGCGGCTCCTAAGAGCGGCGCTTCTGTGTGGTGCCGTTTTAGACTTCAGAGGCGGCCTTCATGGTCCTGAGTTTTGAAAAAGCGCTTCTGACAGTTAAGGAAAAGCTGTCCGGCTGGATAAAACCGCAAATCGAATCGGTTGCGCTCGAATGCGCTTGGCGAAGGGTCCTTGCCGAAGACGTTACGGCTGACCGCGATTATCCCCCATTTAATCGTTCAACCCGGGATGGATACGCCGTTCAGGCTGGCGATACGCAATCCGCCACGGCGCGGCTGACTCTGAAGGGTGAGGTTCCGGCAGGTTATAGTTTTCATGGTAAGGTGAGCCGGGGTGAATGTGTTCAGGTCATGACGGGAGCCCCCGTGCCCGAAGGCGCGGATGCGGTTGTCATGCTGGAGCATACAAAAGCCCTGGGAACAGAAATCGAGATTCTGCGTTCTGTGGTTGTGCAGGAAAACATTGTCCAGCAGGGAAGTGAAGCGGCTCGGGGAACGGAGGTTCTCCGCCGGGGGACCAGGCTCGGAGCCGGTGATCTGGCTTTGCTTGCTTCCGTTGGGAAGGATCCTGTCGCCGTCTTTTGTCAGCCGATGGTTGCGGTCCTCGCGACGGGTGACGAAATTATTTCAGTTGACGGCAGGCCGGATTGGTTTCAGGTCCGGGACAGCAACTCTAAAATGCTGGCGGCCGGAATTCAAGCGGCCGGCGGCGTGCCCCGGTTGATGGGCATCGCGCCCGACAAGAAGGGAAATCTTCGCCGGAAACTTCAGGAATGCTTTGAGGCCGATCTGGTGCTGATTGCGGGCGGTGTCTCCGCCGGGAAATACGATTACGTTGAAAGTGTTTTGGGAGAATTGGGCGCAGAATTTTTCTTCGACGGAGTCATGATTCGTCCTGGCAAGCCTGTAGTTTTTGGCGGTGCTAATGGGAAATTGTTCTTCGGACTTCCGGGGAATCCGGTTTCCGCTTTTGTGACCTTTTGCATTTTTGCTTTACCGGCCATTCGATGGGCAGGCGGCGAGTCTTTTGATTTTCCGGTCCCGCTGAAGGCCCGGCTCGAAGGACCGATTCGGAATCGGGGCGGAATGACAAGGTTTATTCCATCCCGAATATGCGAAAAGGGCGGGGAAGCGATAGTCCACCCGGTGGATTGGCAAGGTTCGGGCGACCTGGCGGGCCTGGCAAGAGCCGATAGCTTTGTCGTCGTGCATCCCGACGGCCCGGAGGTTATTCCCGCCGGTGAATGGGTGGATGTTTTTCCAAAGCCAGTCTGATTGTTTTCGGCTTCCAGAGGTGGCCAAAGTGCCTGGAAGAAGGCGTATGAGAAAGGCTGAGAGCGAATTCCCGCTCCTGACCCATTATGAGCGTGCCGGACGAGTCCGCATGGTGGACGTATCAGAAAAGCCCGGAACGCTCCGGACCGCAGCCGCCTCCGTGATGGTGCGGATGAAACCCGCGACGCTTCGCGCTGTTCGGAAAGCGAATCCGAAGGGCGACCCGCTGGAGATCGCCCGGATTGCGGGCATCAACGCAGCCAAGCGGGCTGCCGAACTGATTCCACTTTGTCACACGCTTTTGCTTTCGCACGTTGATGTTCGGGCCGAATTCTGCAAGAATGGCGTTCGGATTTCCTCCAGGATTCGCTCCCGCGGTTCGACCGGGGTGGAGATGGAAGCGCTGACTTCCGCTGCGGTCGCGGCGCTGACGGTTTATGATATGTGTAAGGCCGTCGACCGCGGAATGGAAATTTCGCAGCTCCGCCTTTTGGAAAAGACGGGCGGAAAGTCCGGGCCGTACCGGGCAAGAGAATGAAGTGACGCCGCGGGGGGAGCGGCCAAAAGCAGGAGAAGGGACGCAGCAACGTGACAAGCACGACACTTAAAATCCTCCTGGTGGACGATAATCCCACCATCACCAAATTGCTTGCCCAGAGCCTTGAAAAGTGCGGCGACTTGATTACCGCCGATGACGGCGCGGACGCGCTGATGAAGGCTATCGAGATTCATCCTGATCTGATCATCTGCGACTATTCGATGCCGGTCATGACGGGGCGAGCGCTTTTCGAAAAGCTTCGCGCCCGCCAGGAAACCGCGGGAATCCCGTTTGTCTTCCTGGCTTCGCAAAAGGAAATTGACGAGCATTTGCGGATGGTCGTCGATGGTGTCGAAGATTACTTTGTCAAACCGTTCTTCCTGCGCGACCTCACGAAGCAGGCGCGGCGTATTACCGCGCGCCTCTACCAGCAGAAAATGGAGAAAATGGGGAATCGGGGAGCGAGGATTTCCGGAGGGCTCAACGAACTCAGCTTGATCGACTGGATGCAATCCCTGGAACAGGGTCGTAAGACTTGCGCGCTGCTGCTTCGCTCCGGAGAAACCCTTTGCACGATCTATTTCAGCGAGGGGCAGGCGGCGCACGCCGTCTGCGGTGACTTGAAAGGCGATGCGGCGGTCTTCAAGGCCCTGCAATGGACCGACGGGGAATGGGAGGTGGATTTTTCAGGCGTCTCCACGGAGCGCACCACCACCATGTCCACGCAGGCCCTGATGATGGAGGGCCTGCGGCTGCTTGACGAGGCGAATCGCGACGCAGGCGCATAAGGTGTCTTCGCTCCCCCCGAGGAATCCTTGGTCCCGCCGGACCAAACCGATTAACATCGTGAGCCGTCCGACACAGTCATTTCCAGAATGAGCCAATCCTTGCGAGCAAAAGTCCTGATCTTGAGCGACGCGGCGAGCCGCGGCGAGCGCGAGGATCGCTCCGGCCCCGCCATCTGCAAAGTGCTGGAGGTAAACGGCTGGCAGGTTCTGGTTAAGGAAATCCTGCCCGACGATGTTGCGATGATTCGCAGCAAGCTTGAGAGCTGGGCGGAAGCGGATGATTGTGAGGCTGTTTTCACCTCGGGAGGGACGGGGATCGGACCGCGTGATGTTACGCCGGAAGCCACTCGCGCGGTCATCGAGCAGGAAGTCCCGGGGCTTCCCGAATTGATGCGGGCGGAAGGCGTTCGCAAAACCAAAATGGCTGCGCTTTCGCGGGGATTAGTGGGCGTCCGGCGCGGAGTCCTGATAGTCAATCTGCCGGGAAGTCCCAAAGGTGCGGAAGAATCGCTTCAGGCCATCGTGCAGGTGCTGCCTCATGCCATTGACCTGATCCGCGGTAGAACCTCACATCAAGCATGAGCGCCCGGATGAAGGCGCAGTTCCGTGGCCACGTTTAACCGTCTGCAGGCTCTCGGACCCATCCAATCAAATTGAGCAGGAGATCTATTTCTTCGCGGGAGCGACTGCGGACTCAGCCGACCAGGTGAATACTTTGTAGCCATCAACCTCGAAATCGGCGGCCTGAAAACCGGACTTGTCCGCCAGCGCCTGAAAGGTTGGTTCACTGACCAGCAGGGCATCCACAGAGCCCTGCTTCTGCAAGTGCCCCGCCACGTCAATTACACGGTCGGCGACCTTCTCGAGCTTGCTGTCTTCGAAGATCGGCACTTCGCCCTCGTTCAGTCCGCAGCGCACCTGGAAGGGTGTTCGAAGCTTATTTTCGACATCATTGAATTTTTTCAGGCTGTCGAGAATTCGCTTGGCCGCGCCCGCCGCAAGGTCCGGCTGAAGGAAGCAGATCATCACGCCGTCGGGTGTCCAGGCCTGTTTCCAGGCGCCATATTGGTCGAAAATCTTTCTGAGCATTTCCTCATAGGCCTGGAAGGTTGCGGCAATGGCGGTTTCTCTTTCCCCGACTTTCATTTTGGTCGAGCCCACGACGTCGACGGATAGGAAAGTGCACCGTTTCCGCTTCGAGGATTTCAGCGCATTTTCGATTTCGCGATAGCGTTTCAGCAGTTCTTCGCGAGCCTGGTCAGAGTCCGCGTTCATGGCCATGTCGCCTTGTCCGCCCTTGCCCACCCAGCCTGTCCCCGCTTCAGCCGTCCTGGACTTGAGCAGGAAGCGGTCAACCGAGCGGAGCACTGCCAGGAAGATGGCGTCAACGCCGATCTTCACCAGCCATGAAAGGAATGCCGCGCCCAGCGGAAGAAAGCTGAAACCCTTCGCTACAGGCCAACTGAGTCCGACCCACGCCGCAGGCCCGGCAATAATGGGGTCGCCAAAGCGGTGAAGCTGCTGAATCCAGGTGAGGTCGTTCAGGCGGGCGGAATGCGGAAACTGGAGGCCGAAGAGGGCAACAAAGCCCACGATCGCGGCAATAAAGGCTAGATCCACAGCCCAATGCAAAATTCGCAAGGGTAGGGTCGCTGCGCTGCGGCCGGCCGTCGCCAAGAAAGTCCCTCTCCGTCCGTTAACTTTTCGTTCTCAAGTTGCGGCGCCTACGCCGGATTTTCGACACGTACCCACCGGAAGGCCGCCCCCCTCGTCCGAATAAGCAGCGGTATATTATCACAACAGGGAAAGCCGAGGAATACAGTTAATGATGGCGCCGGAAGAATGCTTGACGCAAATACTGCCGGTGGTATGCTGTTGTGCCGGATAAAAAGGGGGAGTTCTATGATTCGATTCAGACATATCCTTTGCTCGCTTGTGCTCGCGGCGGCGGTTAGTTGCGCGTTCGGAGCCACGGGGCATAAGGCTGGAGTCAAAAGGAGTGTGTTCGGAAAAATGAGCAATGGAAAACAGATAGATCTTTTTACACTGAAGAACAGCCGTGGCATGGAGGTCAAGATCATCAACTACGGCGGGCGGGTGCAGTCCATCCTCGTTCCCGACCGTCACGGCAAGATGGCGGATGTCGTTCTCGGTTTCGGCAATATGGAAGGATATCTCGGCAACGATCCCTTTTTCGGCGCGATCATCGGGCGGTATGCCAATCGAATCGCCAAGGGCGAATTCAAGCTGGACGGCAAGGTTTATCATCTGCCGATCAATAACGGCCCCAACAGTCTGCATGGCGGCAACGAGGGATTCGACAAGCGCTACTGGGCCGCGCACGAGGTCTCCCAAAACCCTCCCACGCTGGAGATGACTTATGACAGCAAGGATGGTGAGGAAGGTTATCCCGGCAATTTGAAAGTCAAGGTGGTTTACACGCTGGAAGAAGACAACGCCTTGCGGATTGATTATTACGCTACCACGGATCAGGACACGGTGCTGAATCTGACCAATCATTCATACTTCAACCTGCATGGAGACGGCAACGGAACGATTCTGAGCACCATCATGGAAATCAATTCTGATAAGTTCACGCCCATTGACTCCGGCCTGATCCCCACCGGCAAAATCGAAAGCCTTGCCGGAACGCCGCTCGACTTCCGCAAGCCCACGGCGCTCGGGGCGCGAATCCATGATGATTACTCGCAGTTGAATTACGCCCACGGCTATGACTTCAATTACATTCTGAATCGCGACGACAAAAAAGGATTGGTGTTCGCGGCCCGCGCGGTGGATCCCGAATCAGGCCGCGTGCTCGAATGTTCGACTACCGAGCCGGGGCTTCAGCTTTACACGGGGAATATGCTCGATGGCACGATTCACGGCACGAGTGGAAAGGCGTACCTGCGGTTTGGGGCTTTTACCTTTGAGACCCAGCATTATCCCGATTCGCCAAACCATCCCAACTTCCCCTCGACGGAGCTTAAACCGGGGCAGCATTTCCACCAGACGACGGTTTTCAAGTTTTCAGTCGAGAAGTGACGACGTTGTGAGTCCGTTCAGTTCTTGACGCAATTTGTCCCTCCGGCGCAACCCCCTTCGCGCCGCTGGCTGTTCTTGCATCTGCACGATTTCTTTCGGGCGAGCGCGTTCATGCGCCGCCCTCCAAAGGAGATGACAATGAAAATGCGGACGTGGAAACCCGCTTGCTTTCTGCTGGCGTTTCTTCTGGTCCCGGCTGGCGCGACGGTTGCGGCCAACCCCGGGCAGAGAAACAATCAAAAAACTCCACAGGAGATCGAAAGCCAGGTGAATGAGATTATGTCCAAGCTCTCGCTGGACCAGAAGATCGAACTTCTGGGCGGCGAAGACAACATGTTCACCAAAGCCATCCCTTCGATCGGCCTGCCACGGCTCAAAATGTCGGACGCCTCGATGGGCGTCCGCGTGTTCGGCCCCAGCATTGCCTACTCGGCCGGAATCGGCCTGGCAGCGAGTTGGGACCCCAAACTTGCCTACGACGTGGGCCAGGCGATTGGCGAGGATGCGCTGGCTCGTGGAGTGAACTTCGTGCTCGGGCCGGGGGTCAATATTTACCGGCTGGCGGTGGACGGCCGCAACTTTGAGTTCCTGGGCGAAGATCCTTACCTGGGTTCCCGAATTGCCGTTCCCTATATCCAAGGCATGCAGAGCGAGCATGTTTCGGCCACTATCAAGCATTACGTTGCCAACAACTCCGAATATAACCGCATGCGCGAGAATGCAATCATCAGCCAGCGCGCGCTGCGAGAAATCTACCTGCCTATTTTCGAGGCGTCCGTCAAACAGGCGCACACGGGCGCGTTCATGGACTCCTACAACCTGATCAACGGCGAGCACGCCACGGCGGACAAATGGCTGAACATCACGGTTCTTCGCAAGGATTGGGGTTTCCGCGGCATTCTGATGTCCGATTGGGGCGCAACGCATAACGCGATTGAGGCGGCCAATGCTGGTCTCGACCTGGAAATGCCCTCCGCCCGGTACATGAACGCTCAGAACCTGTTGCCCGCGATTAAGGACGGCAAGGTTTCCGAAGAAACCATTAATGAAAAAGTGCGGCACATTCTGTACGACGCCGTCAGGTTCGGCTGGCTGAACCACGATCAGTACGACTTGAATATTTCGCGGTACAGCAAGCACTCTCAGGAGGTGGCCCTCCAGTCAGCCAAGGAGAGCATCGTGCTCCTCAAGAATGAAGGCCACCTGCTTCCGCTCAAACTCAACGACGTCCACACCATCGCGCTGATCGGGCCCGACGCCTATCCGACTCCGAACTCCGCCGGCGGCAGCGCTCACGTCACGGCGATTGCGCCGGTCAGCATTCTGCAGGGATTGTCCGACTCCTACCCCCACACCAAGGTTCTCTGGAACGAGGGCGTCGTCAATGTCTCCGACCTTCTCTCGACGCGTGCGTTCTTTGCTTCCCACAACACATCCTTTTCCATCGACGCAGAAGGCAAGCACCCTGGGCTGACCCAGGAGGATTTTGAAGGCGGATCGTTCGAGGGCAAGCCCAGCCAGAGCCATGTGATTCGAGGCGTCTACTTCTGGGGTGGCAGCCCATTCGGTCGGCCCTCCGAGAAGAAAACTGCAATTCGATGGACCGGCTATTACACGGCCAAGTCGTCCGGCGAGCAGGAATTCATCGTAGGCAGCATTGGTGGAGACAGCTACAAACTATTCGTCAATGGCAAGATGGTGCTCGAAGGCCTGCCGGGCCGGGGCGAACCCCAAAGCATTGACATCAATATGCAGGAAGGCCAGGCGATTCCAGTCCGGCTTGACTACCTGCCGGAATCCTCGCGCACCCGGATTGGGTTCAATGCGCTTCCGGCAAGCGACTTGATCGAGCCGACAGTCAGGAAGCTGGCTCGCATGGCGGATGTGGCGGTTGTTTCCGTGGGCTACGACACGGAGACCGAAGGTGAAGGGCATGACCGCACATACGGGCTGCCTCCGGGACAGGACGAGTTGATCAGGGAAGTGGCTGCTGCCAATCCGCACACCATCGTCGTGCTGACTTCGGGCGGAGCTGTGGCGACGGAAGGATGGCTGGATCGTGTTCCGGCCTTCGTCCAAGCGTGGTATGGCGGATCGAAAGGCGGCACGGCGCTGGCCGATGTGCTGTCCGGCCGCGTTGATCCGTCGGGCAGACTGCCCATCACCTGGTGGAAAACGATCAAGGACAATCCTGCTTACGACAATTACTACTCCGCTCCCGGCTCAGACGACGTCAAGTACAGTGAAGGCGTTTTCCTCGGCTATCGAGCCGTGGGAAAGATCAGCGCCAAGCCTCTTTATCCCTTCGGCTATGGCCTGTCTTACACCACGTTCGCTTTCAGCCATCTGACCGTCACTCCGAAAACCGCCAGCCCCGATGGCACGGTCACCGTGGGTTTCGACGTTCAAAACACCGGCCACAGCGCCGGCGCCGAAGCGGCCCAGGTTTACGTTGGCGATCCTTCGGCCAGCGTACCGCGGCCGGAAAAGGAGCTGAAAGCGTTTGAGCGGGTGGAACTCGCGCCGGGCGCGACAAAACACGTTACCGTGAAGCTCGACAAACGCTCTTTTGCGTACTGGGATACGGCTTCAAACGATTGGAAAGTGGATCCCGGAAAGTTCGTCGTGTACGTGGGCGATTCGTCAGCGAATACGCCGCTCCAGCAATCGCTCACCGAGCGTTAGTCTTCGCTGAACTGAAGATACATGGTGTGATAACCGGTCCGCGAGCCCGAGGCTGTGGTTGCGGGCCGGTTTCCTTCCTGTCAGGCATACACTTCCGCCCGAGCAATTTTTCCCTGCCTTCCGCAAGGCGTTGCTCATTGCGGAACGACGAGGGTGTGCCGCTGCTGCAACTCCTCCCGCTCCTTTTCGGTTGCCTTCGCCGGCGTCTTGCCTTCCAGGAAACGAAGGAAGTTGACGACTTCCCATTTTTGGATGTCCGTCATTCGCTGATTCTGGCCGGGCATCGTGGGCGATCCCTGGTTGAGAATCGCGAACAGCTCCCCGTCGGTCCGCTTGTCGAGAACTCCGGCCTTGGTAAAGTCGGGCGGCTTGATTTTGATTTCCGTCGCCAGGTCGCCCTTGCCGTCACCTTTCGTTCCGTGACACATGGCGCATTGGCTGATGTAGGTCTTCCTGCCTTCCTGAACGGAAAGGTCCGTGAAGCGCACAGGATTTTTCCTTGCCTTCTCCTGGGGCGTGATCGTGAAGTTGTGTGGCTGCTGGAGTGTCTGCGGCGATGGAGTCGGTGGAGTAGGTTGCACTTTGGGCTTTTCCTGGCCTGCACAGGTCAGAGCCGCCAGCGCAAAAGCTACGAAGACCAGGACGATTTTGCTTTTCATGTCGCGCCTCCTTGAACAGCGCTTAAGGGTGCGAGGCGGAAGTTTTCTCTCCCCGGCGCTTTACTGTCTCTGCGATTGATTGCGCATGCGCAACGGCGATAGCGGCCATATTGACGATCTCTTCCACTTCCGCGCCTCGCTGCAGGACGTGGACCGGCTTCGACATGCCCACCAGGATGGGCCCAATCGCTTCCGCCCCGCCGATCCTCATCATCAGCTTGTAAGCGATGTTCGCCGAGCCCAGATCAGGAAAGATGAGCACGTTGGCTCCGCCGCGCAACGTTGAAAAGGGATAATCCTGTTCGATGATTTCCGGCACCACCGCTGTATCGGCCATCATTTCTCCGTCAACAATCATTCCAGGATTTCTCTGCTTCACAAGCTCGGTGGCGCGTTGGATTTTCTCGGTCAGCGGATGATGCGTGCTTCCGAAATTCGAGAAGGAAAGCATTGCCACACGCGGCTCAAAGTTGAAGTCGCGAGCGACTTCCGCCGCTAGCGACGCGATTTCCGCCAATTCTTCGGCCGTGGGCTCAATGTTGACGGTTGTGTCGGAAAAAAAGAACACCTGGTTTCTTGTCAGAATCACATACACTCCGGAAACCCGCCGGACGCTCCGACGGACCTTGACGATTTCCAGCGCCGGCCGGATAGTCTCCGGGTAATGCTGCGAAACTCCGGCGACAAAGCCGTCCGCGTCGCCCAGGCGGACCATCATCGCGCCAAAGTAGTTGGGTTCAAGCATCTGTTCGTGAGCTTCGCTTCGCGTCACGCCCTGCCGCTGGCGCAGCTTGAAGAACTCTTCCACATAGGCTTCGAGCAGCGGCGAGTTCCCGGGCTCGATGATTTCAGGGTCGAATCGGCGAAGTCCAAGGTCTTTGATCTTAGCCTTGATGGCGGCCGGGCGGCCGATCAGGATAGGCCGCGCAATCTTCTGATCCATCAACTGGTAGCTGGCGCGGAGGATCTTTTCGTGCTCGCCTTCGGAAAAAACAATGCGCTTGGGCGCCGAGCGAGCTCGCTGCCGCACGGACTGCATCACTTCGTAGGTGCGGCCCAGACGGCGCGCCAGTTGGCCCCGGTATTCTTCCAGATCAATCGTGATTCGCGCTACGCCGCTGGCCATCGCCGCCTCGGCCACGGCGGCCGATTCCCAGATTAGAACGCGCGGGTCGAACGGCTTGGGAATGATGTATTCCGGGCCGAATTCCAGCCGCTTCAGTCCGTAGGCGCGGAGCACGGAGTCGGGAACATCCTCGCGCGTCAGCCTGGCAAGAGCCCTAGTGGCGGCGATCTCCATCTCCGGATTGATGCTCTGTGCGCGCACGTCCAGCGCGCCGCGGAAAATGAACGGGAAGCCCAGAACGTTATTGACCTGGTTGGGAAAATCCGAACGCCCGGTAGCGATAATGGCATCGGGCCGGGCCGCTTTTGCTTCTTCATAGCCGATTTCAGGGTCGGGGTTCGCAAGCGCAAGCACGATGGGCTTTTCGGCCATGGACTGCACCATCTCGGCCGTCACGCAGTTCGCCGCGGAAACGCCAACGAAAACGTCAGCCCCGCGGAGCGCGTCGGCGAGCGTTCGCGCTTCAGTGCGCGCCGCCAGGCGCTTCTTGTAGGCGTTCATCCCCTTGGTGCGGCCTTCGTACACGACGCCCGCCGAATCGCACAGGAGGATGTTTTCACGCTTCACCCCCAGGCGGATGTAATGTTCCGCTGTGGCGATACCCGAAGCGCCTGCGCCGTTAAAAACCACGCGGATCTGCGCAACATTCTTTGCGACCAGCTCGAGCGCGTTCAATAGGGCCGCCGCGGAAATGATGGCCGTCCCGTGTTGGTCGTCGTGCATCACGGGGATAGACATCGTCTGGCGAAGCTTTTCTTCGATTTCGAAGCACTCGGGCGCCTTAATGTCCTCCAGATTGATGCCGCCGACGGTGGGTTCGAGAAGCTGGCAGAACCGGATGACTTCCTCCGGCTTTTGCGAGTTGACTTCCAGGTCAAAGACGTCGATGTCGGCGAAGCGCTTGAAGAGCACGCCCTTGCCTTCCATGACGGGCTTGCCCGCAGCGGGACCGATGTTGCCGAGTCCCAGGACGGCGGTTCCGTTGGAGACCACTGCTACGAGGTTGGAGCGCGCCGTGTATTCGAAGCTGAGATTCGGATCCCGGGCGATTTCAAGGCAGGGTTCCGCAACTCCCGGGGTGTAAGCCAGGCTCAAGTCCCATTGAGTACGGCAGGGCTTGGTGGGCGTGACCTCGATCTTGCCTTTTCGTCCTTTGCGATGATACTCGAGAGCATCGAGTTTATGTATTTCCACTTCCGGCCTCCCCGGCGCAAACCGGGCCGCCATCGTTCCCGCACTCCTACCTTGCCAAGCATAATCTGACTCAGTTTGTCATCACATCCTGTGCGTTGAGTCACGGGAAGTTGTGATTTTGGGCACATATTCCAAAAACGTGGCCTTGCGCCGATTGATTCTCGGATTCTGTCAAAACTGAACAAACAGTAGGAGTTTAACAGGGAATGATGCGAGAGTCCGCGTCGAGTTCGATCCGTCGCCATGGTGCTTCGGCTGGCTCAAAATCCAGCCACTCTCCTTTCGGTTCGTCGTCGCCGGGACGTGGAATATCGTTCCTAAACATGTTGGACCGGCAAGTCTATGTATTTCAGTCCATTGAGGCGGTCTTGTGGCGAAAAACAACGAAATTGCCATCCAGCAGCATCCAGGATAATAGGGCCGAAGATTGAGACCCGGTTTTGATTATGGCTTTGAAAATGGAGGTAACATTATGAAGGGAAGAGTCTTATCGAGAATTGCTGCAGTTGTTTCGTCATTCGCATTTGTTATGTTTGTATGTCAACCCTCTTTCGGGGCGACAAGCTTAATGCCAACCCCTGACAGTTCGGATCAGACACCGGTTTCCAGCGAACTTGAGCAAATCCATTGGGATGCTTTTCGTATTTCGAACATTGCTTCAGACGTGCAGAGTTTGAATCCGGTCGAGGTCGGCTGGCGGATTTATGCGGCCAATATGAACCGCATTCGATCGCGCGTCAACTCCATGAACGCCATGGGTGATGTCAAGCTGCTTGTGTAAAAAGATGGAGGGTGCGGTTTTTCCATTGAGACTTCTCATTCATTCCGTTGAAGATGGCATAGATGATTCGGTCGACGCTCTGGACGTTGACGAAGCAGACC